>NZ_JAGGLB010000005.1 GCF_017874215.1 Paenibacillus eucommiae
TTAAAGATTTGTTCCTACCTCCTCATCCATTTCATTCAAGGGAACAAATCTTTAACAGCGGCTGGAGCCCACGCCCCTTACCTCCGCAACGCTCCAACGTCACAAACACGCACATCAAAGGACGCCGCAAGGTATTTTTCTTACCGCAATCACAAGCAACCCTTTAATTAACATTGACAGTGAGAATAATTTTCAATAGTATTTTAATTGGGACGGAAATTGGGACTCAATAGTATTTTAGTGAGTCTCCATCCAATTTTAATAGAGATTTAGCAGAAATTAATTTGAGATTATTCATTTGCAGGGATGTGAACGATGTGGGATCGTGGGATCATTCTCGTCAGCTGTCTCTTCGCTATGCAGCAACGGAGGAGCTTAAAATAGATAGCTGGCGCATCTTCGAGCTGCCAAATCATGAGGACTACAGGTTCGGGTATGTGTTGAAGGAGCAGGTGAAGCTGACTCTGGAGGCGGGTGGACAATGTCTGGAGCGGAAGCTGCTGTGCGGGGAATTGTTTCTCGTTACGCCCAACCTCAGTTGTAAAATTCACAATAGCACCAGTCAGGCTGCTCACATAGTCATCATCCATTTTCAATGTGACTGGGGAGGGAATCCGGCAGCGCCTGAAGCGGGCCAAACGCCATTCTTTCCATGTTTCTCAGAACAGGAAGAGGGTGTGGGAAAGCTTAGGAAATCCGAGTCCCAGGCCAAGGTATCGGTACCGGTCCATTCCCAGCGCCATTCCCAGACCCAGGCCCAGTTACAGTCCCAGCTCCAACTCTACACTCTGCGTGTGCCCCAAGCCTATGGCTGGATTCAGGATTTCCTGAATGACTCGCAGAACCCGGAATCGGTGCCGGTACCGTATTTCCAATTACAATCTCATTTGTATGCCATTGCGGCTGCTTTTCAAGCCCATGTCCACAAGCCGAGAAGTGCGGAGGATGACCTGCATGATTACGTTAAGCAGACCAGGCAGTACATACTGGAGAAGTACAATCGGGCCGTAGATATTGAAGAGGTTGCGCGGTTATCGGGTGCCAGCTCCAGCCGTTTTTATCAGGCATTCAAAAGAACTACCGGGCTCAGCCCGAATAAATTTATTACGATGACCAGGTTGAATGTCTCCCTGTATTTATTGTCTGCTTCCTCATCTTCAGTGATGGAGGTGGCCCATTCGGTTGGGTACCCGGATGAGTTGTATTTTAGCAGGTTGTTTAAGAAGCATATGGGGCTGTCACCGACTGAATATACGGGCTTGGCCAAAAAACGAATTGCCAACCTCTCACCGGTTTTTCAAGGCGATCTATCGGTGCTGGGCATTGTCCCCAAGATTACTTTGCAGCGGGGATGGTCGGAGCATCCGGAATCCTATATTAGGCTGATTGAAAATTCCAATCCGGAGCTTATCCTGACATCACCGATCCCGGATGAATTATACCGGACCTTATCGAAGATAGCGCCTGTGCTGATGCTCTACTGGAAAACCTACTCCTGGAAAGAACGTCTGCTCAAAATCAGCCGCGTACTCGACATGCCCACAATAGCAGAGCGCTGGTTAACTTATTTCGATATGAAGGTAGAGAATGCACGGTTTCACATCCATAGGCATTTGGGCAGCAAACCTTTTCTACTCGTCGGTGCCGCGGCGGGGCGTTTCCGTGTGTTTGGCATGCAGGGCAAAAAAATGAAGGATTTTTTCTACGATGATCTTCAGGTGACACCGGCCGGTCCTGCTGAGCATATTCGGTTCCTGGACGTTACCTCGATTCACGAAGTTGCCGCATTGGACTGCGAGAACGTCTTGTTTCTCGTTCAGACTTCGGAATCCGACGATTTTTGTACACAGCTGGAAAAAGACTGGCGGCGTTTAAAAGGAAACCGGCGCAACCAGAACTGCCTGTTTGTCCGTCATGAGGAACCCCTCTTGTACAATGCGGCTGTCCATGAAAGTTTGATTGACCAAACCGTACAGTTGCTGCAAAATCAGTAGCTTGTAGCATCATTAGCCATTGATAGCATCCTTAGCGCAGCCGGCTAGTCAATGAATAAACGTCCTATCGATCAAGCTGCCGGAAAATCCATGCGAATAAAAGGAACGTCCATTCCAGTACCCATAAATTCATGTAAAATAGATGAAGGTGATAACGATTATCATTTTCTTCTTTTTAGGACATGATGAGAATGATTATCTTTCCCGTAGAAAAAGCGTTACAACCAATACTCCGTACGTAAGGAAGCGTCATGAAAAAAAGATACCTGATTGCAGCGCTGCTAATTTTATCATTTACTTCTGTTTTTGTGGGTGTAAAAAACCTTACTCCATTTGATCTGTTTCATTTAAGTGAGGATCAGGCGCAAATCTTATTTGTTAGCCGCATTCCGCGTTTAATCAGCATTATTATCGCTGGTGTGAGCATGAGCATTATTGGCCTGATGATGCAGCAGCTGACTAGAAATAAATTCGTATCCCCGACTACAGCTGGAACGATGGACTCGGCAGGTTTAGGTGTATTAGTAGCTTTAATGATCTTTACTTCGGCTAGTCCTATGCAAAAAATGCTGGTAGCCTTTGTTTTTGCCTTGGCTGGAACCTTCCTTTTTATGAAAATATTGGAGAAGGTTAAATATAAGGATACGATTTTTATCCCGCTTGTAGGTTTGATGTTTGGGGGGATTGTGAGCTCGATTACGTCATTTTTTGCTTACAAGCATGATCTTATCCAGAGCATTGGCTCATGGCTGCAGGGTGATTTTTCAATGATTATGAAGGGGCGGTATGAGCTTTTATACCTTAGTATCCCGCTGGTGATCGTAGCTTATATTTTTGCAAACCGGTTTACGATTGCGGGAATGGGCGAGGAATTTTCTGTTAATCTCGGACTTAACTACAAGCAGGTGGTGCGTATAGGGCTGGTGATTATAGCTCTTGTAGCATCGGTTGTGCTGCTTACTGTAGGCTCGCTTCCGTTCCTGGGGCTGATTATTCCGAATATCGTTACGTTTTATCAAGGGGATCATCTTAAGAAAAGTCTTTCTCACACAGCGTTATTAGGAGCCGTCTTCGTGTTATTTTGTGACATCCTGGGCCGTGTCATTATTTATCCTTACGAAATTTCAATTGGTCTTACTGTAGGAGTCATAGGAAGCGGTGTGTTCCTGTATTTGCTAATAAGGAGAAAGGCATATGAGTGATAAGCTTAAAATTGGCCTTCTTGTGATTCTTGCCGGTGCTTTAATTACAACGTTTCTCGTGATAGATGCAAGTGGAAATTGGGATTATATTTTGCCTAGAAGAGGTAAGAAGATCCTTGCCATTGTACTCACGGGAGCTGCTATAGCGTTCTCTACGCTGGTGTTTCAGACGATTACGAATAACAAAATTTTGACGCCTTCGATTATGGGGCTTGACTCGCTTTACTTGCTGATCCAAACCTTTGTCGTCTTTGTTTTCGGCTCCACTACGCTGGCGATGATGAATAAACAGACTCACTTTCTTTTGTCGGTCGGCTTGATGGTTGTGTTTGCGGGGCTGCTGTACCGGATATTGTTTCGGCGGGAAGGGCGGAATATTTACTTTTTGCTGTTGATCGGGATTATTTTCGGTACCTTTTTCTCCAGTATATCGTCCTTCTTGCAGATGCTTATCGATCCCAATGAATTTCTCATCGTTCAGGACAAGATGTTCGCCAGCTTTAACAATGTCAATACGGACATTTTGTTAATCGCTATGATACTGATGCTTTTGGTCGGCGTTTATTTCGCCAAGTTCACCAAATATCTGGATGTACTGTCTCTCGGTAGAGAACACGCCATCAATTTAGGGATCAACTACGATTATGTCGTAAAAAGGCTGCTGATCGTCGTTGCGATTCTTGTATCCATCTCAACGGCCCTGGTCGGACCGATCACTTTTCTCGGGCTGCTTGTAGTCAACGTGACTTACCAGTTTATAAGAACATATAAGCATAAATATTTAATTATAAGCTCCAGCTTGGTTAGCATTATTGCTTTGGTTGGCGGGCAGTTGATTGTAGAGCGGGTTTTTACCTTCTCCACCTCGTTAAGTGTCATTATCAATTTTGCCGGTGGCGTATATTTTATTTACCTTCTGTTAAAGGAGAATAAATCGTGGTAGAAGTAACAGGCGTTTCCAAGAAATATGGCACTAAGCATGTGATAGATAATGTCTCCCTGCAGATCACTAAGGGGAAAGTCACGTCCTTCATTGGACCCAACGGCGCTGGCAAAAGCACCCTGCTATCGATGATAACCCGCTTGATTACGAAAAATCAGGGAGATATCTGTATCGACGGCGTGGAAATATCCCAGTGGAACAGCAATGATCTGGCCAAGAAGCTGTCTATTCTCAAGCAATCCAATCATATCAATATTCGTTTGACGGTAGAGGAGCTGGTTAGCTTTGGACGTTTTCCCTATTCCCAGGGCAGGCTGACGAAGGAAGATCTGAAGCATGTTGACGAAGCGATAAACTATATGGATCTTGGGGATATGCGCGATAAGTACCTGGATCAGCTAAGCGGGGGGCAGAAGCAAAGGGCTTATATTGCCATGGTTATCGCCCAGAACACAGAGTACATTTTTCTTGATGAGCCCTTGAATAACCTCGATATGAAGCACTCCGTGCAAATTATGAAGGTGCTTCGGAGGATGGCTGATGAGCTGGGCAAGACGATTATTCTTGTGCTGCATGATATTAATTTTGCATCTTGTTACTCAGATTATATAGTTGCGCTTAAAGATGGAAAAATAGTGAAAGAAGGTGCTACTGATGAGATTATACACCCTGCCGTGTTAAAAGAAGTTTACGAGATGGATATTCAAATCGAGACCATTGGCGGGAATCGAATTTGTATTTATTTTGCTTAAGCTTAACCATAAACCTAAATAGGAGTGAAAACCATGAAAAAAAGCTTAACCCTTATTGTCATGACCTTTATTTTAGCGATCCTTGTCTCAGCATGTGCTGCAAACAATTCGAAGGAAAACGGAGGCTCATCTACACCTGCAGCTTCACCTTCAGGCTCTGCAGCATCTCCAGAAGCAGCAACACCTGCACCAACAGCCGCAGTAGAGACAGAATTAACGATTACGCATCAATTAGGAGAAACCAAGGTAAAGAAAAACCCGCAAACCGTTGTTGTATTTGATTTTGGCGCCTTGGATTCCTTAGACAAGCTGGGTGTAGAAGTGGCAGGTGTGCCGCAAGCTAACATTCCGCCCTATTTGTCCAAGTATGAAGATAAGAAATATGCCAATGTGGGCAGCTTAAAAGAGCCTGATTTCGAAGCCATCAATAAAATCAAACCGGATTTAATTATTATTTCTGGAAGACAATCCGAGGCTTACGCAGAGCTGAGCAAAATTGCTCCTACCATTTATATCGGGGTGGATACCAAGAAATATATGGAGTCCTTTACTGAGAACATGAAAACCTTAGGCAAGATTTTTGATAAGGAAGCTGTTGTAGACCAGGAGCTGGCGGCGATCGATCAGTCGATTCAAACGTTGCATGCAAAGGCCTCCACAAATGGAAAAGCATTAATTATTCTTTCTAATGGCGGCAAAATCAGTGCCTATGGAGCAGGCTCCAGATTTGGTATTTTGCATGATGTATTTGGCTTTGCTCCAGTTGACGACAACATCGAAGTTACGACACATGGCATGAGTATTTCTTTCGAATATATTGTTGAAAAGGATCCTGACTATCTGTTTGTCATCGACCGCGACGGCGCTATTGGCGAAGAAGCCGCAGCCAAGAAATTAGTAGAAAACGAGCTGATGAAAAACACCAAAGCGATGAAAAACGGCCACATTGTATACCTCGATTCCAACTACTGGTACCTCTCCGGAGGCGGACTGCTTTCCGTATCCGAGATGGTCAAAGAAGTGGATGCAAGCATTAAATAGACTGATTATTTGATTTAGAAGCGCTATCTGACCACTATGGCTCAGGTGGCGTTTTCTTGTGGTTTTATTAGGTTTTATTAGTAATGGAATCAGAAAGAAAGCACAGATTATCCTATCGCCACTATCCCTCTACCTCAGGAAAGTAACTTCTATTGGCAGCCCGCCCTCCGCTGAAATAAGCGTACGCCACTTAACGATGTTTTTCATCGTTAAAAGGAGTGTTTCCTGGCCAAACGGCACGTTAAGGATGATTTTCATCGTTAAAAGAGGACGGATGGCCTTTTTGGGTGGTAAAAGGGGATTTTAACGATGTTTTTCATCGTTAAATAAGGTTGTGGAGTCGACCTGGTACTTTTAGCGATGAAAAACATCGTTAAGTAGCAGATCCTCTCGGTTGTGTGCGCGGGAGGGGGCGTTCTTCAGTCCCAGCGGCCTAGCTAAAGCACAACGACGAAAATATAGAATCTATATATTGACTATAGAAATAAATGGATTTATTATGGTGAGTAATTCATCGAATGGCAAAGGTATTTCTAGAGAACAGCAATCCTGTGACCCTGCGATGAAAAAGAAAGGAAGGTGGTTAACGTGCACAAACTATTGATTGTTGACGATGAGGAATACGTTCGAAATGGATTGAAGAAAAGATTTTCATGGCAGGAGTTTGGGTTCCAGGTAATAGGAACATGTAATAATGGCCAGGAGGCGCTGGACTTCGTCAGAACCAATCAGACTCACGTCGTATTGACGGATATCAAGATGCCGGGTATGGGCGGTCTGGAACTGGCAGCTCAAATTCATCAATTATTTCCTGAAATTCATATTATTTTATTAAGCGCTTACAATGATTTTAAATTTGCTCAGGAAGCGATAAAACTTGGTGTGAAAGGGTATTTGTTGAAACCGGTGGAAGAAGATGAAGTCAAAGAATTATTTGCTTCCATATCAAAGTCCTTGAGATTAGCTGCACGCCCCAACTATATACCCCCAGCCCCCGCAGACTTGTCTTCATACAATAGTATGGAGAAACAATGCATCACCCGTGCCAAGCAGTTCGTCGAAGAGCATATCGAATCTAAAATCACTTTGCAGGAAGTAGCCAGAGAGCTGCACTTTACTGCAACCTATTTCAGCATATTTTTTAAAAAAGAAACGAATCAAAATTTTATAGATTATGTTACGGAAGTGAAGATTAAAAAAGCGATGCAGCTGCTGCAGTATTCCGACTTCCTTGTTAAAGACATTGCATACAAAGTCGGATACGATGATTATTCGTATTTTTGCAAAATATTCAGAAAGTATGTGGGGACTACGCCGCTGGATTACCGCACAAACCGGATGAAATGATGAGGGAGACCACATGAATGTTCATGTACCGCACCGATTTCGTATCAAACTGCAAAGTTTGCTGATTGCACTGTCATTGACATTAGCGGGCACTGCGTTGTTCATTACAGCCGTTGTGTTTTATTCAGATGCTCAAGTGCTTATTTCTGAAAAGATGGATGCCATCCATAAAGCCGATTTTAACCAGATCGATGCAGAAATTCTAGATTTTTACGAAAGTACTGGAAAAATTACCGCCCTGCTGCAGAACAATATACAGCTGATAGATATCCTTCAAGAATTGGAGTACGAGGATCGGGATTTATTTCGCAAAAGTGAGCTCGTTGACGAAGTTAATCGATACTTAATGAACCTGACCATTAATAATAAAGCAATTAAAGGGATTAATATCGTCACCAGGGCAGCGCAATATTACAGCGGCCACTTACTGTTTAACGGGCAAATAGCAGATCAGTTCATGGCCAGGCAAATAAGCGGGATCGAGTTCGTGTATCCGGAGCAATTCATAGATTCCGAATTCCCTCTTGATCAAGGTACATTACTGAATTCTCGAAAGCTGGATATGGAGAGAGAGAGTTATTATATCACCTCGCTCCGATCAGATGACAAGTATTATGGTAATGTGATTGTCATCCTGCAGAATCTTCCATTAATCAATAAGCTGGATAAAAAAGATGATATTATGATTGTCGATGATCGTGGTTATACCATTTATCGGGGCAAATCGTTCAGCCATGTCGATGTCGGATCGTTAAATGAGAGTGATCCGGTTGGCAGAGGGGAAGTCATTCGAGTCGGTAAAGTGGTTGAGTCCCGCATCATCTACGCACAAATGAATCAATTTAACGGCTGGAAAGTGTATTACAGCATTGAGAACAAAGCCTACAGCAATCAAATCACGCTGTTATTTGCGCTGGCCATATCTTTCTTCCTCATCTGCTTCATCCTCTCTTTTCTGTTCTCCAAATTTATCGCCAGACGTATTGCCCGTCCCATTGCGAACCTGACTTCGTACATGAAGCGATATAAAGTGGGGGATGCCGCTGCTGCCCGCTCTACCGATTTAAATCGCCCTAAACAAATGCCTCTTCGTGAGAAGATCTATTACTATTTCCTGGTTTCCATTCTTGCCCCGGTTTGCGGTTTTGTATTAATGTTCCATTTGATGTCTAGTTCGATGCTGTCCAAGCAGATCCTTATGGATTATAAAATGGTGTTCGAGGATACGGTAGAGAGCATGAACGACTTCATGGAAAAAAAGGAAAGGTTACTGCTCGGTCAAGCTTACAGCAATCTTATGCAGCGTTACCTGCAAGGGGATGCCCAATCGGAAGCATCCATCTACGATATGATGAAACAATATATGTATCTGGGCATGGACGGCACGTTCAGTCTGTATAACACCTCCAATCAGCTGCTCTTATCCAGCCGTTACTGGCAGGAACAGCAAATGGATTCAAAGGATTTTAGCACACTTCAGAAAACGCGGCAGAAAATTGTCTGGAGCACTGGAAAAGATCAATTAGGCGCAGATATTGCCAAATTGAGTTTGACGATCACCGATTTATTGCATTTAAAGCCGATTGGTTATGCACAGATAGAAATTCAGATGGACGAGATCACCAAGTTATATTCCAAGTTATCCTTGGCTAGGGGTTCCGTATTTCTATTTGATGAGAATAATATGGCCGATGGCAGCAGCGAGTGGAAGGACCTCCTCGTTGTCCGTATGAATGAAACAGGAGGGGTGAAGCCCATTTCATGGCAAGGGACAACGTATTACATGTTTTATCAGAAGCTGGGCTCAACATCTTTTTATCTCGTTTCCCTCTATAATAAACAGGATATTGTCAAACAAAGCAGCGCTGTCTTAATGAACAATATTTATTTGCTCATCGTCCTGTTTCTAACCTTATTAATTTTGTCATTTTCTATATCCTGGGCACTACTCAGCCCGGTTAACAAAATAAACAGCAGCCTGTATATTGCTGAACTGGGACAATTTACGAAGATGCCCTCAAAGCCTTATGTGATTGATGAGGTTTATGAATTGTCTGACAATTTCAATCAGCTGCTGGAGCGCATTGAAGGCTTGGTAGATAACCTGCTTGTTGTCAGCAAGAAGAAGCATGAGGCTGAGAACAATAAGAATATTGCCGATATCCGGGCGCTGCAGGCGCAGATCAATCCTCATTTTCTGCAGAATACGCTGGATAATATCATCTACATGATGCAAGAACAGCATACTGCAAATGCAATAAAGATGATCCAATCGTTAAGCCGCTTGTTCCGTTACGGCATTAGCCGGGGGGAAACGATCATTCCGCTGCATGAAGAAATCAAATATGCCAAGGCCTATGTTTCCATCATGGAAATGCGCTATGGCGACGGTATTCGATTCACATGGAATATCGAGGAGGCCGTTCTCCTATGTCATATACCCAAGCTCATTCTGCAGCCATTGATTGAGAATGCGATTCATCACGGTTTTCGCGATTACCAGGGAGAAGGAACCATCTCGATTACTTGTGAGCAAAACGATGAACAGATTCTTATTACTGTGGCTGATGATGGCAAAGGAATTTCCAAGGAGGCTTTGGAAGTGCTGCAAAATCGCCTGCTTATCGGCGAAATGGGTGAAAGTATGGGAATTCTAAATGTTCACGAACGAATTCGCCTGTCTTTTGGGGCACAATTTGGGGTTACGCTGCATAGCGAACGGGATACATATACGCAGGTTACGCTGAATGTTCCTAAGCTTTTTAAAGAACAGGATTAAATAATCCATGAAAACCATATAAATACTCTTACTTCTCCCCTGAAGGCATTCGGTATAATTCAACTATGAACAACAGGATTGAAAGGGGATATAACGAAGGTGTCTATTACACAATTGCCATTGGTTCATCGAAAGAAAGCGGGCAGAACATGGAGGAAGCTGCGCCAGATGAAAGCGCTCTATCTGCTTATGCTGCTGCCGGCCGTGTTTGTATTTATTTTTAATTACATGCCCTTATACGGCGTGCTGATCGCTTTTAAGGATTTCAATTACAGTAAAGGGATTCTGGGCAGTGACTGGAATCAATTTGCCTATTTTAAATCCATGCTTAATGACTCGTTTTTCCGCAGAGCCTTATGGAATACTATACGCATCAATCTTCTAAGCATTCTGATTATATTTCCTGCACCGATCATTTTTGCGCTGCTGCTGAACGAAATGAAGCATTTGCCTTATAAAAGAGTTGTACAAACTATTTCTTATTTGCCACACTTTATGTCCTGGGTCGTCATTGGCGGTTTCGTGTACCAATTGCTCTCTCCAGAGGGGGGAATTGTGAATGCACTGCTGGGGTTGTTCGGAATCGAGCCGATTTATTTCATGACCAACAGTCATTTGTTTATTCCTGTCCTGCTGTCTGCTTCCATTTGGCAGGGTGTGGGATGGGGCTCGATTATATATTTGGCAGCCATCAGCGGAATTGACCCAACGTTGTACGAATCAGCGGAAATTGACGGAGCCGGCAGGTGGCAAAAAGTGTTTTCCATTACTATCCCCGCCATCATGCCTGCCATCATCATCTTATTCATATTATCCCTGTCCAGCATTCTTAACGCGGGATTTGATCCGATCTTTAACCTGTACAATCCGCTTGTCATGAATGTCGCGGATGTTATTGATACTTACGTGTACCGCAAGGGACTGCTGGAATCCAAATTTGGATACGCTGCAGCGGTGGGGCTGTTCCAAAGCTTGATTGGCCTGCTGTTGGTTTACTTCTCAAATAGGTTGATTAAGAAATTTAGTGATTACGGTATTTGGTAGATGGGCCCAAAGAGGAGAGTGAAAGCATATGAGTAGAAAGTATAAACTTGGAGTATTTGATCTCTTTACGTATGGTTTGTTGGCTGTATTTTGTTTTAGTATCCTGCTGCCCTTCTGGGATATGCTGCTGTTATCCGTCTCTGATCCCAAGAAAACGGCATCGCTGACATTGCGCTTATGGCCCCAAACTTTATCCTTCGATGCCTATGAATTTGCCTTTTCCAACAACCGGATTCCAATGGCCTATCTGGTAACGTTCTACCGGGCAATATGCGGCACAGCGTTGACCGTCTTCCTGGTAACTATTGCGGCATATCCGCTTTCTAAGAGAGATCTTCCTTTCAGAAATTATTGGACATCTTTCTTTCTTATTCCGATGTTTTTTGGTGGCGGTATGATTCCTACATACCTGATTATACGTAAATTAGGACTTATTGATAATTTACTCGTATATATCCTGCCAGGAGCTGTAGGTGTATTCTATGTACTGTTAGTGCGTAATTTCCTCATGTCGATGGAGAAAGAAATCGAGGATGCGGCCTTTATAGATGGAGCTGGATATATCCGAATCTTGTTCTATATTACAATGCCTCTATCCAAACCGATCCTGGCGACGATCGCCCTCTTGTCGATCGTCGGGCACTGGAATGCGTGGTTCGACGCCTTGATTTATATCCGCAGCGATAATAATCTGACGCTTCAAGCCATATTGCAGCAATTGCTGAGTCAAGCCAGCAGCACGATCCCCACAGATACCTTAAATTTTAACACCATGCATCCTGACAAATATGTTACGGGCAAATCGTTTCAAGCAGCCCTTACCATGATTACCATTGGACCCATCGTGCTCGTCTACCCATTTTTCCAAAAGTATTTTGTGAAAGGGATTATGATCGGTTCGTTAAAGGGTTGACGGTCATGCTGTCTACAAACTCTAAATTGATAATGGGGGTAAGTTTACATGAAAATCGCACGTATTATTCCAATGACCTATACACCGGGCAAGCTCGAATACGCTTCCTTTATCCGTGGCGGCATCGGTGCGGATTATCATCAGGAGCCCCGTTTCTTTCAGTTCCCGGATGGGCAAGTGATGATGTACTGGGCTGCCTATGACTTTGATGAATGTGCATCCAACCTGGTTAAGCTGTATTCCATAACTAAAGACCGCGGACTGACTTGGTCAGATCCACAGGTTTATATGGCGAATTACCCGGAAGGAGTGCCGTACTTTGTGTGCATGCTTCAGCTGCGTACATCAGGCAAGGCACTCATGCTGCACACCCAGACCAGGCACAATATCGAAGTTGACGAAGCAGACAGCACCTTCACAGCCCATAGCGACTATTTCAAGAGCCAAACCCGAATTTTTATTCGCCGGTCTGCGGACAACGGAATCACATTCGATCACGGTGAAGAGCTGCCCTATCTGGACATCAGCGGTGGCAAGAGCTTGCCCGGCGTCGGCTTCTACGGGTCTATTGATGAGCTGATCCAGTTGCAGAGCGGACGAATTGCAGTGGCATTCAGTTACCTGGATCCTGATCGTTCGGATTCGGGGAAGGGGCTGCAGCATTATACGGCTGTCTGCCTATTGTCTGATGACGAGGGCCGTACCTGGAGACGAAGCGGTGAGATCACCTGTGATACTCCGCGCGGGGTCATGGAAGTGCAAATCGTCGAAACAGCGCCCGACCGCCTGTACTGCCTGTTTCGCACCAAAGGCGGATATCTGTATCAGACTGTCTCGGAAGACGGCGGTGAGAACTGGCAAGCAGCTGCTCCTTCCATGCTGCCAGCGCCTGAATCCATGGCACGTATGATCAAACTGCAAAGCGGCAGCTTATTGGTCATCTGGAACAATATCTCCTCCACTACGCAGCAGCCGAGGCACCCATTAGTCGCGGCGATTTCCAGGGATGGCGGCCGTACCTGGGGCGATCCGCGAATTATTGCGCGTGAAGCCGGTACAAACCAGCTTAGCAATCATGGGGTGATCCAGCTGGATGACGGACGGATTTTACTGGGTATCAGCCACTACAGAGACATCAGGCCGATGACGAGCGATCTGGATATGGCCATCTTTGATGAAGCATGGCTGCAAGATCTGGAGGGGGGGATGGGTATGTAAATATAAAAAGTCGAACAGAGAGACAGTACGATATTCTATTCCAATCAGGGAGGTTAAGCAAATGGCAAGGAAGCGGACTATTATTCTCTTTATTTTGATCATGGCAATCGTTTTGGCAGCATGCAGCAGCAAAGATAACAATAACAACAAAGAAAACATAGGGGGAAGTAACCCGGATGCAACAAAGGCACCGAACGATACAGGTACCCCGGGAGCAGCCAATGCATTTGACAAGCATTTTGATATATCCTATCTCTCCACCTTTTTTAATACGAATGTAGTGGAGGGAGACTGGGTTACGAAACAGTTGGAGGAAAAACTTAACATTACCATTAAGCCCGTTAAGGTGGACAAGTCTAATAAACAGCAAGTTGAATTGATGTATGCTTCCGGGGAAATGCCGGATTTCGGGTGGCAGGGTCCGGGAGCCAATACACCGGAAAGTCTGATAGAACAAGAGGTGACTCGGACAATTCCCCGCAGCATGATAGAGAAATACGCACCGTCCTATGCGAAATTGCTCGATAAATACCCCCAAGGCTGGAAGAAATACGAATCCAAGGTTCATCCGGATGAGCAGCTGGCGCTATCCGCTTATGCTGAGGATTTATCGATTAGTATGATGGCGTTCTATCGCCTGGATTGGCTGGAGAACCTCGGAATCAAGCCTAATGGGGAGTTGAAGAGTCTAGACCAGGAAGGGAGAATATGGTACACGGATACAGGCTTCACTAAGGACGAGCATGTGAATATATTAAGATCGTTCAGTCAGGATGATCCGAACAAGAACAACAAGAAAGATACTTACGGGATGAGTGCTTTTTCTCCCTATTTCAACTGGACCTGGGCCCAGCTCTCGGGTTATGCCGGGTTTAACGCTAATAATCTGGAAGAAGACGGGAAAACAACGGATTGGTATGTATCCAATAAATACAAACAATTTTTGAAAGAAGCTCAAGCATTATATAAAGAAGGAAGCGTTGATCCGGAATTCTTCACGACGGATTGGAACCTGTGGAATGAGAAAATTGCCGGAGACAGGGTAGGCTTTTGGTTAACACAATCCGATTATGTGGGAGCGAGTTATGCACTGGATCGTGTCCCGCAGCTGCTGTTGAACACGCAGCCGCATGCGAAAATTTTGATTACTCCTTCAACCGGCACGACGTTAACTACCTTAGAACCCTATACGGGTAATATCGCCTTAATTCGCGCCGATGTCAGCGATGAGAAGCTGATCCGCATTCTGCAGTGGTTTGAATATATGTATTTTGATCCGGATGCAATGATCTACACGCAGTATGGACAAGAAGGCATCAATTACACCTGGGAGGGCGAGCCGAGGAAATCAGCCATCCTGCCGATCAAAGACAGCCCTGCGTTTACTCCAATGAATGGCAACTATATTGCCACCACAGAAACGATGTCCTGGACATTAAACCCGCTGTTTACAAAAGTAAAAGCCATTGGGAGCAGCGAAGCGTATTCGAAGCTTGCGATTCTGCCTCATCGAAATGACTTCTTGAATCAGACGAAGTACAGGGAAGTTTCAAGTGAAGTAAGTGCCTCAATCGATACGATCGTCAATGAGTTTCAGTTTAATGCCATAGGCGGAAAATTAGATATCGACAAAGAATGGGATAGTTACTTGAAGAAGTTGAATGATGCAGGAGAACAGAAATTATTGGAAGAACTGAACAAAATGCCTTTAACCGCAGATTATATAAAGTAAGAATGGCTTATTTCTATGAATTATGAATACTGAAAGAGAGTCGAAACTATTGTTTCTGAAATCGAGAAATATCGACGGGTTTGCGTAACTTTTCGATTTCAGAAAGTCAGTTCAGACCCTCTTTCAGTGTTCTCCCTCCATCAACCAGGAGGCACGTATCTAGGTCTCAGTCTATGAAAATAACTCAATATGGAGACTTCCTATGAAAGAGGATAACCGATTAAGCAAACTTCGCGAAAGCATGATCCGGAACAGTGCAATCACCATTGTTGCTTATGGGGACAGTTGGACATATGGCAGCTGCGCAGACGGCTGGATAGAGGCTGGTGAAGCTGGCAATAATGCCGGGCTGATCCACGGCTCCTGGGCGCAGCAACTGCAACGTTCTCTTCAGAAACGCAATCCTAATGTGCAATTTTATAATAGAGGTATGGGGGGATGGGAAAGCACTCAGGGGTTGGAGAGGTTTGATACGATTGTTAGCCCGCTTAAGCCGGACTATCTGATTTTGAATTTCGGCATCAACGATTGGAAAAATAATGGCTCGCTGGAAGACTATAAGATTGCAATGGAAACAATGATAGCTCGATCCACGGATATGGGATGCCAGATTGTACTGTGGACGGCAGGGCCGTTATCAACTAGCATGGGAGAAAGCTATGGGTGGAATGAGCCTATGATCGATACACACTACACCCATTTATACGATGACTATTTAGAGAAACTGCGGCAACTGGCAACTATTCACAAGCTGCTGCTCGCAGATGCTGCGTATGAAGCGGTCGAGCTTTGGAAGGCAGGAGAGGATCTTTCCTTATGGTTTGGTGATGCTATCCATTTCAAACAGAGTGGGCATGATTTGATATTCAACTGTATACAGAAAGAGTTGGGGTTGGTATGAAAAGAACTATTTGGCTAACTACTCAACCGTTACCCAAACTAGTTAAATTTATTAATGATGAAGGATGGTTATTATGGATAGCCTGCAAATGCTGTATTTGTCTAAAGAGGATGTTATGAAAGTGAATGTATCCATGGAAGAAATCATTCAATCGCTGGAGCGCATGTTTCGCCTGAAAGGTGAAGGTAAAACGGAAATGCCGCCCAAACCAGGCATACATACGCAAAAGGATGCCTTTATCCACGCGATGCCTGCTTATATTCCGGATATGAATGTCGCAGGAGTCAAATGGGTTTCCGGCTATCCGGATAATTACAAAAGCGGGCTGCCTTACATTACAGGCCTTATGATCCTGAATAGCCCCGCTACAGGAATTCCCCTTGCTGTAATGGACTGCACTTGGGTAACGGCCAAGAGAACCGGGGCAGCGACGGCTGTAGCGGCGAAATATATGGCCAGACCCGAATCTCATACCCTCGGCATTCTCGGATGCGGTGTACAGGGTGAGAGTAATCTGGAAGCTTTGATGATCGTACAGAAACAGATTAGAACTGTCTATACTTATGACATTTTCCCTCAAAAGACAGAAAGCTTCATAACGAAAATGGCCTTGCAATATCCGCAGGTGGAGTTTATTAAAGCAGCTATACCCAAAGATGCCGTCGTGGACTGCGATATCATCGTGACGACGGGCCCAATTCTAAAAGAACCTGAACCGGTGATAGAAGCGGAGTGGTTCAAGGAGGGCTCGTTTGCTTCCCCTGTAGACTTTGATTCCTATTGGAAGCCGGCTGCCATGCACTTGTCAGCTAAATTCTGTACCGATGATTATGAGCAGATGATGTACTACAAGCAGGATGGCTATTTCCGGAATATTCCCGAAGTTTATGCGGATCTTGGCCAGATTATCGCTGGACAGAAGCCGGGTAGAGAAAATAACCAGGAACGTATCATGTCGGTGAATTTGGGGCTTGCGCTTGAAGATATGGCCGTCGGCACCATCATATACGAGCGTGCAGTACAGATGAAGCTAGGTACTTGGCTGCCGTTATAAAAATGGAAAGTCATAATAGAAGGGGGCAGGCGGATGGCGGAAGCAGGCTTTGGGGTTGCAGATATAACGCCGGAGATCGGAGCACTTACTTCTTTGTCTATGCATTGTAAAGTTACCCGAATTATTACGCCATTGCAAATCAAGATTTGTCTAATTCGTATGGGGGAACAAATGACAGCGATTGTATCTGTTGATACGACATCGTTATATAGCTGCACCATTGCAGATATGAGAAGGGTCATTGCTAAGACGGCAGGCTTGCTGGAGGAGCATATTTTTATTAATTCGACACATACCCATTCATCCCCGTTCTTGCATCGTAGTGCACAAGATTGTTTAAAGCCATGGCAGCTGCAATTTCTCGACGATGATTATTATGAATATGTGTTACAGGGCGCGGTAGAAGCAGCAACAAAGGCTAAAGGCAGTATGGCAGCAGTACAATTCCGATTTTCCAAAGGCATAGTCCGGGAAGTGGCTTGCAACCGCCGCGTTACACTTCCTGACGGGACAATCGGCGTTCGGTATGGCCGGGGTGTAAGTGCAGAGCTTCGTGCGTATCCGGATGGGCTTATCGATCCTGAAGTGTCGTGTACATGGCTCGTTGGGAGTCAGGGAGATTTGATGGGCTGCTTAATTAATTATGCTTGTCATGCCACCACTTATCATCAACCGACAGAAATTTGCTGGGATTATCCCGGCTATGCGGCGCAAACAGTAGAGCGTGAACTGGGCGGAATCTGTCTCTTTCTTCAAGGCTGTGCCGGTAACATAAGTCCGGGAAAATATACGATTGGCGAGCCGCTCGAAGATAGTATGAAGTTGGGGAGGCGGGTTGCGGATGCCGCTATCGAAAGCTATTCATCTGCGGGAGCCGTAATGGTGGATGGTTTGCTGATTTCATGCGAGCACATAGAAACAGAGCTGCGTATTTTACGAAGTATGGAAGATTTAAAGCGCGCGTTAACCGTGGAAATTGAAAAGTATTTTACTGAATCTGGAGACTTAAGTGTTGGCAGCTCTGGTACAAATATAATGAGTCTGGCAGAGCGCATCGTCCTTCTCGGCAAGTATCCGGGCAGGCAAATGTTATCTGAAATTGCAGTGATTGGTCTGGGGACGATTGTATTCGTTTTTTTGCCAGGTGAGATGTTCGTTGAATGTGCTCTCTCACTAAAAGCAAAATTTCCTATGTTGAATCTAATGATTATGGCCTATACGGATGTATCCCTGGAATATGTGCCGATTAGAGCTGCGTTTGAGGAACAGGGCGGATATGAAACCTGTGAGGAATGGTGTTTTTCTGTACCGGGAAATGCTGAAATTATGGAAGAGAAAGCAGCCAACATGATCCCTGAATTTCCGAAGGAGCAGGAGGAGAGGATATTTTCATGAATATTATCGACAGAGGCACGATTTATCCCGGAAATAAACAGTGTAACCGGAACAGCTGCATCTTTCCATCAGTATGCATTCTTGCAGACGGGAGATGGGTGGCTGGCTTTCGCGCTGCACCGAGCAAAAGCGAGTTGCCCGGTCAAGAGGTGGTTATTACTTGGTCGGATGATGAAGGAAAGAACTGGAGTGAGCTGATCACTCCCTTTATCCAGCAAATGGTGGATGGACGGCAGGGTAGTTTCCGTACTGTACATTTGCTCGCATTGGGTGGGCAGCGGTTGTTGGCGGCTTTATCCTGGATTGATCAGACGAAGCCGGAGCTTGCATTCTTTAATACGGTAACCGAGGGTTTACTGGATGCACGTATTTTTCTATCTTTTTCGGAAGATGGAGGAGAGAGCTGGAGTTTGCCCTCACTTATGGATACCCCTGCATTTCCAGTCCCAACTCCAACAACCGGACCCGTATTGAGGCTCGGAAATGGCGAGCTTGCCTGCCAGTTTGAGCTGAACAAGCACTATGACGATCCTGCAGTTTGGCGTCATTCAGCCGTACTGATGTTTTCAAAGGATGAAGGTGTCACTTGGAAGGAACATTCCATTGCTGCTCATGATCCGGCTAACCGATTCTACTATTGGGATCAGCGGCCAAGTGTGTTTTCGAGTGGAGAGCTCCTGAATGTATTCTGGACCTATGATAACGAATTGGCGCAATATGCGAATATACATATGAGAAAATCTGTTGATCATGGACGAACCTGGTCTGAATACCGGGATACAGGCGTACCCGGGCAGCCAGCTCCCGTAGTGCCATTTGGTGACAACGCTATAGCGATGGTCTATGTAGACCGTACGGGAACACCTGCTATTAGAATGAAAACGAGTAAGGACGGTGGATTAAGCTGGTCGGAGGCGACTTTGGATGTGTCCAAGCCCGAAGGTGCTTCACAAACCAGGGAAAAAGGCTCTATGCAGGATGCCTGGGCAGAGATGAGTCTCTATTCCAAAGGCTTGCCTGGTACTGCAGTGCTTGCCAATGGGGATATTCTGATTGTTTATTATGACGGGCCGGGCACAGACTACACTGGGATAGAATGGGTACGCGTTCAAAAGCCTAAGCATTAGGAAGACCAGGCGTGTATGAAGGTACAGTGATTTATTTATAATCACTTAATGAACACGCCACTTTGAAACATTCCACGAAGGCCAGGCGGTATCACGTTGAGCTTTCCGCTGCAATTTTTCAACAGCTTCTTTTAATCCCGGAATTTCAGGCTGTTTAGCTTGAAGTTTTAGCAGAGAGGGGGCTGCATCAGTGGAAAGCTTCCCCAGATAGCTCATATCGATCACACCTGTCCGGTTAAACCTTTCGATATTGTTCGAAGCGATTCGATGATCCATATTCATATAATTCATCAGTACATAAGCGACGATAGAAGTACAAAGATAGGCTTTAGATAAGGAGAAGCGTTCCCGCCATATGCGGACGAAGGCTATAATCAGCAGGACACCTAGAAACCACATAAACCCGTGGACCAAGAGCCGGGATTGGGTAAACCCATAGGCTTCCTCATATAAAGAAAGGCGGCTGTAAGCAGAAATCAGCATAATGAACGTGCAGCTCACCAGTATGCTTAGCAGCAGCTTTCGGATCATTTCGAGACTATGGCCTGCACGGCGCACAAAGTGAAGACCCATTAGAAGCAAAGCTAGATTTATTAAGGCGGCGATAATCAATTCAGCAAACCCTCTGCGTGCATACTCGGCATAGGCAATATTAGCGGGCAGGAGGCCATTCGTTGAACCAAATAAATAAGAAAATTGGATAACCGTGAACAGGATATAAACTAGGTTTACACTTACAAGAAAAGTACTGGCAACAATGGGATCCAGGAAACGCCGTTCTTTTTCGCTTGGGCTGCTGGTTCCGCCCTCCATGAAAGTATCCTTGGCGTCCACTTCTTTAGGAAAAAGTAAGGCCCACAAGAAGCAAAATGTGTATAACGCAATAAGAATGGCCACGCCAGTCCGATAAATAACGCTACCGAGCGAGAGGCCCTCCAGTGAAGTTGGGATTTTCTCTAACCAAGACTGGAATATAGGATCTGCTGATGAAAGCAGCATAATAACTACAAGCAGAAGAGGGGCAGCCAGCAGTAGACCCATGGATATTTTGCGTATGTAACCCCAGGTTGAAGCGGTTTTTTCGCTGGAGAAATTAATCGCTATGCTGCCAGCTACACTAAATGGAGCAGATAGCTTTGTTAAAGGACCAGCAATAAGATGATGCAGCACATCCTGAAAAAAACGTATCCCATGCCAGGTATGAACGCTGGAGCGGGTTAACAGCATGGTTTGTGCAGCTGCCAAAATAAGCAATGCGAAGCTATTCAGTGTGCGAAAAAGCTCGTTAGCAAATAACATATATGTAATCGCGAGCAGTCCTATCGGCAGGAAAAGAAACCAGCCCATAGCCGTCTGCCCCCTCCATTTATCGAAACCCCCAAGTCTTCCTCTAACAGCATAAAAAAAGATGCAATAAAATCCAAGCATAAACAAAATAACGGAAATCCCTGCAGCTTTATCTACAAATAAATATTGGCTGAGCAGCCCGAATAAACAGGCAAGTAGAAGCATTCGCGGATATCTTTTCTGCCATGGCGCCGGATCTCTCATGCACATTCACTCCTCATCGTCCTTGTTATTCTCTCTCTTTTATTGTAACGTTGAAAACAGGAAGAAAAAGTGCAAGTTTATCCGTACAAATTTCATGTTTTAAAAATAGACCCTGAAATAGGGGAGGTCCAGATGAAAATCCGCAGGCATTATTTGACTTTAAGGCGTGCTTTTCCACAAATAGCCGAAGAGGTTCCTTTAGAAATTACCGTACAGGAGCTGTCGCAATTGTTAGACTGTACGCATCGAAATATGGTGTTGTTGTTAAAAAGGATGGAGCAGGAGCAGTGGTTAAGCTGGACTCCGCGGAGAGGTCGCGGGAATCGCTCTGTGCTGCTTTTTTTGGCGCGGAAAGAGGAGATGGTGCTGCAGGAAGCCCAAGAGATGGTCGGCAAGCAGGATCTGCGATCGGCCTTGGAGCTTGTGCATGCCGGGGAGGACGCTTCTTCCGCACGCGAGCAATTTCACGACTGGCTTTCGGGTCAATTCGGATTTCGCTCGGAGGTCCAGGGGCAGCGGCGCAGCGATATATTACGGTTTCCTTTACCGCAAACGATTCATTCCCTGGATCCGGTAGCGATTCATTATTCGGGGGAATCCCATTTGGTGAACCAATTGTTTGACGGTCTTGTCCGGATGGATGCAAAGGGAGAGGCTATTTTGCCTCATCTTGCTCATGCCTGGGAGGTGGATGCTGCGCGGACCACTTGGACTTTTTATTTGCGCAAGGGGGTGCTCTTCCATCATGGCCGGGAGATGCTCGCCTCCGATGTGAAATATTCGCTGGAGCGTTTGCAAAGGCTGGCTCCGCGGGGCTTGTACAGCTGGGCGTACGCCTGTATTCAAGCGATAGAAACGCCGAATGACACCACAGTCTCTATACATTTGTCTGAACGCAATGAGGCGTTCTTGGCATTTTTGACGACGAATAGGGCTTCCATTGTGCCGCAGGATGCGTGTGAGGCCGGGGCTGAGCGGTTTGGCAGAATGCCAGTGGGAACGGGGCCTTTTCGTTTAATTGGACATGAGCAGGGAATTTGGACCTTGGAAGCTTTTGCTGCTTATTTTCAGGGAAGGGGTTTTCTGGACCGTGTAGAGGTTTGGACGATGCCGGAGAGGGATGCCAAGCAGGGTGGACACCAGACTGGAAAGCAGGATGGACAACAGAATGAAAACCAGAATGGCAATAAGGATTCCAAGGAGCATGAGCATTTTCAAGTGATGCATAATGTGCGGATATCTGAGTTGGGTGCAGAGAGGTGGCAGCAGGTTCGCCAATCCGGGATGACTTGCAAATTTATTACCGTTAACGAGCTCAAAGGTGGACCGACAGCTAACCCTGAGATCCGTAAAGCTATTCATTCTGCTATTGATCGTGCTTATCTTTTGGAGCTGCTTTCTGGGGATGTAATTGAAGCTGGAGATAGCTTCTGGCCTGAAGAGGCAGATGCGGTTTCTGACACTGTATCTGAACTTTCTGGACTTCCTGTTCTTCCTGATCTCAAAGAGGTGAAGCGCAATTTGCTGGCGTCCGGTTATGGTGGAGAAACGCTTAAGCTGGCTACAATACCGCAGTATGAGTCTGATGCGCAGATTATTGCACAAGTGTGTGCCCGAGCCGGAATTTTGCTTGAAATTGAGCTCATTCCTGCCGAGCAGTTTAAAGGCAAGGCACGCATGGATGCGGATTTGCTGCTGTTTGCCGTTATGCTGGATGAACATCGGGAATTGCGGCTTATTGATCTCTACAAAAGTATGCAGGAGCATGCTGCACCGGAAGTACAAGCTATGCTGGATCTGACGATTCGGCGCCTGTTGATGGAGCCTGATGCCAAATGCAGATCCAGCCTGTTCCGTGAAATAGAAACTCAGCTTAAGAACCGGCACAGTCTGCTATTCCTGTATCATAAGCATTTAAAAACAGCGTATCACCCATCGATTAGAGGGATTTCATTAGATTCCCTTGGTTGGGTACGATTCAGGGATATCTGGTTTACTTAGCTATACTCTACGTAGTTACAATCTAGGCTTGTTTTGTTTCTCTGCCCAATACGTTTTGACGGCGGGAATGCTCCCTATGCCCACGGAGATGATGAAGGTCACAGCCAATGCGCCCAAGATGATCATAAATCCTGAAGTGATGATGATGGAGGCCAGTCCAATTTCCGTAAGTCCAATGACAAAAGCCAGAATTAGAATGAGTGGTGAAACAAACCTTTTGATCGGATTGCTGTCACTGATCATACGCTCGGCCAATAGCGCCAATGCTTTACCGACAATGATAATGATAACAACGAGCACTAAACGAGGCAGTAAGGCTATTAAATAACCTACGGTCGTAGAGATGAACGCCAGGTTAAGAATATTAGTCGCTTCCACCAGGAAAAATCCAAAGACCAGAATACCAACCAGATTCGCTATCCAGCGTGTTATCGGGTAAGTCTCCAGCTGAATGGCTGGGGATGTTTCCTGCACATCTGGTGTGGAAAAGCCTGGAACAGTAGTGTCCTTTTCTTTAGCTGGAAAGAGCATCTGCATTTTTTGATTGACGTTTAATGGTGAAATGAGTGTAATAGCCAGGTTTCTAACGATTTTCGCAAGAATATAACCGATGTAAATCAAGAAAGCGGCGATAGCGATTTTGGGAATCCATGCCATGATTAAATTGAGAATTCCCTCTGCTGGCTTTTGAATAGAGGCAATATTAAGTAAATTCAGGGCTTGAACGGCTATCGGGAAAATAATCAGAAAATAAACAATGCTGCCAATAACGTGAGCGGCTTGAACGCCTGCGCCTGTCCATCTTTCCAAACGGAATGGAGTGAGCAGCGATTCTACCAGGTTAGCCACGAATTTGGCGATGAAGTGTCCAATAGCCAGAATCAGGACTGCACCTATAACTAAGGGCAGATAATTAATAATAAGAGCAATGACATTTCCTATCGGACCGGCAATCGCCTGAATCTGCAAAGCGCCCAGAATTGCTGGTGCAAAAAGCAGAATAACCAAAGCATAACCGATTTTGGCCAAGCCATCTCTGTAAGAGACAAGCTGGTTTGCTTTTTCTTGGAGCTTACGGTTCGACAGCAGGCTGTAAATAAGTGACTTAACCATAGTTCCGATAATATGGGCGATAACGGCCAATAAGCCGGCTGCCAGAACGTTCGGAATATATAAAGTCAGCACATTAATGAACCCGACAAAAGGATTCAGTATGGAGGTGAAATTCAGCAGCTGCAGCACCATGAGAATCGTAAGTAAAGCCAGAAAATATTTAACGGCCAAACCGGTGCCACTACTTACCTTACCCTCCTTAAAATATCGCGTTGACTTCTGATCCACATTCGTTTTGGCCAGGCCGCGCGTAATCGCTCTTCCAACAACTCCAGAAATCCATAAGCCAATCCACAGGATCAGGAATGCGGCAATAACCCTGGTCAGCATGCTGCCTGTAAAAAAGTAATCCATCCATTGATTCCAGCTCCAGTTCAAATCAATCATTCCTCTCTTGTTAAAGTTTATTGGTATATTCCCTTGTATTCACTTAACCCTTTCTGTAAAGACTCAAACTTGCAGGGATTAAAAAAAGAATAGAAATTACCTTCCGCCAACTTCCGTCCACACACTATAAATCGAATGATGATGGTAGTTTGAAGGCTGCTGCTTTGGGGTAAAAGCTAGGGTTAATCATGAGTTAATCGTAGGCTATTACTGCCAACTAAATGAAAGAAATGACGGGAAGGAAAGCGGCCGCATGAAGAATTTAACCTCTCAATCTCTCTCTAAAAGAGCACCAAAGTCACGTAAAAAGAGGTTCTGGCTGCTCATCATACTGCTGCTGTTTCTTTTTCTACTGGTTCTGATTGGAGTTATGATCTATCAGACCCACAAGCCGTTACCTGCTGGACTTTCTATGGAAGCCCCTGTGCGCCTTGTGAAGGATACGGATGTTGAATTTTTATACGATTTAACGTACAAAAAAGCTGGACAGACCGTCTATGAACAGATGATTTTTGAGCGGATAATTAAGGCTATTGAAGAAGCTGAGCAATTTATAGTCGTGGATATGTTTTTATTTAATGGATATTATAAAAAGGAACAATCGTTCCCCCCGTTAAGCAGGAAGCTTACCGATGCATTGATCGCACAAAGAAACAGGCATCCACAAATGCCAATTTTGATTATTACTGATGAAGTTAATACCTCATATGGATCCCATCCTTCGGAGGAGCTTGAACTTCTGGAAGCAAGTGGTATACCGACATCGATTACCGATGTTGATCCGCTGCGCGATTCAAGTCCTCTATATTCTGGAATATGGCGGATGTTCATGCAGGGGTTCGGCCAATCAGGCAAAGGGTGGATACCTAATCTCATGGCTGATACGGCACCAGATATGACCTTGCGTTCTTATATGAAGCTGCTGAATGTGAAAGCCAATCATCGCAAAATTATTGCTACAGAAAAAACACTTATCGTACCATCAGCGAACGCACACGATGCCAGCTTCTACAACTCGAACACCGGCTTCGCCGTGAAGGGGGATATTATTGGCGATGCTCTCCTTAGTGAGCAGGCTGCGCTTAATCTCTCGGAGAGCGAATTGACTGTGCCTGATTTTGATTTTGAGAGCATGGCTCAAGCAGGGGCAGACGGAGAAGCCAATGGAGAAGCAAATGTCCAGCTGCGCTTTTTGACAGAAGGAAAAATTTTGCAGCGTGTGCTCCAATCATTGGCCGCTACGGAATCCGGGGATACGGTATGGATGGCTATGTTTTACCTGGCAGATCGGCAGGTGATCCAGGAGCTGCTCCAAGCTGCTGAACGTGGAGTTCAAATTCGCTTGATCCTGGACCCGAACGAAAATGCTTTTGGCAATGATAAAATAGGACTCCCTAACCGCCCTGTAGCCTCGGAGCTGCTGGAGAAGTCGGACAAGCAAATCCAGATCCGCTGGTACAATACGGGTAAGGAGCAGTTTCATAGCAAGTTAATGTTTATTGAGCAAAAGGATCAGATCACGATCCATAATGGATCAGCGAATTTCACTACCCGAAACCTGGCTGATCTTAATCTTGAGAGCAACCTGGAGATCCAAGCTTCTCCTGACAGCCGGTTAGCTCAGCAGGTGCGGCAGTATTTTCAGCGGTTGTGGGGCAATGACGGCGCCGAATTCACGTTAGACTATGAAGCTTACGAAGATAAGACGGTAGCTCTTAAAAAAGCCATGTATGCGCTCCAAAGATGGCTTGGGTTTACTACTTATTAATAACCGAAAAAGAGAAGGCTGCCCATTCCTGGGGAGTCTTCTTTGGATTGCTGAAGCAATAGCTCAGCAGCTCTCTTACGGGGCTTTAATAGAAAAAAGGACCACCTGGGCTTGATAAAACCCCGGCAGTCCTTTTTTAATTTGAATAGTGTCGTTCAAGCCTAAATTTAGGCCCTTCTCATGGAACGCATGAGCAGGCTGGCAATGAAGACCAGTATAATGGAACCAATTAACGCTGGTATGAAGTAGAATCCGCCAATCGCTGGACCCCAGTCACCCAAGATCAAACCTCCGAGCCATGCTCCTATAAAACCGGCGACAATATTACCAATAACGCCTCCTGGAATATCTCTCCCCATTATTAATCCTGCAAGCCAACCTATTATACCTCCAACAATTAAGGACCATAAGAAACTCATATTTGCCATCTCCTTTTTGTGCTGCTTATACTTGTTTACTATTAACCTATGACGAATCTTTTTAAACATTCCCTGGCTTGAATTATTTATGCATACCAGAAAAGACTTTTTTTTGTTAAAATTGTAGGGAGAGCAATTCATGATTACTTACAGGAGGATGGAAATGAGCATTAGAGTTGGTATTGTAGGGTATGGAAATTTAGGGCGCGGCGTAGAAATGGCGATCAAGCAGAACCCTGATATGGAATTAACAGCGGTTTTTAGCAGAAGGCCGGTTGACCAAGTCGCCTCGTCGCAGAACATTGTCCATATCTCTGAAGTGGAGAAATATGCAGACCTTGTTGATGTGATGATCTTATGCGGAGGATCGGCTACGGACTTGCCTGAGCAAGGGCCGATGCTTGCGGCGTTGTTCCATACAGTGGACAGTTTTGATACACACGCAAAGATCCCTGAGTATTTCGATCAGGTGGATGCTGCAGCCCGCAAAGGCGGTAAAGTCAGCGTTATTTCTACAGGCTGGGATCCAGGACTATTCTCGCTGAATCGTCTGCTTGCCGAGGCGATACTGCCGGAGGGTAAGGAGTATACTTTCTGGGGCAAAGGCGTAAGTCAAGGCCATTCCGATGCTATTCGGCGGATTGATGGGGTTCGTTCCGGTGTTCAGTACACCATCCCTGTTGAAGCTGCAGTGAATAAGGTGCGGAGCGGAGACAACCCTGAGCTGGCTACAAGAGAGAAGCACAACCGGGTATGCTATCTGGTTGCTGAGCCTGGTGCTGATCTGGCCCGCATTGAAGAGGAAATCAAAACGATGCCTAACTACTTTGCTGACTATAACACAGAGGTTCACTTCATCAGCGAGGAAGAGATGAGCAGAGATCACTCCACAATGCCGCATGGGGGAACAGTCCTAAGAAGCGGTAAAACAGGGACAAACAGTACCCAAATCATTGAATTTGGCTTGAAGCTGGACAGCAATCCGGAATTCACGGCTAGTGTTCTGGTTGCTTATGCCAGAGCAGTCTACAAATATTCCAACGAAGGACATGTCGGCGCCAAGACGGTATTCGATATTCCATTCGGCTATTTATCCCCTAAATCACCAGAGCAGCTTAGACAAGAGCTGCTGTAAGACAGTTTTGAAGGACACTTCCCATTTGTTTGTGGGAAGTGTCTTTTTTTGCGATTCTATTAGGAAATTTAGAAATTATAAGTTTTGGGGGATGCCTGGATTGGTGGTAGTTGCTGGAATATTACAGTGCAGCTTTACAGCGATAAAGCTAACGATATTGCCATTCATTCTCTAAGGGAATCAGAAAGGAAGCGTAGTTTTTCCCTATCGCCACTATCCCTTTCCCTTAGGAAAGCAGCATCTGCTTGCCAGTCCGCTTGAGAGTGGCAAGTTCGGCACTTTGAAGCTGAGAGGGAAGAGTAATCCCGCGGAGCATCCCAGTAGTATCCCAGTAAGTAGCCCGCCTCCTCCAAATGGAGCGTATGCTTCACTTAACGATGTTTTTCATCGCTAAAAGGGGAAGGACGGCCTCTCTGGGTGGTTAAAAGGGATTTTAACGATGTTTTTCATCGTTAAAGTAAATATTTGGAGGTGACCAGGCGATCTAACGATGAAAAACATCGCTAAAGTACGCAAAAGTCTCATAAGTCTCATAAGTCGCATAAGTCGCTAAAATCGCAAAGTAGCTAAAGGAGCAGACCCTGTCTGATCCTACCATATCCTCTCAGCTCTTCATGCCCAGCGCCCGCGCGGGCTAGAAGTTCTCCTCCAGCCAAGAGAAAAATCCTGGCTGTCCGTTTGAGCTTGGTGTTCGTGGTATTCGTGCGATTGTAGCTAAAGAGAGGGAATGGCTGTGGGCGGAAGAGCGGCAGCGTCCGCATTTAAAGATTTGTTCCTACCTCCTCATCTATACCAGTTCAAGGAAACAAATCTTTAACAGCGGCTGGAGCCCACAGCCATTCCCTCCCTCCATTATCCGAGTCAAGAACACGTCCATCAAAGGACGCCACGAGGTATATTTAGCAGATAAAGAAAAGCTGTTGACAATAAATACAGTAAACTGTATATTGAATTTGTTAGCTTGGAAGTGCTTACACTAGAAGTTCAGATTTATCAATTATGGAACCAATTTGACAAAAAAATGCAATCGCAAAAAGGAGCATGATGATGCCATTAGATGGAAAGTTTGAACATGTAAGTTTGAATTCGCTTGTAGGCTCTAATGCTTTTGTTACTGGAGCTGCAAGAGGTACAGGGAGAGCGTGTGCCGAGGCCTTGGTTGCAATGGGAGCAAATGTAGTAGCCGTTGATATCATTGAGATGGAGGCAATTGCTGGAGCCCAGATTCTGCAGGTGAATGTGGCTGATGAAGCAGCAGTTAACGAAGTCATTAAGCGGGGAATTGACGGGAAACCTTTTCAAATTATCGTTAATAATGCTGCTTATTATCGCCGTACTATTTTTGAGAAGCACAGCACGGAGGTTTGGAACAATACTTTGGCCGTGAATGTGAACGGACCTTTTTATATTATGAGAGCCGCGGCTCAAGCTTTAATTGCTGCTAAATTACCCGGAGCGTTTATCAATATGTCGAGTATAGCCGGTACACATGCTCACAAGAATTGTGCAGGCTACTGCGCATCGAAAGCGGCCATTTTGGGACTAACAAGAGCCACGGCTTTAGACCTTGCTCCTTATGATATTACTGTGAATGCCATTTGTCCGGGTACGGTCGATACTGAAATGATTAAACAAGTTGCTGAAGGTCTAACTATAGAGCTTGATACGGACATCGAAGGGGCTTGGGCTTATCTGCACAATAAAATTCCGCTAGGACGCCTGCAGACGCCTGCAGAGGTTGCTGCATCCGTCTGTTTCCTGGCTTCGAATGGCGCCAGAAGCATTACTGGAACCCATATTACGATTGACGGGGGTGAGACAGCAGGGTAATAAGGCTGCAGCGGCTAGTAGAGCATTATCATTTAACTTCAATATGGAGGGATCCTAAATGGAACATGAGCATATGCAGACGAAGCCAACCGTAGTTCTGATCGGAACTTTGGATACGAAGGGGGTGGAATACGGATATATAAGGAACTGCTTGGAAGAGCAGGGGGTCAGTACGATTCTGATTGACGCAGGTGTCCTGGGAGAGTCTAAGATCACTCCGGATATTACCCGGGAGGAAGTAGCCCAGGCTGCGGATACAAGCATTGAAGCGCTGGTGGCAGCGGAGGACCGGGGGGCTGCTGTTACAGCCATGGCTCACGGAGCGAGCGTCATTGCCAAGCGGCTTTATGCGGAAGGCCGGCTCAGCGGTATTTTGGGACTGGGTGGATCAGGAGGCTCGGCCTTGGCGACACAAGCGATGCGCGATCTGCCAGTCGGTGTCCCTAAGCTGATGGTATCCACGATGGCTTCAGGGGACACGCGGCCTTACGTTGGTGCAGTTGATGTTATCATGATGCATTCGGTCGTGGATATCGCTGGAATTAATCAATTATCCGTACGCATATTGTCGAATGCCGCTGGAGCGATGGCGGGAATGGTGAAAACAACGCCTCCGGTAATAAAGAGCGAACGGCCGCTTATTGGGACCACGATGTTCGGAGTCACGACTCCTGCTGTCAATGCTGCGCGTGAGCGGCTTGAGGAGCTCGGCTACGAGGTGCTGGTTTTCCATGCAACTGGTGTTGGCGGACAGTCGATGGAAGCTTTAATCAAAGACGGCTTCATCGTGGCCTCGCTGGATGTGACAACGACAGAGCTGGCCGATGATCTGGTAGGCGGAGTCCTTTCGGCAGGACCGGACCGGCTGCAGGCGGCAGGAGAATTGGGCATTCCGCAAGTCGTTTCGCTGGGGGCTCTCGATATGGTTAACTTCGGTGCTTTCGAGACGGTGCCATTGAAGTTCAAAGAGAGACTTCTATACAAGCACAACGAAACGATTACATTGATGCGGACAACACCTGAGGAATGTGCGGAGCTTGGCCGGTCCATTGCCCATAAGCTGAATGCCTCCAAAGGCAGGGTAACGCTTTTTGTTCCTCTCAAAGGGCTCTCGATGATTGCAACAGAAGGCCGATTGTTCTTTGATGGACAAGCGGATGCGGCACTGTTTGAAGCGCTGCGCGAACATTTGGACCGGAATGTAGTTGAACTCATAGAAGTTGATCAGCACATTAATGATCCGCTTTTCGCAGTAGCCATGGCAGACCGGTTGCATGAGCTTTATCAAGAGTGGAGCAGAGTGTAGAAGCGCGTAGAAGCATGTAGAAGTTAATGGGAAATAGTATATAATATTAAAAAATACCAAAAATTAGAAATAACCGATGATAGAAATACAGCCGATAAAATAGCCGATAAAAAATGGCTCAACCTAATAATCAGTGCTTGACAGTCAAGCTAACATTCGATGGTGGTTAAATGCTACGAAAATGCCAGCTTTATAGCGGCCCGGTACTTGTCATAGCTATTTTCATATTGCGAGGGTAACACGTGCGCTAATGGTCACTGCAGTGTCAAAGCAGTCCGTTAGAAGCGGAAATGCAGCGAAATGAGATTGTAACGGTCACAGATGTCCCTTACAGGCTGAAAAGGGGGCGATTGTGGGGAAAACCGCCTGCTAATGGTCAAGAATGTCCATTAGAATCGTGAATATGTAAAAATCAGCCTCTAAAGGTCAGCGGCGGCCGTTAGAGACAGGTCCTTTCCGTATCTGGAAGAATGGAAGATATCTTCCTTCGTTGTGATAGACGGGTTCTGCATCGGTCTATTCCTCTTTTGTTGTTGGGTAGGACTTTCAACCGTACAGGATTGGAAGATGTTTTCCAGTTTTAGCTATCCATTCATTTGTCAAGCACTGATTGTGGTGGTGAGCCTAAAAAATAGCTGAAAAAAAACAGCAGAGAGAAGGTTGGCAAGGATGGAGGAAAAGTTGGAGGAAAAGAAGTCTCCTTTTTTAAAATCGCTTGACTTGCAGTATCATTTTGAAGGAGCCTGGTATCGGCGCACCTACGCATCCGACGTTGAAATTCCCCAAGAGATTTTGGGAGAAAAGTATAGCGGGGCTCGACCGTCGGCTACTTGTATTTATTATTTAATGCATCCTGGCGAGGTATCCCGGTGGCACAAAATTGCTTCTACCGAAATTTGGATATGGCAAAGCGGCGGCACTGTCAAATTAACGATGGGCGGCGAAGGCGATCAACCGGGAGAAGGCTCGGACTACATTCTGGGTCTGGATATAGAGAAAGGCCAGCATCCCCATGTGATTGTACCTCCGGGAGTGTGGCAGATGGCAGTTAACGATAGTGATGAGCCGGTTCTATTTACATGTGTGGTTACACCGGGCTTTCATACGGACGAACATATCATATTGGAATAGCCTAGAAAGGAGATAACTTATGCTTACTAGAGAAGAAGCTCTTGCCCAGCTTAACCGAGAGGTGAAGGAGGGGCGGCCGGTTATCGGCGCAGGGGCAGGTACTGGACTTTCGGCAAAATGTGCAGAGGACGGCGGGACGGATCTTATTATTATTTATAATTCGGGCCGTTACAGAATGGCCGGCCGAGGCTCACTTGCAGGGATGATGCCCTATGGGGACGCTAATGCGATTGTTGTCGACATGGCCAGCGAAGTACTCCCCGTAGTCAAGCATACACCTGTTCTTGCTGGCGTGTGTGGTACAGACCCGTTCCGCTTGATGCCGGTTTTCTTGAAGCAGCTTAAAGAGATGGGCTTTACAGGTGTACAAAATTTCCCGACCGTCGGCCTTATTGATGGCATTTTCCGTGCTAACCTGGAAGAAACGGGGATGGGCTATGACCTGGAGGTTGAAATGATCAGGACCGCTCATGAACTCGGCTTGCTGACGGCCCCTTATGTATTTGACGAGGAGCAGGCCCGCAAGATGGCTGAAGCTGGAGCAGATGTTCTGGTGCCGCACGTAGGTCTTACCACTTCCGGAACCATTGGGGCAAAGACGGCGCTAACGCTGGATGAAGCCGTGGAACGCGTCCAGGCTATGCATGATGCAGCCAAAGCGGTGAATCCCGATATTTTGGTGCTTTGTCACGGAGGGCCGATCGCGGGGCCGGAAGATGCAGCTTATGTGCTTGAGAGAACGAATGGAATTGCCGGCTTCTTCGGAGCTTCCAGCATGGAACGCTTGCCGACAGAAGTGGCGATGACCGCAAATATGCGCAAGTTCAAATCCATTAACGGAGGGAATCAATGATGAAAAACGTGGATAAAAATGCAATCGCAACGCATTCTTTTGATTGGGGTCTGATTAAATGGAGCGTGACTCCGGACAGCATCGAAGGAGCCAAGGTAACTTTTGGCGAGGTTGTTCTTCTGCCCGGCAAAGGGCATGACCGCCATAATCACCCGGATTCCGAAGAAATTCTGTATGTGCTTTCTGGTGAAGGCGAGCAGACCATTGGCGATGGGGAGCCGTTCCCTGTCAAGGCTGGCGATGTGATTTATATTCCTACTGCGGCGTTCCATTCGACTTACAATACAGGCTGGGAAACGTTGCGGCTGTTGGCCTTTTATAATCCTGGAGGAGCAGAAAAGGGACTAACCGGTCTTCCTGATTTTCAAGAGCTTCCAGCTGGGGAAATTCAGAGCTATACACGCACTAAATAATCAGTTTTAATATGGAGGGGTATATGAATGTTTAAAAAGAGATTTTCGGCAGCACTAGTTTTATTGTTCGTAATGGCAATTATTCTTAGCGCGTGCGGGACCAAAGATGGCGAGGGTACTAAAGCAAGCACAGAAACCAAGCAGCCTGAAAAGAAAACTCTGAAGGTCGGTATGGTTACCGGTGCCGGAGGCGTCAATGACAACTCATTTAACCAAGCAGGCTGGGAAGCCCTGCAAAAAGCGCAAAATGCGCTAGGCATCGAAGTGAAATATTCGGAAGCCAAGCTGGAAGCTGATGCTGAGCCCGACTTGATCCGTTTTGCCCGTGATGGGTATGATTTAACTTGGGGAATGGGCTCTCTTATGGGAGAAGCTTTGGTCAAAGCGGCCAACAGTATGCCGGATTCCAAGTTTGCTATTATAGATGCGAGTTTAGAGGGAACGATTCCCGCTAATATTTCCACCGTTTCTTTTAAAGATGAGGAAGGTTCGTTCTTGATGGGCGTTATAGCCGGACTCATGACCAAAAGCAATAAAGTAGGTTTTCTCGGAGGGATGAAGTTCCCGCTTATCGAAAGATTCGAATATGGCTTCAGAGCTGGTGTACAAACCGTAAATCCAAAGGCTGAAGTTTCCGTTAACTATGTAGGGGCGTTTAATCGACCTGATCAAGGGAAAACATTTGCTGCAACCATGTATGATAGCGGCGTAGATATTATTTATCAGGGTGCTGGATCTACAGGAGAAGGTGTTTTTGCCGAAGCGAAAGAACGTAAAGGCGTTTGGGTTATCGGATCGGACAAGGATCAGTCCTACTTGGCTCCAGATCAGACACTTAGCTCCATGGTTAGACGTGTGGACGTTGGTGTATATACGATAACTGAGCAATTGAACAAGGGTGTTTTTAACGGCGGGACAGACAGTCTGCTTGGTTTGAAAGAGGATGGCGTAGGCCTTGCTTCATCTTCCGATAAGAATGTGCCTAAGGACATCCTGGATAAAGCAGCAGAATACAGGCAGCAAATTATCGAAGGAAAAATCAAGGTTCCCCAAACAGAAAGTGAATTTAAAGAGTTTAAATAAACAGGTCTTGAACTTTGGAGCCTTGAGGACTAGATATTCCTAAGATTTAGTCCCAAGGCTTTCATAAGGTTTGAAGAACGTTTTAATAACGTCGTTATAGGGGGTCGTGGAATGAGCCTGGTGGAGACTGTAGTCGAAATGCGCGGGATTACGAAGAGGTTTCCAGGAATTATTGCTAATGACAACATATCTTTTTCGGTAAAAAAAGGTGAGATTCACGCTCTATTGGGGGAAAATGGTGCGGGGAAATCGACGCTCATGAACATTTTATTCGGCCTGTATGAACCCGATGAAGGAGAGATTCTGATCCACGGGAAGAAGGTGAGGATGAAAAGCTCGAAGGAGGCTAACCGTCTAGGCATCGGTATGGTCCATCAGCATTTCATGCTTGTGAAGCCTTTTACAGTTACTGAAAATATTATTTTGGGCAGTGAACCGGTCAAGTTTATTTCCATAGATTCGAAGGCAGCTAAGCAGAAGGTTATTGAAATTTCCGAACAGTACGGGCTTGCAGTGAACCCGGATGCGATAATCAGTGACATTTCAGTGGGGATGGAGCAGCGGGTTGAAATATTAAAGACGCTCTACAGAGGGGCGGATATTTTAATTTTTGACGAACCGACCGCGGTTCTAACACCTCAGGAAATTAATGAATTGATGAAAATCATGAAGAATTTGGTTAGCGAAGGCAAATCGATCATTCTGATTACGCATAAATTAAAAGAAATCATGGCGGTTAGTGATAACGTTACCGTTATTCGGCGGGGCAAGGTTGTGGGGACTGTACAAACTTCGGAAACCAATCCTAACGAGCTCGCAGCGATGATGGTAGGAAAAGAAGTATCATTTGAAGTGCAGAAGAAGGAAGCCGAGCCTAAGCATGTAGTTCTGCAAATCAACAAAGTGACCGCCTTTAATGAAAAAAAGGTCAAGGTGTTAAACGATATCAGCCTGGAGGTAAGGGCGGGAGAAATCGTAGGTATTGCAGGGGTAGATGGAAACGGACAATCCGACTTAATTGAATCGATTACCGGACTTCACAAAGTAACCTCTGGCAAGATTTTGCTTAATGGAAAGGATATGACCAATAAAAGCGTCAGGACGATTATCGAGGCCGGGGTATCTCATATTCCCGAGGACCGCCATAGAAGCGGGCTGATCCTGGATTTCTCCATTGGTCAGAACATGGTTCTGGAAACGTATTATAAAGCGCCCTTCTCGAAAAACAAGGTCATCAATGAGAAGGAAGTTTCCAAGTATGCCAACCGGTTAATTGAGGAATACGATGTCAGGACACCGAGCGAGCACACACTTGCACGTTCACTCTCGGGCGGCAATCAGCAAAAAGCGATTATTGCCAGGGAAGTCGATAAAAACCCGGATCTGCTGATCGCTGTTCAACCGACCCGCGGCGTAGATGTAGGTGCGATCGAGTTTATTCATAAACGCTTAATCGAGCAAAGAGATATGGGGAAGGCGGTGTTATTGATTTCATTCGAGCTGGATGAAGTCATGCAGCTTTCTGACCGTATTGCGGTCATATACGAAGGTCAAATCGCTGCGGTAGTCGATGCGAAAGAAACTACGGAGAAGGAGCTGGGCTACCTCATGGCCGGCGGCACAAATAACAAAGCAGGTGACTCCCATGGCATCAAATAACAAGCCTGGCCTCTTGTTAACGCCTCTGATTGCTGTTGTGATCGGCCTTGCTGTTGGAGCCGTCGTCATGCTGTTCGGCGGTTATAATCCAGTTTCAGGCTATGGTGCGCTGTTCAAGGGGGTTTTCGGATCCTCCTACGATATCGGAGAAATGGTCAGGCAGGTTACGCCTTTGATTTTCACGGGACTTGCTGTTGCGTTTGCCTTCCGGACCGGGCTGTTCAATATCGGGGTTGAAGGACAATTTATTGTGGGCTCCTTTACCGCTGTCGTCGTTGGCGTTGCCTTCGATTTGCCTTGGTACGTGCATGCGCCATTTGCTTTTGTGGCAGGTTGTGCGGGCGGAGCATTGTGGGCCGTGCTTCCCGGGTTTCTCAAGGCGAAATTTCACGTACACGAAGTTATAACGACGATTATGCTGAACTATGTAGCGCTGATCGGGGTTAATTATTTAATTCGCACGAAATTTAAAGGGGCAGCGGAAAGAACGGATATGATCCACCCATCCGCATCCCTGCAATTCAAACCCTTGTCGGAATTATTTGACGGTTCCCGGATTAATCTGGCCATTGTGCTGGCACTGCTGTTCGCCTTCCTGTTTTACTTTATTTTATGGAGAACGGTGTGGGGGTACGAATTGCGTTCTGTAGGCTTGAACCCCATTGCTTCCCGTTATGCAGGGATGAATGTCTCCAAGAACATCGTGCTTTCCATGATGATCAGCGGATTTATTGCCGGAGCGGCGGGTGCCGCTGAAGCGCTTGGCGTATATGGCTACATGACCATGGGTGCCACGCTGCCGGGCTACGGATTTACGGGGATAGCGGTTGCCTTGCTGGGAGCGAATTTGCCGTTAGGGATCATTTTCTCCGCAGTATTGTTCGGTTCCCTGCAGTACGGCTCCAACAATATGCAGCTTCAGGCAGGCATTCCTACGGAAATTATTACGATTGTCATTGCTGTTATTATTTTATTCGTTGCTGCTAAAGGAGCGATAAAGTGGATGATGAACCGTATAAGTAAACCTAAAGGGGAGGCAAGGTAAAGTGGACATCCCAAGTATTTTAACCACATTAGTTCATAATGCCGTTGTTTATGCCACCCCTCTTATATTTGCTGCACTTGGCGGTGTTTTTTCAGAGAAATCCGGTGTAACGAATATTGGACTTGAAGGTCTTATGATCGTTGGCGGTTTTTCTGCAGCAGTGACGACCATTTTTTGCGATGATGTACTTGGCTTCGGTTCATTTTCTCCTTGGATCGGTTTAGCTATGGGCCTCCTAATCGGTGTGTTATTTTCACTTCAGCATGCCGTAGTTTCGATTACGTTTAAAGCAGATCAAGTGATAAGCGGCGTTGCGCTGAATCTTCTGGCACTGGGCTTTTCCATTTACATGATGAAAAAGCTGTTCGATGGCTCTTCGCAAACGACAACGATGCATCATCCCTTGAACAAGCTTCGTATCCCGTACCTGTCGGATATTCCTTATTTAGGAAAGGCCGTATTTACCGCTTATCCAACCTCCTATATAGCTATTCTGCTTACGGTATTGGCGGCATTTATACTTTTCAAAACTCCGTTTGGGCTCAGACTGCGTTCCGTTGGAGAGCATCCTAAAGCAGCAGATACATTGGGCGTTAATGTCAATCGGATGAGATATATCGCCGTCCTGATCAGCGGAGCTTTGGCCGGTTTGGGAGGCGCCACGATTTCACTGTCTATCACGAATAATTTTACCCAGACTACCGTGTCCGGACAAGGCTTTATCGCTATGGCGGCAATGATATTTGGGAGATGGAATCCGATTGGCGCACTTGGGGCTGCTTTGTTTTTTGGACTTGCGCAGGCTCTGGCAGCAATTAGTCAGGTTCTTGGATTAACCAAATATGTGCCTGCTGATCTTCTAACTATGCTTCCGTATATCATTACGATTATTGCTATCACCGGCTTAGTGGGAAGAAGTGAAGCTCCTTCAGCTTTAGGGAAATCTTATGAGAAGGGGCAGCGCTAGTCAGCGGGTAAGGACCCAAATAAGGACAAACAGGGAGTCACATGGATTGGAAGCGTTCGTAATAATATTTACTATATGTCTTTTTTCTTGTATCCTTAAGGGAAGCCATCTAAAACATGCATTTCCGATAGGATAAGCCTGTCCAATATGTAAAGCGTATCCAATAAAAGAGTACCCATATAACATGCACATCCAATAAAAAAGGCGGTTTTTATATCCGACATCCAATATCCAAAGCTTTGGGTATTTTCCGGTAGGAGATGGAGCTTTTGAAATCAAATGAAAGATTGTTGACAAGATTTGGTTACGCTGCTCAAGAAATTGCCACCAGAATGATTGAAATAGAGGTTGGAGAGCAAATACCACGAATCAGTGATTTATCCGAAGAGTTCGGTATGGGGCGCGGAACGGTGCAAGAGGCGTTTAAAGTGCTGGAAAGCAGCGGCGCGCTCAAGCTGGTTTCCCGTGGCCATCTGGGAACATATATTGTGGAAAAGAACATCCATTTGTTGTTACAAATGTCAGGAGTTAATAAATTTGTTGGTGCGATGACGCTGCCTTATTCCAAGCGTTTCGAAGGACTGGCAACTGGACTTTGCCATTGTTTTGAAGAACTTGGCTTCACACTGAATTTTACCTTTACCAGGGGAGCAGAGCAGCGTATTGACGCTTTGTCAGAGCGAAAGATCGATTTCGCTATTGTCTCCCGATTGGCAGCCGATTTATATTTAACGCAGCATAATGAGCTGGAAATTGCTTTCTCCTTTGGTCTAAAATCCTTTGTATCCTTGCATACGATTCTTTTGAATGATCCCTTGTTGGATTATATACAGGATGGAATGAGAATTGGCATTGATTCCTTATCCATTAGCCAGCGGGAGCTGACCTTTGCTGAATTTAAGGATTTTGACGTTACTTATGTGGAGCAAAATTATTTGCATCTTCCCGAAATGTTGCGTTCCAAGCAAATTGATGCTTTAATATGGAACAGAGACGAAATCAATCCCAGCTACTCCATGAAACAAGTGAACCTCAGAACGCCACTGGCTATTGAAAAAGCCGAAGGAATTGGAGAAGCCGTTTGTTTCGTACACGCTAAAAATATTGCCATCAAGAAAGTTTTGGAAATGCTCACTATTGATGAGATTGTAAGCATACAGCAGCTTGTTGAAAAAGGCGAAATGTCGCCACGTTATTAACACGTTGCCAGCACCTTTTTAATACACTATTAATTCGTATAACCTCACGAAAGAAAAGCAGGAACAGGGTGAGGGTTTCTACGGGGAGCCTTAACTTCCTAACTACGAATATAGAATCATCTTTTGATGATTCTATATTCGTAGTTAGGTTTTTTTTATGGACATAAGTATAAATGATGGATGGTTGGATGGATAGAGGGACAGATAACGATGATTTTCATCGCTAACGAAGGAATTTCCAGGTGACTCGGCACGTTAACGATGTTTTATATCGCTAAAGTAGTGTTGTGGGCCATTTCAGGCTGATGGAGGGACAGATAACGATGATTTTCATCGCTAACGAAGGGATTCCCAGGTGACTCGGCACTTTAATGATGTTTTTCATCACTAAAGTAGCGTTGTGCACTAATTCTGGGCTGATGGATGGGGATAGGAGAGCCACTGGAAGCAGCGAATGTTAGATTAATGGATTTGGGGAAAATCAGAGGAGGCATTTGAGACATATATGAAATATTTATTAGCTGTATTATTTGGTGCGATGAGCTATGGGGTTTTATCAACGATTGTTGTCCTTGCATATGGAAAAGGATATGTGTTGGGGGAAGTGGTGGGCAGCCAACTGCTGACCGGTTGTATACTGGCCTGGGGGTTGGCGATTTTTACTAAGTGGCGTGAGCGGCGGGCTTTACGGGAAAGGGAAAGGGAAAGCTCAGGACAGCAACCCGCTATAATCGCGCCTGCTGCTGGTAAGCTAACCTGGAAGCAAAGACTGCTGCTTATGGCCGCGGGAACGCCTACAGCGATTACCGGGCTGCTGTATTATCAATCCCTTCGTTATATCCCTGCTTCTTTGGCAATTATTTTACTATTCCAGTTTACTTGGATGGGTGTGCTGTATCAGGCTGTAAGCCAGCGTAAGCGGCCAACCGGCATTATGTTCCTTACTTTAGCGGTGCTGCTCGGGGGAACTCTGCTTGCTGCAGGCATTTTGGGGCAAGGGGCCACCAAGCTTAATCTGATGGGGATTGTTCTAGGGATCCTCTCCGCGGTTAGCTACTCTTTATTTATAGTGGTCAGCGGGAAAGCAGTACCGTCTGTTCATCCGGCTTACCGCAGCGTATGGATGCTCACTGGGGGGATGCTCTTGGTATTTATCCTGTTTCCTCCGTATTTCCTATTTAACGGGCTCCTTTGGGGAGATCTGCTTTTATTCGGTTTTTTGCTCGGTCTGTTTGGCGCTTTTATTCCTCCAGTACTTTTCGCTGTGGGGGTTCCCCATATTGGAGAAGGGATGGCAGGTATTCTTGGTGCAGCTGAGCTTCCCGTTGCTGTCCTGCTCTCTTCCTTCATCCTGCACGAGCAGGTCAGTCTGCTCCAATGGGGGGGAGTCGGGTTAGTTCTGCTTGGGGTTGCTCTTCCTGAGCTCCTTAAATCGAGACGGCGATCATCCAGTGCTCATTAGCAGGCCATAGTTCCAGTGCCAGGGGTTCTGCCAACATTTCGCGGAAAATGTACGCTAAGGATTGTGTTGCATTAAGCCAAGCCTATTTTAGCACTTTGAAATGAGAATATTTACAACACAATTGCTCTTGTGCTGCATTCTTAGCATGTGGAAAAATGTTTATTTTCGGGAATTCCTAGCTTAGCGTACGTTTTTCGCGTTAATATCTTTATGCAAAAAAATGCCCCATATCCCACCCCATACCGAATGTTGATGTTGACAGGTTAGTCACGCGCGTGGGGCAATAGCTGCCGCCTGTCGGTTATACAGACGGCACTTTCTTACAAGGAGACGAGCTTAAGCGAATTTCCGGCGTATATTTTATGCAGCACGTTCGGCGGACAAATCGCAGTACAGGTTGTAGTACGTGTGCATCATAGCGAAGACTTTGCCTGCCGAGATGACATCGCCGCTCTGGTAATTTATCGTTGGTAGTTTTACCTTATCACGCTGATTTTCTGACTGACGGAGGAATTGTCACCGATAACCGTTGAAGTATTGACAGGCAAAGACATGGACAACGCTTTGGTCCCGCTGTGGGCGATAGAGGAGATACCCCCTAGAAAATTAGGGTTGCTCTCCGCGTAGTACCAGTCCGGAGCCGATTCAAACCCGCTGTTCATAATCTCGGTGTTGGTGATCGACACGCTGTCCCAGAGCACATCGACCGTATAGTTGGAAACGGCTTTCTTCTCGTACAGTCTGAGTTTTACATCCACGGAGGATTTGCCGACCAGATACGAGGTCATGTCGATCGATTCCGTAAGCCACGTATTGGCGGCATCCGCCGTCACGTCCTTTTCCCACACGACTGTGCCGTCGATCAGCAACTGCTTGTAATGATACCCGGCCAGGCCGCCCGTTCGATTGTCCCGGTGGGCAAAGGTCAAGGTGTACGTTTTGTTCGAGCCGGTCGTAAAACTGTTCGTGCCGGAGGTAGTGGTCGTCCCGGCCCCATTGCGCGCGATCACCCGCCAGTAGTACGTCGTGTTGGGAGACAAGACGGAGCCCGTCAACATCGCGCTCATCCCGATAATCTTGGGAACTTCTGCGGTCAAGGTTGCGAAGTTGCTCACGGTGGAAACCTGCAGCGTATAGTCGGCGGCGTTCACCGAAGGCTTCCAGGAAAAGGCTAGATCCAGGTTTCGGCCGGTCGCCCCGTTCCCTGGACTGGAGAGCGAGAACGATCCAGGCGTCCCGTGATCGGGGTGTAACCGGTACAAGATGGCAATGTCATTCAAATATCGGGACGAGAATGTGCTTAAACTTCTCAACGACATCTCCTTTTCGAACAACGTCCATATCCCCGGCTTCCATCGTTCCATATCCCCGATTTGCAGCGTGAACTGTTCGGTATAGGAGCCGCTGCCGTTTACGTAATACGATAATTTCGGGGATGTCGTACTCCCGTTCCACATATTGTTGTAAATCGTATTGGCAAGTCGGGTCATCGCCGCCGTATTAAATTTCCCGCCACGCGTATAGTCCGTAATGGCATGTGTAAAATCAATCGTAGTGTGGAGCGAATCCTCCAAATGAAGAGTATGATTATCGGCCGGGGTTAACCGGTCCCAATAGTTCCAATGGTAGCCGGTGCCGTTCAGCGTCAGCCAGTAATGCCACTTGGCCGTCATGCCATCCGCCTGCGTCAAGTAGCGCTTATGCGTGTCCAGATTAATCTTGGCCATTTCCAATTGGGCTGACGCCATAGCCAGGTACTGATTGTATGGCAGAGAAAAACCCGCATGGAGGTTATCGAGGTAGACATTGTACTGATTCGACCAGCTGTTGTCGAACGCCGGAATCAGGTCGCTATTGATGAGCGCCTCCATGGCGTTCGCTTGCGCTCCGTAAGTGATGCCCTGCGGATTCGTCGCGCTGGCGATGCTGCTGTCCGCCCGAACAAGCTGGATGAACTTGGCGAATTCATACACCATCGCGCCGCGATGAAGAAGATACTCTTCGTAGGTCGGGTTATAGTAAGTCGATCCCCAGCCGAGGAATCCGTCGCCGTCCACATCGCCGAGATGGCTGAACATATTGTCTACGTATGCGCTCAATTTCTGCAAATAGCTTGTTTGCCCCGTCATTTCATACATGATCCGCAGCGCAGCAAGCGTATAATTCCCGTTCTGGGCCAGATAAGCATCGTCGTCCGAATCCGTGTATCCGTAATCATAGGCAGGGGTATCCCCTAAAGCAAGCAGATTGTCAAAGCTCGTTTTCCAGCTCGCGGCGCTGCCGTACGCGGAAGCTTGCCCCGCAGTCCCCAGTACGCAAGAACCTGCCAGTACAACCGCCAAAACGAGAGCTTTCCACGTCGACATTCGAATCATTCCCATCTGTACACTCCACCTTTTCCTCTGAGTTTTTCATACAGGTCAAGTATAAACAATTTTAAAAGCGCTTACATAATACAATCATCAGGTTTCGTAGTACAATTTTCACATGTTTCGATTTCAACGCAAATTGCGCCGTGTGAGGCTTCCCAGCCCGCTCCGTTCCTTGATATAATGAGCTTACATTCAAGGCCAAGCTTCATGAGCGAAGGGGAGGACGTACCATGTATCGCATACTGATTGCGGATGACGAGCCCTACATTAGAGACCGTTTGGCCCATCATATGCCCTGGAGAGAAATCGGCTTCGAAGTCGTAGGCAGCACCGAGAACGGGGAGCAAGCCCTGGAGATGTTCCGTTCGGCCAAGCCGCACGCGCTGCTCACGGATATTCTCATGCCTGGCATGAGCGGCCTGGAGTTAATTCAGACGATCAAAGAGCAGGAGCCGCGCACAAAGCTCCTGGTCATGAGCGCCTACGACGACTTTAAGTATGCACAGCAGGCGATCCGTCTGGGCGTGAAGGGCTATCTGCTCAAGCCGATCATTCCCGAGGAGTTCGTCGAGCTGCTGCAAACCGTGGCGGAGGAGCTTCACCAGGAACACCCTTACTCCAGCCAAACGGACAAGGCGCGCGGCAACGAGAACCCTTATCGGAAGACGGGCAATCCGTACGCCCTGGCAGCCAAGCGTTATATCGACGAGCACTACGAGGACAAGCTCCACCTGGAAGATGTGGCCGGATTCCTCTACATGAATCCCAATTACTTCAGCTCCCTGTTCAAGCGTGAGATGGGGCTCAGCTTCGTGGACTACGTGAACGAGTTCCGCATCCGTAAAGCGCGGACCCTGCTGGTGGAGACGGACGAAAAGGTGTATGAAGTGTCCATACGGGTCGGCTACAGCAACTTCTCCTATTTCAACAAACTGTTCAAGCGGTTGAACGGTGTCACGCCGCAAGCTTATCGCGAGCTTGCTTGGAGCGGCGGGAAATCGGCAGGACTCCAACCGTGACGAAACCCCCTACGATCAGATTCACGCATTTCCTGATGCTGTTCTCCCTCAGCGTAACGACGATCCTGCTGCTGATCATCGGAACCGTCCTCTACAGTAAGACCAAGCATATTCTCGTGGAGAAGATCAATCTCATCCACTCCATGAAGCTGAACCAGGCCTCGGCGGACGTGCGCAAGCAGTTCGAGGATCTCTACAAATCATTCGACGGCTTCCGCAGTCACGAACTGCTGATCGACTCCGTTCGCAAACTGTCGAACAGTCGCACGTCCTCCTACGAGCGTTTCACTGTGACCAAAAACTTGCAGACCGCGATTACCAATTTCAAAATCGGAAACGCTTCCATTGAACATGTGATGGTCATGACACAGCAGCAGCAGTTCAGCTCGAATCTCAAATATGTGGAGTACTTCCTCGACGGCAACCGGCTCCCCCTGCATCTGGATCAGGATCAAATCGTGTTCGTGCCTCCCGGCCGAACGTATGCCTTGTTTCAGCTCGACCGCAACCGCATCGACAATCCGCTTCTGATCGATATGATCGATCCGCTCGAAGGCTCGATGTATTTCGTCTGCCGTCTGAACGATACGAATGGTGAGCAGATCGGGCTGATGTTCATGCTGCTGAGCGCAAGCGCGCTGAAAACGCAAATTCCGTATGCTGACTCCCTCGCCATTATAGGAGAGGATGGAAAGCTGCTCTATCGCGGCGATGGAGTGGACGCGGGCTTCCCTCAGCAGCTTCGGAAAGGCGGCCGCTTGGAGGCGCAGACGCTCTCGCTGCACGGGCAACGCTATGAGATTCGTCCGCTTGGCTTCAACGGGTTTCGTCTCGTCTTCGTCGAACCTGAGATTGATTTTCACCGCAGCCAAATTCGGATCATCGCCTGGTATTCCATCCTGACCTTGCTGGGCAGCGCTCTGCTGTCCTACATTTTCTCCCGCTGGATCGGCAAGAACATTTTGCGCCCGCTTCACGGGCTCATTCGCTGGATTCGCGGGTTTGAACGGCTGGAGGACCGCTGGGATGCCGGGAACGGCTGGTCCGGAAATACGCGGATCACCACAATGAGGGAACGCTTCTTCGTCTATTTCCTGTTGACGATTCTGCTGCCGATTCTTTTGTTCGTCATGCTGTTCTACATCCAGTCCACGCGCGTAGTGTCGAAGGAAGTGCAGCAAACGTATTCCGTGCTGTTCGAGAAGTCCGCGCATCGGCTGGAACTCTTCGTAAAGCAGAAGGAATCGGCCTTGACCTGGCTCGCGTATAATGCCTGGGTTGCCGAATATGTGGAGGACCCCGGGGAGGAGAATCGGGGGAAAATGGACGATCTCCTGGTCACCGGCACGTATTCCTCCCTCAGCGAAGACATCGTCAGCTTGTATGATGTAAGGAACCGGCTGATCTATACGAATCGCCACAAGCAAGCACCGCGTATGGACGTTTCGCTGTATGAGAGCATGATGACCATGCGCAAAAACATGCATTATTGGCTGCCACCGGCCGAGACCGGCTCGTCCACGGTAAGCCTCAGCATGGCCGTCGTGAACATTCAGATCTCGTCCGAGCCGCTCGGCTTCCTGAAGGCTGATGTGAGCGGCGTGTTCCTCTCGAGCCTGTATGCCGAGCTGAACGGGAACGGCAGTGAAGCGTTCGTCGTCGATCAGGAAGGGCGCATTCTTTCGCACCCGGAGGTTGAGAAAGTGGGCCAAATGTCCAAGCTGCCGGCCTCTCCCGGAGAGCTGAACGCATTCACGCAGGGGAATCCTGCGGTTCAATACTTCTCGAGCAAGCTGAGCGGGCTTCCCTGGTATTTGGTCACTGTTTTCGACGCCACCACTGTCCGCAAGCAGGCGATCGGCTTGATCTATGATGACATTTATTTGTTCATTATTATCTTTTTGCTGATTTTGCTGGCCTCCTACTTGATGTCCCAATATCTCATCCGGCCGCTGTCTTCGCTCCAATGGAAAGTCGCCCGGAGGGATCTGGACCCTGAAGGAAGCTTCTCTTGGGACGCCCACTATGCGATCGACGAGGTCGAGCAGCTCCGGGCCTCTTTCAACCTGCTAATGGAGCAGATCGGACAATTGGTGGAGGAGAAGCTGAAGGCCAAGAACGAACTGCTGCTGCTGGAATACGAGAAGAAAGGAACGCAGCTTGAAGCGCTGCAGGCCCAGATTAATCCCCATTTCCTGCACAATACGCTGGAGATCGTGATGTATATGATCGAGAAGGGAGAGCGGGAGAGCGCGGTCACGATGATCGGACTGCTCAGCCGGCTATTCCGGTACGCCATGGGTAAGGAGAGCCAAGTCACGTCACTGCGTGATGAAGTGGCTTATGCGAAGACTTATATGCGAATCATGAGTTTCCGGTACAAGGACAAAATCCGCTGCAAGTGGCAGATCGACGAGGAAATGCTGAACTGCGCCGTGGTGAAGATGATCCTGCAGCCTTTGCAGGAGAACGCCATCCGGCATACGCTCCAGTCAGGCGCGGATCAAGTGCATATCTCCATCTCCATCGACCGAGAGGGCAGTGATTTGCGGATCGCCGTTACAGATAACGGGCCGTGGCTCGCGGACGAGAAGCTCGCAGCCATCCAAGACAATCTGAAACGCAGAGATCGCAGCAAGGTAGGGCTGTATAACGTGAACAGCCGTATTCAACTGCACTTCGGCGAGAAGTACGGGATTACGATGAACCGTGCCGTGCCGCATGGAGCAACCGTGGTTCTGAAACTGCCCTATGCACAAGTCGCGTCCGTGGAAGCGGATACAAACATGTGAAAATTGTGATACGAATATCGAATGATCTTGTCATTGCCTCCCTCCGAAATTATCTATACTTGATTTGTACCACATTCATGTTAGGGGGATTGTACAATGACAGGCAAAAAATCATTAGTCATTATGCTCGGTATCCTGCTGGCCGTTACGACAGCTTGCTCAAGCCCGGGCAGCCCGGAGCCCGCGAGCCCGACAGCGGCGCCCGGGACAGTGGCGCCAGAGGCAACGGCGGACACCATATCCAAGAAGCTGGAGATCAGTTGGGTTGGACAAGGGGCCAGGGGCAAGGTCGAGGACAACAACAAGATCCAGCAGATGCTCGAAAAGAAATTCAACGTGAAGTTGAACAACCGGAAAATCGACATCCTCAGCGCCGAGCAGCGCAACCTGATGGTCGCCTCCGGCGAACTGCCGGACTACGCATACACGCTGGACGATCCGAGCAAGCTGTACCTCGACGGCGTGACCCGCAGCATCCCCAAGGATCTGATCGTCAAGTACGCTCCGAAATACGCCGCTCTGCTGGACTCCTACGGAACCGGTTTCAAGGTGAATCTAGTGCCGGGCAAGACAGATGAATTCTATGCGCTTACCGGCTACGTCGATACGACGGTAAATCAGTTCTGGGGGCAGGCTTACAGGCTTGACTGGATGGAGAAACTTGGCATCAAGCCGAAGGGTGCCTTGACGCAGCTCGGTACGTCAGGCGGGCTGGAGCGAATCTACTACACCACCGAGGCGTTCACGATCGAGGAAGAAACGAAGATGTACGAGGCGTTCGTCAACCAGGACCCGGACGGCAACAGCAAGAAGGATACGTACGGCCCGATGCTCGACTATGAAGCTCCGTCCAATACCCAGGCCACGCTTATGGGCGCGTTTGGCTTCGGTTTGGGGCAGTTTGTGGAAGAGGACGGCAAGCTGCTCAATTCGGCAATCAGCAAGAACTATAAGGATTACTTGAAGCAAATGGCCGATTGGTACAAGAAAGGCATCATCGATCCCGAATTCACTACACTCAACCTGACGAAAAGCTGGGAGAAGTACGCTACGGGTAAATATGGCGCCGCACAGGCTCTGCATATGTCGGCAGCCCTGGTTCCCTTTACGCAAACCCGTCCCCCGGGCAACCTCGTGCTGAAGGATCCGAGCGTGAAAATTTTGTTCGCGCCTCCCCCGATTGGCCCGAACGGCAAGCAAGGCGCGCCGACCAACGGAAATGGCGTAGACGGCTTCTCCTATTCGGCTGTCATCCGCAAGGATGTCTCGGACGAGAAGCTGATCCGCATCCTGCAAATGTTCGACTACATCAACCTGGATTTTGACGGAAATATGCTTACTCAGTTCGGAGAAGAAGGAATCGACTTCGCTTGGGAAGGCACGCCGAAGAAATCGGCAGCCGTTCTCCAGAAGAGCGATGCGGAACGGGAGGCGGTGGGAGTCTCTTATTACAATCACGTCATGCGTCCTGCCACAATGACGCCGATTTGGAACGATTCATACACGCTCAAGCTGTTTGAAGCTTACTGGGGCACCGAAGAAGGCCGGAAGACGGTCTACGCGAACGCCAGATACGATTACTTCAACGAGACGACATACAACGAGCTTCGCACCAAATATTCAGCCAAGCTGAAGACTATCACTGACGAGTACATGTTCAAGGCGATTACCGGTGAATTAAATATCGATTCCACGTGGGACAACTACGTGAAAAACTACTTGGACAACGGCGGCAGAGAAGTTACGGCCGAACTGGAAAAGGCGCCCAAAACCGCGGATCTGCGCAAAAAATAACGCCCGTGCTTTGATGAAAGGAGCCTGTTATGGAAACAAATTTGAAGGCGCATGCCGTGCCTCGGACCGCTGCAGACCGAGGCATTATCCGAAAAAAACTGAAGCGGATGAAAATGCTCTACTTGATGCTTCTGCTCCCCGTCGTGCATTTAGCGGTGTTTCATTATGCCCCGATGTATGGCGTATTGATCGCATTTAAGGATTATCGCCCGGGGCTGGGTATCTGGGCCAGTCCGTGGAACAACTTCGAGCATTTCCGCTCCATGCTGAACGATTTCGTCTTTTTGCGGGCGCTGCGCAATACGTTTGTCATCAGCCTGCTGCGTCTCGTATTCGGATTTACGATGCCGATTTTGTTCGCTCTACTGCTTAACGAATTGCGGACCCGCTTTTTCAAGCGGACGGTGCAGAGCATCTCGTATTTGCCCCACTTCCTGTCTTGGGTTATCGTCGCCAGCATGGTCGTGGAAATCGTGTCGCCTCAGCGTGGCGTCGTGAATTATGTCATTACCTTGTCCGGTGGGGAGCCGATCAATTTTTTATCGAGCAAATTGTTCTTCTTGCCGCTGCTTCTGATTACGGATGTGTGGAAGGAGATCGGGTGGGCCTCCATCATCTACTTGGCTTCCATCGCCTCCATCTCGCCCGAGCTCTACGAAGCGGCGGAGTCGGACGGGGCCAATCGCTTTCAGAAAATGATTTATATCACCATCCCGTCTCTCCTGCCCGTCATTACCATTTTGTTTCTCTTGCGGTTAGGGAATATTTTATCAGGCGGGTTCGATCAGATCCTGAACTTGTACAATCCGCTTGTGTACGAAGTGGCCGATATTATAGACACGTATGTATACCGTGTCGGTCTGCTCGAGGTTCGCTTCGATTATTCCGCTGCGGTCGGCTTGTTCAAAAATGTGGTGGGGGTCATCCTGCTCGTCACCGTCAATCAATTGGTTCGCAAACACAGCGACTACGGAGTGTGGTAATCATGGCCCATCCTGTTCGACCTCGCGCACGACTGCGCCCGGGCTGGTGGTTCGATACGCTGAACATCGGGTTGATGGGGCTATTCGCCCTCCTCATCCTGTACCCGTTCTGGCAGGTCATTATCCTGTCGTTCTCCACCGCTCTGGAGGCCACTTCGCTGGGCTTTCATTTCTGGCCGAAAACGTGGTCCCTGGAAGCCTACAAGTTCCTATTCTCTTATGACGCTATTACTCGGCCTTATCTGAACTCGATCCTAAGAACGGTGTCGGGGACCGCGCTGGAGCTGCTGTTTACGGTGCTGGCCGCCTACCCCCTTGCCAAGCGGGAGCTGCCATTTCGAAATACGGTGACGATGTATTTTATTATTCCGATGTTTTTCTCTGGCGGCCTGATCCCTTCTTATTTATTGATCAAAAGTTTGGGCTTGTTGGATAATTTCCTCGTTCTGATACTCCCGGGCGCCGTAGCCATCTTCAGCATCATCATCATGCGCAACTATTTGATGTCGCTCGACGTAGCGCTGGAGGAATCCGCGCTCATAGACGGCGCCGGATACTGGACGATTTTATTTCGCATCATCCTGCCCGTGTCCATGCCCGTACTGGCGACCGTCGCCCTCTGGGGCGCTGTAGGTCATTGGAATGCCTGGTTCGACGCGATGATCTATATCCGGGATCGCGATCTGACCGTCATTCAGGTCATCATGAGGGAGATGCTCACCTCGGTCAGCCAGCAATACAACGATCTGGCGCTGAGCGAAAACGCCAAGCAGGCCGAGCTGTCGCTCAGCAACGTCCGGTCCGGTATCACCCTGCTGTCCATCGGGCCGATCGTGCTGATCTATCCGTGGCTGCAAAAGTATTTTATCAAAGGCATCATGATGGGTTCGCTGAAAGGCTAAGACTCGGTCGTTGTGGCTGTCGATGAAATGGGAAACAGAAGGGGATCATCTTGATTGACAGCAGTGCGGATCCCGGAAATTACGTCGAGATCAAGCTCGATGCCTGTCGTCGATCGCCTTCTGTCCGGTGGATCTGACCGGGAACAGGTATCAAGGTAACGCCATGAACCGGGGTGAAATCGAGACTACACATCACCGATCCTCGCGTTCGCTGCTCCGCAGTGCATCGTCTGGGAGTGCGTGACGCCGCGAGAGACGATATTTTTAAGGAGGAGAAATCTGTTTTGCACATTACAACCGTATCGGAAAGCACGCCAGATTATGCCCGTAAGAGCGAGGGCGACGTGGTGGAACTAAAGGATGGCCGCTTGCTGCTGGTCTATATGGAATTCGGCAGCGAAGGAGACGATTTCGACCGGACGCAGCTGGCGGCGAAGGAATCCACGGACGGCGGGTTGACTTGGGGGCAGCATCGCGTCTTGACGGGGACCGCGCCGGAGGACGTGAACGTGTACTCGCCCAATCTGATTCGCAGCCAGGACGGCGGCATTTTGTTGATCTTCATGCGGCGGCATTCCGTGTTGCCCTTCGATAACACCTTCCACGCATGGAAATCCGATGACGAAGGCGCTACCTTCCGGCCACATGCCGTGTTCGTGGAGCGGGCGGCATACAACCTGTGCAACGCGGTCGTGAAGCGATTGAGCTCCGGGAGGCTGCTGCTGCCGACCGCCTCTCCCGTTGAGGGGGCGGCCCCGCCCGAATACAGCTTTACCATCGCCATCCTGTTGAGCGATGACGACGGCCTCACTTGGCGCGAGGCGGATCAACGCATCCATCTGCCTATGCGCGGAGCGATGGAGCCGCATGTGGAAGAGACGCGCGATGGTCGGGTGCTTATGGTCATGCGCAATCAGCTTGGTTCCCTGTTCCTGTCGGCATCGATAACGGAGGGAACTTCCTGGTCGCTGCCTCAGACGACCGGTCTGCGCACGCCGGAATCGTGTCCGGAGCTGACTCGAATACCGAGCACGGGGGATTTGCTCATGATCTGGAATAACACCGAGTACAACCCGTCCTTCCGCTCGCACTATGGCCCGCGCAACCCCCTTACCGCCGCGTTGTCCCAGGATGAAGGCAAGACATGGCGATTACTGCGCGATATCGAGAACGATGAACGCCGCGCCTACTCCAATCCCGGCTGCCGATTCACTTCCACCGGCACGGCGATTCTTAACTATTGGACGTGTGAATACCGGGAGGACTCGCGGCTGCAGGACAAGATCGATCTTCGCGTTGCCGCCATCCCTACGGAGTGGTTCTACGGAAACTAGAGGGAAGGGTAGGCGGTCGTCACCGGCGGGGAATGGCTGGATCGTCCCCTAGGGGCGATCCTTTTACAGACCGGCATATGGAAGCAAGTGGGGGAAGTTCCTCCAACAAAGACCTTCCGATCATGCAAGTTGCCGCCGGTATGGGCGGGGTGTTCGCTTCTATGGAATGGTCGGGCCTCTGGAAATAAACGTTTACGAGGGACACGGACGTGTCCGATGTGCATGTTCATGAGCTGGTAATTATCGTGAACGGGTTAACTTTGGATCAAGGGGAGGAGTTGCCGCTTCCTCCGGTCCATCACGTTTTCTATGGAGAACGGGGGGAATGCGTTTCACCAATACGTCTATGATGAAATTTGCCCGGAATTCGACGATTTGTAACCCAATACTTTTAACTGTAAACCGACCCATAGAGACAAAGAAGGTAGTGCAAAAAACCAAAACGTTCCATGGGGGCCTGGATCAAATTGAAATGCTTGTGCCAGTCCAAAACCATACAAATGATATCCCAAAAATATCATCCAATTAAATCCCATTTGACCAGGGAATATCACACCATATAAGCCTATTAATAAACCGACCGAGCTCACCAATGATACAGAGAGAAGATTTGTAAGGACAGAGCTCATTGGCTTAAGGAAAACATATCCAAGTGTTATATATCCAATTAGTGCTAGCAATATCACAACAACGAGTAAAACAGGGTGATTACCCATTGAATATAGAATACCCGTCATCATAAGGATAAGAATGTGAAATACAAATGATAGCAGGATGTTGCGACTCATTTTAAACCCCCTTAAGTCTGAATAAGCTAAGCTAATCTATCTATCTATCTATCCTTCCTTCATTCCCCCGTCCCTCACTCCTTCACTCCCGCACTCCGTTTCAAGGTCCAGCCAAGGCAGGCGGGATTAGCCTGGCAGGGAGCAGGTTCACGTATTTATCTGAAAGGTCCATCCATCCCATAATGTAGTCGTAATCGCTTCTATACATCGAGAAATCCTCCACAGGCTGCAGAGTGTCAATCGAATAGGCCGTACCGTCCTCAAAGCCTTTGCCAGGCACAAATAAAATATCATTATTGAAAAAAGAGCCTGTTGGCAAATAATAGCGCATGCCCAAAATATTGTTCTCTATGTTGAGCAGATCATGCCCAAAAGGAAGGAAGTCCTCCTCATCAAGCTGGATGCCGAGCAGGTTCGCAACCGTAGGCAGGATATCCATCTGTCCGCCGACCTGCTCCACCGTTTGGCCGCTCGTTTGTCCGGGAGTCCGGATGAGCAAAGGGATATTAAAGCGGGATAGCCGCGGGTGATAAGTAATTCCGAGAGCCTCACTCACAATTTCATGTTCATTATCCTTGAGCTGCAGCCCGAAATGATCACCATACAAGACTAGCATCGTGTTTTCCCAAAGACCTTCCGCTTTCAATTGCTCGATAAACTTGCCTAACGCATAGTCTGTATAATTAATGGAAGTTAAATAATCCTTGAGCATATTGCCTTGCAAGGAATCTGGCAGCTTGATTTGCTGGCGATCCTCTGGAATCACAAAGGGGTGGTGGCTGGATACGCTGACGAATTGCGTGTAGAATGGCTTCCCTAACTGCTGGAGATTTTTCATGACCTCGATACCTACGTTGTACAATTCTTCATCAGAGGCACCGAAGCTGTTGAAATTATCATTGTTAAAAAATTTTTTGTCATAATAGTTGGTAAAGCCGAGGGCAGGATACATCTTGTCCCGATCCCAGAAGGTAGCCGTATTTACATGAAAGGTACTGGAAACATAGTTCAGCTTATCTAGCAGCTTGGGCAGGCTTGGAAGATCGCGGTCGCTATACCCAGTTGACATGGCCACGGTCCCGGTTGGATAAATCGATGTGTTGGACATAAATTCAGCATCTGAAGTATTCCCTTGGCCAATTTGTTGATAAATATTAGGGAAATAAAAGCTTTCATCCATCAGTGCATTTATCACGGGAGTTACTTCCTGACCTTCGATTCGTAAACCAATGGGGAAATTCTGAAAGGCCTCCAGCTGGATAATGACCACGTTTTTACCTTGTTGTGAACCGAAATATTGGGGGGCTTCAGCAGCTTTTGCCAGAGATTGATAGGGGAATTGAGATTCGAAGCTTTTGATCGTCTGTTTCAACTGCTCGATGTCGCTGATTTTTGCCATGCTGCTTGCTTGTTTGGATGCCCAAATCGTTGAGACCTGGTAGCTTAAGAAGCCAAGCTCCTCAGCCTGTTTTAATTCATTAGCGATGTTGGCGCCAGCCTTAATTGACCATGCGGAATAGGCCCCAGCTGTTATCAGAAGAAGGCAAATAACGATTTTATTTATGGAATGACTGTTGAGTATGCGCAGCTGCGGTCTTCTATAAATAAGCTTCAGCAGCAAAATTAGGGCGAAATCTAAAAAGTAGACGAAGTTTATCGGCTCTATAAGTGATTTGACGCTATCGGATATTTGTCCGAGCTGATTGATATTTTTAAGCGCTGTATACGTAACTACGGCACCAAAATGGCTGTAATATACAGTCGCGGCAAGGAATATGAGAGAGGCTGCAAGATTGATGCCCCAATAAATCGCTGGCTTCATAAATTTAGGCCCAAAAAGCTCAATCAAACCGACAATAACGAGCACCGCGGCCAAGTCCGTCCCCAAGCGGTCTATAGCAACTTCTTCGAATAGAAAAGTTCTTAACACGACTAATTTAGCCCAAAGCAATAAAAGCGTATACATAAAAGGACTTCTCCACAGGACCTTCCACGGACCAATCACGCTGGGGTCACCTCCTAAAAATAGTTTATTCATTAGTTTAACCTATTTCCTCCATTATAGGGAACTATTAAAATGCGAATGGTGCCTATTACCAGATCGCCGGTCGCAGGGCAGGCTACCATTTTTTGCACAGTTTGACAGTTTCACTTGGTGAATGTTAGGGTAAAAATAAGTTTAGAAGATTTAATGAACTCAAGTTCTGGGAGGGAAATCGATGTCGGAAGTAAAGCTTGTTGTCGACTATGATGAGTATGAGAATGGGAAGAGAATAGAACAACTTATTGAAGATTTAGCGAATCAGCCGGAAGCCCGTGAATTGACCAGTCTAGTTATTGGTGAGTGGGGACAATCCTATGAAAATGATTCGAGTACGATTGTAGAAGCCCTGGTTCGTTTGAGGGATCAGTTTCCTTCCTTGCGCAAGCTTTTTATCGGTGATATGACTTATGAAGAATGTGAAGTATCCTGGATCAATCAAAGCAATTTGGCACCGCTGTTTCCCGCATTTCCAGAACTGTTGTCACTGACTATAAAAGGAAGCACTGGACTCGAGCTAATTCCTGTGCATCATGAAAAGCTGGAAGAGCTGGTCATTATTTGTGGAGGACTCGGCAAAAATGTACTAGCGGAAATTAGCAAAGGACACCTGCCACGGCTCAAGAAGCTTGAGCTTTATCTAGGCGTGGACAACTACGGTTTTGATGGCGGTTTGGAGGATGTGCTACCTTTGATAGAGGTTGGTAAATTTCCGGAGCTTACATATCTGGGTCTAAAAAATAGCGAGATACAGGATGAAATCGCGATTGCGGTGGCAGATGCGCCTATTCTCGAACAGCTCGAGACGCTTGATCTGTCCATGGGAACTTTAAGTGATACAGGAGCTGAAGCGCTGCTAGCTAGTGAAAGAGTGAAAAAGCTGAAGCATCTCGATTTGAGCCATCATTATATGACTGACCCGTTAGTCAAGCGTTGGCAGCAATCCGGTCTATCCGTGGATGTCAGCGAGCAGGAGCCTGCGGATGATGAATGGCGCTCACCGTCTATGACGGAATAACGATGCCGCCTTTTATCCTCATTGGCAATCCGGGAAACCGGCGTACAGACGGCCTGCAGCAAGCCCGGCTTAAGCTGGGTCTGGAACCGGCAATCGTTGTGTCCTATCTGGACCTGCTGCAGGGACGGGTGTCGCTGTCCGATGTGCTGTCCACAAAGGGACTGGCATCGGGGGAGCCGCCGCTGCTGCGGCTTGATGCGCCAGGTGAGAACTTCGAAGTGGAGCGTGCGCTGATCGCTCTCGGCGCACCTGATGCCGTCATCGATCCGCTGGACGAGGCTTTGCTGCCGTATGCTGCGAGGAAAGACCCGCAGCCTCTTCCGGTTGAATCTGTCATGAGGCTGGAGGAACAGGTTGGACGGATCTGGCATCCGTCCCAATGGTTCCGCGGCTATGGCCGGCTGCTTGCCCGCCTTGAGCGGGAAGCACTGCAGGGGCAAAGACTGCCGGCCGGTATGGCCGGACAGGGAATGCTGGAGAAGCTGGATAAACAGAACCGTAAGCAGGAGCAAATGGAACCGCAAGGCAAGCAGGAACAGCAGGTTCAGAAGGATCAGAGGAGCAAGTGTGAGCAAGAGGGCAAGGAAGAGCAGCGTGGTCAGCAAGCCCGCTGGCTGAATGCCCCTGCCGATATTGCAGCGATGTTCGACAAGCGGTATACACATCGGCTGCTGACGGCCGCAGGTGTGCGGGTGCCGAGGCTGCTTGCTGCACCAGAAGAGCTGAGCGACTATGAATCGCTGCATGAAGCTATGCGCGATAAGCGGATGCATCGCGTTTTCATTAAGCTCGCATGCGGTTCAGGCGCATCTGGCGTTATGGCTTATCAGATCCATCCCCGGACTGGGGCTGAAGTGGTAGTGACAACGGTGGGCGTGGAAACTTTCTTTACGCGTTCACCTATTTATTATAATGCGGGCAAATTGCGCCGTTATACAGACCGGGCTATTATTCGTCGTATTGTCAACTGGTTGTTGGCTCATGGAGCCCATGTTGAACAATGGATTGCAAAGGCTTCCTGCGGTGACAGGGCGTTTGATATCCGCCAGCTTGTCGTGTGCGGACAAGCCTGCCATAGTGTTGCGCGTGCCAGCCGCACGCCGATCACGAATCTGCATCTGCGCAGCAAACGGATGCTGCCAGCTGAAACGGGACTTCCCGAATCAGCGCTTTTGGCTATCCGTGGAATCGCCGAGCAGGCTATGGCAGTCTTCCCCAGATCGGCCGTTGCCGGGATCGATGTGCTGGTCCGTTCGGGCGATCTGCTTCCATATATCGCCGAGCTTAATCCGTTCGGCGATTTGCTGTACAACATAGAGTACCAAGGCTTCAGCCCCTATGAATGGGAGATGGAGCAGTTGATTGTGGAAGGTTTACATGAAGCTCGTTAACAACCACTAGACGATGGAATATAGAATTAAAATATACTATGAAATATGGCTCAACCTAATAATCAGTGCTTGACAGTCAAGCTAACATTCGATGGCGGTTAAATGCTACGAAAATACCAGCTTTATAGCTGCCCGGTACTTGTCATAGCTATTTTCATATCGGCGAGGGTAACACGTGAGCTAATGGTCACCGCAGTCCGTTAGAAGTGGAAATGCAGCGAAATGAGATTGTAACGGTCACGGATGTCTAAACTTGACCCACAACGCTTCCAGAAAAATGGGATTTCATATTAGCTCCATATGAGCGTTGTTCAAGAGCGGAAAATATACTATTTTACCAATATATGATGAAATTTGATCTCTCCTCGTAGAGCCCCAGCTCTATTTTCTGTAAAAGAGCCGCTTTCATGTCGGGGATCCGCGGCAAGCCATAGCTGTTTTTAGTAATTTTGTTCGTTCCAAGTGCTTTTAAAAGGGAAAAATTATTATTATTGGGTTCATTTAGATATTTTTTTATTTATATAAAATCAACTTAATTTCCAATATTTGATGTTTCCATAAAATTGGAAGCATAGTGGGTCAAGTTTAGTCACGGATGTCCCTTACAGGCTGAAAAAGGGGCGATTGTGGGGAAAACCGCCTTCTAATGGTCGCGGATGTCCATTAGAATCGTGAATAGGTAAAAATCAGCCTCTAAAGGTCAGCGGTGACCGTTAGAGACAGGTCCTTTCCGTATCTGGAAGATATCTTCCTTCGTTGTGATATCGGTCTATTCCTCTTTTGTTGTTGGGTAGGACTTTCAACCGTACAGGATTGGCAGATGTTTTTCCAGTTTTAGCTATCCATTCATTTGTCAAGCACTGATTGTGGTGTTGAGCCTGAAATATAGGATGAAAGATGAGGCATTTAGATTAATCAATAAAGGGTTATTTCCAAATATTTCATCCCATTTACTTCAAATACGCTCAAATTAAGAGGCCAAGCTGCCATGTGGGGTAAAAAGATGCATATACACATCTTTTAGCTTAATGATCCCGATAAAGAAAATTACTGCAAAAATACAGGGTTTCATCCGTCTTTTGCCCGTTTCGGAGGTTTAAGCCCTAAATTCCTGCACAATCTCCAATTGTAGGAATTCTCGCTAAATAACCGATTTTGGGTGAAAAATCCTGCACAAACGCAGCTTTTTTACCATCAGTGGGCGGGGACGTCTCTATTTTATTACCAATAATCGGATGATAGACGGGCGGGCTTGATGAAAGTTTCTAGTAAGACCTGAGTGGGGATGATTAAGCAAGGATTTGGCAAGGATTAAGCAAGGAATGAGCAAAGATTGAATATGGATTGCAACGAGGATTTGAGCAAGAATTGAGCAAGAACTGAGCAAGAACTGAGTAAGGATGGAACTCGATGACTGATATGAACTTGATTGTCGGATCACACGATATTGTAATGATAACGCTCGATACGCTGCGTTACGATGCAGCGGTTCTGGAGGAAGCAAATTGTCCTAATCTGTGCGGCGATGGGCCTTGGGAGAAGCGCCACACACCCGGGAGTTTTACATATGCTGCGCATCACGCTTTCTTTGGTGGGTTTCTGCCGACACCGGCAACAACGGATAAAGAGAATCACATCCGTCTGTTTCATTCCAGGAACACGGGGCTGAAGACACATCCCCATACATGGTTGTTCGACACGCCAGACATGGTAAGCGGTCTGCAGGCGGAAGGCTACCGGACTATTTGTGTTGGCGGCGTTATTTTTTTTACGAAGAAGGTGGCTCTTGCCAAGGTGCTTCCGGGTTACTTTCAGGAGAGTTACTGGCGCATGACCTTCGGGGTAACGAACCCCCGCTCGACCGAGCATCAGGTCAATCACACGCTAAAGCTGCTGGAACGGGCCGATCCGGAGGAGCGGTTGTTTCTTTTTCTTAATGTATCTGCGATCCATGGCCCGAATCATTACTTTGTACCGGGAGCCCGCAAGGATTCAGTAGACAGCCAGCGGGCTGCACTGCGTTATGTGGACGGTCAGCTGGGACGTTTGTTTGAAGCGCTGAGGGCGCGGAAGCGGCCAGCGTTCTGTCTGGCGTTCTCAGACCATGGGACTGCTTACGGCGAAGATGGATATGAGGGGCATAGGCTCGCTCATGAAGTGGTCTGGAATGTGCCTTACCGTGAGTTTCTGTTATAGATCTGCAATTCGAATAGAAACTCAAGAGTAACTCACCAGAATCTCAGTAGTCTATCAGTAGTATCAATAGTTTCAGTAATTTCAGTAGTAACTTAGCAGTAACTCAAAAGTAACTCAACTGTTGACTAGCAAGATGAGAAAGGAAGTGATCCTAACGTGTCTGTAACCTCTTCGAGATCCACGACAGCGGCTCACCTGAACCCGGAGGAGCTTCTTGAGCTCCAACAATGGAAAGATCAACTGACTGCTGATCCATACCGCTCTTATCTGTATTCTTATCCGCACAAAACAGCCTACCGCGATCTGGAGCCGAAGCTGCCGCTGCAGGAACTTTGGCGGAATGAGCCTGCAGAATCATTTTTCCTGTATATGCATATCCCATTTTGCGGAGCCCGGTGTGGATTCTGCAATTTGTTCACGCTGCCCGACAAGCGTGCTGATGTGCACGAGCAGTATGTGGATGCATTGGAGCGGCAGGCGAAGCAGTGGGCTCCTTATGTAGGCCACAAGCCGTTTGCCCGTTTTGCCATCGGGGGAGGAACGCCGACGCTGCTTGCGCCCAAGCAGTTGAGCCGCCTCTTTGATATTGCTGAAGGGACGATGGGTTTTGATCCGCAGAAGGCGTCCATCTCGGTCGAAACGTCGCCAGAGACGATAACCAGTGAACGGCTCGGCATTCTTAAGCAGCGGCGCGTCGACCGTGTGAGCATGGGCATCCAGAGCTTCGTAGAGGCGGAAGCAGCTGCAATATACCGGCCGCAGCAGCCGGATGAGGTTGAGCGTGCGCTTGAGCTTTTGCAGAAATTCGACTTTCCGCTGCTTAATCTGGATTTGATTTATGGTCTGCCGGGACAGACTGTCAGCTCCTGGCTGTATTCGTTAGAACGTGCGCTTGCCCATAATCCTGGCGAGTTGTTCATTTATCCGCTCTATACGCGGGAGCATACGATCGTGAAGCCTGATACGATCCGCCAATTAGGCACGGATCTGCGTTTGGAGTGCTACCGGGCAGCCCGCGAGCTTCTGCACAGCAGAGGATATCGCCAATACTCGATGCGCCGCTTTGCCAAGGAAAGTCCGATTACAGGCAAGGATATTTTGTCATACAGTTGCCAGGAGGAAGGGATGGTCGGGCTGGGCTGTGGAGCCCGCTCGTATACACGCAGTGTCCATTACGCTTCTCGTTACGGAGTGAGCCGCAAGGCAACCGAGAGCATCCTCGCCGATTATGTTGCGACGGAGCATTATAACACCGCCGATTACGGCTTTATTTTATCTGAGGATGAGCAGAAGCTGAGGTTTGTTGTGAAGGCGATTTTGCACCAGGAAGGTCTGGATGCGGCTGCCTATCTGGAACGATTCGGTGTCCGCCTTCAAGAGGACCAGCCGCAGCTGAGAAGGCTGACGGATGGCGGTCTGGCCGTGGAGCATGAAGGTGTGCTCCGGCTCACGGAAGAGGGAATGGCCTATTCCGACAGCATCGGAGATTGGCTGATTTCTCCTGAAGTGAGAGAACGCATGGAAAGCTATGTGCTGTCATGAAAGCCTCCCTGTACTATAGAGGCAGTCTGTCTTCCTGCAATTACGACTGTCCTTACTGCCCATTCAGCAAAACAAAGGATAGCGCCGAAACTCTTGCAAAAGATAGGGAGCAGCTGCGGACTTTCGTTGAATGGGTGCAGGAACAGGCGCATGATGGACATCGGTTGTCTGTTTTTTTCAATCCTTATGGGGAAGGGCTAACCCACCGCTGGTACCGGGAGGCCATTACGCAGTTATCTCATATGGAGCATGTGGAGAAAGTGGCCATCCAGACCAATCTGTCGGCCAATCTCGATTGGACGCAGGATATTGACAGAAGCAAAACAGCATTTTGGGCGACTTATCATCCCGAACAGACGAAAGAAGCGAGATTCCTCGCGCAGTGCGATGATCTGTATCGCAGGAGTATTGCGTTCAGTGTCGGTACGGTAGGACTTCGCGGCGCCTTTGGAGCCATCGAATCGCTTCGCAGGCTGCTTCCGCAGGATGTGTATCTGTGGGTTAATGCCTTTAAAGATAAGCCCAATTATTATACGGCTGATGAGGTTGCTTTTTTGCGGGGTATTGATCCGCTTTTCGAATGGAACTTAACGGATTACGACAGCCGTGGCCAAAGCTGCAGAGCAGGTGAGCAGGTTTTCTACGTTCAGGGAGCAGGGCTGGTAAAGCGCTGCTATAAGGACAGGCAGGTCATAGGGAACCTTTACCGCGACGGTCTGGCGGGGTTGTCTGCGAAGCGCCCTTGCCGCATGGAGCATTGTGGCTGCTACATCGGCTATATTCATATGCCGCAGCTCCCTTTTCAAGATATGTACGGCAGTGGTTTGCTTGAGCGGATTCCTCTTCGTGGTGCAGGTTCCGCAGATATAGGTTCCGCAAATATAGGTTTCACGGATACAGGCTCCGAAAATGCAATTTGAATATGTTGAGCAAAGGAGATTATGATGAGCAGCGCAGATCCATATCGTTTTCAAGTTAATTTAAGCGGCATGATTGATATTCTATCGAACCATTTGTACAGCAGTCCGAAGGTGTTTCTCCGCGAGCTTATGCAGAATGCCACGGATGCCATTACAGCAAGGCGTAAGCTGGAGACGGGACACAAAGGCAGCGTGATGGTCGAGCTATCGGGGGATGGCAGCAGTGCGACCATGACGGTAGAAGACAATGGCATCGGTCTGACAGAGGAAGAAATTCATGAATTTTTGGCGATGATCGGTCAGTCCTCCAAAAGGGATTCTGACAGCCTGGCTGCGGAAACCTCCTTTATTGGCCGTTTCGGTATTGGTCTGCTTTCCTGCTTCATGGTTAGTGATGAGATTATTATGCTGACGCAATCTGCCAAAGGCGGCCCTGCGATGGAATGGCGGGGGAAGCCGGATGGCACCTACACGATTCGCAAGCTGGAAACGAAGCTCTCGCCCGGTACGAAGGTATATTTGCGCTGCAAGCCTGAGGCGGAAATGTATTTCGAGCCTGATGAGGTTGGCGAAAAGCTGTTCTATTATGGGGCGCTGCTGCCCTACCCCATAACGCTTCGCACAAGCGATAGCAGCAGGGTTATTAACGCTGAGCTGCCCGTCTGGATCGAAGAGCCTGGGCTGGCGCGCAGCCGCAGACAGGAGGTGCTGCAGTTCGGCCAGCGGCTTCTTGGTGAACAGTTCGGCGACTTTATCCCGCTGCGTACCGCTTCGGGGCGAACTGGGGGCATTGCCTATATTTTGCCTCATGCCGTCAACCTGAATGCCCGCCGCTCGAACAGGGTGTACCTCAAGCAGATGCTGGTGTCGGAGAAAGCCGAAAATGTCCTGCCGGAATGGGCTTTTTTCGTAAAATGCCTGATCTGGACCGATGAGCTACAGCCTACGGCTTCGCGTGAGCATTTCTATGAAAATGAGCGTCTTGAGCAGATTCGCGAAGAATTAGGAGACTCGATCCGTGACGAGCTGCTGCGGATGGCAGAATATGACCCCGACCGCCTTCAGGCAATCATCCGGCTTCATGCTCTTTCTATGAAGGCGCTGGCTGTCGAGGACGATGCGTTCTTCGGACTGATCTACCGGTGGCTGCCCTTCGAGAGTACATACGGATCCATGGAACTGGGGGCGCTCGTGCGTGAAGGGCAAAAAATATACTATACCTTTACTGTGGATGAATATCGGCAAATCACTCATGTTGCTGCAGCCCAGTCCCTGTTAGTCGTAAATGGCGGCTATATTTATGACGGGGCCTTGTTAAGCATTCTGCCTCAAGTATGTCCGGAGGCGGATACCGAGCTGCTGTCCGTTGATGACATATCGCTGTCTTTCGTGGAGCTAAGCTCCGTAGAGCGGAATCGGTATTATGATTTCCTTCGCATGGCTGACAGTGTCCTTCAACGTTTCCGCTGTCATGTGGAGCTGAAGCGGTTCAAGCCCGCCGAACTGCCGGCACTTTACACTTTATCGAAGGAATCGGCGGCTTTACGCTCACTGGAAGCGGCAGAGGAGAAAAGCACGGAGCTGCTGTCCTCCGTCCTCAAAAATTTATCCGCCAGCTTAAATGAAGCGGCTTATGCCAAGCTGTACTTCAATCTGGATAATCCGATGATTGCTAGAATTGCCGACTCTTCGGATAAGGTCATGCTGCCTATTGCCATTGAGATGCTGTATGTCAATGCGCTGATGATGGGACATTACCCGATGAGCAGGGAGGAACTGGCCGTTCTGAATAAAGGCATTGTCAGGTTTATAGACTGGGGCTTGGCCAAAAGTGCGCAGACCGGAGGGGATGACCAATGATTTCAGATTTTGAGAGGCTTATGGATGAAGCCTATGGTTTGCCGGCAGGCGAGTCCAAGCTTGCTGTGCTGGAGGAAGCCGCAAGAATTGCTGACGCTCTGGGAAATATGGAGCAGGGCTATGAAGCCCGTACTGAAATTGTGGAGACGGCCATCTTCAATGGATTCCCGTTAAAGGCATTAGTAGCCTTCTCCTGGCAGCTGGGCCAATATGATAAGAATCCTGAGAATGATAGCTTCGACAGCTCTTCACTGCTATGGTCCTACAAATGGATTCTAAGTAAATCGACATGCTTTCCGGATATTACGAGGAATCAAATTGAGGAGCTGCTGGAGGATTTCCGCAAGCGTTACCGGAAGCATGGCTACAGCGACCGGACTTATTATTATTACCGGTTCCGTATAGCGATGGACACTGGATATCTTGACGAGGCAGCGAGCCACTATGCCGTTTTCAGTGCGACAGACCGGGATTATATGAGTGACTGCGAGGCTTGTGAGCAGAATCAGATCGTCAGATATATGGTTCTTCTGGGGGAGGACGAGCATGCCTTGAAAATGGCTGCGCCGATTCTTTCGGGCAAAATGAGCTGCGCCGAGGTTCCCCATGTCACTTTGTCCAAGGTGCTGCTGCCCCTTCACCACCTGGGAAGGGAAGAAGAAGCGAAGAATAGCCAGCGTAAGGGCTATCGGCTGATTAAGGGCAATCGTGATTTCCTGGTCAATGTGGCTGAACATATCGCCTATTTAAGCTTGACAAGTCCGCTGAAGGGACTTGAGCTTCTGGAGAAGCATATGGCTGAAGCACTCGATCACGAGGACCCGCTTGACCAAATGCTGTTCCACCTTCAAGCGGCGGCACTGCTTAAGCAATTGGCCGCACAATCGGCAGAAAAGGCACAAAAAGCAGGAGCTGCGGCCTCCCGGCTGCGGCTTCCTGCCCGCCACCCTCTGCAGGGCGAAGAGGTGGACTTCAGCAGGCTTGCTGTCCATTATGGAAAACTCGCCGCAGCGGCAGCGGAACGCTTCGACCGCCGCAATGGCAACCAGTATTATTTCAAGCAGGTTCAAGCGGCAGGAATCGGCGGATAGCGGATACTCCTATAACAGCAGCCCCGGCGAGCGGATCCTGGCTCCGAAGCCGGGGCATGTTTATTTGTTGCGGGCTTATGCGTACATGGGTCCAGACTAGATCTGAAGCGATTCTCACATTACCTGGCCGCGAGCCTCGCTGGGACACATCCCCTCCAGTTTTTTAAAAACTCTGCTGAAATACAACTGGTCCCCGAACCCCACCATCAACGAAATTTGGCGGATCGTCAAATTGGTATACCGGAGCAGCTCCTTGGCTTTAAGCAGTCTGAATCTGATCAGATAATCCTTTGGCGTGGAGCCAGTCCGCTGTTTGAAGGTTTGAATATAGCGGCTAACGCACAGCCCTGCAAGATCGGAAAGCTCAGGTACGGTGATGGGTTTATGGTAATTGGTGTGGATATAGCTGATCGACAGGTCCAGCCTATTGCTGCTTTCAAGCTGCTTGCCGGTAAATCCGGATTGTAGATAATAACGCGACAGCAAGGTAAGAATCTGGATCATCAGAGAGGCGATATTTAAGTCATAACCCCTCCTTTGGGCTTGTATTTCGTTCTGAGCCATCCTCGACAAGAGGGAATATTCCTCCATTTGCCCGGTATAATAAATATTTTGGCCGGCTATGCCCAGCCTCTCCAGAACCTCTTCAACACCATACCCTGTAAAGTGTATCCAGTAGCTTTCAATCGGCTGCTCATCACTTAATTGATACAGCTGCTCTTCTCCAGGGCGATAAATGACTGCTGTTCCGCTGCCCACCTCATGATCGGTTCCTTCTGCCCGCACGATGGCTTTTCCTATATGGTTGTAAATTAATAAGTAATCCTTTCTTCCTTTTTTCCGATATCTTTCGTATTTCGCTTTTTCGAGTTTATAGTAACCAAGACAGTTGACTTGCAGAAATTCGGTCGTGCTTGCCGTACCGGCTTCATCAACCTCGGGAATGTGATACGCGGAATCATGCATGGCTGAGCTCCTCATTATCAAATTATCAGATTATCAATTTATCCATATAAATGCGTTATAAATGACTATTCTTGAACGGAATTATAGACTAATATTAAAAAAAAGTACATGTTAAAAGAATGGATGGGAGCTGACGGCGTGAACGTTTACAATTCGGTTATGAGCATAGAAGGCACTGGTCTTGACGGGGATAATCCGCTTCCGAAATTCCGGAGCAGGCAGCGGCATCGTGAGGTTCCGGAGAACGGAAGTCTCTCGGCAGAGCAAAAGGAAAAGCTGGGCTATGAAACAGGGGACCGTTATTTGCCTTACAGGATTCAGGACAGATACACACGGGATAAAAAAGTGATGCAGCTAAAAACGGTCATACTGGAAAATGACATCCTGCAGGCTGTTTTCCTGCCCGAATATGGAGGCAGACTGTACTCCCTCAAAGATAAGCGGACGGATCGTGAGGTGCTGTACAAAAATCCGGTTTTTCAGCCCGCCAATCTTGCGATTCTGAATGCATGGTTTTCCGGAGGGATTGAATGGAATATTGGGCAGCTCGGCCATACATTTACAACCTGCGCTCCGCTGCATGCAGCGAAGCTTGCAGATGACGAGGGGAATGCATTCCTGAGGTTTTATGATTATGAGCGATGCAAGAACGTATTCTGGCAGCTGGATATTCATTTGCCGGCAGGCTCGGAGCATCTGCAGGTCTATGTCCGGATCATCAACGATCAGGCACAGTCCGTTCCTATGTACTGGTGGACGAATATCGCGGTGGACGAGACGGAACACTCTCGTGTGTTCGCCTCTACGAGTGAAGTGATCTATATCGACCATGCCGCCAAGGGATTTGGTTCGGGGGAGATGCCATATTTGCCGACAGTACCTGATGCAGATGTGTCCTATCCGATGAATTTTCCTTTTGCTAATGAATATTTTTTTCAGAGTCCTGAAGCTTGCAGATCTCCTTGGGAAGCGGTTTCGTATGAGGACGGCAGATTAGTGTATGAACGCTCGACCTCACTTTTGCGGTACCGCAAAATGTTCTGCTGGGGCAGCCATGCAGGCGGCCGGCGCTGGTGTGACTTCCTGGCTAAGCCGGGTGAAGGCAACTATGTTGAAATTCAGGGCGGATTTGCGCCTACACAGCTGCATGGTCTTGATCAGCCTGCTAATACCGAATGGGATTTTACGCAGATTTTTGGCGTCACCGATGTGGATGCAGCTAAAGCTGGCGGGAACGATTGGGCAGCTGCCCGGGATTACATCGAAGCTCAAGTGGAGGATAAACTCCATGAGGATGAGGTGTACAGGATACACGACAAGCTGCAAAGCTTGGCTGACCGGCAGCCCGAGCAGCAGCTGCACACTGGCTCAGGCTGGGGTGCATTAGAGAGACGCCGCCGGGAAAAGGCAGAAGGCCGGACAACGCCGCAGGGCTTTGTTTTTGCTGATGCAAGTCTGGGCGCTGCTCAGCAGCCTTGGTTAGGGCTGCTTGAGACTGGAAGCTTGCCGGCTGCTGCTGTTGATGATATTCCGGCCTCATGGATGGTGCAGGAGGAATGGCTCGAATTGCTGCAGGCCAGTCTGTCCGCTGAGGCACATGCATCGTGGGATGCCTATATGCATCTCGGCGTCATGCTGTATGAGAAAGGGCAGGAAGATCAGGCCGTTGAAGCATGGGAGCATTCCCTGATGCTTCAGCCTTCTGCCTGGGTGTACCGCAATTTGGCCGAGGTGATGAAGCATAGAGGGGACATGGATGCCGCCTTCGCTCGTCTGGAACAGGCCTACCTTGTTTCCGGCAGCTTCCCGGACAGAGCGTTTGCGGAGGAATACCTGGAGCTGTTGATCCGAAATGGTCAGTATGTAAAAGCCTGGGATGTATACGAATCGCTTCCGGAATCTTTTTCCGCTAGCGACCGGCTGCAAATCATCGTTGGGCAGGCGGCACTGCATTTGAACAAGCTGGACTTCCTGGAAAAGCTGTTCGCTACAGAGTTCGCCGTAATCCGCGAAGGCGAGCTGTCGATTGTTGATATGTGGTACCAATACAATGCCAGGAAGCTGGCTGCAGCAGAAAACCGGGAGCTAAGCGAGGAGCTTAAAGCGGAAGCGGTTAAACGGTTCCCGCCGCCTCAGCATATAGACTTTAGAATGAGCTAGTTAATGGAGTGGAGTCGTCATCAGGTTGCAGCGAGTCAACGAGAGAGATCTGATGACGTTGTTGCAGCAGGTCAGGTCCCTGATGATCGGTGCGGATAAGAAGAGACTGTCGATTAAACTGCTAGCAGCACATTGGATTTTGATTTGAATTAGCCACAATGCGAACTAATCTTCGCGTTGTGGTTTTTTTCAACGTCGCGGATTCCAAAAAGGTTATCTAGTGCCGAATGATTGTATAATTATATCCATATATTGGACGGAATTTACTGGTGTTTGCTCCGTATGAAAATTCCACTGGCAACGATCCGAACAGATAATGCGATTACTAGGCTAAGGCAACGTTTCACGCTAGCCGTCTTCCCTACTTTTTTTATGTTAAAATTGATTTGCAACACCCACCCGGTCCTAATAACCTTGATCTAACTGGCTTCCATCGTTTTTGAGTCAATATAAATAAGGCCCCTAATAAGATTATTGTATATAATATTGTTTCATTATATATTATATTTATGGTGTGCGTAAAATAGGGATATTACAATAAATGGAAATTGGTAAAGGTAGATTTGGGGGAGAACTTCTTGACGCTTCCATGCTATTATAGTATATCTATATCGTTTGTATATAAATTGAAGATTTCAGCAGCAGGTATTTAAGGGGGTGTAGTGGTGACGAAAGATATTAAATCGTACATCTACAAAGTGATAATCGTTTTGGCGGTTGTCTCCAGTATTCCAATTCTAATCGTTAGCGCTTACAATATTAATTTGTTTTTAACCAAAACGGTAGAACTCATCAATTCGAAAAACGAAAATGAATTAACTCGAACCGGCGCATTAATGGAGAGAACGCTTCAGCAAATTATGGATTTCACGAATTCCATTACGCTTGACAGCCGTTTCGCAAATATTCGAACGGATTACGAACAATGGAAGGCATTGAGCGATATTAACAACTTAATTTATGCCAATCCTTTTGTCACGGAAATCCTGTATTACAATGCTAATGAGAATATATTGCTTATTTCCAATTATGGAATCGAACGAAATCCCGGTAACAGTCCGATACCGTGGATCGCCTCTGTTGCATCCGGGATGACCTTATACGGAATCGAGGTCGTGGAGGGCAAATCCAAGCAAGGGGCTCATGTTGCGTCTATTGTTCAACGGCTTCCTTCTTCAAGAGGAGAGCAAAATTATATCATTTACAACGTGAATCTTGATAAGATCTATGCTTCCTTTTTGCAAGAATTGAACGTGAACGCCGAGCTGTACAATTATTATCTTACAGACGCTAGCGGTAAAATCATGTTTCATCGGGAGCCGCAAAAATTCGGGATAAACCTTTCCGATATCGAGCGGGACCCAAAGACCATCCAAGTGAACGATTATAGACTCAATGCCTTGAATTGGCGATTAATTAGCGAAGTTAATACGAAGCAGTTGTACGGGGATGTCGCGAAATTAAAAAGTACGTTGATTACCGTGCTCTCGGCCGTTGTCGTCTTCATGCTGGTTCTTATCCTGATCGGATTCCGCGAGCTTTATAAGCCTTTTCATCGGATTGTCCTGAGAGTCAATGAAAACGAAGAACTGCTGAGAAAAACGCTTCTGCATCGTCTTTTGATGGGCCAGATCGGAATTAATCCGGACATAGAAAGATTAACCAAAGCTTATGCGAGATTTCATCTTGTGACGATCATCAAAATCCTGCCGTCGATGGATGAAGTCGGCCATGATCCCGTACACATGAGAAAATCGATTGTAGACGGTTTAGACGGGGCATACCGTTATGAAATGTTTGAAGAGTCGAATGAAACGTATATCATGCTGTTCCAACTGGAGCATGAAGACGTGAGCCGCTTCACTACCGATCTCCTGCTTAGCTTACATGAAGGACTGCTGGAACGGTTAGAGATAAGCATCGGCGGCATTCATCCGCTTCATAATTTGCATAAGTCTTATCTAGAAGCCATGTATGCGTACAATATCGGTCGGATTTTCACGTTGGATTCGAAGCTGTATTGTTATAATAAACTTCCGATGGATTACCATAACACAACAGTCGAGACCCCGGCCGTTGAAGAAATGGAATTGGCTATTAAGCAACAAAACGAGAGGAACTTTACGAACGCCTTGCATGCTTTGTTCTCCGAGCAAATTACGGTGGTCGAGTACAATTTGAATTTCTATACGGTCATTTCGCTTTTTCTGCGGATGTACGGGCAGAACAGCTTGGCGTTCTTGGATGAATTGAATAAATTGATTGCGGAAAAGGGCAACATGAACGTAACGGCCGTAAAGCAATTTTTATTTTCCAAGTTCCATAATTTTCGGGAATATGCGGTCGATACGAAGGATTACACCCGCAAGATTGACGATTTCATCGCGGCTCGCTACATGGATAATTTCTCCCTCGACGAAATGGCGGACTATACCGGGATTAGCAAGCAGCACTTGATTCATGTTTGCAAAAAAAGTTATAACCGGACACCCATTGAATACCTGAATGAGTATAGGGTCGAGAAGGCAAAGCATCTATTATCGAATACGAGCACGAAAATTGCGGAGATCGGCTTGAAAATCGGATTCAACAGCAATAGCTACTTTGCCAGAGTCTTCAAGCAATATACGGGGATCACGCCGTCCGAGTACAGAGAGCTTCGAGTCAACCGAAATACGTAAATCCGTTTGAAACAAAATCGACTTCGACGTCGGTTTTTTTTGTTGAAGTCTCTGAATGTATCTTGTGGATGCGGCTCGACTTTCCGGTAAACGAATGGCGTCCAACTTATGCTTCCGAAGTGTGTTTGCTCCGCAAAACGGTTCAGGATGCTGCATGCGTTTATCCTTGTGGAATCGGATAGTAATACAATATTCAACACGTTGAACAGGGGCGAAAAGCCCATTGTTTCAACGGATTAATATATTAGGATTGAATTGCGGGCAAGGGCTGTTGTAGGTTATAGCTATCCCGGGGGGCCGGGAACCAATAAGGAGGAATGAAGTGTGAAGCAGAAAAGAAGGGGAAGGCTATGGCTTTCAGTTTTGTTAGTGTTCATCATGGCAACATCGTCAGCATGCAGCTCGTCAGGCGCCAAGGATCCGAAATCTACGGGGGAATCGACGCCGGCCAAAGGCGCTGCAGCCGAAGAGACCAAGACTCCTGTCGAGGTCGTAGGGCTGAATTGCAATGCGACATTCGATCGGAAGACGCCGGAAGAGAAGCATGTGCACGATATTATTCAGGAAAAAACAGGCGCCGATGTCAACCTTGTCTTCTCGGAGGCCGGCCAGTGCGTCACCAAGCGCAATCTGATGCTCTCCTCAGGCGAAAAATTGGAATTCGCTGAAATGTCTATTGCGGATGCGATACAAGCTTACAATGACGGCGTCATACTGTCGCTCAACGACTTGCTGGATAAATACGGATCGAACTTGAAGAAAAATGTATTACCTGCCGCTTTTGAAAGAGTGACGTACAACAATCAAATTCTGGGTATTCCGATTGAGACTCCTGTGATCACGCCATACGCTTTGCAAATCCGAACCGATTGGCTGGCCAAGTTAAATTTAACGATGCCAAAAACCATTGACGAATATGAAAAGATCATGGAAGCGATTAAAACCGGTGACCCCGACGGAAATGGAAAGGCCGATACCTATGCTTTGTCGACGGGGTCAGGCGGGACGATTGACATGCTGGAATATGTCTTCGCTCCATTCTTCATGCCGGCAGCTACGGAATGGTGGCAAGATACCGACGGCAAAATTAAACCGCCCGAGCTTCACCCGAGCTATAAAGATATGATGGCCAAATTCGTAGAGTGGCAGAAAAAAGGGTATATCTGGCCCGATATGCTGCTCTCTACGGCGCCTAAGCAGCAAGAGTTGATCGCACAGAACAAAGCGGGAACCGTGGCAGCCTCATTCTCCGGAACCATCATAAACGCGGTAGAGGTGCTTAGGAAAACGGTGCCGGATGTCCAATATGTTCCGGTCGCGTTAGAAGGCAAGGGAATCAATAAATTGCCTGCCTCACCTGCCGCCACGTCGGCATGGGTCATTTTCAAGAAAAACGCCAGTCCCGAAACCGTCATGAAATATTTCGATTACCAGGCAACGCCGGAGGGGAGCGACTTGGTCTACTTCGGGGTTGAAGGCGAGAACTACAATCGGGGAACAAATAATACGATCGAATTTATCGCTGAAGATAAGTCGGATCTGTCCAAGGCCAAATATTACGCCAAATACAAGACGGTGTTCATCAACTGGCCTGGAAGTCCCGTATGGGCCGCGAATACATGGACACACCAGGAGTACAACTTGAAACGGGAGCAAGTGAACAAGCTGCCGCGCTTTGAACCGATTGACGCTAAAGTGCTTTACGACAATTCCAAATGGCAATCATTCTCCAAGCTGACGGATCTGAAAACGTATTGGTCCGAGCAGAAGGTAAAAGTATTCAACGGAGAAATTCCGGTTGAGAATTGGGATAGCATTGTGAAGAAATGGCTGGAGATTGGCGGGCAACAAATGATTGACGACCGAAACGAGCAATTCGCTGAGGCTGCCAAGTAAACGGATAAACGGGTTCTGCTTCTGTTTGTCTCAGCAGAAGCAGAGCCCTCTTATGGAAAGGTGTGAGCCGTTTGAAATCGATCCCTGTGTCTTCTTTAAGCAAAGGCATCCGAACGCAAAATCCGCTGGGAACGAAGAAAACGGGCTTCTTCCGCAACCTGTGGAAGTTCAAATTTCTGTATCTATTGCTGCTTCCCGGTTTGCTGCATGTGCTGTTATTCCATTATGTGCCTATGTACGGCATTGTAATTGCCTTTCAGAATTTCAGCCCGTTTCGCGGTGTCGAATCGATATTTATCGATGCCAGATGGGTGGGGATGGACAATTTCGTCCAGTTTTTCAACTCCTATTATTTCGGGCGTATCCTTACCAATACGCTGCTGATCAGCGCCTACAAGATCATCTTCGGTTTTCCGGCGCCGATTGTGTTTGCTCTTCTGTTGAACGAATTAAGAAGCTCCAAGTTCAAGAAAACCGTACAAACGATCAGTTATTTGCCGCATTTTCTGTCTTGGGCGATTATTTCCGCTCTGATTCTATCGTTGTTGTCCCCTACAAGCGGCTTGATCGGCAAGATGGTTGCGGAGTTCAGCGGATTCCAGAGCAATTTGATCTCCGAACCGGATTTTTTTCGCAGCATTCTTGTTTCCAGCGACATTTGGGCGGCACTCGGCTGGGGAAGCATCATTTATTTGGCCGCACTGGCGGGAATTGATCCTGCCCAATACGAGTCCGCTAAAATAGATGGCGCTAACCGGTTTCAACAAATGATTCATATCAGCTTGCCGGGGATGGCCAACATTATTTCCATTCTATTCATATTCGCGGTCGGAGGCATCTTGAATGCCGGCTTCGAACAAGTGTTGCTCTTGTACTCTCCTAATGTATACTCCGTTGGAGATATTATCGATACGTACGTATACCGGGAAGGTTTAGAAAATTCAAGGTACTCTTATGCGCAAGCGGTAGGCGTGTTCAAAAACGTCGTTGGGCTCATATTCCTGCTCGGCACGAACTATATCGTTAAACGCCTCGGGAAGGAGGGCATATGGTAAGACTTAAGCTATTCGATTATGTGAATGCGGCTTTTCTCATCATGGTATGTTGCTCGATTATCGCTCCTTTTCTGTTCGTCATCAGCCAATCGCTCATGTCCAATGAGGACATCATGCGAAATGGCGTTACATTTTTTCCGCAGCATGTCGTGTTTGATTCTTATATTTACTTGCTGACAGGCAGCTCCAGAGTGTATCAGGCGTTCGGCAACAGCTTGTTCATTACGTTTTTTGGCACGTTATTTAGTTTGCTTTTTACGGGCTCGATTGCCTATGCCTTGTCCAAGAAATACTTGCCTTATCGTAACGTAATGACGGCGGTTTTGCTGGCCTCCATGTTTTTTGGAGGAGGGCTGATTCCTTCCTACCTCCTTGTCACCGCTCTTGGTTTAAAAAATTCATTATGGGCCGTTATGATTCCGTCTTTTCTCAATGTTTGGTATGCCTTTTTATTGCGCAACTTCTTTATGGAGATCCCGCAGGAAGTGGAAGAATCCGCACGCATCGACGGGGCGAATGATGTGACCATATTCGCTAGAATCGCATTGCCGATGTCGATGCCGGCGATTGCGACCATCGGCTTGTTCTATGCGGTCGGTTATTGGAACAGCTGGTTCCCGGCTTCCATTTACTTGTCCGAACAGAGCAAATGGCCGCTGCAATTGATGCTGAAGTCCATGCTGCTCTCCTTCGATCCGAACATGAGCGGGGTAGCTGAATCGCTGGGGCTGCTCGCTGCGCTTTCCAAGGATAGCGTCCGCGCCGCGATGATTATAATTACAACGGTGCCAATCCTGCTCGTGTATCCGTTTTTGCAGCGCTATTTTGTGAAAGGCATGATTGTAGGATCAGTGAAAGGATAACGAAAGATGAGGTGTTGGAAGCTTATGAATGTCATCACTCCTTATGTTCAACTACCGACAACCGCGGGGTACGTGGACCGGGATGAAGGTCCGGAGACTACGCCGGTCGGGAATTGGGGCTTTCCGTTTGCTCTTACAGCCGATTATATGGGCCGCAGCTTAGGTTTTCATCTCGGTGCGGTGACCCAAGTCGATAAGGTCGAATTATGGTGCGCCGGTGTGACTTTAGTCGGAAAAGCGGAAATGTATCGCTTGTATGCCAGCTTGGACAATAGGTCGTACACGGAGATCGAATCCTTTCAATTCCTTTCGCGGGTCATCGAAGGACGAACCGTCGATAGTTTTGCATTATCCGGTGTGCGAGCGCAATTTATTAAAGTTCACATCCTCGCCGAGGAAGGAAATGGAGTATTTCCTCTTCGCCTGCTTCAGCTCGACGCTAGAGCCTATGCGGTTGACGCGAGCATAGGTTCTCAATTGCCCGCATTAATCGGATTTAGAAGCGGAGACATCGTCCCCGAAACCGGAGCTCTTCAGGAATGGGGCAGCACCGCCACATTTGCCATAGATTTCGTGAGAAACAGCGTAGGCATCGATTTGGGCGAAACTCGAGAGGTAGGGAGGATCGATCTGATTAACCGGTACTCCAGCTCCAAGGGGACGGGCAAAGGCGAAGAATATGCCTTATATTGGAGCGATGATAATGTGACCTATTCGCAAGCGGAGCATGTGGCCTTTACCCAGAAGATCGCCAATTTGCAATTGGTCTACTCGTTCGAGCTGGAGCAGATCAAGGCCAGATACTTCAAGGTGAATACACGCTTCACGGACGGAGAATCGCATTTTGAGCTCTACGATAACCCCCAATTCAGAGTGAAAGCGTTCGGTCCAGCTTTTGACAGCCCGGGAGGAGGAAACTCGACAGCGCCGTTTCTTGTAGCACAGCCATTCTCCATCGGATCTCGAACGGAATTGTTTATCTCGCGGGACTTGGTGGAGGCCATTGATGGCTTGAGCTATACCTTGCATCCGGGCGTCAAGCATGGGGATCAGCCTATCCTCACGATGGACCGCCCCTGGGAGGGATACCGGCAGGTGTTGTGGGGGGACGTTTTATTCGATGAAGAGGAGCAGCTGTTCAAGATGTGGTACTTTACCGACACGGGAGGGAGTACCGAATATTTCCCTCATAGATGGACTCTTCTGTATGCTACTAGCGGGGACGGGATCAACTGGAGCAAACCGTTAACGGGGACCTCCACGAACAACGGGAAGCCTACCAACGCGGTAGCGATTAGCGGAGCCGTCGAGACGGCCAGCGTCATGAAGGATGTATCCGCACCCCGCAATGAACGGTACCGGATGGTCACGTTTAATTGGGATAAACGGTATCAAACGATGGTTTCGCCGGACGGGATCAATTGGACGTTCGCAGGGAGCTTCGGTTCGGGCCATGATGTCGCCTCTGCAGTATGGGACCCTTATCGCGAGAAGTACGTAGCTTTGCATAAGTGCAGTTTCACGGATCCCGGTTATTTTCATCCCGTACGTCGATTCTTCTACACCACGACAAGCAGCGACTTTCGAACGTGGACACCGTCCTACCGCAGCTTGAATACGGATGCGAAGGATCAGCTTGTGGATCAGGTAGCCAAGAAGCTGGAGGAGATCGAGCCGCTCATGGAAGTTCCGGTTAATCGCTCTCTTATGCGGACTGATATGTATGGGGCGGGGCTGTACCCGCATGAGAGCGGGTTGATTGCATTCCCTTGGGTCTTTTATGCGAATGATGAAGAAGTGTATTACTACACCATCGATGATGGAATCGATGACGTGCAATTGGCGTTTTCGCGCGATGGCAACAATTGGTCGAGGGAGCTCCGGGAACCGGTTATTCGGCGCGGCGAAGTAAGGACAGCGGGACCGGAGGCCACGGTACAGGACAACGCTGCGGTATCCGATTGGGATTGCGGATGGATCTATACCGCTTCCAAAGCATTCGACGTAGGCGATGAAGTATGGCTGTATTACAATGGTTCGAACTATACGCATACCCAGCCGGCTCATTTCTATGAAATATATCCGGAGGGACATCCACGCGCGGGACAATCCGCCGGGCGATTCGATCACAAGACGGGGACAGGTGCGTTCAGGGGCGAAATCGGGCTGGTAAAGTGGAAGCGGGATCGCTTCGTGTCCGTCGACGCTGGTCAAGCGGAGGGAGTGCTTACGACGAAACCTATTCAGTTTACCGGCAGTAACCTGCTCTTGAATGCCCGGATTGCGGAGGATGGTTACTTGAAAGCGGAATTACTGGACGACCGAGGCAACGTGATTCCCGGTTTTAGTGCAGAGGAGTGCAGGGCTTTAGAGGGAGATCATATGCATCATCTTGTAAGTTGGTCAGACCATAGTAGTGTTTCTGATCTTGCAGGCAGCGTGATCAAAATCAGGTTTTATCTAAAAGCCGGACAGTTGTTTTCCTATCGGTTTGGCGATTGACAATCGATGGTGCTTATTGCGGCGGATAGTTTAATGCGAATTCACATCGAGGGTGAAAAATTTTTTCAGAAGGAGAATCCGACTATGACTGATGCGATACGGATCGAAAACCGCCGTGAGCTGTTTTGGGACGAATATTTGATCGATACGGAAAAGACGACCGCAGTCCGGCAGCTGAACAAGTTTCAGCCGAAGGAAGTCGCGATCCATCACGACGCTCCATGGGAAGGAGACGGGTGCAACTATCATTGCATCGTAAAGGACGACGGCTTGTTCCGGATGTATTATTTGGGCTGGGAGATGCTGGACCCGGATGTAACTCAGCATGTTACGGGGTCGATTGTCGTATGTTATGCGGAAAGCGAGAACGGCAAGGATTGGATCAAGCCGGACTTGGGTATTTGCGAATACGGAGGCTCCCGGGACAATAATATCATTCTCGATTCGAATACGGCCAGGTTCGACAACTTTTACGTATTCAAGGACAATAACCCCGAATGTCCCGACGAGGAGCGCTATAAAGGTACGGCGATCGACTGGAACGACAATTATTTGTGGTGCTTCACAAGCAAAGACGGCATTCGTTTTCGAAAAGCGTGGCGGATGACGAATCAAGGTAAGTTCGATACGCTGAATGTTGCATTCTGGGATGCTCTAGCAAATAAATACAGATGTTATATTCGCGATTTTCACGATATTCCGGGCAATGACTGGAACGCAGGTATCAGGGACATCCGCTGGATGGAATCGGCCGATTTTAAACAATGGACGAATCCCGAACGGCTTGATTTCGGAGATGGCGAGGACTACCCGCTCTATACGAATGTCGTTCAGCCGTATGATCGGGCTCCGCATCTCTTTGTCGGCTTCCCGTCCCGCTATGTGGAAAAGAAAGAGTGGACGCCGAACTTCGACGATTTTGCAGGTGCGCAAAGCCGAAAAAAAAGGATGGGCGTGCATCCTAGATACGGGCTGGCCATTACGGACTGCGTATTCATGAGCTCCCGCGACGGGCGTAGCTGGAACCGCTGGGACGAGGCGTTTATGACGCCGGGACTCGAGCATCCGTACAACTGGGTGTACGGCGACTGTTTTCCTGCCGTCGGCATGATCGAAACCGGAAGCGATCTCCTTCCATACGCTCCGAACGAGCTTTCAATGTACGCCAAAGAAGGGCATTGGTCGCAAAAACCTGCGAGGCTGAGGCGCTATACGATCAGGATAGACGGTTTTGTGTCTTATAAAGCGACGTATAAGCCTTGTAAAATAACGACTAAGCCGTTCATCTATGAAGGCAGCCGGCTATCGGTCAACTTCGCTACTTCTGCGAGAGGTTATATGAAAGTTAAGCTTGCTTCCGGGGATCAGACGATAAACTCCATCGAGTTGTTTGGAGACTCCCTCGACAAAACGGTTGTTTTTATGGACGGCGATCCTTCGTCCTTGTCTGGCAAACCAGTAATTATGGAAATAACGATGAGCGATGCGGAGCTTTATTCTTTCAAATTTAATGAATAGGTTAGGTCGTCTTGTGGGTGATAACTCAGTGACGGAACAACAATAATCATATGGTTAGACCATTCGGGGACATTATTACGCAGTTAACCAAATGCTAGGCCCGAAATGTTTCTTATTTCAAAAGCAACCTTTATTCACATACAGCGTCTAACTTAAAAGGAAGATTAATCCTTTTTGGGGAGGCGCTTTTTTTGAGGTTATCGAAATTCATATCCATTTGTACGGCACTCAGTATGTTACTGCTATTGTTAGTATCCATTGTAGATACATCCACATCTTTATCTAGTGCATCTGCTGAGCCCGACAGCGCCACGTCCAAGTCTATGACCATCACGACCCAGGAACAGGTGATAACAAGGGTAAGGGATTTGAAGCTCATTCCAGCAGGAACTGAAGTGACGGATGTTAGAGCAGAAGGCGCTTCTTCTGATCAGATGAAGTGGTCATTGAGCTTTGCGGGACCCGTCAAAAATGCTTATGGACAGCTTTTGCATAGCGGGTCTGTGATTCTGAATGCAGCCGACGGTTTCGTCCTGGGATATAACGAAGCAAAGAGTAAGCCTGATAAGGATTGGTCTAAAGAGGTATTTAAAGAGTTTGATGCTAAAGATGAAAAGGTAAGCCGAGATGAGGCTGTTGTCATTGCTGAGTCTTTCATTGCTAGCTACGCAAGGAAGCTTAATGCGGCCTGGATACTTAATCCCTACCCTGAACCAGGGAAGGACACGAGATTTGAAGACCTGTCTTTGCGCAAGATCCGCTTCAATCTTTCCCACGATGGTATCCCTTATGGTCATACTTCCTCCATTTACGTTGACCGAATAACGGGTGAAGTAGCTAACTACTATTTGAGTTGGAACGAGGATAACGAGTTCCCTGATATTAACAACGTTATTCCTCTAGAAACTGCTCAAAATCTCTTTTTTGACAAGCTCAGACCTGTTTTACGTTTCTATTGGATGGATCAAAAGCCATGGCTCTTATATTCACTGGAATCTTTAACCTTGGATGCTGTAAAGGGCACCTTTAAAGAGTATGATGAACAGCACTATGATCCTGACAAGTGGAAGCCAATAAGCCTCACTCAGCTGAAGTCAGGACAGGGTAATTCGACGAGTGGTGGCGCAGTTCCTTCCCCGGCTGCCAAGCCAGCTATAGATGAACAAACAGCAAGAGCTAGTGCTATAGCTTATCTCAAAAAGGTATACCCGGCTTATGCCGATCAGCTATCTGAACGTTACGTTAGTCTTTATAAGGATAACAACATGCTGTATTTTAGCTTTGAAAGAGGAACGAGCGGGATCCCTATTGTAGGGGAATCCGTGGATATACAGATTGATGCAGCGAATGGCAAGCTGGTCAGAATAGATTCAAAGCTATCTGAACATGTTTACCCCAATAAAGTCGTGCCTGCTATTACGCCGGAAAGAGCCAAGCGATTATTGCTGGCGCTTTATGATATTGAGCTCAGGTATGATGATGGGCAGGTTGGCAAGAAACATTTGGTTTATCAAATGATACCCAAGCCATCTACGCCACTCTTCTATACGGGAGATGTGCCCTATCTGGATGCGAATGATGGAGCCTGGCGGAATTTTCTAGGCCATGTCTTCACAGAGCCCATACCTACAGCCAGTGATTGGCTGAGCGAGATCTTATCTTCGCCGAAGAGGATTACCTATCAAGCAGCTGTAGTCCTGGACGGAAAGCTGCTGCGCCTTAAGGATGAGCCCATCATTCATAAGGACTCAACGCTAATGCCCTTCCGTGAGCTGTTTCAGCATATGGGAGCCACGGTTGCCTGGGAGGCAGCTAGCCGCAAGATTACAGCCAGGACGAAGGATACTCTGCTGGAGCTGACACTGGATAGCAAGACTGCTTACATCAATGGAACGCCTTATACACTGGAAGTTCCGGCACAGCTGGTAGATCAGCGCACCTACATCCCGGCAAGATTTGCAGCAGAAGCACTCGGAGTGAAGGTGATGTGGGAGGCCTCGTCAAGGCTTGTAATTATGAATACAGATCATACAAATCCTTCTTCCAAGCCTATGACAGGAGCAGCTCTTAAGCAGCTTCGCCTGGAAGCCCAACAGAATTGGGAAGAGAAGCATTGGCAATACTAATGCGCGGACGGTCCCTTTAGTTAGTATTAATAGAAGGGACGGACCCGATTTCCATCAGAAGTGTTTGCACTTTTTGCAGCCGCAGGTATTCATTGGCTACCATTTGAGGACGGAAGTAGGCGAACAGGTAGGCGGCCTCCATAAAGGGCAGGCCAGGGTAGCAGACGACCTCCTGGATGGTGGCGGGATTATCCATCACGATCTGCCACTCCCCGTCTCTCTCTCCGACAGGTACGGATTGCAGCACCATCACTTTATAGGCTATGATCTGCTCCAGCTCAGCCCAGATCCGTTCCCATGAGGGACTGAACACAACCGGAGTCGGAAACCATTGCTTCGCAAGGCTCAGCAGTTTCTCAACTTCCTGTTCTTCCGTATCGGCAAAGGCTTTGATCCTGGCAGTAAAGCCATTCAAGAGCCGATAGAAGCAGGAGTGTCCTCCCTGATTCACTAATGTTTGCAGAGCAAGTAAATCTTGCTCTGTTTGTGCTTGTTCCAGCATATCAAAAGGGCTGCTCTTCAATAGACGGTCTCCTTAGGATGGTTTCTGCTGCACCACGATTCATGATCTTTTCTCAAATTTATCATAATTGGTCGAGGAAGAAAAGCAGAGCGGCGAATTCTCAAGTCGGATTTAGGTGAGTATAGGTGGATATAGGTGGTTACAGGCTGATGCATCTTTTTTTCCCAGTTGATAATATGGTGACACGTGATGTAAACTTTCAATTGTGCTATAATCAATTTTTTAATCACTTCTAATAAATTCTTTTATCGCTTCATTAATAACTTCATATCACATGACAGGGGGAGAAGAATGAATCTGGATAATTTGGAGACGTTTATTTACGTTGTTCATTTTGGTACTTTTCAAAAGGCGGCGGAAGCGCTCTATTTAACGCAGCCTTCCATTACAGCGCGGATTCGTTCCCTGGAACATGAGGTGGGCACGACTTTATTTAATCGTGAAGGCAAGAAGGTTCATTTGACGGAAAGTGGAAAAAAACTGGTTCCCTATGCGGAGAAGATTTTAAATTTACAGCAAGAAGCCACATATAAGCTTAAGCAAAACCTGTTTGTCCCCGATCAAATAAGAATAGGCTGCTCCAATTCGATTTCTAATTATGTGATTCCTGAGGTTTTGCCGGAGCTGAGGCGTGCTTTTCCAAAGATGAAAATCAACATCATTTCAAATCATTCTGAAGAAATCATCAACAAAATTTTGAATAGAGATGTAGATTTTGGAGTCATCCGCTCCACCCATCACCAGAAACTCGAATCCAAAATGATCACAAGCAGCGCTATTGGCCTCTATGCTCATCCGGAGCACCCTCTAATTAGTAAGAACAGATCGGTTACTGTGCAAGAGATTTTTGAATACGATCTTATTTTTTATGACCATAATTCAGTGGAATGGCTGTTTGTTACGCGATTATTTGAACCTTTGCCATCCGGACCCAATGTGATCGTCGAAGTAGATAGTATGGAAACCTCCAAAAGACTCGTTGCGAAAGGTATGGGAATTTGTTTTTTGCCGGAGCTGTCCGTTCATGAAGAATTGCGCAGTAACATACTGGCGCGAGTTCCCTTAGAGACCAACCTGGAGAGTACGATGCAGATTTCTGTCATGTATTTAAAGGAGAAAGCCGATAGCCCGGCGCTTCAATTTTTTTCGAATTTTAATTTTCACAATAGGGAAGCCTAATCGGGGAGAAAGCCCGGCTAGGGCATCTATTAATTTTTTCTATATAAACCAAGGCAATGATGATTATTCGGCTTAAAAAATATATGCTATATTGGGATTACAAATGAAACGCGAAAAAAATAAAGCGCTTTATTTGCTGGAAATATCAAAAGGAGGAGTTCATCATGATGACAACGAAAAAGAGGGTCCATTTGGTATTGCTTGGCGCACTCATGCTTTTAGCAACTGCTTGTGGAAGCGGTACCAATACGCCTTCTTCATCCTCAGACAAGCCGGGGAGTTCGGATGCCGTATTAGCCAATATTGCCAAAACCAAAATACTGAGGGTCGGAACAGACGCTACCTTAAAGCCATTCGAATATAAAAAAGGAGATCGCTTTGAAGGGTTTGACATTGAGATGGTTGAAGCCTTGGCGAAAGAATTAGGGGCTGAAAAGGTTGAGTTTGTGGACACCGAATTTAAAGGTCTGATTCCGGGATTGCAGGCTAAGAAGTTCGATATGATCGCATCTGCGATGTATATTACTGACGAGCGCAAAAAGACGATTGATTTTTCAGATGCTTATTATCCTAGCGGTGTATCTCTTTTAGTGAAAAAAGATAATAATACAGTCAACGGAATGGAAGACTTGAAGGGTAAAAAGGTCGCGGTTCAAATTGGTACGGCGAATGTTAAATTCGTTGAGGATAATTATAAGGATATCGAGGTTGTGAAGGTAGATAAAAACACGGAGTTGTTCCTGGAACTGGAGACAGGTAAGGTGGATGCTGTGGTGACTTCGTTCCCTTCCGCCAAAGGATATGAGAAGGAAAATGCGGGGACAGTTAAAGTACTCCCAAATAAGCTCACTGAGGATTACTACGGGTTCGGTGTTAGCAAAGAGAATACGGAATTTACAAAGGCCATTAACGAGGCTTTGAAAAAGATGAAAGAAAAAGGAATAACGGATGAAATTATAAAGAAATGGGTTGAATAATCATGCAGTCCTTCGATTTTTCTGTTCTTTTTCACTGGGAAACGATAAGCCTGCTGTTACGATCTTTGTGGTTAACGATTTTATACACATGTGCCAGCTTCGTGTTGGCCATTGGAATCGGAACTGTAATCGCTTTCGGGCAAATCTCCAAATTTAAGCCTTGGACCTATATCTCGCTGGCGTATTTATCCTGGTTCCGGGGAACGCCTTTACTGGTGCAGCTGTTTCTATTGTATTACGGGCTTCCCATGGTGTTCAAGATTGATACTGTTCCTTGGATGGCGGGAGTTATAGCTTTAGCCATGTATAGCGGAGCCTATGCGTCGCAAATCATTCGTGGTGCGATTCAATCGATTGACAAGGGCCAAATGGAAGCGGGACGTTCCCTTGGCTTCTCGTATGCGCAGACTATGAGTAAAATCATTATTCCGCAAGCGGCTATTCGGATGCTGGCCCCGATGACCAATGAATTGATTTCTCTAACCAAGAATTCCTCCTTATTATCTACGATTACTGTAGTGGAGCTTTTCAGACAAGCCAATCTTATGATTGCAGATACCTATAAGACGATGGAATTTTTGCTGGCGATTGCCGTTCTTTATTATTTAATTAACAATCTTATAGGGTATCTGGGACTTATGCTGGAAAGAAGGCTGAGTATGGGAGATGACATCCGATGATCAAAATCAGCAATGTGCATAAAACGTTTGGAACCAATCATGTGCTGCGCGGTGTAAATCTTGAGGTGAGGCAAGGAGAGGTCGTAGTTATTTTGGGCCCATCCGGATCAGGGAAAAGTACGTTATTGCGGTGTATCAATTATTTGGAAGCTTTTGACCAAGGGCAGGTTCTAATTGAGGGCAAGCCTGTTGGCAAAATGATAATGAATGACCAGCTCAAGGAAATTCCACAAAAGGAACTTAATGCTTTGCGGCAAGAAGTGGGCATGGTTTTCCAATCGTTTAATTTATTTCCCCATAAATCCGTGTTGCAAAATATTACGATGGCTCCTGAGACGCTAAGAGGAATGAGCAAAGAGGACGCAAGGAAATTGGCATCCGATTTGTTGCGTAAGGTTGGTCTGGAGGAAAAAGCAGATAGCCGCCCATCCAGCTTATCCGGGGGACAAAAGCAGCGGGTAGCGATTGCCCGGGCTCTGGCGATGAAGCCGAAGGTCATGCTATTTGATGAACCCACTTCAGCTTTGGACCCGGAAAAGGTAGGCGAGGTTTTGCAGGTTATGCGGAACTTGGCTGTAGAAGGGATGACTATGGTTGTCGTAACGCATGAGATGAGCTTCGCTCAGGAGGTTGCAGACCGTGTAGTTATTATGGATGAAGGTATCATTATTGAAGAAGGGCCTCCAGGCAAAATTTTTAAGGAGCCTACTCAAGCACGGACGAAATTATTCTTAAGCCAAATTCTGAATAAAAATGCCGGCGCAGTAACGATGTAGTTACGTCGTAGCTTGCGTCGAAATGGAATCAGTCACAAGTATGGTCACATAATCTAATACAAGACATCAAGGAGAGATTAACTCTATGAAAAAAATTAATATGCCCATTACTGGTATTTGCTCTTTTGCTAAGTATCCGATCTGTACAGACTTTGAAAATTTGGAAGCAGATATGGCTATATTGGGTATTCCTTATGATACTGGAGTTGGGTATTTGACAGGAACCCGGCTTGGACCAAGGCGCGTAAGAGAAGTATCTACACATTATTCCAGAGGAGATGCGGGATTCTATGATCCTGAACGTGATGAAGTATTTCTTGCGGCCCCTTGGAAAATTGTAGACTGTGGAGACGCCGATGTCATTCATGGCAATATTGAGCAATCCTTTGATGCCATTGAGTGGGCAGTCCGACAAATTGTTGAAAAAGGAACGATTCCCGTTGTTATTGGAGGAGACCATTCCATTTCCATTCCTGTAGCAAGAGCACTGGATTCACTAGGTCCGGTTACCGTTGTTCAATTCGATGCCCATTTGGATTGGTCTGACGCTCCGGGAGGGCAGCGTTTAGGGAATGGCAGCCCGATGCGCCGTATGTCAGAGATGAGTCATATCAAGGAAATGGCCCAAATAGGGCTAAGAGGACTGGGCAGCAGCCGGAAAGAAGATTTCGATGCCGCTAAGGAATACGGCAGTGTGCTTATTTCCGCAAGAGAAGCGAAGGAGCTTGGCGTCGAGAAGGTGATGGAGAAAATTCCCCAAAGGGAGCGGTACTACGTAACGATTGATATTGATGCATTCGACATCTCTATCGCAACAGGTACAGGATCACCATCTCCAGGTGGATTTAGCTTCGATGAACTGAATTCGATGCTGGAAGCCTTGGCTCAAAAGGGCGATATCGTTTGTTTCGATTTTGTAGAAGTTGCTCCCCAATATGACCCCGCGGGTCAGACAACCCGGGTAGCGGCGATGACGATTTTAAATTTCATGGGGCATATTTTGAAAAGAAAAGAAAATATGCAAAATAAATAATTTGAAACAGGTCAGTGCCATGGTTGTATGACCATGGCACTCCTAAATTACTGCAAATGGAGGTAGAATTCATTGGTACACGAGACCGGCGGCGTAAGGTTGGAGAAAGACTTTTTGGGAGAAAAGGAAGTGCCAGTCGGTGCCTATTATGGTATCCAAACGTTACGGGCTGTCGAAAATTTTCCGATTACGGGGTACAGAATTCATGAAGAATTGATCACCGCCATGGCCATGGTGAAAAAGGCGGCCGCCTTATCCAATATGGAGATTAAGCAGCTTACTCCCGGCATGGGGACATTCATTGTTCAGGCAGCTGAAGAGATCATCTCAGGCCAGTGGCACGATCAATTTATCGTTGACCCCATTCAAGGCGGTGCTGGAACATCCATCAACATGAACACCAATGAGGTGATCGCTAACCGTGCCCTCGAATTATCGGGAGGAACGAAGGGAGATTACTTCTCCATCAGTCCCAATACCCATGTAAATATGTCGCAGTCGACCAATGACAGCTTTCCAACTGCCATCCACCTTGCAGCCTTATCGTTAATCGAAAAGCTGTTGGTAACGATGGAAGATTTGCATGCAGCTTTTGCCCGCAAGGCCGTGGAATTCGATAGTGTGATTAAAATGGGCAGAACACACCTGCAGGATGCAGTTCCAATCCGGCTTGGGCAGGAGTTCGAGGCATACAGCCGCGTGCTGAGCCGTGATATCAAAAGAATCAGCCAAACGAGGGACCATTTGCTGGAAGTGAATATGGGCGCCACGGCTGTTGGAACGGGATTGAATGCAGAACCCCGCTACATGGCAAGGGTAGTGGAAATCTTGGCTGAAATTAGCGGATTTCCTGTCATTAATGCGGAGCATTTGCCTGATGCCACACAAAATACAGATGTCTATACTGAGGTTTCCGCCGCCTTAAAGATATGCATGATCAATATGTCCAAAATCGCCAATGACCTTCGTCTTATGGCCTCTGGACCACGCACTGGCTTGGGGGAAATCAGCCTGCCTGCGCGTCAGCCCGGATCCTCTATCATGCCGGGTAAAGTAAATCCGGTCATGTGCGAGGTCGTCAATCAGGTCGCCTTCCAGGTCATTGGGAACGACCATACCATTTGCCTGGCTTCGGAAGCGGGACAATTGGAGCTCAATGTGATGGAGCCGGTCCTGGTGTTTAATCTGCTGCAGTCCTTAAGCATGATGAATCAAGTGTTTAAGGTATTCCGCACGCACTGCCTGGAGGGCATCGAGGCGAACACCGAGAGGTGTAAAGCTTACGTCGAGAACAGCGTCGGCATTATGACTGCACTGAACCCTCATCTGGGATACGAAGCGTCGGCAAGAATCGCCCGTGAAGCAATTGTGACAGGCAGACCCGTTCGTGAGTTATGTTTGGAGCATCAAGTGCTGACGGAAGAAGAGCTGGATCAAATTCTTGACATTTATCAGATGACTCAGCCCGGAATAGCGGGGAAAGCGCTGCGGGACTAATGGAAAAGAGCAAGGATAACCTTATGGCATCGACTATTGAAGTATCAGGAGGGACCTTTGTGGAGCGTGAATTTGGTAAATTAATTACAGGCAAAAGTATCATATTACGTCTGGAAATGAAAACAGATGTGATTAAATTTAGCGACATTGTCCAAATCATTTCGGATGAGGGCGGTGATTTGGTAGCGATTGATGTCATTCAAATGAAACATGATATGACCATTCGTGACTTGACGGTGAACGTGTCAGATTCCTTGCAAATCGTACAGATTTCAGAAAAAGTGCAGCAATTAAATGGCGTGAATTTGGTAAATGTGTCCGATCAAACGTTTTTGATGCACTTGGGTGGAAAAATAGAAACGAAGCTGAAGGTTCCCATTCAGAATCGTGATGATTTGTCTCGTGTATATACTCCGGATGTAGCCCGGGTATGCATGGCTATTCAAGAGGACCAGCGCAAGTCGTTCACGTTAACGATTAAGCGCAACACGGTTGCAGTTGTATCCGATGGCAGCGCCGTTCTAGGCCTGGGGAATATCGGTCCCTATGCGGCGATGCCCGTCATGGAAGGAAAGGCGATGCTATTCAAGCAAATGGCGGATGTGGATTCGTTTCCTATTTGTCTCGAAACCCAGGATACAGAGGAAATTATCCGAACGATAAAGGCGATAGCGCCGGCTTTTGGCGGCATTAATTTGGAGGATATCTCTTCCCCGCGATGCTTTGAGATAGAGGAACGTTTAAAAGAGGAATTGGATATTCCCGTGTTCCACGATGACCAGCATGGTACAGCTGTTGTTTTGTATGCAGGACTAATTAGCGCGTTAAAGCTCGTAAATAAATCAATCGATCAGATTAAAGTTGTCGTTAATGGTATTGGCGCAGCAGGAATCGCCTGTACAAAAATTTTGCTTGCAGCTGGAGCGAAAGAAATTATAGGTGTCGATAAAGATGGGGCTATCGTATCAGGTAATGAATACACCAATCCCATGTGGAATTGGTATTCTCAGAACACGAACCCTCACAAAAGCAGCGGATCGCTGGCGGATGTAATCAAGGGTGCCGATGTTTTTATCGGATTATCACGAGGCAAGATTCTAAGCCGCGAAATGGTGATGACGATGAACGCCGAACCGATTGTATTTGCGATGGCCAATCCAACGCCAGAGATTGATCCGGATGAAATAGAGGATATTGCCGCTGTAGTAGCAACCGGGCGTTCTGATTACCCCAATCAGATTAATAATGTTCTTTGTTTCCCCGGCATATTTCGTGGGGCCTTGGATTGCAGGGCGACGACGATTAATGAAAAAATGAAGCTGGCTGCGGCAGAGGCAATCGCCTCTGTAATATCCGATGATGAACGAAACAAATACTACATTATTCCTAGTGTTTTCAATCCGGATGTAGTCAAGCTGGTCCGCGATGGTGTGGTGGAAGCGGCCATTCTGACAAAAGTTGCCCGACGGATTCCACGGGAGTACCGGTAATTGTGCAGCACAAAATACCATTATGTTTGGGCAGTGCGCTTCCGTAAGGGGGCGTGCTGTTTTTTGTGTCCGTGCTTGACTTAACGATGTTTTTGATCGTTAAAGGCAGTGTTTCCAGTGCAATCAGTCACTTAATGATGTTTTTCATCGCTAAATGAGCACGGATGGCTTCTCGTCTATCTTTCAGCTAACATGGATATTTGCCGCAGGATATCGTACTATTAAGATACAAGCAAAGCAAGAAGAAGAGTCCATTGGTACAAGGGAGGCGGGAGAAGTAAGATGAATCCGCAAGATAAAAGACACAGGAGCGGGGCGCACATATGGCAATCTGCCAAGTTTAGAATTTTATTAGTGGGAGTGTTTCTTGCTGCTTTTCTAGCTGTAATTGTTTTTGTGCAGCTTCCTGCCAATGCACCCGCACCTGCGCCTGCGGCCGGTGGGACGGGTGAGACAGGGACAGTCGATCAACAGCAGGAGCCATCACCAACGGTGGCAGTAGTCAAAAAAGTAATGGTCGATTTCCACATGCAGGATCTCCAACACGGTTGGATTAAATATACAGATAGTGCTGCAGCAACGGAAGACGGGGGAGCAAATTGGCTGGATATGGCCCCTGAGCAGATGGAACAGCTTGCAGCCGATGGCAGCTGGCAGCTGGAGATGGCTGATTGGTTTCAGGCTGTGGAGCCACCGCGTACTGTAAGCTTTCAAGCCAAGGAGTTTGAGGTGAAGAAAGCACAGTTCCTTACGGATCGCATAGGTTGGGCGCTGGTAAGTCATGCTGATCATCCGGAGGGGTCTCTGTTAGTGACAACAGATGGCGGAGCAACCTGGGTGGATGGAGCGAAACCTGAAGGAGCGGCACCTGAGATTGCGGCACAATTGCAAGCCGAAAGCCAGCGCATAGACGATATGAAGCGGGAAGCCGCCTATTACTCAGCAGAAGGAACAGCGAAGGAAGCGATTCGCTCTGACTGGACCCTCCTGCCTGCGGCAGCTGCCCCGGGAGATGTGGTGCTTGTGAGGCATAAGGAAGCGGGAGAGGTCGTCTGGGAAGGGAAGACTTATACGCTTAAGCCCTTTGGCTCCGGATACTTTACCTATGTGCCGATTTCGATGAGTGCCAAACCCGGACAGTATCCGATTGGCGATCAGCTTTTGACCATTAAGGAGAAAAAGTTTGAAACCCAATATCTCAAGGTAACGAAGCAAATGGAGAGCATGAAGCAGGAAACGGATAAAATTAATGCGGATCAGAAAAAGATCGATCTGGCACGCAGCAGCTCCGCACCGGAGTTTCTATTTTCCGAGCCCTTCATTCAGCCTATCGAAGGTATTTTGACGACGCCGTTTGGCTATACACGTTATGTAAATGGCAAGCTGGACAGCTCGCATCGCGCTATCGACCTTGCAGCGAAGGAAGGAACGCCTATTAAGGCGACTAACGATGGGATCGTGGCCTTAGCCGAGCTCCTGTACCTGACGGGGAACGCCATTTATTTGGATCATGGAATGGGCTTGTTCTCGCAATATGCTCATTTATCTGAGCTGAAAGTGAAGCCTGGAGATAAAGTGAAAAAAGGTGACATTATAGGACTTGTCGGCACTACTGGATTTTCTACAGGCCCCCACCTGCATTTTACATTCTGGGCGCATAATGTTCCTGTAAACCCGAATCTGTTTTTTGATTCTTCTCCTTTTTTGTGGCTTTTGAAGCGCTCATCCTGAGAGGGGTGGGTGCTTTTTCCATGAATCGAAGAATTTGTATAATGGTAAGAATATGTTTATATTGAATTCATATAGGTGTGATACAGTGTTACCAGAGTTAAGCAGAAGGAGTGAAAAAAGTATGAAAGAAAATGTCCAGTCCGGCTCCCCGTCGGGTTCAGAGCCCAATTCCAAGTCTGGACGCCGCACAGGTTCTTTAAAGCCATTTATCCGTCTTATCCGAGAAACGAATCCGCCCAAGCTGATGCTGGGTATCGCTTTGTTTATGAGTGTCGTGACGACACTGGTCAGCCTGGTCATTCCACTTTTCACCAAAAATCTGGTGGACAGCTTTTCCATCTCATCGATTAAACCAGCACAAATTGCCTTGATTATCGGGATCTTTATCGCACAAGCGATCGCTGGCGGGGTATCCATCTATTTGCTGAATCATGTGGGGCAGAGTGTGGTAGCAAACCTGAGAGACCGCTTGTGGAAAAAGCTGCTCATCCTGCCTGTTCCCTATTTTGATAATAATCTGACGGGTGAGACAGTAAGCAGGATGACGAATGACACAGCAGTGGTCAAGGGGCTTATTACTGATAATTTAACTAATTTCATAGGCGGTATTATTTCTATTGTTGGGGCTGTTACGATCCTCTTGTTTCTCGATTGGAGAATGACGCTGATTATGCTGACTGCTGTGCCGCTCTCAATGCTGATTCTTGTACCCTTGGGACGTCAAATGCACCGGATATCCAAAGGCTTGCAGGATGAGACCGCGCGGTTCACAGGTATTTTGAGTCAAGTGTTATCGGAAATCCGTCTGGTGAAGGCGTCGAATGCAGAAGCCAATGAATATACCAGCGGCAAAAAGGGGATTACTAATCTCTTTCAATTCGGGCTAAAAGAGGCGAGAGTCCAGGCTGTAATCGGGCCTTTGATTTCTTTTGTGCTTATGATGCTGCTTGTCGTTATTATTGGATATGGCGGAGTCCGGGTGTCTTCAGGCGCGTTAACTGCTGGGGATCTTGTTGCATTCATTTTGTATTTGATTCAGATTATTATGCCTATGAGCCAGTTGACGATGTTTTTCACCCAGCTGCAGAAAGCAATCGGCGCAACGGAAAGAATCATTTCGACGCTTCACTCGGAAGAAGAGGATCACGCCTCTGGGCGGGAGTTTGAGAATGCTTTCCAGCCAATGAAGCTTGAGCATGTTACGTTTGCTTATGAGAATGGTGAAACTGTGCTGGAGGATTTGAATTTTACTGTAGAGCCGGGCAAGGTGACGGCTGTTGTAGGCCCAAGCGGCGGCGGCAAAACGACCTTGTTTTCACTTGTGGAAAGATTCTACAAGCCTGTCAGCGGCACGATTCAAATGGGTACAGATCCGATCGATGCGTACTCACTGCAATCCTGGAGAAGCCAAATCGGCTACGTTTCCCAGGAAAGTCCGCTGACTGCAGGTACAATCCGGGAGAACATTATATACGGTACGAACAGAACGGTCACCCAGGCAGAGCTGGAGTATGCGGCCAATATGGCTTATGCCGATATTTTTATCAACGAATTGCCGGATAAATATGACACGGAAGTAGGAGAACGGGGCATCAAGCTGTCAGGCGGCCAGCGGCAGAGGATCAGCATTGCCCGCGCACTGCTCAGAGATCCTAAGATTCTGATGCTCGACGAAGCCACATCCAGTCTGGACAGCCAATCCGAGCTTGCGGTACAGAATGCCTTGAAAAACCTGATGAATGGCAGGACCACTCTTGTCATCGCACACCGACTTTCTACCGTGGTGGATGCGGATCAAATTATTTTCATCGAAAAGGGAAAAATCACAGGCAGAGGCACGCATGAGGAGCTTTTCCAAACCCATAAAATGTACCATGAATTTGCTACACAGCAGCTGCGGATAAAGGAGCATCAGTTTGAAGGTGCTGCCGAATCGTGATTTAACAGCCTCCTCTTTGGGTAATAACTAGCGTACAACGTTCTCACCAAAATAAGAGGAGTGATGACAATGGACAGCAACATTTTTAAAGGAAAATGGAAGCAGATAAAAGGCGAAACCCAGAAACAGTGGGGGAAGCTGACGGACGACGATATGGACGTTATTAATGGCGAGAAGGAAAAGCTTATCGGCAAGCTGCAGGAGCGTTACGGTTACGCCAAGGACGAGGCAGAGAAAGAATATTCGAACTGGTCTTCCAGCCAGAAGGTGTAGTATATGCCTTGGACAAAAAGGGATTACCCGCCTTCACTGAAAAATTTCGAGCCTCGTCTAAGAAATAAAGCCGTAGAAATTGCGAATGCCCTGCTGGAAGAGGGCTATGAAGAAGGCCGGGCGATTGCCATCGCAACGGCTCAAGCGAAGGAATGGGATGACAATCATCCTGACCATTCGGACTCTTCGGATCATTCAGATCGATCAGATCATTCCGATGAGCGCAAAAAGCACTCGCAGAGCAGTAAAGACGATCATGATGGAGCAAACAGTGGCAACAGCAGTAACAGTAGGAATAGTGCCAGCAGTGGCAACAGTAATGAGATGAGAAGATCTGAAGGGCCCATTCATGTTGTGCCTCACGACAAGAAATGGGCCATCAAAGCGGAAGGCTCGGCAGAGCCTGAGCATATAACGGATACCAAGGCCGAAGCTGTGGAAAAAGCGAAGAAGCTGGCCTCTGACGCCAACCAAAGCGCTATTATCCACCGCCAGAATGGTACCGTAGAAACCTCACATAACTATAAATAGCCCATGCGGCGAATATCGATGTTTTTCATTGTTAAGTGATGGGAATCCCGATACTTTGGCGCGATAGTGATGTTTTTCATCGTTAAAAAGACTTTGGGGACGGGACGACTCACACGAGAGCGTAGGTCATAGTCCAGATCGCCGCCAGTTCACAGTCTAGGTCACTGCCCAGATGACAGATCAGATCGCAGATCACTGGTCACTGGTCACTGGGATCATCGGTCACAAGGTTCACAGGTCGAGTCGTAATTCATAGGGGGCTGATTGAAGCCTCCTCCCTAAATTAAAGCTAATTTAAGAGAAACAAGCGTTCATAAGGTGTGCACGCTTGTTTATTTTGTACGTCAGGAAGTACAGGTTTTTGGGGATGTCTTGAGTGAAAAGTCTTCAATTATGCAGTGTAGCAGTGCAGCTTTGTTACTTTGCAGCATTGCAGCTTCGCTGTGATGATGTACTCATTACTACCATTCATTCTCCAAGGAAGCAGTTAGGAAGCGCAGTTTTTCCATATCGTCACTATCCCTTTTCCTCAGAAAAGCCACCTCTGATGGCTGTCCGTTTTGGTTTTCGTGTGATTGTAGCTGTGAGAGCCACGAGAGGTGAACGGGTGTGGGTGGAGGAGCGATAGTGTCCGCATTTAAAGATTTGTTCCTACAGTGGCTGGAGCCCAGATTCATTCCCTCCGCAACGCACAACATACTCGAACACACACCTCAAAAGAACACACATGGCTGGTGGTCCGTGAGACGTTTGCTATGACTCCCTCTCTTTTCCATAAACTCCTATAGTTCGCTTAAAATTTACAAGCCGTTAAATTTACTTGACGGGCACGTCGGGCAGCATTTACCATGGGTTCTATCCAGGACCAGTGAGGTGATGCTAGTTGAAGATTTTTAAGCATATGAAAATGTCTATTTTCACAAAGCTGACATTAACCTTTCTCAGTGTTTTGCTGCCTTTTTACGGGATGACGCTTTTTCTTAATCAGAAAGGGTCCCAAAGCATCAGCAGTGAGATTACGAAGTCCGTGAAGAGCAGGGACGCCTTTTATATGCAAACGCTGGAGCAGGAGATCAAACGGATTTCCCAGCTTTTTTATGAATTTGTGGTGGATAAGGATCTTATGCTGATCGGCATATCGGAAAATTTGCATACGGCTGATCTTCAAGACAAGGTGAAGGCTATGCAGAAACGTTTGCAAATGGTTAAAGCCTCCAGCGTCTATGTGGAAAAACCGATGATTTATTTTCCTCTTATGAACCGGATGATGACCCCGAGTGATATGCCTGATTACGACAAGCTGCAAAATCAGGATGAGGTGGACAGGCTGTCGAGGAATGTAGATCCGAGCCGTTTGATCCAGCTGAAGGATGGCCGTTTGTTTATGAGCCTGCGTTATCCGATGAACACGAATTTTGAGCGCACGCCCTTGTTTGTCGTGATGATGGAGCTTTCGACCGTTCAATTACAAGATAGTCTGAGGAACGTTGTCAGCCCAGAGCAGGGGAATTCTCTACTGGTCCATACGACGGAAAACTGGATGCTTTCTACTGTCCAGGATCAAGTTCTTTTAGAGGATTTGAAAGCGCTATCCGAGGCTGAGAGGCCAAAAGATGTTCTTTCTGGCGCGGGCTCCGTTAAGCTCGATAAGACCAAGTATTGGGAATCCTACATCAAATCGGTCCCGTTAAACCTGACTCTTTTTGTATATATCCCGGATGAAAAGGTGCTCGGCGTATTAAGAAGCTATGAGAAATGGGTATGGGTCATGCTTATCGTGTCCATTGCGATTATTCTCTTGTTTGCTTTAACGCTGTACCGGATTATTCATAATCCGATGCGGAAGCTGGTATCCGCTTTTCGCAGAGTGGAGCAGGGCCGGTTTATGCCAGTCACGGAGAAAGCCACAAGGGATGAGTTCCACTACTTGTTTGCGGGCTTCAATCGCATGGTTTCCCAGCTGAACATTTTGATTCATGAGGTGTATGAAAAGGAGATCAGGTCTCAACGCTCGGAGCTGAAGCGGCTGCAGGCACAAATTAATCCGCATTTTTTATACAATTGCTTCTTTATTATGGGAGGTTTGATCACAGATAAGGAATATGGCAAAGCGTATGGATTCGTTCATTATTTGCGTGATTATTATCGTTTTATTACAAGAAATGCGGAAGATCATATTCCGTTGGAAGAAGAAATGCAGCATGCACAGACGTACATAGATATCCAAACGATATGTTACGGAGACCGCATTGATGTTGAGCTTGAACCGCTTCCTAAGGACCTTGAATCACTTGTGGTGCCCCGCCTGATCATCCAGCCGCTGATTGAAAATGCTTATAAATACGCACTTAGCTGCCATGCTTCCCAAGGTGAATTATGGATTCATTACAAAATGGAAGGTGCATGGATGTACATGATGGTGGAGGATAACGGAACAAAGCTCGATGATGCTCAGATTGCTGCTTTGTCCGCGCAGCTTGTGGCAGCAACTTCCCGATGGGAGGAATCGACAGGCATAATCAACGTGCACCGCCGCTTACAGATTATGTTCGGCCTGGGCTGCGGCTTAACCTTATCCAGATCACAGCTGGGCGGCTTATGTGCCAGGATAGCCATCAAACAACAAGATGAATTGGAGGAAGCGCCATGTACCGAATGATGATTGTTGATGATCTGCCCATTATTGTGGATCGGCTGGTCCGATTGTTTGGGGAGCACGAGCTCTTAGAGCTTGAAATGTACAAGGCTTATTCAGCTTTTGAAGCGATGGATATTCTCAAGGAAATCAAGATGGACATTGTATTAACCGACATCAAGATGCCGGGGATGGAAGGGATCGAGCTGCTGCATGAGATCCGCAAGTATTGGCCGAAATGCAAAGTGATTTTCTTGACGAGCTATGATGAATTCCATTATGCGAAAAGCGCGATTTCTGGCGGGGGCTTCGATTTTATTCTCAAGTTCGAGAAGGATGAAGTTATTGTTAAAGCGATTGAAAAAGCGATTGCGGCCCTTGATGACGAGAATGCCACGATGAAGCTGCTGCACCAGGCCCAAATGCAGAAGAGGCAGGTGATTCCGCTTTTGCAGGAGCAGTATTTGCATCATTTGCTATATGGCAAAAGAGTCTCTCTTACTGGCAGGATGGAGGAACAGTTCCGTGAAACAGGGATCCAGCTGCACCATCGTATGCCTGTATATATGCTAATGGGCAGAATAGATGGCTGGGCGGCTATCACTGCAATTTCCGACCGCAAGCTGATGTTGTATGCCATTCAAAATATAACTGCAGAGCTGTTGAACATATCCGTAGCCATGGTGTCTGTAACGCTTGAGGAATCAAAGATATTGTGTCTCATCCAGCCCAAGGAGTGCTCGACCGCATTGATGCAGGTAGATCTACCCGAAGAGATATGGGAAAGGACCTTTGCCTTTGTGTTCGGATCACTTGAACGGATTCAATCCACCTGCCGTGATCTGTGCAAGCTGTCGCTTTCCTTTGTGCTCAGTGAGGCGCCCATACAGTGGAGCCAGCTTCCTGAATCGTTCGATCATCTGCGTTCCCTGTTTCTGCGCCATGCTGGTGCGGGCAAAGAGATGAGGCTGACGGATCGTACTCTGGATGTGGATGGATCATCTGCCGCTGCTGTTCAACATAAATTGCAAAGCTTTAAGGTGAAAAAGATTGAGCTGCTTGGCCGGTTTCTAGGGAACGGAGCGAAGCCGGAATTTGACCAGCTGTATGAGGAAATTATGAACGATACTGCCCAGCAAGCCGTCTCAGGCTTCTTGAAGCTGGAGGTCTATCACTCGCTGGCTTCCGTATTTTTATCCTATTTCCGCCTTCATCCCTTGGACCCTTCTGTATTTGCTAAAGTGGAGCTGGAAAAACTGACACACGCGAACCCGGATTTGTCTTGGGAGGAAATGAAAGATTATTTCGCCCGTTTGGCGGATCATATCTTTGAGCATAAAGCGGAGATTAGGGAGCCCGGCAAAGAAAACATTATTTTATGGCTGAACGATCATATCGAGAAGCATATTGCTGAGGATTTATCGCTGACCCGGCTCGCGGAGGCGGTCCATTTAAATCCGGTTTATCTGTCACGCTTGTACATGCAAACGGCTGGCATCGGCATTTCCGATTATGTGAATCTGTGCCGGATGGATAAAGCGAAGGGGCTGCTGAAAAACACCCACTGCAAAATATACGAAATTGCCGAACAGGTCGGGTATGATTCGGTGTTGTCCTTCATTCGTTTTTTCAAAAAACAAATGAACATGACGCCTCAGGAGTACCGGGATTTATGAAGAAGTATATAAATGCATATAAAAGTAGGGGAATGCATGTAGAAGCAAAGCCCTTTCAATCGATATACTTAACATGTGATAACTTAAGCCGAGAATATAGTAGGGGGAAAAGAGATGGGATCTGTTACGGCAAAAAGAGTCATGTTCTCCTGCTTGATCCTGCTCCTTCTCGTTGCAGCTGCATGCAGCCGCTCCGGGGGAGATAAGCAGGAGAGCAGCGGATCGTCGCAGCCAGCGGAAACGACGGGCTCTGACAACATGCTGAATCCGATGGATATGAATGCCAAGTATGACCCTCCAGTTACGATAACAACGATTAGAGCCAAGAATGAAAGTATGTTTTTTCATCCTGATGAAAGTATGGATCACAATGCCATCTATGATGCCTATCTAAGAGATCTCGGCATTATTATCAAAAATGACTGGGTGGTGGACGGAAAGGAATACGATCAAAAGCTGAAAATCAGCATTGCCTCTGACAACCTGCCGGATTTCTTTCTGGTGTCTGCCGCGGACCTGCCTCAGTTAATCGAATCCGATATGGTCATGGATTTGACGGAGGCCTACGAACAGTTCGCTTCTGACAAAACCAAAGAAGTGCTGATGGCAGATGGCGGCAAGCAAATGAAGACGGCTACATTTGGCGGCAAGCTGATGGCCATCCCGCAAACCAGCAGCCCTTTTGGGACAGCTGAGCTGGTCTGGCTTCGCAACGACTGGCTGCGGGAAATGAAGCTGCCTGAGCCCAAGACGATGCAGGACTTATTGAAGATTTCCGAGGCATTTGCGTCGAGAGATTCGGGTGGCAAAGGCAAAGTATTCGGTATGGCTTTAAACAAGGAAGATATCAGCGTGCCAACCGGCTTTTTTAATGGCTTTTTTAACGGTTATCATGCTTATCCTACCCAGTGGGTGAAAGATGAAGCGGGCAATCTGGTGTATGGAAGCTTACAGCCCGAGATGAAGACGGCATTGAAGCAGCTGCAGGACCTCTACAAGGCAGGACAGCTTGATCCCGAGCTTGCTGTAAATGATAGTGCCAAGTCAATGGAAATGGTTGCGAATGACCGTATAGGCTTGATGTTCGGGGAATTTTGGATGAGTGCGATCATGCAGCAGTCGGTTGTAAAGGATAACAAAGTAACGCAGGACTGGGGCGTCTATCTGCTTCCTTCCATTGACGAGAAACCGGCATTAACGCAAGTAAGCGCAAGTGTCAACACGTTCTATGTCATTAACAAAAAGGCCAAAAACCCTGATGCTGTTTTTAAATTGCTGAATCACTGGGTAAATTTACAGACGGAGGGTGAGATTGAGGAAGGGAATCCACGCTCAGTATACACGTTTGGCAGGGAGCTGAAAAGCGTTGGCAAGGAGTTCTGGGCCATTAATCCCCTGGTTGTGTTTCTGCAGGATATTTTTATCCAAGGTGGCAAGGAAATTCCGAAAGCCATACAAACAGGGGATGCTTCCGCCATTACCTGGAGTAACGATCTATTGAGTCGATACGAGGCAGTCAAAAAGTATGATGCAGGCGACACAGCTCTTTGGTTACATGCCAAGATTGCAGGGGAAGGCGGGGGATTTGCTGGACTGTATGATTACTTTACCCAGGATCGCTACCATTTCGACGAATTTTATGGCCCAGTAACGCCAGTTATTGCCGAGCGGGGAGATTTATTGAAGACCAAAGAACAGGAGCTGTTCACGAAGATCATTATGGGCAGCGTGTCGATCGACGAGTTCGACAAATTCATCGGCGAATGGAACAAGCTGGGTGGAGATCAAATTACCCGGGAAGTGAACGATTGGTACAAGAGTATGAATTGATAGAAGTGAAACTAAGATAAATCTATTAGAAGGGGGATGCAGGGGTGACAGTAAAAATTTGGAAAAGGGACTGGCCGCTGCATCTTATGATTTTGCCGGGATTTTTGTTTGTGCTTATCTATAGCTATGGTCCGATGGCGGGATTAATCATTGCCTTCAAAAAATTTCTCCCATCTAAAGGTATTTTTGGTTCTCCATGGATTGGTCTGGATAATTTCAGATTTCTTTTATCCCTGCCGGATACGTTTCAAATCGTGTATAACACCATCATCATTGCACTGCTGAAAATAGCAGCTGGATTAATTGTGCCGATTGTCGTGGCCCTTTTGCTGAACGAGGTTCGCAAAACCGCATTCAAAAGAACGGTACAGACGCTGGTGTATTTGCCCCATTTCTTATCGTGGATTATATTAGGCGGCATTCTAATCGATATTTTGTCCCCATCCCAAGGGATTGTTAATACATTTATCGGATGGCTGGGCGTGAAGCCTATTTTCTTTTTGGGAAGCAACGATTGGTTTCGTTTTACGCTGGTTGTGTCTGACGTCTGGAAGGAGTTTGGCTTTAGTACGATCGTGTATTTGGCTGCACTGACAAGCATTAATCCGGTGCTGTACGAAGCGGCTGAGATCGATGGGGCGAACCGCTGGAAGCAGACGCTGCACATCACCTTGCCGGGTATGCTGCCGATCATCGTGCTGCTGGCCACGCTTAGCTTGGGTAACATTCTGAACGCGGGCTTCGAGCAGGTATTTAATTTATACAACACAGCTGTGTACGAAACTGGAGATATTATCGATACTTATGTATTTCGTATTGGCATCCAGAAAGCCCAGTATGGATTGGCGACAGCAATCGGCTTGTTCAAGTCAGTCATATCACTGGTATTCATTTCACTTTCTTATTTCCTGGCGTATCGCTTTGCCAATTATCGAATTTTTTAGCACCGTATTTGTTTAGGGGGAAATCCATTGGCCCATAAGATAACAGGCGGTTATCGGTTGTTTTCCATCATCAATCACTGCCTTCTACTACTGCTGGCCGTTTCCTGCATGCTTCCCTTGCTTCATATTCTGGCTTTATCCTTCAGCTCTGGCTCTGCCGTAACTGCAGGGAAGGTGACGTTCTGGCCGGTTGATTGGACGATCGCCGCTTATGAGAATGTGTTCGGCAAAAAAGAGTACCTGGCAGCCTTCTGGATTTCGATCAAACGGGTTTTGCTGGGTACAACGCTGAACATGCTGCTCACGATTCTTATCGCCTACCCCCTATCGAAGGAAAATAGCCATTTTAAGGGGAGAACGTTGTATGCATGGTATTTTGTGTTCACGATGCTGTTCAGTGGCGGATTAATTCCGTGGTACATGGTGATCAGAGAAACTGGCCTTATGGATACGATCTGGGCGCTTGTTCTTCCTTCTGCAGTCCCAATTTTCAATGTCATCGTGCTGCTCAACTTTTTCCGGGGCTTGCCGAAGGAGCTTGAAGAGTCGGCCAAGATGGATGGCGCCGGACCCTTCACCGTACTTTGGCGGATTTATGTGCCACTGTCATTGCCTGCCCTTGCTACGATTCTGCTCTTCGCCGTTGTAGGCCATTGGAACAGCTGGTTTGACGGCCTTATTTTGGCGAACCGGACTGAGAATTATCCGCTGCAAAGCTTTCTGCATACGATCATTATCAAGCTCGATCCCGCCTATCTGACACCGAAGGAAGCAGAACTGGCGGCTCTAATGAACGACCGAACGAGCCGGGCGGCACAAATCTTTGTTGCAGCATTTCCGATTTTGATTGTGTATCCATTTTTACAGCGATTTTTTATGAAAGGAATTGTTCTGGGGAGTGTGAAGGAGTAAGGGGACCTTCAGTATACTAATTTATAGGAGATGATGGGTGCATGAACGTAAGAGCAAGAAAGAAAACAAGCATTAATCGATTTTTATCCTTATTTATGTCTTTTTGTATCTTAATCAGTGCTATATTACCGGTTGGTTCCGTTGTTTATGGCGAAAGCCGTGATATGTCAGGGACGGATCTTTCCCGTCATTGGGCCGAAAGTGTCATGAGCAAATGGATAGATCAGGGCTTGCTGGACGGCTACGCCAACAATCAGTTTCGTCCTGACCAACCCGTAACGAGAGCTGAGTTTGTTGCTTTTATAAACCGCATATTCAAGTTTGCGGCAGCTTCGGTTTCGGGGCATCCCTTTCAGGATGTAAGCACCGGAGCATGGTATACGGATGATATTTCCAAAGTGTACACGGCTGGAATTATTCAAGGGATAAGCGGTAACCATTTCGCACCGGAAGGGAATATAACCCGAGAAGATGCTGCGGTGATCGTTTCCAGAGCATTTCGGACCAGCTCAGGTCAAGAGTCGGGGTTGACTGAGTCGGATTTACCTTTTACAGATAGCGCTCTGATAGCTTCTTATGCTCAAGAAGCTGTTTCAAGCTTACATACAAAGCAGTATGTGCAAGGTAGGGAGAAGGGGCAGTTTGCACCCAAGGACAGCATCACAAGGGCAGAAACGGTGAAGCTTATTGATAATGTGATGGGCACTCTTATTAACGCTGCAGGTAGCTTCAATCAACCAGTTAGCGGCAATGTAGTCGTGAATGCCGACAATGCTGTGCTGAAGGATGTTGTTGTATCCGGTGATCTGTATATAGCCCCAGGAGTCGGAGAAGGCAATCTTACACTAGATGGAGTCACGGTAAAGGGCAAAACCTATGCACTCGGTGGAGGTATACACAGTATTACTGTTCACAACTCGACGCTGGCCGGGTCATTGATCGTTGATAAATGGAATTCTCAAATCCGTATCGTCGCTTCCGGAAAAACAGAAATATCGGATACGATCATGCTTTCTGGAGGCATACTGGAAGAAAACGAGCTTGAGGGAGCAGCAGGCGGTTTTTCCGAAGTGGATGTGAACATTCCAGACGCTGTGGAAGGCAAAGAAGTGACGCTTAAAGGCGACTTCAAACGGGTGAATAATCGCAGCAAAGGGGCGAAGTTCAAGCTGGGGCAAAGTACAATGGTCCGCACCATGAATTTCGATGCTCCAGCAAATGTAGAAGGAGAGGGCAGCATTGAGCTAGCCAACGTAAACGTAAATGATGTGGTTCTGGGAAAATGGCCGACCCAAATCAAATTTGCCAACCGGGTAGCAGCCACTATCGCTTCTCAGCTAGTAACGGGTGACAACCGCGGTGGTTCTGCTTCCACATCAGGCAATGGCAATGGTGGTACACCAACACTAGCACCGACAGCAACACCGCCTGTATCAACACCGGAACCGACGCCGCCAGGACCAACAGCAACACCAACAGCAACACCAACAGCAACACCGCCAGGGCCAACCCCAACGCCATCGCCAACGGACGATCCTGCGGTTATCGTTAAAAATGGGGCTGCCAATGCGGATATCTTTCTGGGTGCTTCATCCAGTGATATGGAAGCCTATGCTGCAACTGAACTACAAAGCACACTGAAAATGATTAGCGGAGCACAATTGCCGATTATTAAAGGCGACATTGAGAGTGAATCGCTAAGCATTGAGCTGCTGTCCAGCAAGCTGAACCTTACAAAGATCGGCAGCTTCCCTATAGAGGTCCACCTGATCAATAATGGTGCGGCAAGTGTACAAGTCGATCTGGTGCAGGCAGACAATGGGCCTATTTCAGTGAGCTTCCCCGAAGAAATAGAGGTTGGAGCGCATAGTACCAGGATTGTGGAAGGCACCGTTCATGTTTCATGGATGGTTGCAGATGGAACCTTTGCGGTATCCATTAAGGCTAATGTTGATGGAGCATTAGCGAAGACAATGACACTCACCTTGAGCCTGGACCGGAATCTGATCCGCAATGCCGGGTTTGAGAATCAGGTTTCGAAGGAATGGTGGGTTCTTTTCGACGGCCCGGCAGCTTGGAATGATCAGGAATCGCACAGCGGGAACTATTCTTTAAGACTGGATATTCTGCATCCGACAGAGAACTTTAACTATGTCCGAACCGATCAGGAAATTAAGTTGAAGCCAGGTAAAAAGTATGTGTTTAAAGCTTGGGTCAAGGGTGCTAAGGCGGGGAAAATGGAAGTATGGTTCCGTGAAATGGTGAAGCCTGGCTTGGAAAATGCGGGCGGCGCGAATACTGTCGTACGCGAGCTTCAAGTGGGCGAGGAATGGACGCTTGTTGAGACGGAATATACCCGCAATCCGGGGCACACCTACGACTACAACTGGATTAATATCCAGAGCTTTGCGCAGGCTGCTGGAGGAACAGGCACGTTGTGGATTGACGATGTCACGTTGAGTGAGGTCGTCGAGGAAGAAGTAAGCGTACAATTAAATGCAAGTGAATTGAACATTAGCGAGAGTGGCAGCTACCCTATCGAAGTTTCACTTACTAATAATAGTGGAGAAAGCGTTCAGGTGGATTTGGGCCAAACCGGCAATGGACCCCTTACAGTGAGCTTTCCCGGGGCAATCGAGCTTGGGGCGAATGAAACCAAAACCGTGGAGGGTACCGTTCATGTACCATGGTCAACTGTAGATGGAGCGTATACCTTATCCATTCTGGCCAACGTGGATGAAGTGCCGCTTGAGACAATGACCCTGACCGTAAATTTGGACCGGAACGTGATCACCAATGGCGGCTTTGAAAATCTTGATCCGAAAAAATGGTGGGTGCTCTTCGACAGCCCAACCTCTTGGGATGATCAGGTGTCGCACAGCGGCAGCCGTTCGTTGAGACTGGAGATCCTGCACCCGACGGTGACCTTTAATTATGTCAGAACCGATCAGGAAATTAACCTGAAGCCAGGCAAAAAATATGTGTTTAAAGCTTGGGTGAAGGGTGAACAAGCGGGTAAAATGGAAGTGTGGTTCCGTGAGATGGTTCAGCCTGGCCTGGAGCACGCGGGTGGAGCGAACACCGTGGTGCGTGAGCTTCAAGTCGGAGAGGACTGGACACTTGTAGAGACCGAATACACCCATAATCCGGAGCATCCTTACGATTTCAACTGGATTAACCTTCAGAGCTTTGCGAAATCTGAAGGGGGTACAGGTACGCTTTGGATCGATGATGTCAGTTTGAGCGAGGCTATTGAGGAAGAAGTGACAGCCCGGCTAAATTCGAGTGAGCTGAATGTTACCAAGAATGGTAACCACACCATTGAGGTTAACCTGATCAATAACGGTGACAGGAGCGTTCAAGTCGATTTGGGGCAAGCAGACCAAGGACCCCTTACAGTGAGCTTTCCCGGGACCGTCGTGCTTGCAGCGAACGAAACCAAAACGGTAGAGGGAACCGTTCATGTACCAGAGTCGGTTGCCGATGCAACTTATACCGTATCCATTCAGGCAAGTGAAGCAGGTGTACCCTTTAAGACGTTGGATTTAACCGTCAAGCTGAACCGGAACGTGATCAGCAATGGCGGCTTTGAAAATCTTGATCCAAAAAAATGGTGGGTACTCTTCGACAGCCCGACCTCTTGGGATGATCAGGTGTCGCACAGCGGCAGCCGTTCGTTGAGACTGGAAATTCTGCACCCGACGGTGACCTTTAATTATGTCAGAACCGATCAGGAAATTAACCTGAAGCCAGGCAAGAAATATGTGTTTAAAGCTTGGGTGAAGGGTGAACAAGCGGGTAAAATGGAAGTGTGGTTCCGTGAGATGGTACAGCCTGGCCTGGAGCATGCAGGTGGAGCAAACACCGTGGTGCGCGAGCTTCAAGTGGGTGAGGACTGGACGCTTGTAGAGACGGAATACACCCATGATCCGGAGCATCCTTATGATTTCAACTGGATTAACCTTCAAAGCTTTGCGAAATCAGAAGGGGGTACAGGTACGCTTTGGATCGACGATGTCAGTTTGACCGAAGCCGTGGAGGAAGAAGTGATTGAGAGGCCGGCAGATGCGCGGGTACAAGAACAGGAGCAGGAACAGGATAAGAATCCAGAAGTAACAATGCGCAATAAAGACCGGGTGACTGCACTAAGCACGGATAGCGGCGGGACAGAGGAGCGTATTCAAATCATACTGGCAACGCCTGATTCTTTCCCCGGCTTAGCGGATCGTTACGGCGATGATCTTGCCTACTTGCAGCAGTCGGATGGCTTTGCCATAAAGAGGTCCGGTAACCGGATTTATATCATAGGCTCCGAACCCAAGGGTGTACTGAACGGAGTTTATGATTTCCTGGAAAAAAATACTGGGATATTATGGACACGATCGAAGGAGCTCGGCACCATTTATGAATCGCAATCGACAATTACGGCGACCAAAGTGGATTACAGAGAAAAATCACCCTTCCAAATACGCGGCTGGCACCTTACAGGAACGGGTGAAAACGATGAAGTACATTCCGACTTTGAAACAGAAAAGATGCTTGCCCGTAATAAGCTAAACGGCAAATTTGCTGAGGTCTATAATCTTCAATTCTGGGAAAGACACGAAAGCGTAGGTTTGAAAGCCGTTAATCTCGGTCACAATCTTGAATTCTGGCTGCCTAACGAAGTTTATTTCGATTCCCACCCCGAGTATTATAACGAAGTAGACGGTGTACATGTGCCAGTTAAGGATGATACGCAAATCAATTTTTACAACACGGAAGTGCCGGGCGTTATTGCGGGAAGAGTGAAGCAATTTCACGAGCGCTATGGTACTGAGTATATTGGAATAGGTATCAATGACAATCATAATTTCACTCAAAGCGCGGAGAGCAGGCTGCCATTTACTACTCCGGCAGGTATTACGGTTCAGCCCAATGATCCGGCTTATAAATCGACGGTATATTACACATTCCTGAATAAAATTGCCGCAGAAGTAAAGCTGGCTTATCCGAATGTGAAAATCGTGACCTTTGCCTACTTTTTTACCGAAGTGCCTCCGAAGGTAGATCTGGAGGATAACATCGTCATTGTTATGGCGCCCGTACTCGAAGATGAGAGACTTCCTTTGAACACAACCAACGAGCAGAGCAATAATTATAAATACAAATTGATGCTGGAATCATGGATGCAAAAAACGGAAAATGTCCTCATGTACAATTATTACGGTACCAGCTTTATGCACGTCTATGAGAGGCCGATCGCCGAGAACGTAAAGGCAACTCTGCAGTATTACAGAGATTTGGGGGTTATGGGCGTTCTTCCGGAAGGGCTCGTAGACACAAGCAAACCAAGCTACTGGGGAGAGGGAAAACCATGGGGAGTAAATGCTTTGCAGTTCTGGTTGTTCCACAAGCTGTTTTGGAATCCAGACGCTGATATCGAGGCACTCAAGAGTGAGTTTATTCAGAAGGCCTATGGCAGTGCTGCCGAACCGATGAGACGTTATTATGACATTATCGCGGAAGGCTGGGAGTACGATCAGGAGCCCATTCACTTCTATCACGATGAAAATCAGCTGATTGGTCAATACGTGATCGCCGCAGGCATTCAAGATGAAGCTCAGGCAGCTCTTGATGAAGCATGGGCGCTGGCCGACGCAAACTCCAAGGCAAGAATCGAACCGATTAAATCAACATTTGAAAAAATGACAGCTTTGGTCGGTGAAATTCCCAGACTTTCGGCAAATGCAGTAAAAACAACAGCAAGTAAGGAGGATATTCTGCAATCGCTTGATTTCAGCACAGGGCCATGGGTGAACGCGGAGCCCATTACCAATTTCCTGGAAATGAAAACGAAAAATCCGGTACCGGTCGAAACGAAAGTATACCTGCTGTGGGACGACACCAATCTCTATGTAGGCTATGAGAACTTTGATAATGATCCTGATGGCATGCTGGTAAGTGATGATGCGCCGAATGGATGGTGGAGAAACGGACCGGATGATTCCGTAGAAACCTTTGTGGCCAATAGCGCTGGTGGAAACACATATGCTTTCTTTACGAACCCCAAGAGTGTGAAATTTGCGTATAAAACAGGTCAAGTATTCTCACCTGAAACGCTCTTTGAAGCTAATTCGGTTATGGAAAGCGACCGCTGGAACACGGTTCAAGTGATACCATTCGCCAGCATTGGCGTTGATCCGCAAGCGACTCACTCCTTAAAGGCATTTTTCTTCCGGGATTACCACCGGCAGAATGCGGTCGCCAACGAGGGTTACTTCGGATGGGGAGGCGGCTCCGTCTGGATATCTGCTGATATGAACCCGGTTAAGCTGATTGAATAGGTAAAGGATAGATAACATTTTGAAAGTAACACTTTATTGGTAACATTTTACTAATAATACGTTCCTAATAATTAATAACACTTCTTACAAACCAACATTGCATATTTTGATTTTATTACAAGACTTCTCCACCTTTAATAGAGGTGCAGAAGTCTTGTTTTGTCTTAGGCTGTGCAGGCCTTCTTTTATTTTTGTATAAATAATGTTGTCTTTTTTAATAAATCAAATTACAATACAAGTATGATACATATATTTAAAATGTAGAGGGAGGGATTGAAAGATGAGGATGGCACGGCTCGGTGTACTTCTGGATCAGAGTGAGGCCGAGCGCCGCTGGATGTATGGCTTGAATGTGTTTGCCTATTATATAGAGGAAATTCTAGCTCATGCCGGTATTCCGTTTGAGCGCGTTGAGGATATAAGCGAGGTTGAGAGCGGCGCATTCGATATCCTGATAGCTGGCTTGGTGAAAGATGATACTGTATCTACATCCGTTCTATGGAACTATGTGGAGCAGGGCGGCGAGCTTGTTTCGTTTGCCAGCTTGAATGCTCTTGCTACGAGGCTGGGTTGCATATGGAGCGAAAGGGCATCAGTTGGATATGCCTCATTTGGGCCCTACTATGACAAAGCTGAGTCGATCCGTTACCTGCAGGCGTCACCTTGGCAGCCAATTGCTGCTGCGAATGCATATTTGCAGGAGGAAGTAGGTGAGCTGCACCGGGGCGAGCAAGCGGGAGCTGTGATCGGCGCAGCTTTGCAGCGATTCCAGATTGGGGACGGTTATTTCGATCGCTGGGCTGTCGATATTCCGGCAACCATCGTAGGTTTCCAGCAGGGCAGCAGCCCGGTGTTGGAGGATGGAGTTCCGGCGTTGGATGGATCTGCGCCCATAAATGAAGGGATTCTGAAGGCGGATGACCGGATTGAAATGGATTGGGAACATGACCGCCTGTACACGAAGACAGGCAATCCTTATTTCGCCTATCCATATGCGGATTTGTGGCGGGAGTTGTTTATCGGGCGTCTGTTGCGTAAAGCGGTGGATCATGGACTGACACTTCCCTTCGTCGGCTTCTGGCCGGATGGGGTAGAACATGTGGCTACCATCTCGCATGACAGTGACGGTAATGTGGCGGATGATGCACTGGCGACTTTGGCCATTCTGGAGGAGTTGAAGATCCAATCCACCTGGTGTATGATCGAGCCCGGCTATAGCAAGGCCATGTATGATCAGATCAAGCAGGCAGGGCACGAGCTGGCACTGCACTATAATGCACTCGATTTGGATAATGGTGTCTGGGGGAGTGAGGAGTTCGACCGGCAGCTTTCTTTTTTTCGCCAAGCAGCAGCGATAGATAGGGTCACCTCCAATAAAAACCACCTAACCCGCTTTGAGGGCTGGGGTGAATTGTTTGAATGGTGCGAGGTTAATGCTGTCGAGAGTGACCAGACCCGGGGGCCAAGCAAAAAAGGAAACGTAGGCTTCTTATTCGGCACCTGCCATCCTTATTTCCCAGTAGCATGGTCTAACGATCGAAACCGAATCTATGATGTTCTGGAAATTGGTTTTTTGACGCAAGATCTTGATCTTGCATCCTATTGGTCAGACAGCAGCGTCATTGTGCCCTTTCTTGAAGCAGTAAGCAAGGTGGAGGGTGTTGCTCATTTCCTGGTTCATCAGGCACATATTGGCACGCAGGAAACAGTCCGCAACTCTTTCCGCCAGATTGTGGCCGAGGCAAGGAGAAGAGGCTATGCAATCTGGACAGCAAAAGAAATCAATGATTGGGAGCGGGCCCGCCGAAAGATCAGGATAACTGATTCAAAGGATATGAAGGCTGCTTTGGAATTGGGCATGCCGCTGACTGCCCATGCAGTCATTTGGAACCCAGTGGCTGACAGCTATGCCCCAAGGGCATGGGAAACAATGGAAACGCGCTACGGCGTCCGCTGCCTAAAGCAGCTTTTAAGCGTAACCGGAAATGTTGATGTAAAGTAGAAAAGGGTAAGTAGATGCAGCTATGTGTAAATATAGTGTAGATGAAGCTGAAGATTATTAAACGAGGAGGCTATACAATGGGTGTTATTAAAGTTCCTACGCAGTACTACCAGCATTTTGATGCCGATTTTTCCCTGGAGGTGCCAGGTGAAGGTTACGGAGGCTGGAAAGAGAAGGAATTGCCGATTAGCTTGGAGCACACGGCTTTTGTCGTGATGCATGCATGGGATGGAGGGACTCCTGATGATTATCCAGGCTGGCATAGGGCCGTCGAGTATTTGCACAGATCTGCAGATATATGCCGGGACGTGCTGCCTCCTCTGTTGAAGGCGGTACGTCAATCAGGGATGAAAGTGTATCATGTAGTGTCGGATGACGAGCGTTATTATAACCGTTATCCGGGATTTGAAATGATGAAGGCAATCGCTGGCGATGAGCCCAAACCAGCTGAGAAAATTAAAACGGATCCTGTGCTAGAGGATCTTCAAGCCTTCAGGTCAGGTAATGTGTTTCCTGGGGCACATAATGTGCCAGATATTCAGAAAGGCTTTAGCGATTTGCGCTTTCCTAAAGAAGCAGAACCGCAGGGGGATGAGAAGATTGCAGCTACGACGAATCAATTGTATGCATTATGCCGGGAAGAGGGCGTTAATCATTTGATTTATAGCGGATTTGCGATTAACTGGTGCCTGCTGCTGTCACCTGGCGGGATGGCAGAAATCAGCAAACACGGCATCATGTGCTCAGCTGTACGTGAGGCGGTTACCGCGGTAGAAAATAAGGAAACCGCTGGACAGGAGTTGAATAAAGCTTTAGCGCTGTGGCGAGTAGCGCTTGCTTTTGGTTTTGTTTACAAAGCTGATGATTTGATTCACGCGCTTTCAGGTAAGGTAGCATTCCAGTAGTTGCCAGCCTCCCCCGAAATGAGCGTATGCTTCACTGCTAGGAAATCTCCTCCAAACTAGAGAAAAACCCTTGCTGGCAGTCCATTTGAGCTTGGTGTTCGTGCGATTGAAGCTGGAAGCGGGAATGGGTGCGGCTGGAAGTATGTTGGTGTAAGCATGTAAAGATTTGTTCCAACCTTCATATTCCATCCAGGAAACAAGTCTTTAAAGCGGCTGGAGGCCACATCCGTTCCCTCGGCAACGCACCCAAGTCACTAACACGCCCCTTGAGGACGCTCCTCAAGGAAGCCAAAAAGAGTCTTTCCTGTTGTCTCTACCATTTATTATTTGCAGGCAGCCTGCTGCACCATATGACCCACCAAATCAGCAGCGGCTGAAATAGCAGCCGTATCCACAGCAGGGTTGGGTCTGTTTCGGTTTGCCCCGGGGCGGGAATGTGTTCAATGGCGGCATATATATTGGCCGGGAAAATAAGCACCAAATAGATCGCTGTCCAGAGTCCGGCCCGCCTGCGCGTTCCCGGAATGACAAGGAAGAGGGCCAATAAAATCTCTAAAATCCCTGTTATGTAAATAATGGTTACTTTCAGGGGAACAAAATCCGGCAGCATTTCTGCAAATCCAGCCGCTTGCCTGAAGTGGCCAATGCCAGCATAGATAAAAAATAAGGCAAAGATCAGCAAAGCGATGAAACGGGGCACAGTAGTTTGAAGTATTTTCATTAAGAATTCCCTATCCCTTTCTATCCCTCTTTATTTCCTCTCTATTTCTTGTTCACATGGATAAAAGGATTCAAAAAAGCTTGGCAATATGCCAAGCTTTCTTCTTCAGAAGGAAGCTGCTTAATTAGCATCTTCCTTCTTTATATCCGAATCCGTTCCTTCTGCATCCTCAGCGGCAGGTTCAAGGCTTTCATCCAGCTTCTGCATGGCAAGAATCGTCACCAATACAGTCTCAGGATCATTCAAAATTTCAATATCCTTGGGAACCTTCAACTGGGCAACAGTAAAATGATCACCAATTTTAAGACCACTTATATCGATTTCGATATGGTCAGGCAATTTATTAGGCATACAGCGGACATTAACCTGATGCAGCTCTACTTGCAGGATGCCGCCTTCTTTCGTGCCGGCGGCTTCGCCTGTGAATAGCAGGGCAACTGTCGTATCGAGCTTTTCTTTCATATTAATTTGCAGAAAGTCGATATGCAGCAGTTGGCCGGAAAGGCTATTTTTTTGAACTTGATGGATAAGTACTGGATGCTTTTCTTTTGAAGGAAGTGTGACTTCAAGAATCGCATGCGGATTTCGCTTAAGCGCCGCACGAATTTCTCTTTCATCTACGGCAACATGTTCACTTTCCATCCGGCTGCTGTAGACGACCGCAGGTACGTGACCTTTGGCTCTCATCTTTTTTACGGATCCAGTTCGGGTTGTTAGTTGAATGGCGTTACTCATAACGTGCACCTCCTGAAACGATTACGAAAGCGGCTTTTTAGCCCTTTTCTTTATTACCCCGATCAACAAACTTTGAAACAGATTTTTTTAAATATTTTGAAAATATCAAATTAATAGTCAAATTCCCTCGGTTTTCTCTCACATTCACAAAATAGCAGAGCAATTCCTTCTTTTTTGTTTTCTATTTCCCATTGCGTGGTATACAATATAGAAGGTAATAGGATAAGAGCGCGAAACCGTGTAACATAAAGGAGCTGCCTGCTGTCTATGACGTTTTTCCAGAATCTTCTGACCGTAATGACGGTTCTGAATTTAATATTTGCAGGGACTGTAATTTTCCTGGAGCGAAGAAATGTGGCTGCTACGTGGGCGTGGCTCATGGTGTTGGTTTTTTTGCCGAGCGTCGGATTTATTCTGTACCTGATACTTGGGCAAAATTTAAGCCGCAGAAAGCTGTACAAGATTAAAGGGGACAGATTTGACACGATACGAGGAGTTATATACAGGCAATTTCAAGAATTAGAGCAAGGTATTGTTAAATACAAGGACCCTTCAATATCCGGCTATCACGATATGATTCATATGAATTTGGTAAGCAGCTTTGCTCTTTTCACTCAAGATAACGAGGTCGAAATTTTCAAGGACGGCAAAAGTAAATTCGAGGCTCTGTTTCATGCCATCGACGCGGCGGAGCACCATATTCATCTACTTTATTTTATTGTGCGTAATGATGATCTGGGTAACCGGCTAGTACAAGCATTGACGGAAAAAGCTAAAGCCGGGGTTGAAGTCAGATTTCTCTATGATGATATTGGCTGCTCTTCTCTGCCTCAGCGGTTTTTCCACAATTTAAGGGAGGCTGGTGGAGAGGCCGTTGCCTTCTTTCCCTCGCGAATCCGCTATTTGAATTTCCGGGTGAACTATCGCAATCACCGCAAGCTGGCTATCATTGATGGCAAATATGGCTTTATTGGCGGGTTTAATATTGGTGATGAGTACCTGGGGCTGATGGAGCGGTTTGGCGAATGGAGAGATACCCATCTGATGATTAAGGGCGGAGCAGTGCTGCAGATTCAGTCCCAATTCATGCTGGATTGGAATTTGGCTACCCGTAAGGAAATGCAGATTGAGCCTCAATATTATCCTGTGCCGATAGGCCGGGGAACTGTAGGGATGCAAATCGTGGCCAGCGGGCCAGACTCCGAAGAGCAGCAAATTAAAAATGGGTACATCAAAATGATCAACTCGGCAAAAGAGAGCATCTACCTGCAAACTCCGTATTTTATTCCGGACGAGAGTCTGCTTACAGCACTTAAGCTGGCTGCTTTGTCAGGTGTGGATGTGAAAATTATGATTCCAAGCATGCCTGATCACAAGCTGGTTTACTGGGCATCCTCCTCATACCTGGGAGAGCTGCTGAATTGTGGCGTGAAATGCTATCTATACGGAAAAGGCTTCCTTCACGCCAAAACGATGGTCGTGGACGGAAAAATTGCCTCTGTAGGAACGGCCAATATTGATATCCGCAGCTTCAAGCTGAATTTTGAAGTCAACGCTTTTATTTATGATACCCGCACGGCCTCGAAGCTGATGTATTTATTTGAGAAAGATAAAGAAAGCTCGACGGAGTTAACCATAGAGTTTTATAGAAATAGATCGTTGATGATTAAGCTGAAGGAATCCTGTTCCAGGCTGTTGTCACCGATTTTATGAGAGGACACATGGTTTGCCTTCCATAGGGGCTCCCGATGGATACTTCCCCTGTGATCAAAGAGCCCCGGCAGCAAGTACTTGCTGTCGGGGCTCTTTGATTTTGTTTGTGAACTTATTAGCAAGTATAAGTTTTCTGGGTGAAGCCTGGAGTGAAAAATTCCCGAATACACAGTGTAGCTTTACAGTGGGAAAGGGAGGGTGTAACTCTTCATCCTGCGAGGGAGTCAAAAAGGAAGCTCAGATTATCCTATCGCCACTATCCCTCTCCCTCAGGAAAGTAACTTCTATTGGCAGTCCGTTATCCATTTGATCGTAGCAGGTTCGGCACTTTTTAGCTGAGAGGGAGGGATCAGGGGAGGATGAGTGGTAGTAGCATCCCACCCTCGCTGAAATGAGCGTGTACTCCACTTAACGATGTTTTTCATCGTTAAAGTAAGTGTTCCAGGTCAATCCGTCACGTTAACGATGTTTTTCATCGTTAATAGAGGCAGGATGGCCTCTCAGGCTGGTTAAAAGGGATTTTAACGATGAATTTCATCGTTAAAGCAAGGTTGTGGAGAGGATCTGCTACGTTAACGATGAAATTCATCATTAACGTAGCAAGTCCTTCTCACCTGCGCGTTCTTTTCTTCCCCAGTGCCTGCGCTCGCTAGGAAATCTCTACTAACCAAAAGAAAAACCCTTGCTGGCTGTCCGTTTGAGCTTGGTGTTCGTGCGATTCGTGCGATTGTAGCTAGAGAGAGGGAAGGGCTGTGGGAGGAAGAGCGTTAGCGTCCGCCTTTAAAGATTTGTTCCTACATCCTCATCGATACCAATAAAGGGAACAAATCTTTAACAGCGGCTGGAGCCCACAGCCATTCCCTCCGCAACGCACCCAAGAACATGCACCTCAAAGGACGCGGCAAGGCGTTTATCTCAGCCTATGCCTTGGATCGTCTACCCATAATGAAGGAAAGAACGAAAAGTATGATGAAAACAATGAACAGTACTTTAGCAATACCGGCGAATGCCGATACAATACTGGTGAATCCGAAGACAGCAGCGACCACAGCAATGATCAAAAATAGAAATGTCCATCTAAGCATGGGTAACAACCTCCTTGTGATTGTTTTTTTGTACTACATTTTTGGGATCAAGTTTTGAGATGAAATTTTTGAGATGCACTTAATGTAAATTCCGATACAGGATCCGATAACCAAAAACATCAAGCTCAATATTCATGGTCCCTTCAGTCGTATGCACTTCCTCGCCGGTGAGTGCATCCTTCCAGTCGTTGGTGTCCATCGCATGGGAAATTTTGGTTTTCTGGTCTGTATTATTCATCCAAATCGTAAAATGAGTATCCTGATCAATCCGCTCATAAATCACTCTCGAGTCATGAGGGTCAGCCTTCAGGAAGCGGAAGAAGCCGCGGCGCAGGGCTTGGTTGTTTTTGCGCAGGGCAATTAACATTTTGTAGAAATCGAATAAATCACGGTCCTGTTTCTTAGGGTCCCATTCCATACATTTGCGACAATCGGGATCATCGCCTCCGCTGAGTCCAACCTCATCGCCATAAAAGGTGCACGGCGTCCCCAGGTAGGTTAGCAGAAATACTACGCAAAGCTTAAGCTTCCGCCGGTCTTCACCAACACGCGTCAATACGCGGGGGGTGTCATGACTGCACAACAGGTTGAAAATGACCTCATTGGTTTGCTGTGGATAACGGACCTGAAGCGAACCGATGTTATCCGCAAAAGCACTGCCATCCATGCCTGGGTCTGTGAAAAATTGCAGCACTTTATTGGAAAAGGGGTAGTTCATGACGGAATCGAACTGATCGCCCATAAGCCATTTAAGGGAATCATTCCAAACCTCGCCGACTATGTAGGCTTCCGGATTGGCAGCCTTGACTGTTTTGCGGAAATCTCTCCAGAAGGCGTGATCGACTTCATTGGCGACATCGAGTCTCCAGCCGTCAATTTTGATTTCCTTGATCCAATATTCCGCAACATCCAGCAAGTATTGCTTCACTTCGGGATTCGCTGTATTGAATTTAGGCATATTGCCAAAAAAGCCAAACGTATCATAGGTCGGAATGCCGTCTTTAACTTCTAACGGGTACTCACGGATGTGGAACCATTCCGCATATTTGGAATTCTCCCCATTTTTCATAACGTCCTGGAATTGGGGGAATTGTTCGCTGCAGTGATTGAACACAGCATCCAGCATGACACGAATGCCTTTGGAGTGGCACTGCTCTACCATTTTTTTCAGAAGCTCGTTGTCTCCAAGATGCGGATCCACCTTTTTATAATCAACGGTGTCGTACTTATGGTTGGAAGGAGCCTCAAAGACTGGCGTTAAATAAATGGCGTTGATCCCTAAGTCCACCAGGTAATCCAAATGATCTATAATCCCCTGCAGATCGCCGCCGAAGAAATTTTCATAGGTTGGCTTGCCCCCCCAAGGCTGAGTTCCTTCAGGGTCGTTAGAGGGATCGCCGTTGGCGAATCTTTCAGGAATAATTTGATAAAAAATCGCCTCTTTGGCCCATTCCGGGGCTGCATACATATCAACTTCATGGATATAGGAAAAGTCATAATAGCCTCCGGTAGGAGCAGGCTGATCGGGGGTAACCCCCATTTCTGTCATCCAGGCATACTGATTGCCGCTGCGCAAGCGAAATCCGTAGGATACCCGTTTATACTTAGGCTTAACGTGAGCTTCCCAATAGTCAAACATGGAATCTGATGAGATTCTGAGCATATTGTATTCGGCCACCGTCTTGTCCCAATCATATTTATCGCCTGTAACTGCGACAACTTCCTCAACATCATTACGTTTGGTACGCATCCGCAGATGAATGGTATCTTTGTCGTAGGCATAAACCCAATTGTTCAATGATGTATGATAAAAGCATTCTTGCAGCATAGCCTCAACTCCTTATTTGTTTGCTGAATGCTTAACATCATATTAACCTAACTTTCTTCAGATTAAACACAGCAGATCCTTTCAGAAAAGAAATTCAAATAAGAGCAAGTCCGCCGATGATTGGAAATCGGAAGATTTGCTCTTATTTGAAGATGGGATAACAGCAGGCGCAATTAGACTGGCAGGAGTGAGTGGGGGGAGGAACGTAAATAGGGATCCCGCTTATCGAAGATAACCGGAATCCCTAGCTTATACACCATATATTCAATTGTGGAATGACACTCTCCCATCCAAACAACCTTCGTTGCAGAATTTCAATTTCCTTAGTACAGATTCCACATTCAATTTCAAATTAGATTTTCACATTATCCTGACTACATAATCCATCCACAATCAATCCACAATCCACGAACTATCAAAACCCACAAACCACAAAAGCATCAACTCGAACTTCAAACTTCAATATTTCAAAGTTACCTAAACAACTGACGACTAGCTGCAAAAGAGATACATTCGCTTGGGTTCCCGCATGCCTTATTAGGTGAGCACTTACCTGCTGCTCCTTCCTTATAATAGATATCAACAAATCGGGTACTGCGTTTAGACCAGGCATGCTTCGCTTACCTACGTCATTGGACTATCCCCTTTCCTAGTTATTGTGATTTATATCCATTTCAATCTAGGAAGAAAAAGCATGTATCCAAAAAGTTGGATAGGTTCTAGATTGAAAGATATAACAAAAGTTACTAGGAATTGCTGTTACTAGGTTGGTGTGTCGTTGATGTCTTATTTACAGAATACGAGATTGTTAAAGAAATGTAAATATTCAGAATATTCTATTTTCGGTCTTCTGGCTGTTTTATGACAGCGTTTACTGCTTATATCTATCGTATGCTTACCATTTAAAGTTATTCCAAAATAACTGTGATTTGGAGTGAAAAATAATGTAAGTGATCTATCCTACTCGGTGGTGCAACAAAATGCAATTGGGCGAGCCAGTTGATGAGGAACGGGAATAGTAGCAGGCCATAATCCCTGTCGCAGCAATGCTCTATGGCATAGAATGGAGCAAGCAGTTTCAGCAAGAGGAGAGGATGTGGCCACATGGGTAGGTTTCCCAATACGAAGCTCAGAAAAGCTATGTATTTGAGCGAGGATTCGGAACTCAGGCAATATAATCCCCAAACGGAATTAGCTATGCCAGAAACCGTACTATCGATGCTGAAGCAATACCGGATGGTTTATGTAAAACCAAATCTGGGTACGGGTGGGCATGGTGTTATTAAAGCTGAGCAGATCAAGATTGGGGGTACAACCAAGTATCGCTATAAATTAGATATGCGCACTTACACATTCACGTCTTACGAGGAATTTTACCGGTCTTTAAGCAGACATTTTGGTCCCAAGGTTTATTTGGTGCAGCAGGGAATCAAGATGCTTACTTCCGGTGGCAAGCCTTTTGATCTGCGGGTGATGATCCAGAAAAATGAACGGGGACGGTGGGAGCATACAGGTAGCATCGGCAGAATTGCCCATCCGCGGCGGATTGTAACCAACTACCATAGCGGAGGAACTCCCCAGCTGATTGAAAAATTGCTCAGGCCCTACATGGGCACTAAAGGAAGCGCCGCCTATAACCGAAGGCTCGGAAGGTTAGGTTTGCAGGTAGCACGATATATGCAAAAGGGCTACCCTAATATAAAGGATATAGGCTTGGATATAGGCATCGACAAATCAAAAAAGCCATGGATATTTGAGGTGAACACGCGTCCCAATCCGATTATTTTTCGAAGCTTAAACCAACCTGCGGTATATAAACGCATTAAGCGCCTTACCCGTCTTCATGGGGAGTATCACGGCTAATCTTGGTCACACTCACGAGCCGCCAGCTCCGTACTGCTTCTTATTGGGACAAAGGCGGCCAGGCCAAAAAAGGGGGCAGCCCGATATGATGGCTCTTTTGAGAAAATCCAGAGACTTTAGAAAAAGCACTTGATAAAACTAATGATGTTAGTTATTATACTAATGTAATTAGTTTTTCGATGGAGGGATTCATTCATGCGCATTACCAAAGAGGAGAATTTATTTCAGCTATCTTTTTTACCGCGTATATTTCCCGTTAATTGTTATTTAGTAGAAGAAGAAAAAGAGCTAACGCTTATTGATGCCGCGCTTTCATATAGCGCTAATAGCATTCTGCAGGCCGCACAGCGTCTAGGCAAGCCAATTACCCGGATAGCACTTACTCATGCTCATGGTGATCATGTCGGCGCGCTGGATTCACTCCGGGCAGCACTGCCACAGGCCAAAGTGTATATGTCAAGACGTGATGCGAAGCTGCTGGCCGGTAATTTTGAATTCGAGGCGGGTGAACCTAACACCCCAATTAAGGGTAGCTTTGCTAAATCTCTGACAACGAAGCCGGATGTGTATCTGGAGGATGGCGACAGGGTAGGGTCCTTGCAGGCTGTGGCGGCTCCAGGACATACGCCGGGAATGATGGCTTTTCTGGATGTGCGCAGCAGAGCGCTAATTGCGGGTGACGCCTTGGTTACCCGTGGAGGAGTTGCCGTATCGGGAACCTTCAAGCTGTTTTTTCCGTTCCCGGCGTTTGCCACCTGGCATAAAAAAACCGCGCTTGAAACTGCAAAGAAGCTAAAGCAGCTTTCACCTGCCCTTCTGGCTGTGGGCCATGGACGTATGCTGCGCAATCCAGTGGAGGCGTTGGGCCGGGCGATAGAAGAAGCTGAGAAAGCTGAAAGCTGAAAGCTGAAAGATGAAAAAGATGAAAAAGGAAAAACGGAAAATAGGAAAGTCGGGGGAGGTGCAGGGCGGATGGCTAAAAGACCAGGGATTGATAAAGCAGTAATTCTTCAAAATGCGGTAGAGCTTGCAGATACGGAAGGCTTTGAACAGGTGACATTAGGGGCTATAGCGCTGCGGTTAAACATAAAAACCCCTTCTTTATACAACCATATAGATGGTCTTCCTGGCTTACGCAGGCTGCTATGCTTACATGGTCTAGAGCAGCTTAGAGTAAGCTTGATTCAAGAAACGCTAGGCAAATCTGGGGATGAAGCGCTGTTTGCACTCGGAATTGCCTATGTGGGGTTCGTTAGAAGACACCCTGGACTCTATGAGGCAACAATGGTGGCGAACACTCTCCCTGACCAGGAAATCAAAGCTGCGGGGGAGGAGATAGTTAGACTGCTGCTGTTGATCCTGAGTGCCTATAAGTTGGAGGAGGCTGAAGCCCTACATACAGTGCGCGGTCTGCGCAGCATAGCACATGGGTTTGCAACTTTGGAAGCCAAGGGCGGCTTCGCCATGCAGCTGGACCGGGATGAGAGCTTACGGCATCTGCTCCAGACTTATGTAACTGGGATGAGGCATAGCCATTAAGAGCGGATGCAAGGGTAAGGTAGCGCTGGCAGAGGCGCAAACGGGTGCATGGGGATGGCGTGGGTGCGTGCAGGTGAAAGTATATAGGGATAGGTGCATGCAGGTGAAAAGTAGATAGGGATGGGTGTGTACAGGTGGAAAGTAGATAGGGATAGGTGTGTGTGGTGAAAGTGGATGGCGATGGTACGTACAGGGAAAGTGATGGGATAGGTGTGTATAGGTGGAAAGTAGATAGGGGTAGGTGTGTACAGATGAAAGTTGGTGGGACAGGCGTCTATAGGCGATGAAAACATCATCATGTGGGAAAAAGGGGTCTTGGTAGCGGGAGAAGAGTCATTTAGTGATGAAAAACATTGTTAAGTAACCAAAATTCTGGAGAATGCATTACTTAGCGATGAAAAACATCGTTAAATGGGAAAGAAAGGGCCTTGGTAGCGGGAAAAGAGCCATTTAGTGATGAAAAACATCGTTAAGTAATCAAAATTCTGGAGAATGCATTACTTAGCGATGAAAAACATCGTTATGTGAGAGAGTGAAGAGAAAAGAGTAGGGTAAAGAGTAAAGAGTAAAGAGTAAAGAGTGAAGAGTGAAGAGAATAGGAGTTTGAATAAGGTAGCGGTGGTCAGAGTGAAAACATGTTGTGATCTCGTCTTCCACACCTAGGCTTGAACTATACATTTTGTGTCTTAAAAAGAAGAGGCTGCAAGCCGCTATAAGCGGCCGCAGTCTCTTTTTGTGACAAAGCTATAAAATGCCCAAAGCTAAATCGTTGGCGTCAATGTGTAGGCCATAATCGCAAAAACACGCTGCTGCATGCTGCGCTTCAGAACCGCATTGTCAGAAGGGAGAGTCAGCGTCAAGCTTCCCTCGTCACTTAGCTGCTCACTAAGTGCAGTAAGATCAAGCCCTTGGGGGGCAATGGTCTCGATCTTATCATCCTTAATTGCCAGCAGCTGCAAGTGAGTGATTGTGATCGCCATCCCTTTTGTAAAGTAAGGGAAAAACTCACGCTTTACTACCGCTTCGAAATTAGCATTGCCCTGCACGAAACGGTGCCACTCACCGGGGAAATCCTGGGGAAACCCGAGCAGGAGGGAGAGACCGGAAGAGCTGGCTTCTCCAACAAGCGCTTCGATCTGCTTGACTGCTTCATCGCGCAATTGTGCGCCACCCTGGCGGGCTGTGTACCGCACATGAACGATGACGTCCGAGATGGTATTGTAATCAAACTGCCGGAAAGCGGCTGGCAGCTCCAGTCTCCAGATGCTCTGCACGCCTGCCCCTTCGAAAGGCAGGAACCGATCATCGCGCAGGTTTGCCTCGAACAGGCCGCTATCGTTGCTTGCGCTGCTCGTCACGATGGATTGAACCGTGCCGAAATAATCAGTGAAGCGAGCGTCCTCGCTGCTCTCCCGGGCGTATCCGTCCGACACTAACGGTGATTTCCGCAGCGAGCTCTTGAGCAGCGTTAGCGTGCAGTTGACGCTGGTGTAAGGTCCCGTAACCGAAGGGATGGAGAGGGAGACATTTTTGATCCGGCGCATGTAGTGGCCTGGGCAATCGAGGTCAAACAGCCATTCTGGCAGGGCAACCTCGCATACTCCGGATGCCTTGAGCGCAAGCAGCGCGGCTGGATCTAGCTGTCGTAATGACACATGCTTGATCAATTCGTATTCACGCTTGTTGTTGTCATGGAAAGCCAGCTCCATCCGTTTCACATCCAGATAGAGACTCTCGCCCGAAAGAAGCCCCTTCCTTCCACCATCCCAGTAATTAAATTTAATATAGTCAGTAGCATCGACCTCAGGGCGCATCAGCTCATGCTTCATCGTCAGCTCGGCTTTCCGTGCTGTATCGAAAGCAAAGCGGTAATATTCGTAGTAAAGCTTGGATATTTCACCCTGCATCCAGCCGTACAGCTCTTCGTTCGTAAACTTTTCATGCATGAATTGGTCCAATTCCAGCGAATGCTCTATCTGCTGTTGTATGGACGAATATTCGCGGCTCGTCACCTGCTCGGCTAAGAGTGAGCCGATAACCTGTTTGCCAATCAGCATCAAATCGCGTGCAGCCAGCCTCACCTGCAGCACCCAATCATCAGCGCGCCGCTCAAAGGATGCAGTTTTGGAAGCATTCTGTCCTTGCTTCTCCTCAATTTGCGCCCATATGTTGAATCCCGAGCTCACGGCTCTGCCCACGTTGGACAAGAAGGCCCCGCCAAGCAGCTCGGATTCGCCGCCGATTCCCCAGTAAGCCATCTTCACATTAAAGTTCGGAATTGCTGCCAGCCCTGCTGTAAGGACTTCGGAGGCTGCTGCCGATATGCGCGCAGCCAGTGCCCTGTCGGCATGACCGTTGAGATCGTCATATTCACCGGCATGCAGGAATAATCGGCCCTCCTGTTTAATCTCCATCGGAGGATATTCAGGGGCTGTTATGACTCTGTCATATTGTCCAACGAGCGCACTGTAGGCCTCGTCGAAGTTCTCTTCCGTCAGCACTGCGCCGCGGTCGATTGGCAGCGTATCGGGAGCGCTGTCGTCGGGAGTCAAGCCAAGCAGCCGCTGATAATAACGATAGCGCTCCAAAGCACCTGCACGACTGCGCAGCAGCGATTCGGTCGACTCCTTCGCCTGGTTCCACTGCAAGAAGCGAACTTCACGTGTCATCTCTTGAATTTTGATCTCATGCCCTTGGCGGAGCAGTGACATCCGCTCCCCGTCTCCTTTTTCAATCGCAGACAGAAGAGCCGCACCGAGCCCGCGTACCTCGCTGCACAGCTCCAGCGCTTTTTGAATGAGCAGCATAGAGCGTACAGGACTTATCGGCTGATTCAGGCCGTTCAAAATCGAGCCGACCGGAATACCAGCGGCAGCCGCCTTGACCAGCATACCGGGATCAATAGGCGGGTCGAACAAGGCAAGCTGACGCACAACGCCTTCTATATTCATGCAGTTGCGGATTTTGAAGAGCCGGTCAGCTGTTTTGTCCCAATATCCGAGCAATTTATCGTTATGGGGAATGCAGAAGTAGAGCGTACGGCCGAGGCCAAACAGCGGACCGGAAGCGTCCAGATCGGATCCTTGTGTCTGTGGCAAGCCGAGATTAAGCGGGAATTTGCCCTCCAGATCGACCAGCGCGTTGCCTGTCGCGTCCAGCCCCCGCTTCTTTAGCTCGGCAAATGTCATCGGCCGAGAGGTGCCCCGGGGCGGAATGCGCTGTGGCCGGGCGCCTAGCAGATTGGCCGCCATCACATAGCGCTGGGTAGCCTCATTAATCGATTCCACGGTATCCTGCCGAAAAAGATTGTCTCCCCAAGCCAGCAGATTGTCCAAATATTTCATAAAGACAGAATATTGGTAAGCAAGATGCCGGGTTCGTGCAACTGCGTGCGGCTGGAACGGCTTGTTTCGGATCGCCTCATAGCCGTTAAGCACGGATTCACGCAGTTTGGCCTCCTCTGGAGTCAGATTCGGCTTGCTGAGCAGCTCCAGCAGCTCGTCAATGCGGGTAACATCCCCTTGCTGAACATCCCCATTCTGCCGAAACGCGAGAAATTTCCAGAAGCGCTGAGGGGCTGGAACCGATACATCGGTCGTTGTTGGGTCAAATATATAATGAAACCATTTTTGTGCTTCGGCAAAACGTTGGTTTTTGCTGAGATGTACAGCGATTGTAAGCGGAATATGGAAGAGCAGTTCCCAGTTGTAGTTGGCATAAGGACCGCCTGTACGGACATCCATTTCTATCGGAAAATGATTGACCTTGACCAGCTTGCTATCCAGCGTTGTATAGAAAGAATCAAAAAATTCAGCAGCCCAGCTTTCATGATGGTCCGGATTCAGCATTCCTGATAGAGATTCTTTATTGAGCTTCTCAATCAACTTTCCGACAAAGGGATGGAAGAAATTTTCGAAGGTGTACGTGAATCCAATCTCCTGCTGCTGTACCACCCTTCCACTTCCATGGTGAAAATTGTAAGCATCCTTAAAAGCATGAAAACCGATTTTATCATAAGCAGCCTTAGCCATAACAAGCCCTCTTCTCTAACGGTTGGATTTGTTAATCTGAATACGGCCCGCGGGCCCAATGTCGATATTGCCGAAACGAATGGTCCCTTGTGTCCCGATCCCTTTGTTAATATAAGCATCTTCGGATATGAAACGCTCTATAGGCTGCGGATCGACAATGCCGAAGTCCGGGCCTGTCCGGTAAGGATTCAGCCATTCAGGAGTCGGGCGCGGCTTAATAGGCACATTCGGAACGACCAGAGGTGGTATAGACACTCCGGGCTTCTGAGGAGATGGCAGAGGAATATAGCCCTCCCATTTAGGGATGAGGACGGTGCGCTCCTCTGTAGTGACATAAAAGACATGCCGGCTGTCCTCATAAAAGAACGGTGCGTCCCAAGGATCTGCCAGGGAATGACTAGGGCTGACAGTGCTATCCCTGAGCGGATTGTTCAACACTGGACGCGGCAGCATAGCAGACGGGAAGGTGCCATCCGGGTTCATAAGCATAAAGCCCCGATAATAGTTGATAGTAAACGCTTTGAGTGATGAATCCAATTCCCGGCTTGGTCCAATGAGCAGAAAATAAGGCGCGTCGATATCCTCAAGACGAACCGGCAAGCTGTGGGTGTTGTAAAGAGTAAACGAAGACGACCCCTGCCCAGAGATGTGTATACGCAGGGCGTCTTTTCCTTCACTGTATACGGATAGCTCTAATTTGGAGCGGTCGAATGCGTCTGCCCCGACAGGGTTAAACCGTCCCAGCTCAGTTGGCTTTTTGATATCTGACGTTTTGACAGGCTGCCATTTGCCATTGTAATATTCGCTCCAGCACAGAATGGCCTGCATCGTCACTTGTGAATTAGTTTTGGCATCCGCCTGTGTCGACTTCTTGACCTCGCTCAGCTTCATATTGGCGATGGATTTCTCAGCCCCTCCAGAGCCTTCTGTTGGTCCGGGTGATGCATTCAGTTTGGAAGGATCAAGCGGCGCCTGCTGCAGCACTCTAAGCCAGAAAAGGAACATCCGGCCTTTCCAGACGACCGGGATGACCGGGTTGTCTTCAATATCCAGCCGAATAGGCTCCCATGGCGTCCAATACCCATATTCGCGGCGGCGGTAGAAATAGCTGCGGTTCGCGCCAGCCGTACGGGCAACCACGTGGCTGATATCATCCTGGGACTGGTTCGGATCGAATTCTTCGAAGTGAATGCCGCATGGCTCCAGCTTCGCCACTTCCTCCAGCTTCGTCAAATAGTTCTGCAGCGCGGCTGCTGCGCTGTCTTCTGTAATATCGCTTTGCAGCAGCTCGCTCATCGCCTCCTTGAAGAAAGGCGATTGATCGTCACGCAGCTCGGGCTCCAGCCAATTTTCGGGGTAAAGGAAAATTTTGCGATTGGCTTCCCATACCCGGTAACGGCTCATCCATTCCCACTGCTTCGCATTGATGGAGGATGGTGATACCCTGCGTTCCAGATTCATTAAGCTTCGTTCGATGAACAGCTGGACAGAGGACAGAGCGTGCCTCACGCGGGATGTCTGCATGCAAGGCTCCATCTGGACATCCATCAGGAAATATTCGAACAGCTTATCCGGTGTATCGATGTGCCCGGTAACTGCGGACTCACGCATCCGATGAAGCAGGTAGGCAACCAGCGCATCACGCTGCAGTCTTCTCATTTCATCATTAATACCTTTCAGAACTTCCAGCCAGCCGCTTTCGTCATAACGGGCACGAAGCGCCGACTGCAAGCTGCGGACCGTTGGTGCTTGCGGTTCGTTATGGGCGGCTTGGATAAGTGCCGATGCCGATACGCCAAGCTTCTTTACCCAAGCATACGCACTATAGACTCGCCCCAAAGTCTCGATATTGGCAAGATCAACTGCTGTAATGCCGAAGTGCTGCAGCAGCGTCTCTACAGAAGATGGCTCCCAGCGCGGCAGTGTGTACAACAAACCATCTGGATTTTGGGCCGCGGCAGACGGGTTTTGCAGGATAGACAGCAGCCGCTCATCGTCAGGAGAGAGGGCGGCCTTCATCGAAGCGAAGGTCAGCAGCGCATCGAAGGCTTTCAACAGCGCCTCCCAAATTTCCGGCTTTGGATTGCCCGCTGCTGGGAGCTGATTTAGCCAGCCTTGTCCATGAATCCGATAGTCGCTTTGGGAAGCAAAGAAGGAAATTTCGGACGCAGTCAGATGAAGCGCAGAAGCAAGCGCAGCTGTTTTACTGAATCGGATGTATATGCTCCGCAGCCGGTCGATCCCGAAGGTGGGGTACAGCAGTTTAGGCGGTATGATTCCTACCCCAAGACCACTCGTCTCCCAGCGAAGCTTGAACGTGTCTTTGACTTTCTCGGCTTGTATGGAAACGGGATACAGCGTTCCTCCACGCAGCTCAATTGGCGTGTTATTACTATAGACAGTGCCGTCCAGAGACAGGGGAACCGTGGCGCCAGCAAGGGATAAAGTCACGCTCGCACCAGGATCTGCTTCGATATATAGGTTATAAAAGCCGTTCTCCGGTGCTTCCACATACCCGCTCCAAATACCAGAAACTGCGCTGCCGGGTGACGGGTTAGCAGGAAGCTTGTGCTGGCTTTCAGCTGTATATGTGAGATTATCGACCGTGTCATAAGTTATATCTGCTTCTCCGGAAGCTGAATCCTGATAGAAGAACTTAACGGAAAGTCCGGATGACGACAGCGCTGTTAGATCATCCAGCGCAGGGCGGTTCTGATCATTCGACGCATGCAGAATGGACGCGTTATTAAGCGCTGTAGAGGCTAGCGCAGAATCGGCTTTCGCTGCTGCTGCAGCGGTCTGCAGCGCAAATTGGCGCTTGCGGCGGTTCTTCAGCTCAGCAAGCAAGCTGGATATCAGCTGCTCCCGCTTTTTCGTCACAGGAGCAGAAGAGGCCTCAAACGAACTATAGTATGGCAGCAGCTCGGGGTACTGGGCGAACAAGCTTCTTGTGGCACGATACAGCTCGTCTACCGCATTTATAAATCCAGTGCTCGCACCGCCTGGCACGGCTTTAAGCGCATCGCGGATCGCATCGCTCATAATGCCTGAGCTGTATATGAGCCGTTTCCGCAAATTGTCGTAAGATATGCCTCCTTGTGCAGCAGCCACAATTTCTTGCTTCAGCGCGGGCTGGTCGTGCGCGTAAGGGATGTCGGTTACGACGCTGCCGCTTAGTATGCCGAAGAATCGATCCGCTGCCTCGCTGCCATAGAACATAGCCATCTTCGCCCGTGCTGCCTGTCCGTCCGGATCATCGGTCAGCGAGAACTCGCCTTCAATTGTGGCGAGACCGGACCGCAAGGCAAGGGCAAGATCCAGCAGCATCTTGTCGTCCGGCGCCGAACGCCCGCTTATGTCCTGATTCCATACCAGGTACAGCAGTTGAGCAGGCTTTACAGACGTTGCTTTCAGGCGGTTAACAAGCTTAATAAACCGCAAGAGAGGAAGCTCGGGAGGGTTAGGAGCTGCAAAAGGATCAATCGTTGTGTACCTGCTGAGCAGCACAAGCTCCTGCACGCTAAGCTTCAGCTTTCGAGCCAGCCAGCCGCGGCGAAAAACCGCAGATATTTGGTCCATAAGCAGTGGTGTCGTAGCGTCGATGTCAAGCTCTTTGATGATGGTTTGGAGCTCCTCACCAGTCAGTTGGAACGCCGCACGCAATGAATGCGCATGGTCGATTAGCTTTTTGGATCCATCCAAATATTGACCATATCCGTCATCGGCAAAAGCAGCATCCCGATCAAGCAGGGAGGGACTGAGAAACATTTGGCGGTAGAGGGAATTCTCCCCATGTGTATCGATTGGAGCCAGACAAGCGAGCAGAGGCAGCAAGTCCTTATCCGTTCTGAGCTTCAGGAGCGCTATGGTGCGGATGACTGCACCAAGACGTGGCAGCATAATATGAAATCCAGCGTCCAGCCGCTGCTTGTTGATCTGATCATCGGGGTCGTTCGGCGTCTGATCAGCTGGATATAGCGCAGTAATTGCCTTATCCAGCTGATCGATCGACCAGCCTGATTTCTTCCATAGCCGGATGAACCGGCTCAGACGCACAAATTCAAATGCACGGATTGTGTTGGAAGTGGGATCAGGATTGGCGTAGCGGAGCTCCAGCTTCTCGAAGCTGCAGCCTTTGTCCGATCCGTCCGGGTCCTGCAGCGTAATTAAGCCCATCATATTGGCATAATTGTCTGCATTAACGATCCATGCTTTAATGTCCCCTGAATAAGCTGCGGGGTCAAGATGCGGCGCCAGTGCCTCGTCCAGCTCGGCACCTGTCATACTGCCATCTTTATATGCTTTTAACACCGCGAATGGCACGCCCAGCCGTTCAAGTTTTGGTATAAGCGCAGCATTCGGGTTCATAAATCGAGTCTTCAGAATCTGGATCAGATCTTCATAAGAAATACCAAGCCGTCTCGTGAGCGCTTTTGCATTCGAGAGGCTGTCTGCTGCATCCGCTTCCGGGGTGCCTGACGGAAAACCATAAAGGTGCTGCAGTGATAAGCTGCTATCGGTAAGTAGTGTATATTCAGCTCTCGAGAGCCGCAGCTCCTCCATCAAAATATCACGCCAGCCATATTCGTCTTCACTTGCGCGCTCCAAAGTGTCACTTTTGCGCAGATCCTCCATGACTGAAGAGAGCGGCGCTTCGAACTTTGTGAAATAGCGGCGCAAATTTTCCAACGGCTGGTGGAAGGGAAGCGGAAGAACGGGCGGGAGGATAGGGGGGAGCGAGCCAGGCTGGGCTGGCTTGCCAGCCAGCAGCTCATACGCCGTCTCACTGACAAATTGCGGATTGGCCAGCAGCTCCTCCGGTTGTGCCAAGCCGTCCGTATTATGGCCGGTATAACCCGACAGCGTAAAATCATGCGTAATATAATGCTCAAGCGTCTCATTAACCAAATCAATATAAGGAACAGGCAGATTCGTATTTTCGCAGGTTAAAGGAAGGTGCTGAAGATCGGGCCGGCGATCGAGCAGCACCGTTTGCGGATTGAATGCACCCGCAGGCACAGATGGGCGGTCCAGAAAAAGCAGCAGGTCAACAAGATAAGCCGCTGGACTAAGAATCGAACGGCAGTGCTCGCAGGAGCAATAATCTGCCTCACCGAACAGCTTCTCAAGAGCGGGATAGGCAATTATATCTGAAGCATTCGAAAAGGACTCCGAAGTGGCTGAAACTGCAGACTGTGTCTGAGCAAAAGCATACATATCCGGTACCAGGGCAGAAGTACGATAGGAGAGCGCGAGATTCAGTACTGTGTTGTGCACCTGCTGGGATTTCGTATAGATAAGCCGGGCATTCGCTTCACCGCCCACTTCATGCCCAATTGTACGGATAAACTCATCCCTGTCATGGCGAACCACAGCATAGGCTGAGTCCAAGCCCTTGGCCAGCAGTACATTCATTGCATCATCGCTGGGGGATATTTGATATACCCGTTGAATGCGTTCAATCTCTTCAGCCACCTCAGGCTTTATTTGCAAGCTGCGGTGATTGATGTATTGCTGGATGGGGTGAACACCAATCTCGAAATCTCCCTGCTGCCCGGATAGAAAAGCGTACACCGGCTCGGCAAGACCTGCAGTCTTCAGCGGGGTATCCTTATCCTTGACCATTCGGGCCACAACTGCTGTAGGGTAGCTGAGCCTTATTTGAGCCGCCATCAACTCGGCATAACGTTCGCGCTTCTCCGATTCGTTCTCGCCAGGAATTTCCTGAGGAACTGGATCGTTCCCCATAATGCTCTGCCAATTACGCGCACGATAAAAGCCGCTATCGACAAGATCATGTGCGCCAGACAGTCCATTCGGTCCTCCGGCCCTATGCAGCTTGTGAATAAGCGGAGCATTATTCAAAGTCATGTAAGCAAGCTGTCCATCCAGCTTAAGCCGCGTTTCCAGCTTCTCCCCGAACGTGCTCCGCACAGAATTCCAGAATTCCGTTGTATTGTGCCTGTTTCGCATATATAAATCCGCCAGCTTAACCTGCTGCTGGGTGTCATCGCCAATAGTGACAGCTATTAGATCCTTAAGCGGTGAAATCCCTATTAGGGCGGGCCCATCCAGCGCCCGCCTGGCAGCCGTTCTGCGGAACTTCTCGACTGCACCTGCAACACCTCTCGCCATGGAAGCGGGAATGCCTCCGCTGCGGGTCGCATCTTTCCAGATCGATTCTGCGATGGAGGCGTCCGTCTGATAGAGCGCATCATCATTGGCGGGCAGGCCGGCGCGGAAAAGTGCATAGAAGAAAGCCGGCTCAAGCTGGCCGTCCTCATCCGCAGTCCTGGCGCTAAACTGGTCTGCCAGTGAAGCGAGCGCTACTGCGCGCGCATCCCAACCGGTTTTGTTCGCAAGGTAAGTAATATCCTGCTGCTCATCGGTCTCTTTCAGATCGCCCAGCGAACCGCCGAAATGCTCGGATAATGCGCCTGTCAGCATTTCATGCTCGGATCGAAGGGTGGCAGCTATTTTAAGATCATCAGGAAGCCGGATATGCAGTGTCTCATGGTTAGATGCATTGTATCGGACATCGGAAGCGGCAAGAAACCTGTCGCCTGAATATACGAGCGCCTGAAGATCCGGGGTTGTTTTGCCGCGTTCACGCAAGCCCTTTTCAGAAAATGAAGCAAGATAACTGCCGCTATCATCGGTAAGGGTCTCAGCCAGCAGCGTGTCGCCTCCGACGGACTTGTCCATAATCCGAACCTGCAGCCCTCCAAGGCTCGCGCTTATCCGAATCAAGACTTTCCCCTCCACCGTATAGGAAGCAGCAGCGGATACAGAAATCGGCACCTTCAGATCGACCACTTCAAGGGGAGCCGCCTCCCGGATCACCTTAGCTTCACTTAACATCGCTCCATCGGTGTTATATACAACGATTCTTAGATTAATTCCCGCGACACCTGGCAGCGAGTCGTAGCGGATCGTATAGAAGCCTTCGACATCTGTCAGATCCTCGCCAAGACGAAGCATTGCGCCTTCACCTACGTGAAAAGCGCATACTTTGCCGCCTGCATATGGGCGGCCATCCTCGCGCCAAACCTGTCCGGCGGCTAAGCGCATGACCGGCTGACACGGAGTTTCAACTGCGCCGCCATCAAGGGCATTCCATTTTTTTAATAAGGCATTAAGCACTTCTGCGGTCTTCTCGTCTACTTCTCCCGTCGGCTCGATACCTTGCTGTTCTTGAAACATCGAAACCAGTTTGAGGGTCATTTTATCAAATATAGCTCTTTCCTGTTCGGCTGACAGGCGAGCTTCAAGGGCTCTACGTTCCTCTTCGCTGAATCGAAAAAGATTTTTCTCCAGTATAAGTCTCAGAGCTGCCTGCAAATCGGCAACCCCGACTCCAGTCATCCGCAGCTTCAGCGGAGAAACGATTTTATTCATGAAAGCCCTCCTCGGCAAATGTGCTGCGTAATGTATGCTGCGTGCTGTGTAGTACGTAATCCGTAATCCGTCTTGCTTGATGCTTAATGCGTACATAATGAGTAATACGTACGTAATACGTAATACTTGCTGAGTGCCACGCGTCAGAACGGACGGTCGTCCGGCCATCCTCCGCTCATAATGGTCTTGAATTGCTCCTGTTCTCCATTTGCCAGCTGAGACGTCCTGTCGACGCCATTGGTCGAATAGCTGCATCGCGAGCACCGTGGCATCGCGCTTCCGGCTGCTCTACCCGAGCGCTGCTGTACATGCAACAGCAAATCGCTGAGATCATCGGCAGTAACGGAACGCCCAAGTGCTGCTTCCCTTGCATAAAGCGCATCGCTAAGCGCGTTCATCTCGGCATGCTGTTGACCGGGACGGCCATAGTAGTTCGGATGAGTTTGGGAAGGCAGTTCGCCAAATTCTCGCATTCTTTGCTCTAGTAGAGGGTGCATCTCTCTGCCGGGTGCCGCATTAGTACCTGTAAGCACCTGGTCGGAAGCAGGCTCGTGCACGGCAGCGGCAGCAGGTCCTTTGCCATCGCGTGCTGCTGCCCGCGCACTAAGACGAACGCGGACGTTGCGCACAGCGGCACGACCGAGCGTGCCCACGACGGCCCCGCCTCCACCGAAAGCAGCACCCGTAAGCGTGGCGGCCCCGACCTCGTCCATGTTCAGGCCGCCGTTTGCTTCCACTTCTCCGCTTGCGACCTGGCGGGTTGACTCCTGTACGGCGCCGCCTGCAGCACCGGCGACGATACCTTTTCCCGCGCCGCGGGCAACCTGACCGCCCAGGCTGCCAGTCGCTGCAGTAGCCGTGCGTGCTGCTGCAACCGCCTGTGCGGCGGTTCGGCCGGTTCGCACGGCCTGGCCTACAGCCCGGGCGGCGGATGCGCCCGGAATAATACTTAAGGCGCCGCCAGCAGCGCCTCCTCCAGCGGCTGCTGCGCCAGCACGCCTCAAGTCAATGTCCTGACCGGGCTCCCTCGTCAGTGCTTGCGCCGTCAAGTCTGCGGCGCCGCCGCTAAGCGCACCGGCAGCCGCGCCAACGGCAACCGTTCCGGCAAAGGTAACAGCCGCAGCCCCGGTAGCTCCGGCGGCTGTACCGCCAACTGCAGCGGCAGCCGCACTGACCGCTATAGCGCCAGCGCCGGCAGTAGCAACCGTTACGACGACGGCGACCGTCACCACGGCAGCTACAATAGCAGCCTGCTTCCATGTCCACATTCCGTTTGGATCGATATGGACAATCGGGTTGTTCCGGACAAATACATACAGGTTTGGCCCATCCATCAGACCGCCTGGATCGCAGCTCAGCCACCTGCCGAGCCACGGCACATAATATCGCGCACCGTAGTAATACAAGCCGCTTTCCTCGTCCCGCTCCTTGCCCGAATAACGATAGCGCTTGGGTGCTTCCGCTGCACGGCCAGCCCCCTGGTAGGAGGTGCTGCCATAGGGATAATACTCTTCATAGGAGAGTATTTGGGCGTCTCTGCCAAGCTCCAGGCTGGCCGAGCCCAGGTGATTGCCAAGCTGATAGCGAATCAATTGCCCGGGTGATCCGTCATTGCCTATGGTACGGGTCTCCACTACCGCAATCCTTTCTGAGTCGTCCATAATGTGCAGCGTCTCGCGCTCCAGCTTCACCGTTGTTCCGTCTCCGGCGTACTCACGGTACAGTTCAAACCCGGCCAGATAGATCCGCTCTGACTTGCGGGTCGGCTGCTGTCCGGCGGCGGCTTGCCGCTCGGTCACCTTACGTACACGCTGGCCCTTGGCGTCATAGACGTACCAGGTCGTTTCTGGCACAGCCCCGTTTCCGGCAGCTTGCTGCGATGATGCCAACAGCTGGTCCCGGTAATCCCACAGCATTAGCTGCAGATGCGGCATGGCGGTTATACTGCCGTGTAATCCCGCTTTTCCGTCATACCGGTAGGGTTCGGCGGTTGCTCCAATGCCAGGTCCAACCCCAGTTGCGCTCAGCCGGTTATTCATTTTCCCCGGCTCCAATTGACTAGCCTCATTATAGGTGTAAGAACGCGTCCAACCGGGAAGAACAGGGTCACTGCCGCGATGCTGCACAGCCAAGATGTTGCCGGCTGCGTCATAGACGTACTGCTCGGTATACAGCCCCATTGCATGGCCGTCGCCGGGCTGCTCCTGGCGGCTTCGGAAGCTGTCCAGGTGATCAGGGGGCGGCGGGCTTGACTGGCCTGGTTGGCCGGCATTTTGCCCCAGATGTTCACGGCCCGAGGCTTCAATCAGGCGATTGATGGCGTCGTAGGTATAACCCGTGCTTGGCTCTACCCGGCGGTTGCGAAAGAAGACGGTCTGCTGCGAATCGTCGCGTATGCGGGTAATATTGCCAGCCGGATCGTAGCTGTAATGCAGATTCTGCACCTGTCCGGGGCTGTCTGTTCCGGTGAACCCCGCTGCATGGCGGACGGTTCTCAGATTCGTGAGCTGGAACGTGTCCGGATTGTACGTATAAAAGGTAGAGATGCCGGCACCGTCATCCGTACCGTAATCAAGACGTGCTCGCTGACCTTTGGCATCATAGTCGATTCCGGTAATGAAGGTAGTGACGGCTGCAGCACCGCGCAAGCTTGCTTCAACCCGATCCAGCAAATTAGCCTCATTATAAAAGGGGCGGATCCTGCTGCCATCCGGCGCAATGAGCTCGACCGGGCGGTTCATGGCATCAAAGCTATTTGCGGTAGTGAAGGATTTCTGCTCTAAGGGGACTGCTGTAGACCAATCGAGCGTTGTTTTATATTCTCTGGCTAATGTTAGTTCGCTCTGCAGCAGGTTGCCCTTAAAATCGAAAATCACATTGGTCGCGACTCCTGCCTGATCGTAGCTTTGAACGGCCCTTCCCCGCAGGTTGGCGGCCTCCGGATCAGGCTGGCTTTCGCCATAGACCGTTCGTTCTACCAATAATTCAGGACCGTTGTCTTCCCACATATAGGATCCTGCCGGTCGCCGCAGCGTATCATAGATGGTACGTAGTTCGCACCCGCGGCTGTCCCAGGAACGAAACGGCTGGCCGGCAATATCGTTCAACGTCCACCGCTCGCCAGCCTCCATGCTGGCCAGGTGAATCCGGCTGCCCAGCATATCGTAATCGCAGCGCATGACAATACGGTCCAAGGCATCGTGAATTTCACGTTGATTCCCTTCTATATCGTAAACGACCCGGCTGCTGTAGTATTGCTCAGTCGGTGGATCAGACACAGTGGAAGTGCTGAGCTTGAACTTGTTATGGGTAACAGTAAGGAATGTTCGCCCCAAGGAGTCCAGATGGGCAACCGTAGGTGTTTCGGCTGCAACAACGGCCTTGAGAGCGGCTTCTTGCTCCTTCGGACCAAGCGCACCTCCCGAGCGCTGCTCCAGCCAGGACGGCAAATAATACGAGTCTGGCAATCGTTGGAAGTAGCTGCCTGCATCCGCATCATCTGCCGGATTGGCTGCCAGCACGGTGTCGGCAACGTTCCATGACTCCTGCCTCCAGGCATCAGACACTATTTTCTCCCACGTATGATTCGGATGCAGCGCTGCGACTACACGCTGGGCGCAATCGTAGAAAAGGATCGGGCTGACACCGATACTAACATCAAGCTCGTAGTGGTGGGTATCCGTGAAAAAAGGCTCAAACTGGCGAACAGGCTTGCCCTTGTTGTTGAAGATCGTCCATCCGCTGCCGACCCAGCGCGGGCTGATGCTCGCCGGAGTCAGCTCCGGATGGCCATTTTTCATGACGATGAGTCCGCTCACTGGGTCTCGTAGTGGTACAGGGCCGGCTTCAGCCTGGATTTTGCGCTGAATTTCCCGGCCGAAGCCGTCGGAATAAGCAATACCAAGCTGAATCTTCGTTTCCTGTCCGGAAGCGAGATCGGCATCATGTGTTTCGCGGGTCAAGGTAGCTGCATAAGCAGGCATCGGAATAGAGTCGTCTCTCGTGCGATAATAGGCGAACAGATCATATACTCTGCGTGATGTGGCTCGTCCAAGCAGCTTGTGCATATTGGATGCAGGATCCTGAAGCAGAGCAGCCACACTGCTGTCGGTCAGATCCGGTATGAAAGCTTCAAGCGAATCGCCGCGTCTCGGCAAGTCTTCTGGCTTGCCTGCGACTGCAGTGCCGACAACCATGCCAAGAGCATCACAGGCAACAGCCGAACAGTTTCGGTTGGAATCCATAACAAGTGCAGCCTGGAGCAGACGATAATCGTGTCCATCGCGAATAAGTGGTTGTTCCGGATCCATGCTGCGTTCGCCGATCGTCGTGCGATTGCCCAGGGCATCTTTCGTTTCTTGCACAAGCAGATCGTATTTATCGTAATGGACGCTTGTCTCCGTACTGGCCGCATCCGTATGGAAGGGATTGCGGTAACGGAGTGGAAGGAAGAAGTGTGCTCTGGCGTACGCATACTCCTGCAGCGGTGTGTCGTCCGCATCTGGCGAATACAGGATCGTTCCGGAAGGAATCCACCAATTGCCGTCATGATTGAACTGCACATATCTTGCTTCATCCTTCATCATGGCAGCTGTGGCACGTCCATCGTATACAGCGGCTAGCAGACCAGGCGTGAATGCAAGCTTATAGCTTGTAAAAGGAAGGGCAAGTGACTGCAACTGCCCTGGAGGTAATGCTTCAGTCATATCATTGCTGCGATAGAGTGTATGTACGTGCTCAAGCAATCTTTTCTCCAGCAGGCCAAGGGTGGGAGCTTTCTCATAAGCAATGGCTGATGCAGCAGCTGCGGCGTTCTTCACGATATCGAAGCTGAAGAGGCTGCTGCCTGCTGCAAGCGTAAGCCCGGTTAATTCATAGCTGCGGGACTCGCAAGGCAGTCGGGTGCGATAATCCGATTGCTCGTCGACGGCATTGGTGAATTGGTTCTCCATACAGGTGATGTGCAGCTCACTCTGCTTCCTCTGATCACGCAGCTCCAGAGATGGATCGGGCTTGCGGCGGCCATAGCCAATTGCAGCCGAATGCACGATATTACCGAAATCATCAACCTCTAGCGTCAGCTCATGAGCGATTCGCGGATCGGCTGGATTTCTTTCGTAATGATAGTTCACAGCTTCGCGGGCATGAGTGAAAAAAACCGCATTGCGATGACTGGTCTTGGACTGCAGGAGCCGGACAGCGTAACTATGCTCAGTAACCGTGTAAGGGTGCGGCTCTTTATCTGTTCCGTCAAGAGCGTATACTTCCTGGCGGAGCATGGAGCCTTTCAGCGCGCGGCATGCTTCACGCTCCTCTTCTATGCTCAGCCCGGCAGGAAGCAGGTGGTCAGGGAGCAGCAGCCGGCCTGCAGCGGCATCATCCAAGCCGGGTTCCCGATAATATTCACCAGCATCCCGATCATTGAGCTGACCGGCATAGTAGTCTGAGATACGGCCACGCTCCATATAAGCACCCGTATGATACCAGGTGCGGGTCAGAATGGGCGGAACATGGGAGCTCTCATTCCAATTGGCAGCAGCAGGTATCCTACCCCCGGCATCAAGTGTGGAGAAAGCTTCCGTGTCCCACTGCTCGACCAGGCCAAAGCCTCTGAATTCACGCTCTTCTCCATCGTAGTAGCCGTGATGGTACGCATATTGGTTAACGAATCGATTCCCGCTAATTCGATCTATAGTCTCCACCTTCTCAATCACATGGACGGGAAAAGGAATTCTCGTTATCCAAGGTTTCCCTGCTAGCTTGTCCGCAAGATAGAAGGTTGTAGAGGACGTATAATGGAAGCGGGACTCTGCACCGAGGTTATTGCTGGCTCCGATTAACAGATGTGGCTTTTGCCCGCCCATTAAATCAATGTACCGCAGCGGCCGCTGGCTATCTCCCGGCAAAGGAGAAGACCAGACCAGGCAAGCGGTGCCATTGCCAAGTAAATCCGCGGTCATGACTGCTGCCAAGTTATCAGCAGCAGGAAATGCGGGCAGATGATACGCGTCGCTCCAAAGATTTCCGGACAGATTGAAATAGAGCCGTGCGCCGGCCGCTCCCAGGTAAATAAGATCAACGGCCCCTGATCCATCAATATCGGCGAGACGCACACGCTGCTGATTGAACTGGTCCGATATATCCAGCCAAGGCGCATTATCCATCTCAACCTTGGCACCGAATCGTCCATAACCCTTATTGGGCCAATAGCAAATCTCGCCATTGCGAATACGCACAAGATCGGTAAGGCCATCTCCACTCATGTCCGCCAGATATATCGACTGCATGCCGTCAGCTATCACCAGCCGGGGCCCCAACTCTTCATCCTGCAGCTGATGCACCCTTTGATCCGGGCCATATCCTTCCTCGCCAAGCGAAGGATACCAGGTGAACACTTCCTGTTCTGTAATCAGCACATCGGCACGTCCGTCTCCGTTCAAATCGATGAACCGCAGATTGGGCTCGTCCCATGGAATGCGGGGGATTTGCTTGAAGGACTTGAAGGAATCCCAGCCGCGGTCTTCCGTCCGCTCATAGAATCCGGGCGCCTCCTCGTCCCGAATAACCAGATCCAAGCGTCCGTCGCCAGCAAGATCAAGGAGCTGCTGGCTTCGCTGGCCGAAGTTGGCCAAAGAAGGTTGGGCGGCTAGAACCTCCTGAGGCCCGAATCGTCCTTTTCCCCAATTCGGCTTGTAATAATACGCGCCGGCACATTCGGTCAGAATGCCCGATACTCCTTCGCCATCCAGATCGATCCACTGCACATTCGTGGCTCCCAGCCCATCTGGCAGGTTGTCCAGACTGTCCGAATCTATTTCCCTAATCTCGCTCTGAATGGCTGCTTTACTATATTCGAATTCCACAGGCGGAACTGATTTCATGATATAAGCCGCATAGTTGACTCCGCCCCGTGCTATTAGCGGCCGGGTATGATCGCGAACGAAGCCGGATTGGACAACGCTGCTTATGAATGAGGCAACACGGGTGCTGCCTTTATGAGCGAGTTCATCTTCAATGGCGACTGGCTGTGAATAATCAAGGTCTGCATATTCGAATGCCATCGATTGAACGAGGCAAGGCTCATCGCCCAGCTCGGCGAAATGGTGGAACATAAGCATCCGATGGCAGCGGCGGATCGTCCGTACTTCAAATCCTGCGCGATAGGAGGAGAACGGGTCCGGCCGCACGGTCCACTTACTGCCTGGATTGACCGCAGCATAAGCATATTGAAGCTTATCGGCCTCCGGCTGGGCAGCATCAACGTCAAATTCCTCAAAGTGCCCGTCACCATAGTCAAAAACCGCCTCGAACATCCACAGCGTCTGAGTCAGATCGGACTGAATGAGATGCGACGTAAGGTTTCCGTATTTAATTCTTTTTAAGTACCGGTTGGCTGTGTAGGTCCGATTGCGTTCATTGACTGCCGTCCGGTCAACATGGGCATCATCCTCGGAAACGTATTCATATACGATGGCGTTGCCTGTATCGTCCCGGCTTTCTTCGATAAGCCATGTGAAAATGCGTGTTGGATCGTTGGGATCAGCGATGCGGTTGTTTGTATTCTTGCCATAGAGGGTCGTTACATTGCTGTGGGTAATAGAGCGCCAATGGATATCCCCTGTCGTTTTGCGGGTCCATCGTTCAATGCGGGAAAATAATCCTTCTGTTCGGGGGCGGTAGCGGTGTATCAAGTAATCCGGCGAGGAGACCGTATCTTCATAGATCCCGCCTTCCGGTTTATTTACAGGCACCAGGTTATCTGAACCTGATAACATATAGACATCCGAATTCTCGTCATCGCGGTATTCAGGCAGGCCGCCATCCGTCTTGCGTGTTATCGCAGGTAAAGACAGGCTCCATCCGAAGCCGAAGGGTCCATTGCCAGATCCGGAATCGTAAGATAGCGCAAGCTCGGGGCCAAAACCGCCGCGGCCGGGGCTAACGGGAAGAGGGACAGTCATGGAGGCGGTACCTGTTGCCGGATTAACGGCAAATTTCTCTGCAATACCCCTGATGGCTCCACCTCCTTTAGGAAGAGAGAGGGTTGGGGAGGCAAAGGCGTGCTGCTTCGTTAGGCTGCTTGCTGGTTTGTTAAGATCAGTCAATAGCTGTCTCTCCCATCTGCTCTGGTCTGAGTGAGAAACATAAGCTGCCTGTATAAATGGATTTACCAGATTAGGCATATTGTAACACTCGATATTTGGAAAAAAATAGGTTCCTAAGTTGTATTTATAACTCGTTCTTTAAGCACAAAATATGCGCCTTAGGACATAGATGCTGTGAACGAATATGCAATCTAGATCAGTATTAACAGTAATATTTGGGACTATAATGCTATGGAGTGTTGTCTGTATACGCCGCTACTTCGACATTCTTTTAAATGTATATTAATTCCCAATAAAATACATAAACCAAAAATGCTGCCGCTCATTTAACGCTTACTCTTCCAAGCTCTGTTTGTTATAATCCATGTAAGAGGTGATTTGGATGTGGTTTTCTAAAACTCAAAATGAGGCTCTACAAGAGCTGCAGGTCGATCCTGCGGTGGGTTTAAAAACAGAAGAAGTGCAGTCCAGACTAGAGCGATACGGCCCTAACAGATTGAAGGGCAAACCGAAGAAAAGCTTGATTTCCCTCTTTTTCGAACAGCTAAAGGATATGCTCATCTATGTGCTGCTTGGTGCGGCGGTTGTCACATTTGCTGTTGGAGAATATGTAGATGCGATCATCATCCTTATCGTCGTTGTGCTTAATGCGGTAATTGGTCTGATCCAGGAGAACAAAGCTGAGAAAGCCATCGAAGCGCTGCAGCAAATGACGACGCCTAAATCTATCGTTAGACGTGATGGAGAAGTGAAAGAAATTCATTCAGGAGACATTGTTCCTGGTGATATCGTCCTGATAGATGCAGGCAGATACATCCCTGCAGATCTGCGGCTGATAGAAAGTGCGAATCTGCAGATCGAGGAATCGGCATTAACAGGTGAATCCGTGCCTTCGAATAAGGCAGCTGAGGATCTTTATAAAGATCCAGGTACGCCTATAGGAGATCTATCCAATATGGCTTTTATGTCAACCCTTGCTACCTATGGAAGAGGTGAGGGTGTTGTAGTCGCTACGGCTATGGAAACGGAAATGGGGAAAATAGCCAAGATCCTGGATGAAGATCTCAATGAGAAGACCCCGCTGCAAAAACGGCTGGAGGAGCTTGGGAAAATACTGGGATATGCGGCGATAGGCATTTGTGTGCTTATTTTTATCATTGGCCTGTTTCAGCAAAGAGATCTTTTCGAGCTGTTCCTAACGTCCATCAGCTTGGCAGTAGCGGCCATTCCGGAAGGCCTTCCTGCCATTGTGGCCATCGTATTAGCACTTGGTGTTGCAAGAATGTCCAAGATTAACGCGATTGTGAAAAAGCTTCCTGCAGTCGAAGCCTTAGGCTCAGTCAATATCATTTGTTCAGACAAAACAGGGACGCTTACGCAAAATAAAATGACAGTCGTGAAGCACTACACATCGAATAAACTCCAGGATGAACCTCCTGTCGAGCTTATCAAAGCATTCGTGTTATGCTCAGATGCTACCCTCGACGAGAATGATAGCAGTACAGGAGATCCTACGGAAGTCGCTTTACTTGTATTCGGAGAACAGTATAAGCTGACGAAGAAATCCTTGGATGCAGAGCACCAGCGGGCTTCCGAGAAACCATTTGATTCGGACCGCAAGCTGATGTCTACGTTAAATGAAACCGAAACCGGTTATCGGGTACATACAAAGGGTGCAATTGACCAGCTTGTGCAAATTTCAACATCTGTTATTGTGGAGGGAAAGATCGTCCCCCTGACGGATGAACTGAAGCAGCAATATCTGCAGATTGCCGAAGAAATGTCGGATAGCGCTTTACGAATACTTGGAGCAGCTTATAAGGATACAGATCGTCTCATCCCTCCTGGTGAAATGGAGCAGGATCTTACGTTTCTTGGTTTCGTAGGAATGATTGATCCACCAAGGCTTGAAGTGAAGGACGCAATACAGGAAGCAACCATGGCTGGCATTACTTCCGTGATGATTACTGGGGATCACAAGAACACGGCTGCAGCCATTGCCAAAGAGCTTGGAATCGCCGATTCTATTGAACAGAGTATGACAGGAGCAGAAATAGATCAATTATCTGATGAAGCTTTTTCACAAAAAATTAAAGATATCAGGGTATTTGCCCGCGTTTCCCCCGAACATAAAGTAAGGATTGTCAAAGCCTTCAAAGCAGCCGGACATACGGTTTCCATGACGGGCGACGGAGTGAATGATGCACCTTCCCTGAAAAATGCCGATGTCGGGGTTGCTATGGGGATTACAGGCACGGATGTGTCCAAGGGTGCAAGTGACGTTATATTAACGGACGATAATTTCTCGACCATTGTGCATGCGATTCGGGAGGGCAGAAATATTTATTCGAATATCAGGAAGGCGGTTATATTCCTGCTGTCCTGCAACCTCGGGGAGGTTATTGCGATCCTTGCGTCGATCGTGTTTTTCTGGCCCGTGCCGCTGCTTGCCACGCAAATTCTCTGGGTTAATCTGGTGACCGATACGCTGCCTGCCATTGCACTTGGCGTTGATCCTGGCGAGGATGATGTGATGAAAAGGAAGCCGCGGGACCCGAAGGAGAGCTTCTTTGCGCAAGGAGCAGGTGTGCGAGCCATTCTTGGCGGGACGCTGATAGGGGGATTAACTTTGGCGGCCTTCTATATCGGACTGCGTGAGCACGGTTATAGCCTGGGCTCAGCCGGTATTTCGGAAGAGGCCATGACGTATGCGAGAACGATGGCTTTTGTGGTGCTTGCGGCATCGCAGCTGTTTTACTCTTTATCGATGAGAAGTATGACCAAATCTATTTTTCAGGTCGGGTTATTTTCCAACAAATTGTTAATAGGTGCTGTCATTCTCGGCTTGGCTCTGCAGTTTGCGGTGATTACAATTCCTGTGCTTGCCGAAGCGTTCAAGGTGCATAATCTTGGGCTCAACGACTGGGGACTAGTTATTGTCCTGGCCTTAATTCCACTCGCGATAAACGAAGTGATCAAGCTGGTTGGACGTCTGGGGAGCAAAAAGGAGAATGCATCTTCAACGAATGCCTAATCTTTATGGCTAATCCTTATGTGAAACTGAGTAGCCTAAGCATTTTAACTCTAGTTCTTACTTTCATTTATTTTTACTAAAAAGGGTTTTCTAATTAAATTATAATGATAACTTATAAAATAGTCCTTTCCTTCTTCTAAAAAAGGCCACACAATATCGGGAGTTCGAATGGTAACTTCTTTATTATCCTTGTGCACTTTAATAAAATTTTGATCATTCATAGTAACTTTTTTCTCTAAAGTAACAATTGCTACTGTGCTTGATGTTATAAAAAAATAATAAAACAAAGTACAACTTAGCATAACCAACAAAAAGATTCCTATTTTTATTTTAAACTTCATATCGGCATCACATCTTTCTTTGGGGTAGTAGTTCTAACTGCAACTCCATGAAAATGCACCTCGCGTATCGGTTTGATGGTTGTAGTGGTGCGTCCATTTTACCATTTCGCTTCGGTGCATTTTTGTTTTCATTTGATATGGTGGGCTTTTTTTATTAACTTACGGGACAATCATGTTCAAAATTTACAGATACCCTGTTTGTTGAAGACTATTCAAATACTGACCGTATTTCGGATTTTTTGGTACGCAATCTTGTGGAGCGATCCCATTTAAAACTAATAACTCATGAAACAATTTTTCGTTAAGTCCTTGAAGTGTAAAAGAACTAATGTTTTCCTTGTTTTTACTTTCTAAAATGATTATTATCAGTTTTCCCTGTTGAATTTTCCTCCATAACGAAGCATTAACTTCATTTTCTTCAGGTAAGAGTGAAGTCTGGTTCTCTGAAAGTTCCTTATGACTAGCCTTTTCAACCTCAGTAAATAAATGACTTAACACTGTTTCGTCCATTATCATGTAACATGCAGCTATGTCATCATAATTTATGTTCGGATCAGCTTTTATATTTCCAAGTAAGTCTTTCTGGCATTTAACAGCGCCATATTTTTGTCGCAGTATTTTATCAACTTGGTCTAAAGAATAAATCAGTGGCAAGTTTAATTGTATGAACTTTTCGTGAAGTATTTGATCCATAAGATCGCTCCTATTTAAGCCTCATATGCAACAAGCGCTTTTATTTATTAGAATAAATTAATTATTGAAAATCCTTTTGGAATTGAAGCGACCAAACAGGAGTGTTGGGACTACTGGTGTTTTGGTTTTGATTTTCTTCACTTGCTTTGGATAGTTCAGCAACGTGGATACTGCCATCAGTGCGTTCCCAAATGATTTTTGCAGAGTTGAGATCCTTATTTAATAAAATGCCATATTGAAAGTCACCTTTTTTATATGCCTTTTTTGCCTCGTCAAGTGCCATAAAGAAGGACTGTGCCTCTGTAGTAGAAAGATTATTAGTAAAATGGAAATCAATATCAAACCCATAAACAAGCTTCCACTCATTTTCCTTAAACTCGTCACCTTGGAACTTTTTAATGGTATCAATCCCTTTTGCCCATGATTTATAAAGGCGATCCACGATTTCTTTTTTTTGCTTTTGTTCAAAGGGAATCGTAACAGGGTCAAATTGTTTGATAACTCTAGGTGTTGACGCAGCAAGGGCAGTTGAAATTGAGAAAGCACCCGTTAATACAAAAGTTGCAATTCCGAAGGCAAACCATTTTTTTATCATTTGTTTAATCACGCCTCACTTATTTATTTAACATAGATATCCGGCATCAAAGAATAGAATTAGAATACGGAAGAGACTAGTGTAGACGGGGACAAAGCAAATCAAAAGCAGCTTACGGACATGAGATGCGTTATCTGTTAGTTTTAAGGTTCTTTTTGGATCTTACGGACATGAGGTACCTTATTAGCCTTGGCTGGGATTAAATGGGCTCCTTTTTATCCAAATAGAGAATCTGATGTCCGTAAGCTTCTTAAAATAGGGGGAATTATGGCAAATAAGATCCCTGATGTCCGTAACGATGATTTGCGCGCCCCTTGTCCCCTTACTTGAATGTTTAAGCTGCCTATTCCAGATGTCTGATGCCCAATACATAGATTAGTCTTTAGACGTTACTAATATTGGAAAAGTTACATAATAAATGAAAAATTCGGATGACAGACAACCCATGTTGACACTCTGCAGGTTCTCGAATTACAATAGAAGCAAGTTAATATTCGTGATGGAGAATGGGAGATTCACATAAATTGCTTATCGAAGGATGAAGCGGTTTATGTGTTTTTTATTTTCTACTTCTTTTTCCGGGAAGGGAGCCTGCGCCTATGTCTTTTCATCATCAAAGCATTCTGCCAGCTATTCGCAAAATGAAAGATTTGGAGAAGCTGCTGGACTCGCCATTCTCTTATATTGTTCTTCTGGACAGCCATATTGGTCAGCTGAAAAATATTGTTGATTTGGCCCGGGCGAACGGCAAGAAAATTTTGCTGCACGTCGATCTGGTGGAAGGACTCAAGAATGATGAATATGCAGCGGAATATATATGCCAGCATGTTCGTCCAGAGGGATTGATTTCAACGCGGTCTGTTGTTATTGCGAAGACGAAGCAAAACGGCTTGCTGGCTATTCAGAGGCTGTTCCTGCTTGATTCAAGCGCGCTTGAGAAGAGCTATACGCTGCTGGAACGCACGCAGCCAGACTATATAGAGGTACTGCCAGGCGTCATGCCGCATATTATTAAAGAGGTCGGGGAGCGGACGGGCATACCTATTTTTGCTGGTGGCCTGATCCGCTCGATCAGTGATGTCGAGAATGCGCTGCAGGCAGGCGCTGCCGCTGTCACGACTTCGCATCAGGATTTGTGGAAGCATTATTCAGACAAATAGCAGCCACAACATAGGCCACAGCATAGCTCCAAATAACTTCAAGGAGGCTCGCATTACGTGGAACATTCATATATTTTATCGCTGGATCAGGGGACTACCAGTTCCAGGGCTATTTTATTCGACCGGCAAGGAAGTATTGTTTCGATAGCACAAAAAGAGTTCACGCAGCATTTCCCCCATCCAGGATGGGTGGAGCATGATGCTGATGAAATTTGGGAATCTGTGCGGGAGGTGACGGCGGACATTTTGTCAGAGCCTGGCATGTCTCCCGGGCGGATAGCAGCCATTGGGATTACGAATCAGCGGGAAACGGCAGTGGTTTGGGATCGCCATACGGGAAACCCTGTATATCATGCGATTGTATGGCAGTCGAGACAGACTTCTGACATTTGTGAGCAGCTTAAGGGACAAGGGCTGGAGGAGCTTTTTAGGGAAAAAACGGGACTGCGTATCGATGCTTATTTCTCGGGAACGAAGGTGAAGTGGATTCTTGACCATGTACCGGGCGCGCGGGATAGGGCGGAGAGCGGTGATCTGCTTTTTGGAACGATAGATACGTGGCTGATTTGGAAGCTGTCCGGCGGAGCGGTGCATGTGACGGATTACTCGAATGCCTCAAGGACGCTAATGTACAATATTCATGAGCTGGCATGGGATGAGACATTGCTAAGGTATCTTGATATCCCGTTGTCGATGCTTCCCGAGGTGCGTTCCTCATCGGAAATCTATGGCTATACGGCTGAGGAAAATTTTATGGGTGCAGCCGTGCCGATTGCTGGTGCTGCTGGGGATCAGCAGGCTGCTTTGTTCGGGCAAGCTTGTTTTGAGCGAGGGATGGCGAAAAATACTTACGGCACTGGTTGTTTTATGCTGATGAACACAGGGGAGCGGCCGATTGCTTCCAAGCATGGGCTGTTAACGACGATCGCCTGGGGACTCAGCGGCAAGGTCGAATATGCGCTAGAGGGCAGTATTTTTGTTGCAGGATCAGCTATTCAATGGCTGCGCGACGGTCTTCAAGTGATTGAATCGGCACAGGAGAGTGAACAGTACGCGAACCGGGTAGATTCAACAGATGGCGTCTATGTAGTGCCCGCTTTCGTGGGTCTGGGAACGCCATATTGGGATAGCGACGTTCGTGGAGCGGTGTTTGGGATTACCCGCGGCACATCGCGTGAGCATCTGGTCCGTGCAACGCTGGAGTCACTAGCCTACCAGACTAGGGATGTGCTGGCTGCGATGGAAGAGGATTCGGGAATCGAGCTGAAAAAGCTGCGTGTTGATGGAGCAGTAGTAAGGAATGATTTCCTGATGCAGTTCCAGAGCGATATGCTCGGGGCATGTGTTGAACGTCCTGTCATTGATGAAACTACAGCTTTGGGGGCCGCCTATTTAGCGGGTCTTGCCGTGGGTTTCTGGAAGGATCAGGAGGAGATAGCGGCCCAGTGGCATATAGATCGCACCTTTGAGCGGAGCATGGAAGAATCGCAGCGCAGCGAGCTGTATGCCGGGTGGAAGAAAGCTGTCCGGGCAGCTATGGCTTTTAAATAAGTGTACTTTGTGTTATGATACATCTTAAGTTCATACAACGGTTGGAGAATTGGAGAAACCATGAGCAGCTTATGCGCATTTGTGCATCAAGCTGGTTCGTGGTTTTTTTGCATATTACTGCATATAGGGCTGCGAATAGGGCGACATAAAGGCGACATAAAGTGCGACATACAGGATGACATACAGGACGACATACAGGACGACATACAGGACATCATGCTACAACAGGAGGGAAAACTCATGGAAGCTTTATTTACCGCGGAAAAGCGGGAGGAAATTTTGCAGGGAATGACAGAGCAGGTCTACGACTTGCTTGTAATAGGCGGGGGGATCACGGGTGCAGGGATCGCGCTGGATGCGCAAAGCAGGGGAATTAGCACGGCGCTGGTGGAGATGCAGGACTTTGCTGCTGGAACGTCGAGCCGTTCGACCAAGCTGGTGCATGGAGGCCTGAGGTACTTGAAGCAGCTGGAGGTGAAGATGGTAGCGGAGGTAGGCAAGGAAAGGGCAATTGTATATGAAAATGGTCCGCATATCACTACTCCGGAGTGGATGCTGCTGCCTTTCTACGAAGGAGGAACCTTCGGTAAGTTGACGACTTCACTGGCGCTTAGGGTCTATGATTATTTGGCAGGTGTCAAAAGAGAAGAGCGACGCCAAATGTTCACAGCACAGGAAACACTTTCCCGTGAACCCTTGTTAAGAAAGAACGGGCTTAAGGGTGGAGGCTACTATGTCGAGTACCGGACGGATGATGCCAGGCTGACGATTGAAGTGATGAAGAAAGCAGTGGAAAAAGGAGCGAAGGCTGTCAATTATGCCAAGGTGGAGCAGCTGATTTATGAAGAGGGCCGGGCAGCGGGCGTTCAGGTGGTAGATCAGATCAGCGGACGGACTTATTCCATTCGCGCCCTTCATGTGGTGAATGCGGCGGGTCCGTGGGTGGATACCTTGCGTGAAAAGGACAAATCGAAAGAAGGAAAAACACTGCATTTAACGAAGGGCGTTCATCTGGTGTTTGATCACTCGAGGTTTCCATTGAATCAGGCCATTTACTTTGATACGCCAGATAAACGTATGGTGTTTGCGATACCGAGGGAAGGCAAGACGTATGTTGGAACGACGGACACGAATTATCGCGGCGATCAGATGCATCCACGGATGACGCTGGCGGATCGGGATTACCTGCTGCATGTCATTCATGACATGTTCCCGGATCTTGGTCTGACGGAGGCGGATGTGGAATCCAGTTGGACGGGGATACGCCCGCTTGTGCATCAAGAGGGCAAGGACCCTTCCGAGATTTCGCGGAAGGATGAGATTTTTATTTCTGGCTCCGGCTTGATCTCGATTGCCGGGGGCAAGCTGACCGGCTATCGCAAGATGGCAGAGACGGTTGTGAACAAGGTCGCCGACAGGCTGATGGAGGCCGGTCATGCGCCGCTTCCGGACAGCAGCACGAAGCATTTGCAGCTCTCCGGCGGTGATGTTGGCGGCTCGGCGAACCTGCAGTCATTCATTGATGAGAAGGTTAGCCTCGGCAAGCGTCTGGGGCTTACAGATTCAGAAGCAGCGACACTTGTGCGACGTTATGGCTCGAATATAGATCGTGTATTCTCCCTGCTGGTGAATCAACAATATGATCAGAGGGCCGCGTCTTTATCGCCTGCTGTTTTCGCAGCACTCTCGTATGCTATAGAACAAGAAATGACAGTGAGGCCAGCAGATTTCTTTATTCGGCGGACCGGGGCACTTTTCTTCGACATTGCCTGGGTTAGGAAGTGGAAGCAGGAGGTGAGCGCATACATGGCCGTCCGGTTAGGATGGTCAGTGGAGCAGGTACAGAGCTTCACAGAGGAGCTTGAGCAGCAGCTTCATGATGCGGTGGTTCCGCAGGAGACGGTTTAGGCTAGGCTGATAGGCGAAACATGGGCAGCAAAAAACCACCTCAGCCCGAAGTGGAGAAGGGGCGAAGGTGGCAAGATGGAAGATGGCAAGATGGAAAGATGGAACCAGGAGTGATTAATTTTCAATTACACAGGTGCAGTTTTCCATATCGCCACTATCCCTTTCCCTAAGCAATCAGCCTCTGCTGGGCAGTCCGTTTGAGCTTGGCATGTTCGGCACTTTTGAAGCTGAGAGGGAAGGGATCCTGGAGGAAGGGTGATAGTGGCAGCACTCTTCCCCGATTGGAGCGTGTGCTTGACTTAACGATGTTTTTCATCGTTAAAATAAGTTTTTTAGGTCAATCGGGCACGTTAACGATGATTTTCATTGTTAAAGGAGGACCAATGGTCCCCTCTGGGTGGATAAAAGGGATTTAACGATGTTTTTCATCGTTAAAGTGAGGTTGTGGGACGACCCCGTGCTTTTAGCGATGAAAAACATCGTTAAAGTAAGATCTCCTAGCAGGTCCTCTCAGCTCTTCGTCCCATGAGCCTTTGACCGCTAGGAAATCTCCACCAATCAAGAAAAAGCGCCTTGTTGACTGTCCGTTTGAACTTGGAGCTTGGTTTTCGTGCGATTGTAGCTGAGGAGGGAAGGTTGTGGGTTGAAGAGTGCTAGCATCCGCAACAACCTTTAACAGCGGCTGGAACCCATAGCTGGCCAACACCCTTTCCCTCCCGACATGCAACTATGTAAGAACACGCTCCTCAAAGGACGCCCCAAAAAGATGTCATTCTTTTTAGATAACCCAATTCCCCTGACGGAATATAGGCTCACGTGTTCCATCTGCGGTGATGCCGTCGATGTCCATTTCGGCAGAGCCAATCATGAAGTCGACATGGGTTAGACTGGCGTTGTAGCCCTGGCCATCCAGTTCTTCCTTGCTCATGGTTGTACCGCCCTCCACGCAGAACGGATAGGCATTCCCGATAGCCAAGTGGCAGGAGGCGTTTTCGTCAAACAATGTGTTGTAATAAATCAAATTGGAGTTGGAGATGGGAGAGTCGTGCGGTACGAGGGCAATTTCCCCAAGGTAGCGGGCGCCTTCGTCCATATCAAGCAGCTTGTTCAGCACATCCTCTCCTTGCTCCGCGGCAGCCTTGACGATTTTTCCGTTCTCAAAGGTGAAGCTGAAGCCGTCAATAAGTGAGCCGTTATAGCTTAAAGGCTTGGTGCTTTTTACAGTCCCGTTAACACCTGTTTTTACAGGCATAGTGAATACTTCCTCGGTAGGCAGGTTAGGGACGTAAAAAATGCCTTTGTCGGTATTGCTCCCAGCGCTGACCCAAAGATGCTTTTCCGGAAGCTCTATGGTGAGGTCGGTGCCTGGCGCTGTGTAATGGAGCTTTGCGTACTTTTTAGCATTAAGAATCTTCTGCTTCTCAGTCAAGTTCTGGATATGCTCGTTCCAAGCCTCAACGGGATTTTCCGTATCCACACGTGTCAGTTTGAAGATGAGCTCCCACAGCTTAGCCATACGGGTCTCTTCATCCATGCCCGGGAAAACCTTGGAAGACCATTCAACTGTCGGAATCGAGACCAGAAGCCAATTGACTCTGCTGTTACGGAGATAGTTAAGGAATCCGTCCCTCGCCATGGCAGCGGCCTTGTTCACAGTGGCGATTCTGCCCGGATCAATCCCTTTTAATAAATCGGAATTAGGGGCGTATATTTGTAAAAAGGCGGCGCCTTCCTTAGCCAGCTCTTCCAAGCCGTTTGCTTTCCACATCGGATATTCCTGCAAGGCCTCTTCCGGAGCGTGACGGAGGCGGATCGCTTTGACCTCATCGTCCTCCCATTCCACAATGACATTCCTGACGCCTGCTTCATAAGCCTTCAAAGTAACCTTGCGGACATAATCGGCACACGATATTGGCGAGGTAATAACAAGCGTCTGGTCCTTCTGCACATTCAAACCTACCTTGACGGCAAGCTCTGCATATTTTTCCAGATTTCGTGCAAAGTTACTGATTGGCTCTGTCATAAGGCATTCTCCTTTATATTTGAGTGAGATTTGGTGTATGATAGAAAGTATTATTTACACCGCGAGAGAAAGGCTGGGAACTATGGAAAACAAGGGAACTCCATCGAATTTCATTAAGAACATTGTAATCGAAGATTTGCAATCAGGCAAAGTCAAGCAAGTCATCACAAGATTCCCGCCAGAGCCGAACGGATATCTGCATATCGGGCATGCCAAATCGATCTGTCTGAATTTCGAGCTGGCCCATGAATTTGGGGGACGGACGAACCTTCGCTTTGATGATACGAACCCTGCCAAGGAAGATACTGAGTATGTAGAGGCCATCAAGGAAGATGTGGCTTGGCTCGGTTTTGAGTGGGATGGTTTGTTTTTCGCTTCCAATTATTTTGAAGAGATGTACAAGCGTGCGCTTATTTTGATTCAAAAGGGCCTGGCTTATGTAGATGATTTAACAGCAGAGCAAATTCGCGAAGCCCGTGGAACGCTGACCGAGCCTGGCAAGGAAAGTCCATTCCGCAATCGCAGCGTGCAGGAGAACACAGAGCTGTTCGAGCGTATGCGCGGCGGGGAATTTAAGGACGGAGAGAAAGTGCTTCGCGCCAAAATTGATATGGCTTCTCCAAACGTTAACTTGCGTGACCCGGTCATTTATCGCGTTGTGCATACTCACCACCATAATACTGGAGATGCTTGGTGCATTTATCCGATGTACGCCTTCGCCCATCCGATTGAGGATGCCATTGAAGGTGTGACACACTCGATTTGTACGCTGGAATTTGAGGATCAGCGCCCTTTCTACGATTGGATCGTTCGCGAGTGCGAAATGGAGCAGGTGCCAAGGCAGTATGAGTTCGCCCGTCTGAATATAACGAATACCGTGATGAGCAAAAGAAAGCTGAAGCAGCTTGTCGATGAACAGGCCGTAGATGGCTGGGACGATCCGCGCATGCCGACGCTGTCCGGGCTTCGCCGCAGAGGCTATACACCTGAGGCGATCCGCAGTTTTGTCCGCGAGATTGGTGTGTCCAAAAGCAACAGTCTTGTTGATGCCAGAATGCTGGAGCATTTTATTCGTGAGGACCTTAAGCTTAAGGCGTTAAGGACGATGGCGGTGCTTAAGCCTTTGAAGGTGGTCATCACAAACTATCCAGAGGATCAAACGGAGCTGCTGGAAGCTGAAAATAATACGGAAAATCCGGAGATGGGCAGCAGGCAGATTCCTTTTTCCAGGGAGATCTATATTGAACAGGACGATTTCATGGAGAACCCGCCGAATAAATACTTCCGGCTTTTTCCTGGCAATGAAGTGCGTCTCAAGAATGCCTATTTCATTAAGTGCCATGATTTCGTCAAGGATGAGCAGGGGAATGTGGTTGAGCTGCACTGCACGTACGATATTGAGACCAAGAGCGGTAGCGGCTTTAATGCCCGTAAAGTGAAGGGGACTATTCATTGGGTGGATGCTAAGCATGCGGTGCCCGCTGAGTTCCGGTTGTATGAGCCGCTTATTATGGATGACACTCAGGGAGATAACGAAGGGGGAGAAGAGGCTTCTTTCCTGGATAATCTCAACCCGAATTCACTGAAAATCATTGAGGGCTTTGTGGAAGACAATATGAAGGAAGCTAAGCCGCAGGAAAAATTCCAATTTTTCCGTCATGGTTATTTCAATGTTGACCCTAAGTATACAGTAGCTGGCCGGCCGGTATTTAATTTGATTGTATCGATGAAAAGCTCTTTTGAGGTATAGAGGGTAAAGCTGTTTTTTGCTAAAAAGACCGCTATCCTTATGAATGACTCACGTGAATCCCATGATGCAGGTAACATCTTGCACACCGATTGCCCTTCTCATTAATAGACTGGTATATAGCTATGTATGGAGGAGGAGTCAAGCAAATGCGGATGAAAGCAATAAAGATGCCTACAGGGGAGAGACGTTTTCTTCTTAAACGCCGCAAACAAGATAGTAAGCCGGCGAGAAAGCCTGACAATCGTTATGTATCCGTGAAGGTGCTGAGAAAAGTTGCCTTGAACATGCTCCCGTTTTACAGGAAAATTGCCTGCAACAGGGTGTTTTCGGTCAAATGGGCAAAAGCGGTCAGAGAGGCGGACCTGGACACGATGTTGAAGATGTTCCGGTCCGTGGTCTCTGTACCCTTGTCTTCTTTTGCAACCAATGCGATTGGTTACTTTATAGATTTTCCTTTTTCTGAGCCGATTGGCCCTTATACGAATGCTACCTCGCTTCGTCCTGGTACGACCCAGTTCACCTTTAACAGTACCATTCATCAACATATCGCCAAAGCGATCCTTCCATTGTATACGGAAATTATCCGCAATCCACATTACACGGCATTAATTGTAAGAGCTATTCGCAATAATAATCAAGCTTTCCTTGATCGGCTCATCCGTAGTAAAGTTATTACGAAACGGCTTATATCGATAGACATTGATTATTCTGGGATGTTTCTAGGTTTTCGTTATCCGGCCAGTAAGTTTGTATATTACAATCAGTTTTTTCGCGAGAGGATTTTGTAAGAGGCACGACGCTAGCCCTTTCTCCTAACAAAATTCCAATGAAATTCCATTGAAGTATCCATTAAAAACAAGTTAAGGAAATAAATCCCTTTTCTCGTGCCGGAATTGCTTCGAATTCATGTTATTATGGGAAATCCATTAAGATCTCAACCTGCCACGGGGCAAAAAGATGCATATGTACATCATTTTTGGACCTAAATGACCTCGGTAAAGGAAATTCCTGCAAATCTGCAGGTTCTCTACCGTCTCTTGTCCGTTTGACCACTTCAAGTGGCTATTTTCCTGCACAATTGCAGGAATTCTCGCTAAATAACCGATTTTGGGTGAAAAATCCTGCACTTTTGCAGTATTTATATGGCTTTACAAGACTACAGTCAGATGGACGGCTTTTTCTGCATTACCGCTTAAAAAAGACAATCCCGCGAGCGTAATCGCAAGGGATTGTCTTTTTTGCGTGCAGAGCAGCTTAAGGTACAGATATTCATTGTGAAGTGGATTCTGAAGGAAGCTGGAGTCAATTTCCCTATCTGAGAATCACGAGCTTCATAAGTATTATTTTACGGATAGTGTCTGGACAGCTTTAAAGTTAACATTTTCCATCTCTACAGGTACTCCCTTGGCAATAGCCGTACCATCCGCACCATCCGCAGCATCTGAGATATCCGCTTTGGCAGCTTCCAGTTCAGTAATTTGCACCGTATACTGCTTCAGAAGCTGGGCAAGTGCAGCCTTTATTTCTGCCGCATTTTGGGACTCTACAGCTTCTGCCAATTCAATCTGAGCCTTGAAGAAGGCCTTTAATTCGCCAGAGGCTTCTTTAAGTTCGACGGCTTGTACTGAAGCTGTTCCTGAAGCTACTCCTGAAGTTGTTCCTGATGTTACTTCTCCTAATGGTCCTGCAATCTGAAGTGCTTCTCCATCTGTTTCGACTGGTGTGGAAAGTATGGATTTATCGATTTTTTTCGCAAGGCTTTCCATGTTTACTTCGGAAGCAGGGACAGCAGCTAATGTGGCTATAGAGGCAACGGAAACATCTACTTTCGACAGGGATAAGTTATCCGCTTTGTCTGTCTTTAGGGAGGCGAGGCCACTGGAAGTTTTAAGGTCAGTTATGGAGAAGCCGATAAGCTTATTGTATTTCTCCAATGCTTTTTCCCAGTCGCTGACGGTGTCTGGGGCGTACTTTTTAGCTAATTCCAGAGGATTACTCAGGGTGAGAGTTGAAGCAACTGTTGAGATTTTATCTGACTTTGTAATGGTGTGGGCGGATGTTATATTTCCTTGCTTAGATCCATTGTCGGCATTGGCAACAGGGGCAGCAGCGATAGCGGATAGCAGTAGAGCGGACAGGGCGACGTTCTTGAATTTTAGGCTGTAATTCATTTTTAACACTCCTCGTAATTTGGTTTGTCTTACAGTTATTACTTTACCGAATGAGTGTGGCACAAAATGGGTCGGTTTGTGGAAAAACAATGGCATTGCCCTCGCGCGAGAGTCTTGATCCGACAAAATACGTCATTTTTCCTCTTTGACTTTGTATGCAGCATCATTTTAGCTGTTCCGTTAGTTTGGTGCAGGAATCTCCGCCTTCCACAGCGAACCCTATATTTTATTACGCTTTGGCTTTATTACGGATTGGCGAAGCAATGGATCTTGGGAGGTAGCGGCGGTGCTGATAAAACGTTTTGTTCCATATTCGCTTAAAAACCGGTTGACCATCATGTTGATTGTGGCGATCATGATTCCGCTTGCACTGATTGGTACTATATCTTATGCTTCGATATACTCTGTTCTGGAGAATAAAGCCGAACGGGGCGTGCGAAGCAATCTGCACCAAGTGATGCTGTCGCTGGGGGGGACGCTGGATCAGCTTAATCATGCCTCGCAGCAGCTGGCTCTGGACGGCCGGATAGGCAAAAATCTGGATCGGTATCTGAGTGCTGACGTATATGAAAAAAAGCAGCTTCACGATGAAATCAAAAATGAGCTCAGTCTGGTTACATTTACCAATCCCTCTATGGGCCTCGCTTTTTATTATTTTGCGGATTCGGGTACCGTTATGTTTGAGAATTACAGTATTGAGAAGGATGTTGATATTCGCAAGCTCCCCGTTCTATCCAAGTTCGGCACGATATCGTATAATGGACCACATCGCTCTCTGAATCCCTGGGATGGGCATCAGGTGTTTTCAATCGTCCGTGCTATGAATTTGACCGACGAAGAAAATGTATATGTGTATATAGAAACGAACTTTAAGCTGGCGGAATCGCTCTTGAACATGGATCAGTCGGCGGCTGATACAGCTCATTTAATAGTGGATACCGAAGGGCGGATATTATTCAGTGAAGATGAGGAAGCGTTTCCTTCCGGCAGCCTGTATGCAGTTGATGAGAGGCGGCAGAACGCTTACGCAGGGCATTACTTTTTCGAGGAATTGAATGATAAACAAAGCTGGAAGCTTGTAGCTGCCATTCCCAAGGCCTCCTATGACAGAGAGCTTCGAAGCTGGCTGCTGCAATTTGCGTTGTTGACGGTTTTGTCGCTGGCTGTTGGCTGTCTGGTTGCGTGGATTTTATGGCGCACGGTGTACACACCGCTGAAGAAGCTATCGCAGGATATGAGGCTTGTGCCGTATTCTTCTCCGCAAAGCAGCGGGAGGACCGCTACGATTATGGAGTTCGACCGCATTCACAATGGTTTCGAAGCTATGCGCTCGCGGATCGGAGAGCTGCTCATGGAAGCGGAGCAGAGAGAGCAGCGCAAAGCAAGACTGGAGGTGGAGAAGCTGCTGTACCAGATAAATCCCCATTTCCTCTATAATGCGCTCGATACAGTCCGCTGGCTGGCGAGAATGCGGGGGGAGAAGGAGATTGACAAGCTTGTATCCACGTTGAATAAAATCCTTCATTATAATTTGAACAAGGGTGAAACCGCGCAAATACGCGACGAGCTGGAAGCGCTCCATAATTATATGTCGGTACAGTCTGTCCGCTATCATTTTCAGTACGAGATAGATTGTCAGGCTGAGGAAAGCATGCTCGACTGGGTCATACCGCGGTTTATTTTGCAGCCACTGGTGGAGAATGCGCTTCTTCATGGTCTTAAAGATGACGGGAAGATCTGCGTCCGTATTGCGGCTGAAGACTCCAATGTGCTGATCGAGGTTAGGGACGACGGTGTCGGGATGACGGAGGAGCAGCTGCGGAAGCTTAGGGATGAAGAGGCGGATAGCGCTCCCGGCGCCGGCTTCGGTATCGGACTCAATTATGTGAGGAAGGTCGTCGCTCTTCAATTCGGAGACCGCGCCAAGCTGGCAATCGACAGCAAGCCGGAAACGGGGACGATCATCACGCTCCGGCTGCCTAGTATACAGGAGGGGGATGACAATGCTTAATGTGCTTGTTGTAGATGATGATCATTTGGTAAGAACCGGGTTTATCACTATTATGCCTTGGAGCAGACATGGTTTGCGGGTCGTTGGGGATGTCAACAACGGAGAAAAGGCGCTGGCCTTTCTCCGTGATAATCCGGTTGATTTATTAATTACGGATTTGTCCATGCCGGTCATGTCGGGCATCGAGCTTATGAGGCAGGCCAGGCGGCTGCTGCCAAGGCTTCGCATGGTGGTGCTGACTTTTCATCATGAATTTGAATATGCCCAAGAGGCAATCCGCCTCGGTGCACTTGACTATATTACGAAGGTAGAGCTGGAAGAAGATCGCATGGATGAGGTGCTCCAGCGGATTGTACTGCGGATTGCGGAGGACGAGCAGACTAGCGGAGCGGGTAGCGGCCCTGCTGCGGATGATTTCTATGAAGATCCTGCTGCTTTGGCTGCTTCTCCCTGGAAAGGGCCTGTAGAAACAGGAAAAAAGGAGCTGCAAACGCTGAAGGAAAAATGGTGCTCCTTCGATTGGATGGTCGATGACGAACGGTTCGCTCTGCTGCTTGGGGAGATGTTGGAGAGGCGTCTGACTCCCGAACGCGTCGAGATGCTGTTCGAGGCAGCCGTATCCCAATGGGAGCGGATCCTTCCGGAGCTTCAACCCTATATGGAGATGGAGGGGCTGCATACCTGGCAGCAGTGGACGGAATGGCTGAAGCGGCTGCGTCTTATGGTTAGCGAATCCACACAAACGCTTCCCTATTCATCTGAAGTAGTGAATTGCATCATGAAAGCGCAGGCTCATATCCGCGACCATCTGGAAGAAGAGCTGCAGATGCCGCAAATTGCCAGGATGGTAGGCATGAGCCGAAGCTATTTCAGTCGCTGCTTCCATGATATCTCAGGCTTTACGTTTAACGATTATATCCGGGATCTGCGAATCGGGAGGGCCAAGGCGCTGCTCGTGCAGACGGACAAATCCGTTGGCTGGATTGCTGCCCAATCAGGCTACCCGAACGTCAAATACTTCTCCAAGGTGTTCCGTGGTGCAACAGGACTGCTGCCGAGCCTTTACCGTAAAGAGGCAAAAGGGCAAAAATGATACGAAAACAGGTGTAATCTTATCTACTGGGTTGCGCCTGTTTTGCAGTAGAGACAATAATGGTGGAAAAGAAGAGATCAATGTGGCCCCATTGAGGTGTAGACTACCCTATACTAAAAACAGGTTCATAACCAATACATCCGAAGAGAGGGCGCTAAATGAAGGGGAGCAAATGGGGTAAAGGAATCGGAGTCATCATGGCTATTCTGCTCGTTGCAATGATGGCGGCTGCATGCAGTGGAAATAAAGAGGCTAACAATCAGCCAGCAGAATCGCCAACCCAAGCAGATAACGGGAACGGAAAAGCTGGACAGGAAGAAACGCAGGGGGAAGAAGCGTTCGATTATTACAGGTATAAGGAACCCGTCGAAATTACGATTGTTAAGGATGTTCCGCCAGATTTAAAGCTGCCCGAAGGAGAAACGATTGAGGACAATTCCTTCTCGCGCTTCGTCAAAAAGCATACGAATATAGACTTTAAAGTGGCTTGGTACGCTACAGGACAGGATTTCGTGCAAAAACAGCAGCTGGCGATTGCAAGCAACGACATCCCGGATGTGATGCTGGTCGATGAAACAACATTTCGTCAATTGGCTGCTGCAGAGCAGCTTGAGGATTTGACCGAAGTGTACAACAAGTATGCGCAGCCGCAGCTGAAGAGCAAGTACGAAGCAACCCAAGGTGTAGCATTAGCCAAAGCGACCTATGACGGCAAATTGATGGCGCTTCCTAATTTAAGCGGGCTTGCTGAATCCATCAGCCTATTATGGGTACGGCAGGATTGGCTGGATAAGCTGAATATCCCTGCACCCAAAACTGCCGATGATGTGGAAGCGATTGCAAAGGCGTTCGTCCAGCAGGACCCTAATGGAAACAACAAAGCGGATACAGTGGGCTTGACCGGATCAGGTGCGTCATTGTACTCGAATGGCTATGCAGGCATGCATGATTTCACGGGACTTTTCGCTGGCTATAACGCTTACCCTGGCCTTTGGCTGAAGGGGGAGGGCGATTCGATCGTATATGGTTCAACAACACCGGAGACAAAGGCAACGATTGCCAAGCTGCGCGGCATGTACGCGAATGGGCTGATTGACAAGGAGTTCGCGCTGCGCAAAGACCCGAATCAGCTCGTATCGAACGGAGAAGCAGGCATGTTCTTCGGTCCTTGGTGGGCGCCATGGAATTTGTCGGAATCGATTACGAATGATCCGGCAGCGGATTGGAAGCCTTATTGGATTGCTGATGCGGAAGGCAAGCTGAACACGCATATGGTACCAATCAGCTCTCACTTCGTCGTTGTCAAAAAAGGCTTCAAGCATCCTGATGCCGTTATGACCTATATTAACTGGTACACAGGCGGAGACAGTCTGAAGAGTGAAGACGAGAAGGAAAGAGCCCGCGCTCAGCAGCGTTTGGATGATTTTCAGGCGCTGGATCCGACTTTAATCATTGCCCTGTATCCCCTGTATACGACTTATGTGGACACAGATGTGGTAGAGAAGACCAATATTAAGCTGAAAAAAGCAATTAGCGGTGAAATAAAGCCGGAAGACATGGAGCCTGGAGACCGGATCGTATACGAGCAGTGGCAGCGGGATAATGCCAAACCGAAGAGCAATGCGGCTGATTGGCCACCACCATACGCTTATCTGAACGGCGGGGATGCCGTCATGCAGCCCGTGGACCGGAAAGTATTCAACGAGTATACGGCTACGACAAAAACCATGCAGCGCAAATGGGCTAACCTGCAGAAGCTGGAAACCGAAACGATGTATAAAATCATTATGGGTGAAGAACCACTAGAAGCATTCGATACCTTCGTAGAAAAATGGAAGAGCCAAGGCGGAAACGAAATTATCGCGGAGATCGAAGCTGAGTTGAGCAAGCAGAAGTAGAATCAAATAAGATGGGGGCTGGCGCCAATTGTGACTGAGCTTTGGGCTTAGGCATATGGCGCTGCCCTGTAATGCCAAAATGGGGTGAAAGAGGCCGTGAGATACCGGACATTTGAGAAACATTACCATCTGATGCTGCTGCCTGGTATTATACTGCTGTGCATTTTCAGCGTGATACCGATGTTCGGGTTGATTATCGCATTTCAGGATTTCAAGCTCGGTTTCGGTGTCTGGAGATCGCCCTGGATCGGACTTGAAAACTTCCAATATATGCTCCAGATGACGGATAGCAGGATTATCTTTTATAATACGATCTTTCTTGCCAGCTGCAAAATTGTCGTGAATTTGTTTACACCTCTCGTGTTTGCGGTGCTCTTAAATGAGTTGCGCTTGCGGATGTTCAAACGCTGGGTGCAAACGATCGTATACATTCCGCACTTTCTATCATGGGTTATTCTGGCCGGAATTATCGTGGAGATGCTGTCGCTGGACGGCATTGTCAATCGTGTTGTCCGTTTGTTTGGCGGAGAGGGAATTCTCTTTCTGGCTAGCAATGCCTGGTTCCCGGCACTTATTGTGACCAGCGATGTGTGGAAGGAATTTGGCTTTGGAGCAATTATTTATTTGGCCGCACTTGCGGGCATCAGCCCTTCGCTATATGAATCGGCAGCAATCGACGGAGCGACACGAAGACAGCGCATGCTGTATATTACGCTTCCCGGGCTGCTGCCAACTGTTATTTTGATGGGCACTCTGAGCATTAGCAATATTTTGAACGCAGGATTTGATCAAATCTTTAATTTGTACAATCCTCTGGTGTACGAATCGGCGGATATTATTGATACTTACGTGTACCGGGCAGGGCTGCTGCAGGCGCAATATGGTCTGGCGACCGCTGTTGGATTGATGAAATCGGTCATTTCATTCATTTTGATTATTTTCTCTTATGCTTTGGCTTACCGGTTTGCCAATTATCGAATTTTCTAATACTCAAAAGTAAAGCAGGTGAGCAGTTTGGTTGAGAGCCGAACGATGGCTTCGCGATTAGCGGATGCAGCACTGATTATCCTCATGACGCTTATTGCGTGCATGTCTTTAGGGCCGATCTGGCATACAGTAGCGGTTTCTCTCAGCGACAAAGCGTTTGCTGCGGCGGGACGGGTCACATTCTGGCCGGTAGGATTCAATATTAGCTCCTATTACATCATTTTGTCAGATTCGTCTTTCCTTCGGGCATTTATGATTTCGGTCAAACGGGTAGCGTTGGGTGGAGGGGTCAACTTCGTGCTTTGCGTGCTGATGGCCTACCCGCTGTCCAGGTCGTCCCGGGAATTCCGCTACCGGAATGTGTATATGTGGTTTCTTATTTTCTGCATGTTGTTTAACGGTGGCATTATTCCGCTTTATATTTTGATGAAGTCTTTGGGTCTTTTTAATTCCATATGGGCTCTTATTCTGCCTGGAGCTGTGCCTGTCTTCAATGTCATTTTGCTGATGAATTTTTTTCGCAGCTTACCGAAGGAGCTTAGTGAGGCCGGGTATATTGACGGAGCGGGACCTTGGTATATGGCTCTTAGAATTTTTATTCCTTTGTCCACGCCTGCTTTGGCTACGATTACGCTGTTCAGCATTGTTACGCATTGGAATTCGTTCTTTGATGGATTGATTTTCATGAGGACACCTGAGCAGTATCCGCTGCAGACGTATATTCAGCAGTTAGTCGTGCAAATCAGCGCGCAAAATATTGATCATACCAAAATGGATTTACTCGCCAAGCTATCGAATCAGACCTTGAATGCGGCTAAGATCGTTGTCTCCATTGTGCCGATTCTAATCGTATATCCTTTTCTGCAAAAGTATTTCGTTCATGGAATTATACTAGGTTCCGTTAAGGAATAAGTAATCATTAAAATGATAGGAAGATAGGATGAATGTGCAATGAGAATTGGAATTATTGGATACGGGCTTCGGGTCCGTCATGTATTTGAAGAGTTGTCCAAGGTGGATCCGGAGTGCCGGATCACGGCTGTCGCCGATCCCCGTTGGGAGGAGTTCCAAACACAGATGGCGGATGGCAGGGGTGCAACTGATGGCACGAATAGTACGAGTGGAATGAATGGAATGAATGATACCACCTGGTATGAGCATGCAGATGAGATGCTGGAGAGCGAGGAGCTGGATGGTGTCGTCATTGGCACCCGCTGCAACCTGCATACCGAGATGGCGCTAACGGTGCTTGCTCGCAATTTACCTCTATTTCTCGAAAAGCCTGTAGCAACGACTTATGAGGATTTGTTTCGTTTGAAAAAAGGCTACGAGGCTTCCCGTTCACAAGTCGTGGTGTCATTTCCGCTGCGCAATACACCTCTAGTCGAGCTGGCCAAACAAATCATCGATTCGGGGCAGATTGGCACGGTGGAGCATGTGCAGGCTGTGAACAACGTTCCTTATGGAGGCGTGTATTTCCACAATTGGTACCGGGATGAGCGTATAACTGGCGGCCTTTTTCTGCAAAAGGCTACCCATGATTTCAACTATATCAACTACTTGCTCGGTCTGAAGCCGGAAGCGGTATGCGCGATGAAATCGAAGCAGGTTTTCAAGGGGAGCCATAAGGCAGGGCTAAAGTGTGTGGAGTGTGAAGAGAAGCATACTTGCCCCGAAAGCACGATTGTTAGTCAGGTCGGAGATTACTGCTGCTTTGCAGAGGATACTGGCAATGAGGATTCGGGAAGTGCGTTGATCCGGTATGAATCAGGCATGCATGTTTCTTATTCACAGAATTTTTTCGTCCGTCGGGATGCCGGAAGGCGTGGGGCCCGTCTGATGGGCTACAAGGGAACGATGGAGTTCGACTGGTATACAGGAGAGTTAAAGGTTTATATGCATCACGAGCCTCGTGTAGTCACGCATCGGCTTGATATAAATGCTTACGAGGGGCATGGAGGAGGTGACGCTAAGCTTCTACACAACTTTGTTCAAATCATGAAGGGCAGGGAACAATCCAAAACCACGCTTGAAGATGGTCTGCTCAGTGCGCTAACCTGCTTGAAAGCGAATGAATCAGCCGTAACGAGTACGTTCCGCACGATTGAATGGGCACGGTAAGGAAAGCTTGCCATCGGCAAGGACGGGGCATCAACTGCCTGCTGCTTCCCATGGATAGTTTGGATCATGGAAGATAAAGCCTTTTTCGGGGCAGCAGGCATTGAATGGTTTCGGCATTTCGGAATTGTTTGATTCCGGGAGGGGGCAAGAATAGGCTTCACCAATTTGTAAGCGTTTTCTAAAAAAGGAGGAACAATAATGGGTAAAAAATGGCTGCTGGGACTGTTTGCCATGCTGCTCTTAACCGGGTTTATTCCGGCAAATCATACGGAGGCTTCGTGGTTTCCATCCATACAGGCTGACGGGCGCAAGGATGAATGGAATGATATCAGTCCGCTGATCCGCGGCAAGCATACTACCGTGAGCACATTGAAGGTGACGAATGATGCTGCGTACTTGTATGTATTGGTCGAGGGCATCGGGCTTTCTGCCCTAACTTCTCATTTTTATCTGAATACGGATGGATCTGATGCCACGGGTTACCAGGAGCCGGGTTGGGATGAGGACAGCGGGGCGGATTACCTTTTGGAAACAAGTATCCAATTAGAGCCAGTGACTGTCGGAGGGCAAGTACGCAATGTGAAGAAGGACAAAGCTACTCTGTTGAGCTATACGGGTACAGGGACAGATTGGAGTTGGAGCCAGGCAGCTGAGTATAAGGGGAGCGGCCAGATTGTAAAGACGGACAGCCTCATCGAAGCGCGGATTCCATTGAGCGATCTCGGCTTGTCATCCGGTAGTGACATTCATGTCGGGTTCGTCAACTATTACTCCAAATCTGAACGCCTCCCGGCTAAAGCCGATGATTTGGCGGTCTACACCCTCAAGCTGGCTAATTCCGAGCGTCCTTCTGTACCGGCTGGATTGAACGTGACGAATGCGAGAAGCACCAAGCTGCAAATTAATTGGTCGCCTTCTACAGACAATATCGGGGTTAAAGGTTATAAAATATATCGCGTCAAAGCGGATAACATCGAGTATGCAGGGTGGACAACGACAACCTCTTATACGGATGGCTGGCTGCAGCCTTCGACGGCGTACTCCTATAAAGTGGAGGCCTTCGATACGGATGGTTATAGCTCGGGCCCCAGCCTTGCTGTAACAGGGTCGACAACAGCTTACCCGAGTGTGCCGGCATCAACTGGCGACTGGAGTGAAGTAACGGATTTATTATTTAACTATACAGTGGAAGATTCGATTGATGCTGAGGAGTTTGCGAGCTACGACTTGCTGGCGCTCTCCGGCGCTGTTTCTCCTGAGAAGCTGAACGAAATTAAAGCTATTAATCCTGATATTTTTATTGTGGGCTATATTTCGGTTGGTCAGGATGCAAGGGAAGGTAATTCACCGGACATTTTCTTCAAGGATAGTGAGGGGAATCCGGAATGCGACTTGAATTGGCCATCCTGCTTTATTGATCCAACGAATCAAAACTGGCAGAAAAAGGTGCTTGATGAGCTGCTGCCGGGGCTGGTGGAACGTGGATTTGACGGCTTTTATCTGGATACGGTTGAGGTTACAGAAGTGATTCATACGGATAAAGCATGGGGCATGGGACAGCTGGTGCAAAAAATCAAGGAGAAGTATCCGGACAAAAAAGTATTTTCCGGCGGAGGCGTGCATCTCTTACGGGGTGGGGACTATGATATTCGTTCATCGGTCGATGCCGTGCTGTTCGAAAGCTACACAAACACATGGGTCGGCGATATGATGTGGGACGAGACCGCAGAGGTTCCTGTGGGAAATGCGGAAACATACGGTGTGTACACACCTTATGATCATCCTAGAAAAATGGACTATTTGACGAAACGTGATGTTATTAACAAGGCCCGATTCCAGTTTAACACGGATGGTACACTCGTTCGTGATGTCTCCGGAAAGCCCCTAAATCAATCGGATGCACAGTTTCATGTATTTACTTTGGATTACAACACGCCGTTTCAGCCTGAATTGATTCGTTATTCTGCTGAGCGCGCTTGGGCAGACGGTTTTCTCCCGTCATTTGGCATGAAGCTGCTGTATTTCCCTCCGGCGTTTGACTGGAGAAGCATGAGTGCATATACGCCATTTGCACCGTTAACGGACTATAATGCGAATAACTTCGGGAAAACCTACGATTTATTGAAATACATTCCTATTGAAGTAGACGGCGATGGTTCAGAGTGGAGCGGCACAGCTGCGCATTCGGTTACTGGAACGGGATCCGTTGCAAAGATGAGTGTCGCCATCGACGGAACGAACTTGAATGTGCTCGTTGAAGGAACGGGTTTAAACGTTCCGGGACAGCGCATCATTCTGAATACAGATCAAAATATGTATTCGGGCTACCAGTTCCCTGAATGGTTCGGTAATGCGTACACAGGAACTGATTTTATCATTGAAAATGGGACATTGCTGAAGCATTTGGGAGATCCGTGGAGCAGCAGCGGGTGGACATCATGGTTGTGGGAAGAAACTGAGGAGCCGATCAGTTATGTTGTGAATGGCGCGGGGACCGTGATTGAAGCGTCTATTCCATTAGAGTTGTTGACATCGGTAGGTGGAAACAAGCTTTATCCATTCAGTCAAATTACAGCCGCATACATGAAGTTTACCGGGGCTGCAACAACGGAGACTTTGCCACAAGTACTGCCAAGTACTACAGACAGCCTGCTGCACTTCGATTTCCGCGGGGAACTCATTAAAGCGGACGGCTTGTCAGCAGATTGGACCGGGCTGGGAGCTGTTTCATCCGCTTCGGGTGCAGGCAGCATCCATCAAATTAGCGCAATCGGGAATGGCTACCACTTAAATGTGCTTGTTGAAGGAACGGGATTAACCAGCAATAAGGGACGGTTGTTGTTGAACACCGATAACAATCTGGTCACCGGCTATCAATCCTCATCTTGGGGAGCGGCACCATCGACCGGGGCTGATTTTATGGTGGAGGATGGGGAGCTGTTTGAATATGCGGGAGGCGGCAGCGATTGGAGCTGGAAGCGTGTTGTGCGCTATCCGGACATTCCGGTTGGGCCAACCGGATATGCTGCGTCCGCATCGGCCATTGAATACCGGATTCCGCTGGATGCGGTTCATTTATCGCCCATCAGCACATTTAGCGCAGCTTTTCAAACTTATAGCGGGGGCACAATCGTCGAATCATTCCCTCATTTTCTGCAGATGACGCTGCCTAAATAACATTCATCTAAGACTCGATTGAAAAAAGGAAGGAAGCAGTGGATGTGCTGCTGCTTCCTTTTTTTGTTTTTGTGATGTTGTTGGAACGTAAGGGCTTTTGGGGATGGCGGGGGTGAATAGTTTGCATTTGTGCGGTGCAGCTTTTTAGTTTTGCAGCTTTGTATCTTTGCAGTGATGAAGTAACTGGAGTTACCATCATTTATTCATCCTCTCAGGGGATCAGAAAGGAAGCGCAAATTGTCCCTATTGCCACTATCCCCTTTGCTCAGGAAAGTAACTAGTAACCTTTGCTGGTGGTCGGGTTGAGCGCAGCAGATTCGGTATTTTGAAGCTGGGAGGGAAGGGTTGTGGTAGGAAGCACGATAGTAGCGGGCCGTTTCCCTCAGATGATGGACATGTGCTTCACTTAACGATGTTTTTCATCGTTAAAGTAAGTGTTTCAGATCAATCCGTCACGTTAATGATGATTTTCATCGCTAAAAGAGACCGGATGGCCTCTCTGGTTGGTAAAAAGGGATTTTAACGATGTTTTTCATTGTTAAAGTAAGGTTGTCGGGTAGACCTGGTGCTTTTAGTGATGAAAAACATCGTTAAATCAGCACTTCTACCCCCCGAAAGCAGACAGCAGACAGCAGGGAACAGATAATAGAGAACGGAGAACAGGGTGCCTTAGCCCGCTATGAAATTTCCTGCAATCAAGATAGAAAACTTGCTGATTGTTGGTTTGAGTTTGATGTTCATGTGATTACAGTTGCACCATAGTCCAGAGTTGGGTAGAGGGAGGTCAGACTGACTCTAGAGCTCGATGTTCGAATTGGCCGAGGCAAGGGGCCGGACAGTTGAAATGAAGCAGTAACGGACATGAGAGCCGCTATTTCCTCGAAATGATGCCATTTCTAAAACATACGGACATGAGGGCTCTTATTTGCCCGGAATAGGGTCAAAACGGGAGGAAACAACCTGAATAAGGGATCCTATGTCTGTAAGGATGTCAAATCATGCGATTTTGTCACAAATAGCGGCCGTGATGTCCATAAGCATTTGGCTGAGCCTTCCAAGAAGAGGTGTTAGTATATATTTTCTGCTAATTGACATAAGTATATAAATGAAATTAATATAAAGCATAAATTTTATATTATTAGTAGAATATAGTATATTATTGAATTAAAGGAAAGGAGTGAGTAAATGACGTTAGTGTCACCGGCTGGAATCATTCTTTTGGTAGTTGTTTTTTTTACTGCTAGTGTTTATTATCCGGTTAATTTGGAAGCTATTTAAAAGAAAATGAATCTCCCAAAGGAAGAGTAGTAGACAGTTTTTTGGTAAATTTGAGAAGTTCTGTGACAGCTTGCGTATTGCGGTGATGGGTACGTAAATTTACGACTATCCGTGACAGACGCTGGACATACCCGTGTGACATAGCCGTGAGACATACTCGTGGCACATATCCGCTGCATTTCCGCCGTATATATCCGCACAAAAAAAAGATGCCACAAATGATGGCATCTTCATCGGAATATTCATCCGAATAATTCTGAGTCCAACCTATTCTGTGTAATGAGAAAGAGGATTTACTTCACAAGGCTTTCCAGTACGTCGTCAATAATTTGACTATTAGCAATAGCTCCAGTGTACAGCCAGCTAGAGTCGGGCCCATATTCATGCACGTTGCCTTTTTTCACAGCAGGTATTGTCTGCCAGATTGGATCCTTCAGTGCCTCCGAGCCTGTAGTTTTGTCACTGTTGACAAGGAAGATATGGTCCGCATCCAGCTCGGCTAGGGCTTCCATGGAGATCGACTTCCAGTTGCCGCCTTCACCGCTAGAAATAGCTTTGACTTTCTCTGGTACAGCCAGCCCCAAATCCTGATACATAACAGCTCCACTGGATACAGTTTCGCTTACAACCCAGAATGTTTTCGATACGAGCCAAATAGCAGCTACGGATGGAGGCTTGTCAGAAGCAGCTTTCAGTTTTTCCTTCGCCTCAGCCAGTTTGGCATTATAAGTATCGAGTGCTTTCTGCGCCTCGTCACTTTTGCCCAGCACCTCGCCAACTTTTAGCAGAGCTTGCCGCCAGTCATTATTCACAGCGTTACCTAGCGCATAGGTAGGAGCGATCTTCGCATATGAATTGTATCTGTCATCAACAAGAAGGCTTTCGTCGCCTATAATGATGAGGTCCGGATCATAACTGGTAACTGTCTCGAAGGGCAGATCCCAGGGAATAAAAGGGATTCCCGCAAGCTCTGACTGCAGGTACAGCATGGGCGCATCACTGATGGCCCATTGTGCAGCGGGCTTGACCCCAATTGCCAGCAGATGATCCTCCAGGTAGGAAGCGATAATACGCTGAGGATTGGCCGGTACAACTACCTCATGACCGAGTGGATCCGTTAGTTTTCGTTCTGTAGGTTCCTTCTTCTCCTCCACAGGCTGTACGGTTTCTTTTGGAGAGTTCCCCTCGGATGATTCCGCGTTCGTACTTCCGTTGTCCTTGCCCGCATCCTTACTGCTATCTCCGCAAGCAGCGAGCAGCGACATCAATAGCACCAAACTTAACGCAACCAGCAGCAGCTGATTTCTTTTTCTTAACAACATAACCCCATCCTCCTGCTCAAATAGTTACTCTATTATGATATCGATAATCATTATCACTATCTAAGTTTATATTCTAGCAGGTGTGAGAAGTCTGTCCATGGCTATAAGTCACTCGTTTCATGCACAAAAATACATGGACGCGAATCATCTCGGCCGTGGGAAATAAATAGCTGCCGCTGCAGCTCCAACTGCTTGAACAGGGAATACACATCATTAGGATGAAAAACCCGTCTGTCTATAAAATAAACCCGATTATGCTGAAAGGCAGCAATGCTATTCCATACCTCATGCTGCATAAGCCTGTTCACATACTCGGCGCTCTCTGTCGTAAACGGGTAACTGATAATCATATGGTCGGCAGCATAGCTTGGAAGCTGTTCCATGGCTAGTTCGCGAATCATTCCTTTTCCGATTACATGTTGCTGCACCATCAGAGGTGGTGTGAGGCCAATACCCCGGTACAAATTGTAGCCGCCTCTTCCATGGAATTCATTAAATGCCCATATACTGTTCGGCGCCAGCTCATATAGACCGACAGTTTCGCCTGGTAAAACAATGCCGCTAATCGCCTCTTTAACCTCAGCAGCCCGCTGCTTATACCTGGAGACAAAAAGCTCTGCTTCTTTGCGCTTATCCAGCGTATGTGCTAAATGGCGGAACCGCTCAAACGGGTTTCCATAGGGCACAATTAATGTTGGGGCAACCTTTTGCAATTGTCCAATCATCGCTGAACCCAGCCATTTCGGGACAATAATCAGCTCCGGCTCCAAACCAATGACTGCCTCAATCGAGGTTCGCCCAACGTCCACGACGTCGACAAGCTCATCCTTAAGCAAATGCAGCAACTCCAGGCTGTAAAAATAAGAGGCACCTACTGGACGGACGCCCAAAGCCAGCAAATTCCCAACCCAGTCATAAATGACGACACGCTTTGGCTTCTGTATATAGCTTTTCGGAGATACTCCGGTGATTTGCTTAAATTTGCGGCTTAAATACAAGCCATTGGAATAACCTACATTACTGGCTATCTGATCCAGATTATTGTCTGATAGCAGCAGTTGTTCTTTTGCTTTGCCGATCCGAATTGCTGCTAAATATTCAGAAAAGCTGGACCCGGTCTCATCCTTGAAAATTTTGGAGAAAAAACGGGGATGAAAGCCCGCTAATTGTGCCATCGCATCGCGGGTAAGCTCTTCCCGATAATGATGCAGCATATGGCTGATCACAGCTTGAATCGCATGAGTCGACTGGTCATGATCAGAGGATTGTACGGGATTCGCGGCGGTCAGCTCTTCCTGTTCCTGAATCAGCTGCAGCAGCTCGTACAACAGCATTTCCCTTGCCAGCTCCGTATTCTGGCTCTGCTCTTCATCCATGGACTTCAACTCCTTCATGACTACGCTTAGGCGGTAGGAGGAGCTTACAGACAATTCACCATCGGAGAGCCACGGTGCACGATGCTCCCGGTATGCTAGCGGCTCGCCCGGAGCATGCTCCGGCTGCATAATATGAAAGGATACGACATAGAGAACCAGGTCTTCGTGGGGGGCACTTTTAAGCTCCAACACTCGATCTGCATTGCAAAAAAACACAGAGCCCGGCTGGATGATCGCCTTGTCACCATTAATAGACAATTCTCCCTTGCCTTCGACAGCGAGCAGCACACTGTACGCTTCGTTCCAATGACGATAGCGATCGTCTGCAGCAAGCAGCGTCAACTGCTGTACCTGCTTATATGAATAAAGCATCCTCATGATGCTTAACTCCCCTTCCTTAGCGAAACTTTATGGAAACTTTCAAAGCCGTCGAAAATGGCTGTATCTCTTAATTATACACTTATAGGCGGCTTCCGTCCGCGTGAATTTGCTATTCAGGTAATATTTAGTGTTACTGGGTAGTGCCTTTATTTTGTTCAATTGGCTGTAGTCAGTCGCTCCTGGGGTGTCGCAGTATGATTAGTCAATCGTTCCAGAATACCCTTCAGGATAAATAGAAACAAGCACTGATTTATCAGTAGTTCTATAATGTACCGTATAATTAGTATTAATTTCTATATCACTCCATTGTTGAACCGATAACACATAAATAGTCTGTCTACTTGTATTTTCCGAATCTTTCTTAAGCTCTATAATGATAGCGTGCTGCCCGTTATATTCTGTTTTATCAATTACTCTCACAAATGCCGTCGTAGAAGAATACGGTGCTGACTCATCCTTATTCTGGCTGCATGCAGCAGCGGTGCAAATTAATAAAATTGAGGTCAAAAAAATAAAAATAATTCTTAGTTTCACAAAATCACCCAATTCTTTTTTGATAGTAAAATCGAGCTTACCTTAAATAAATGTTGGGCTTGATTTTGCTGAATTGTTGAACGAGCATAAATCGATCAAGTTACTATTGCATAGTCAAGCATGGAATCATAGAAGGAGAGTCAATTTTAGTGCAGCCACTTAATCTAAAGCACCGACTTTCCAAGCATCATTTACTTGTCTTTGTTGGCTCCGTGTAACCAATAATTTTTTTTCAGAAAAAAACATCTAACTACCACTGTTGTAACATATATTGTATTTTAATTCCATGAAACGGAATTTTCTTAATCTTGTTTCTGCATAGTAAATATATAGGAAAAACATCGCAAAAACGATAGTTCTGCTGCTCTTTGTAACGAAGTTTGTATGATGGGGTTGGCAGGTGAATTGAATGGGGTCGGTAAGACAAAACGCTCTTTCTTTGGAATGATACGTGGTTAATGGCCTAGATCTATTCGAATGTGAGACAAAATTAATTAAAGATCAACCAACAAGACTAAATAAGTGCCCCGTTCCTTCAGGAATAAGGCACTTGTTTTCATTGGTCCATCTCCCATGTATCACGAAGATTTACCCAGCAAATCAGGCAGCATATCAAGCAATTTCTCCCGGGTCAGGGCATCTGCGAAGTTCCACTGGGCTTCCTCGATCAGGTAGACATATCCGTTGCGGACAGCAGGGAGGCTCTGCCAAAGAGAGCTTTGAATCATGTCCTCGGCAGCTTGTCTCGATACAGGATTTTCGGGGAGCAGCATAAAGATCCGGTCGCCTGCGTATTGAGGAAGTAAGCTTGGCCGTATTTCCTTGTAGCCCAGTTTGGCATCCAGAATAGCTTGAATGTTGTTGGCCGGGCGGAAGCCGGAGGGGTGGTACAGAGCTGAAGAGAGACCGGTGACTCCCATAACAAATAAATGTCTGCCGCGCTCATACGTGAAGACGGAGGCCGTTTCTCCAGGTTCCATGGAGGATTTAAGCTGATGCCACATCGTTTGCGCTTTTCTGTTGTGACGGGCGAGCCATTGTTCAGCCTCTCTTTTTTTGCCGAACCACTCTCCGAGGACGAGCATGCGCTCCTCTAAGGTTGCCCAAGTGTTATAGGTTATGGTCGGCGCAATTTTGGAGATTTGTTCGTACTGGCGCTCATCAGAATTGGAGAAAATAATTAAATCAGGTTCCAGCGCGGAAGCCCTTTCTGTATTGAAGGGAAATCCGATATCCTGGATGCTTTTTGCCGAATCTGTATGCATGGCGTATTTATAGCTCGTGAGGCTTCCGCCAACGGGATGAATACCGAGGGTCAGCAAATCTCCCATATTTTCCCCAAAGTAAATGATGCGGCTTGGCTCTGTGGGGATATGAACCTCATGTCCCGTCCAATCTTTAACAAGCACCTTGCGGCGCATAGATAATGCATATTGTCTGGGAGTGATGCCTGTCGTCTGACGGAAACGGCGATTGAAGTAATATTCGTCTGTAAATCCGACTCTTTGGGCAATATCGCGCAAGGGTGCGTTCGAATTGGCTAACCATTCTTTGGAACGGTTAATGCGAAGCTCTGTCAGGTAGTCAAGAGGCTTCTTGCCGGTTAACTCCTGAAAAATGGATGTATATTGCCAGTGGGGGACGTTGGATAATTGGGCAAGCAGTTTGACCGTGATGCTGGACATATAGTTATTTTGCAAATAGTGAATGGTTTCCTCTACCGATTGTGTCAAGCTAAGTGATGGATCGGAATGCAAATTATGCTCAAGCAGAAAGCCCATTAATTCCTGAAAATGAAGATGCTGTTTAAACCACTCCAGGTCACTATGACCCAGTCTTCCGGCATGCAGCTGTTCGGTAAGACGGATCAGACGGGAAATAGGATAAACACGTAGTTCGCGCTTAGGAAAAATATCCTTTGTATATAAAGCCTGCTGCTGCTCTCCGGCATGAATGACGGTAAAGCTGAGCTGGTAGAAGCAAATGGCGTTGTCAGTTCCATTCTCAATTTGAAGGGAAACTCCCGGAGGAAACAAATAGCAATGATCTGGAAAAAAACGGAAGCATTGATCATCTATATGAAGTCCGCCAGTTCCGTTCGTGAAGATCAACAAAGTATAGGAAGAACAGGTCGCCTCTTCGAATGTCCATCCCGGGGGACGGGCATGCAGTTCAACGTCCGATAAATGAAAAAGCAAAGAGCGAAGCGGGACTGAAGAAGGTGTGTCTTGAAGCATGCAGGCCAGCACCCTTTCATACATGAGAGTTTTGAGAATGATTATCACTGTCTTCTTATTATAATGAAAACAAAAAAGCTTTTCAACAATTAGTTGAAAAGCTTTATTTTCATAAGCATTAGTTGAAAAGCAATTTGTTGAGCAGCTTCTCGCGGCACCTGTTCATTGCTTATTTGTTGAGCACTTTCGGCAGCTCTTCCAACAGCCATTCTCTTGAGGTTGCATCACTGCCAGCTTTTAAAATCTCAAAGGTATACACTTTTCCTTCCTTGACTGCAGGGAGGTTAAGCCAAAGCTGACTTTTGACAAGCTCTGATTGCGATTGCTTAGCTTCTGGAGGTACTGGTTCCAGCAGGAAAATCCGGTCTCCGGCATATTCGGAAAGCACCTCTGTTGATATTTCCACAAATCCTTTTTTGTCCTTAATCATTTCCTCAATTTTTGGAGTTGGCTTGAAGCCATCAGCGGTATACAAAAATTGTGGCAGACCGGCTCCCGCCATTACAAATAAGCGATTGCCAGGATACATAGTGAATACAGAAGCAGTTTCACCTGGTTTCATTCCAGCTTCTTTAAGCTTCTTCCACATTTCTTGTGTTTTGAGTGTATGTGCTGCGATCCAGTCTTCGGCCTCTTTCTTTTTGTCAAAAAGGTCGCCAAGAATCCGCATCCGATCTTCTAATGGATCGAAGGTATTAAATGTAACTGTCGGTGCAACCTTGGAAATTTGCTCGTATTGCTTCTCATCCGAATTTCCAAAAATAATCAAATCCGGTTCAAGAGCCAAAGATTTCTCTGCACTAATTGGAAACCCAACGTCCTGCACTTCTTTCACTTTATCCTCATAGATGGTTCCTTGAATAGACTCCATGAATCCGCCGATAGGCATTACACCAAGCGCCAGCAGATCTCCCATTGTCTCCCCATGGTAGATGACACGCTGTGGATGAGTCGGCACTTCAACCTCATGCTTCGTCCAATCTGTAAACTTGCGGGTTGTGTTCTCTGTTGTCCCAGTGGCTGCTTCTGTTTGCTGTGGTGCAGGTGTCTCACTAGGTTTAACGGAACTGGTTGTTTCCTTGGGGCTGTCAGAGCCCTTCGAATTACACGCTATTACAAAAGCCCCCATCAATACGATCATGCATAAAACGGTCGTCATTTTTCTTGCTTGCTTCATCTTGTTCCTTCCTCCAATAAAATCTCTTTTGTAGATAATGATTCTCATTATCGATATTTGTAATGATAAAGCTTTTCATTTTCTTACTCAATGGACAAATAAAAAACTGCGCTTTTTTTTGTACAAAGAAGTAAAAGCATTTAATCCTGTTATCTTTAGCTCTATTGTTTATAATATACTAGACAGGCATAAACTGGAAGTCGATGAGGGCCTGGGAAAGTATATAAAAAAGGGGACAGTGTTTTGGGGCAATCCATCATTTTTACAGTAGATCTGGAAGACTGGTTTACTGACGGCAGACAAAATAGAATAAGCAGCTGGAACAATTATGAATTGAGGATAGAGGCAAATGTGCGTACCATTTTGACTTTGCTAGCCAAGTATAATGCTAAGGGTACCTTCTTCGTTTTAGGTTGGATTGCACTCAAGAAACCAGATCTGATCAGGGAAATCCATGCATTGGGGCATGAAATTGCTTCACATGGATTTGCTCATGAGCTAGTATATACATTGACCTTTGACCAGTTTAGAAATGATGTGAGGAAGTCTAAGGATATTTTGGAGGATATTGTGGGGACACGAGTGATTGGTTACCGGGCTCCTTGCTTTTCCATGATAAAATGGGGATTAGAGATCTTGAAGCAGGAAGGCTTTAAGTATGATTCGAGTATCATTCCTAACACCTTTCACGACCTGTACGCCAAGCTCTACTCAAGGCTGGATAAAGCATGTTTTGAAATCCAGGAGAACTTCTGGGAAGTATCGCTTCCAGTCCTGCAAATGGGGCCCGTTAACATCCCTTGGGGAGGTGGAGGGTATCTTCGTTTTTATCCGTACTCCTTATTCAAACAGGGAATCAACAAAATAGTAGAGTCTAAGGGGCTATATAATTTCTACATTCACCCTTACGACTTGGATAATAGTCAACCGAGACTTGCTGACCTTTCCTTACTAAATAAGCTGCGGCGGTATTATGGTTTGAAATTTACTGAAGGAAAGCTTGATAAACTGCTAAATGACTTCGAATGTAAATCAATTACAGCGTACTACCCGTTTTTAAGTACATTAAAATAATAGCAATGGGTGAAAAATAGATGGATATTTATTTAAAAATACTTTTCGATGAAGAGCTGTTAGCCTGCGTAACCTTCTTTTTTTGCCGGGATGCCGGCTTAAATAAAAGATATACCATGAACCAGCCTCAGACCGGTACAATGAATTACCTTGTTTCTGAAGGAGTCTTGCATATTCACACAAATCAGGTTATAGATCAGGAGTTCGGATATATATGTTTTGAATATTATAGACAAGGCAAATGCCTGGATATTTTCGATACCCTCTTATTAGAAGAAGCCCAGGGTCGGGAAAAGGTGCTGGATCTTTGCTGCGGGGCAGGTGCAACCGTGCATGCCTTGGCTACAAGCAACCCTGACATCATATATGCTATCGATAATAATCCTTCCTCATTGTCTTTTCTGCGAAATACGCTCGCTTCCATTCATGATGGGTTTAGCGGGGAGGTTGTAGTTAAGGCTGGAGATGCTCATGAAATTGATTTAGAAGATCATTTGCTGGATTTTGTCGTATGCAGAGCCGCGCTGCAATATCTGGATGTACCTGCTGTCTTAAAGGAAATGTTTCGAGTACTAAACGCAAACGGTAAACTATTTCTGTTAGTTCATGGATCCGGGTACATATTTGATTATATAGGTTCGAGGAAAAGGTTTTATCATAAAAAAACAATGTCCTTTTTGGCAAAGGGTATGAAGCGCGGCGGCTCTTTGTCAAAAGTGAAGTTCCTGAAGATAAGTGCTTTAGAGCGAAAATTAAGGAAGGCAGGGTTTAAAAATGTTCGGTGCATCAGAAGCGCTGGGTGGGATATATTTGGGAGGTTTCCTGTGTATTTTGGGGTTGTTGCAGAGAAATAATCAGCTGGTTAATAATTTACATATTATGTATTATTTGTAAAACAAAGCACATGAACAACATTTGTAAATCAAAATATCTGATCTTATATCTTTTCTGTTTATTCATGATAAACTATACGAAGAGAGCTGTCAAAATGGCACTTCCTTCCTGATCGAAGACGGGAAAGTGTTATCAAGTTGGGGGATCAGATATGAAAGCAATGAATAGACAGGGTTACTATCGATGGTTGTTATCCTATTTACCTGTATTTTTTGTCATTATTTCCGTGTTGATTTTGATTTTTTTCCTCTCTGTCAGCGGCTATTCGCGGAATCAGGCGTTGCGTGCCAATGAGGTGTTTGCTGGCCATGTCATGAAGACCATGGACTCTACGTTGAAGTTTACGGAAAAAATGATTATTAAGGAAATTGTCAGCAATGATAAGCTCCAGCACTTTTTTGATAAAAGTAAAGATTTATCCGCTTATGACACCTACGAAATTGCCCGGCGGATCAAAGATCTGGTGACAGCGTTTCAGCCAATCGATTCCATTTATCTGTACCGGGTATCCGACCAAATGGTGCTTACGCCCAATACGATGGTTTCGTTGCAGCAGTTCGGGGATCAGGACTTTGTGAATGCTGTACTTAAACAGCCTGTACCGCAGTATGCATGGACAGGTAAAAGAGACTTTAGGGAGTTTCCCGGGAATGATTATAATAAAAGCGTAGTTTCCCTTGTGCAGAAGGTGCCTCTTAACTCCGGAAATCAGGGTGTGGTTGTTGTAAATGTACGGACTGATGCCATTAGCGATATGTTTCGGGAGCTGGTGGAGTCGGACATTGGCACGATTCACCTGCAGGATGCCCATGGACGGCCTTTTTTTGAGAACCAACTTGCAGCCGACCAGCAAATGTCCGAGATTATATCTCCTTATACGGGCTGGATCGTGCAGACAAGCATGAAAAATAAGCAATTATTTAATTTTTTCTCCGCGCTTTCCAGAGTGTGGGTGGCTGCCGGGTTGGCAACCGTTGCAGCTGGTATAGGATGGCTGATCTTTCTGGTTCGCCGTAATTATAGACCCATTGAGGAGATTAAATTACGTATCGAGCAGTATGCTTCGCAAAAAAGTGCAGAGCTTGGATATAATCATGCAAACCTGGACGAATATGCTTTTATTAATGAAGCCATTGAGAATCTTGTAGAAAGCTCGAACAGCTATGAGAAGCAATATAGAGAAAATCTCGTTTTCAGAAAGAGATGGCTCTTTAACGAGTTAATGGAGGGGGAGCGGTATTTCACAGCGGAACAGTGGCAGGTGGAAGCGGACAATATGGGATTGATGCCGCATTTCAAAACGCTGACAGTGGCTGTTCTGGAGATGGATTATTATGCCGATTTCTGCCAAGCATACACGCAGGGGGATCAGCATCTGTTGAAATTCGCCATTACAAGTGTAGTAAAGGAGATGGCACAGAATCAATTGATACAAGCCTGGAGCGAGTGGATTGGTCATGACCGTGTCGGTATTTTATTCTTTCAGCAGGATGATGACGATAAGTTCCGCTTGTCTGTAAGCCATTATTGTGAGCATGTCCGCTCCTGGATTGCTGATCATCTTAAACTAACAGTGGCCTTTGGGATCGGCGGAGAGGTTATGCAGTTGAGTGACATCCCCCAAACCTTAGGGGAGGCTTTGGAGGCACTGGACTACAAGTCAGCCTTCGGCGGCAACAAGGTTATTGGCCATTGGGAAATTGAAGCGCTGCCGCAAAGCCAAATGACGCAATATGTACCGGGAATCCGCGCTCTGGCCCAGAGCTACCGGTTAGGAGAGGAGCAGTGGCAGGAGCATTATCACGGGTTGTTTACCAGCATTCAATCGGCAGTTATCCGCAGAGACGACCGGATCAGTCTGCTCCAAACGCTCGTTTCGACCATGCAGAAAGAAATGAGCTATTTACCTGTGGAAATGTCCAAGGTGTGGGAAGCAGACGTAATGGAGCCTCTCAACCGTTGGCTGCTGGATGTCGATCACCTTCACGATATTAACACTCGGCTGTATGCGGTCTTGGATGAGGCGGCAGGGAAAATCAGCCTGCTGCGTGATAACCGTGACAATTACAAGCTCGTTCGCCAGGTGAAAGCGTATATGGAAGAGCATTTCGCTAATCCTGATTTGTCGCTTACCCATTTAAGCGAGGAGTTTGGTTTGAACACCAAAACATTAAGCCGCATTTTTAAAGAGGAGTTTGGAGAAAAATTTGTGGATTACCTGACCAAAATCAGATTGGATCATGCCAAGCATCTGCTTCAGGAAAATCCTTCTGAACCAGTCCAGGATATCGCCCAGAAGGTCGGTTACCTTCATTCGATTACCTTTATCCGTGTTTTTAAGAAGTTAGTCGGGATGACGCCGAGTGATTTCCGCAAGGAACCTTAACATGAATTCTTTGACACCGCATATGCGGTGTTTTTTGTGTGGTTTTATTTGAAAGTAAAAGTTTGGGGTGATGCTTGCAGTGAAAAATTCTCGTTTACACAGTGCAGCTTTATAGTAAAAAGGTGGGAGGAAGAACGAGAGTTGTGGCCTAGTAGCGTCCTAGTAGCTGTCCGGCCTCCGCCGAAAAGATCGTGTGCTCCACTTAACGATGTTTTTCATCGTTAAAGTAAGTGTTCCAGGTCAATCCGGGTAGTTAATGATGATTTTCATCGTTAAGAGAGGACGAATGGCCTCTTCAAGGGGTTAAAAGGAATTTTAACGATGATTTTCATCGTTAAATCATCAGCTCCTCTCAGTTGAGCGGGCCTTCATCCCCAGTGCCTGCGTCCCACTAGGAAGTCTCCTCTAACAAAGAGAAAAGCACTTGCTGGCTGTCCGTTTGAGCTTGGTGTTCGTGCGATTGTAGCTAGAGAGAGGGAAGGGGTGCGGGCGGAAAAGCGGAAGCGCCCGCCTTTAAAGATTTGTTCCACCCCCCTCATCCATTCAAGGGAACAAATCTTTAACAGCGGCTGGAGCCCACATCCCTTCCCTCCGCAACGCTCCCACGTCACGAACATGCTCATCAAAAGACGCCGCAAGGCGTTTTTTTGTGCTTTCATGCGCTTGTCAGGGTGACAGGAATCCTATTTTCAGTGACAAGAATCTTGTATATTGCAGCCAAGTGCTCAGCGACCGTATAGTTTGACTTGAGGTGAAGGATATTGAACCAACGAAGACTTAGACAAAATGTTCCGTTGTTTATCATGTTTGTGCCTGTGCTGCTGTTTTACTTGATATTTAAGTATGTGCCGATGCTCGGGGCTGTGATCGCTTTTAAAGATTACAACTTTGTAGATGGCATCTTGAAGAGCCCGTGGGCGGGGATGAAGTATTTCGAATTGTTATTTAGCAATGCTCAAACCTTGAATATTATCCGTAATACACTGGTTCTGGGTCTGCTTACAGTGCTTGTCGGCTTTCCATTTCCGATTATCATTGCGATTCTTTTGAATGAAGTGCGTAAAATGTGGTTCAAGAAAACGGTGCAAACGCTCATTTATTTACCTCATTTCTTCTCCTGGGTCATTGTGGGCGGGATTGTGGTTACCTTGTTTGCCCAAGAATCCGGGGTCATCAATCATTGGCTGCAGCAGCTTACAGGAGATGTGTATCCGTTTCTTTACAAGCCCTTTTCATGGATAACCATTTTCCTTGGCTCAGGTGTGTGGAAGGAAGCCGGATTCGGCGCTATCATTTATCTCGCAGCCTTGGCGAATATCGATCCAAGCTTATATGAAGCTGCCAGTATAGATGGAGCCAACAAATGGAGGCAGATTCGCCACATCACATTGCCAGGACTAAGTGCCACGATTGTGCTGATGCTGATTCTCTCGACTGGAAGTGTGCTGGAGGTCGGGTTCGAGCAGGTATATGTATTAAAGAATGCCACGGTAAATGAAATCGCCGATGTGATCAGCACATTTATTTACCGCGTAGGCTTGCAAGGAGCACAATTCAGTTTGACTACGGCGTTAGGGCTGTTCGAATCCATTGTTGCCTTGATTCTAATCTTGGTCGCTAATGGAATCGCCAGAAGATATGGACAAGGGCTCTGGTAATGGCAGCTTTGTTTTGTAATTCTATCATGACGGAAGGTGAACAAGTGAAACATTCAATGGGAGAAAAGCTTTTTATACGGATTAATGCGGGCCTGCTTATTTTGATAGCTTTAAGCTGCTTGCTCCCGCTTCTGCATATAGCAGCTTTAAGCTTAAGCGATCAACAGTCTATTATGTCAGGGATTGTAACCCTATGGCCACTCGGCTGGTCCTTTGAATCTTATCGTTTGTTATTGGTAGGGACCAATGTCGTGCAGGCATTTCAGAATAGTATGGTGATTACAGTAGTTGGTGTCGCTCTAAGCTTGGTATTTACGGTTATGGCAGCGTATCCGTTATCCCGAAAGGGGATGTATGGAAGAAGGTTCTTTACGTTGGGTATTGTGTTTACGATGCTGTTCAGCGGAGGACTTATCCCCTCATATTTAGTTGTGAAGAGCTTGGGACTGATGAATCATTATGGGGCGCTTTGGCTGCCTGTGCTGGTTAATACCTTCAATATGCTCGTTATGCGCACTTTTTTTGAGAACATACCAGATGAACTGGAGGAGGCTGCACGCATGGATGGGAGCGGGGAATGGCGGTTTCTGCTGCGCATTGTTCTGCCGCTTTCGATGCCGGTTATGGCGACTATCGGTTTGTTCTATGCTGTGTCTTATTGGAATTCGTTTTTCAGTCTGCTTTTGTTTATTCAGAATACAGACAAATACAATTTGGCCGTCCTGGTGCAGCAGATGATTCAAAGTCAGAGTATTCTTCAGGAAATTAACAATATGCGGCCAGGCGATCAAATTCAGGCAACGCCTGAGGGCATCAAGTCTGCAGGCATCATGGTGATGATTATCCCTATGCTCGTTGTGTATCCATTTTTACAAAAATACTTTATTCAGGGCGTTATGATTGGAGCTATCAAAGGCTAGGTGACTAAGGAATGAAAGGGGTGATAAAACAAGGTTTTTCCGTTACTATCAGGATAGATGAATTGGTGAACTGGAGGAGAAAAGGAATGAACATGCAAATGGGGTTTGGCCGAAAAAGATGGTCCGTGCTTGTAATTCTTGTCTTGTCGCTGATGCTGCTGCTAGCAGCCTGCTCGAAGTCTGACGGCACAAAGGAGTCAGGGCAAGATCCTGCACAAACGGATGGTAAAAAGCCGGAAAGCACGAAGTCAGCAAAAAAAAGTGAAATCACAATATCTATTTATGATCGCGGCAATATCCCGCCGGAGGAGGGCAATGCAACCAAAAACCGCTGGGTAGACTGGATCAACGAGAACAGCCCGGTCAAGGTCAAGCTGGTGCCAGTGCCACGCTGGGAATCCAGGGAGAAGTTTAATGCCTTATTTGCTTCAGGAGAAGCGCCGGATCTTATTTTTGAATGGAGCACTATTTATCACGATCAGCTGTATGAGCAGAAGCAATTGCTGCCCCTTGATGATTGGATCGAGAAATACAGCACTGAATACAAAGCACTGTTGAATGAATACCCGCTGCTTCGGCAAATGGGGACCAAATCTGATGGAAAGCTCTACGGCATAGGAAAGATGTACGCCACACCGCTTGACACAAATCAGGCTTTGTATGTTCGTGCAGACTGGCTGGAGAAGCTGAAGCTGGATGTCCCGAAAACGACGGATGAGCTTTACGCGGTTATTAAGGCATTTGCAGAACAGGATCCGGATGGCAACAACAAGAAGGATACGTTCGGTGTTAATCTTAGCTTTGTAGGCGGATACATTTTGGATAATGTATTCGGTGCAGGTCCTCCGGGATGGATCATACAGGACGGACAATATGTGAAGAATTGGGAGCGGGAAACTGCCGCCGCCTCCTTTAAAAAGCGTCTCTACGATGATAGATTCGTGGATAAGGATTTCCTGACCGATCAAAACGGTGAAAAGGCGCAGCAGGATTTCGTTAACGGCAAGCTGGGCATATTCGGCGTCAATTTCGGCTCGGGTGAACTGGGCTTCACTGTCTTCGAGGCTCTAAAGAAAAATAATCCGGATGCAAGGGTCATTGCAATTCCTCTGCCGAAGAGCGAGTTCGGACAGTTCAGTCCTTCGATTACAGGGCCGATGTCTATTACAGCTGTTGTGAATGCAAAAGCGAAGGATCCGGAAGCAGTGGTTCACTTTATCGATTTTATGGCTAAGGAATCGACAAGCAAGACGCTGAAATACGGACTTGAAGGGGTTCATTATCAGGATGGCCCTAACGGGTGCACACAAGCTATCGACCCTGAAAAATACCAGAAGGAGGTTTCCTATGCCTTGGATTTGCGCATGATTTCATCTGAAATCTTTGAGGGTACATGCGGCCAATACATCTCCCAGCTGAATCCGGAGAAGCCACTGGAGAAGGAATTTACCGAAGTTCTTAAGCAAGCGCAGCAAGCCTATCTGACTCCGGAACGTCCGGTTTTCTTCGATATTACTAACGAATCGATGCCTGTTCTGGATCAAAGCTTGCAGTTGTCCTTTACTAATGGATTGGAAACGATCGGCGGAATCTGGTCGAAGGCGATTGTGGGCGGAACGGGTTACCCGATTGACAAGGCAGCTGAAGATGCCAAAGCAGCTTGGCAGAAGGCGGGAGGCAAGGCTCTCGACGATTTCTACGGGAAATGGTTTGCGGAAAACAAAGATAAAATTGTCTACAGCAAGGATTGGTATAAAGTGGGCAGTAAATAGGGCAGCAAATAGGAAACTGGAATTTTTCGGGGCAGCACATTCTTTATGCAGAGCATAAAGAATGTGCCTTCTTACACAAATATGTGGAGGTGTACCAATGAGAAAGCTGTTTACTTTCTTTATTCTATTCCTGATTGCTTTTGGATCTGTGATTCCGGCAAAAGCCGAGGTTTTTGCAGAAGAGACTCCTGCTTTACCGATCCTGATTGAAGATCAATTCGAGGTGAATGGAACGACACGCACTGCTGGTGATCCACTGGTAGGGACTCTAACGGAAAGTGGCCAGCTCTTATGGGATGGCAGCACGACGCTTGTGTTCGCAGGCAGCGGAGAAGCCGGATATGTGACCGCAGCGAACAATGCCAATCAGCTTGCGGCTGTGCCCTTTTCACCTGAACCAGGCGGGGTTGCTGTTATTGAAGCAGATGTGAAGCCTGCCGGTTCAGACTGGGTGGCGATTGGATTTAGTAAAGGGACGGATGGGTATTGGACCGATGGCCAATTCTGGATTCGGATCTTACCAAGCGGGCATTACTCTGTTATGGCGAAAACAAATGTTGAGCTGCTTTCCGGGGAAGCTCCATCTTTTGATCCAAATGGTTATACGAGGTTGAAATTGCAATACAATGCAGCAGAGCAAACGGTATCTGCCTGGATCAATGGGATAAATGTTGCAGATGAACATGACTGGAGTGAAATTACAGGCTTTACGCCGGACATCCGCTTCGCAGGCTTTATGATTTCATCCGCTACAGCCAATCAACAGGCAATTGGTCATCTAATTGTTAGAGGCACAGCTGCGGTTGAACCGGAATTGCCGGTAACGATATCGGACAGCTTGTCCACTCAAGATGGCGCGCGAGCCGTTGGCAGCCGGTTGGTTGGGCAGCAAACAGAAATCGGTGGACGTGAATGGGAAGGAAGCACAACGCTGGTTTTCGGAGAGAATGGCGGAGACAGCTTCGTTACGACCTCGAATAATGCTAACCAGCTTGCAGGAGTACCCTATATCCCTGCTGGAGAAAAGACTATCATCGAAGCAGATGTAAGGCCTGCCGGGTCAGACTGGACCGCTGTCGGTTTTAGTAAAGGAACAGACGGTTATTGGGCCGATGGCCAGTTATGGATATTGCTGCAGCCTAATGGTCATTATGCAATTAAAGTAAAAACAAGTCATCAATTGGCTGCCGGTGAAGCGCCCTTGTATGATTCTGACGGGTTTACGAAGTTGAAAATACAATATAACACTGTGGCCAAGGAAGTGTCTGTCTGGGTCAACGGTGTGGAAGTTCTTCATCAATACGATGCAAGCGGAATTGAAGGGTTTGTGCCCAAGATTGAATATGCCGGTTTTATGATGGCTTCTGCAACAGCGAATACCCAAGCCGTCAAAAACTTCAGAGTACTCGGTATAGCGGGTACTGAGCCACCTGAATACCCCGATGAGGTCATCACCTATCCAGACGATCTCGTTAAGCCAGAGGAAAGTGACTTTCCTGTGGGCGTGTTTGAAGAAGCTAATCTATACAACGGGAATAGACAATTATTTAAAGAGACTATCTCTGAGTTATATTCGCTAGGCTTTGATTCTGTCATGCTTTCGAATGGCAATGCTGTTCGCGATCGTAAGATGTTTGATGTAACGGACAGATACGGGTTCAATGTGTACTATAATGCCGGGCATAACATTTCGGAATGGATGAATATCCCGGATGAGCCGGCAACGCCTGAAATTGCTGGTAATATTGCTCGTGCCATTATCGATCAAGTGAAGGATCATCCAAGTGTTAAATCGATTAATTTGTCCGATGAGCCTACATTAAGAACGCTGGAGAAGCACGTACTGCTCACTGAAGCGTTTCACCAACAAGCTCCGAATTTAAAAATTACAACTCCACTTATCGGTCTTGATAACGTAGGTTCCATGTTTACATCTGCTAATCTGGATGCTTTGCTAGTTGATATTTATCCTATGGCTTGGTCGAATTCGATTGGAAACTTCTCCAATCTGAATTCAATCGGTTATTCCACATGGGATTTTGTTGGTTACTTGCGCGAGATATCGAAGCAAAAACCTGATGACAAGCCCTTGTGGGTAATATTGCAAGCCTTTCAATACGAAGCGGCAGGAAAATCCCGTTTCTCACTACGTGTTCCTACACCCGCAGAAGTGCGGGCTCAAAACTGGTTGTCGATCGGCGAAGGAGCAACGGGTATCTTCTGGTTTCTTTACAACTCGCTGGAATCATTGCTTGGATTGAAGGACATTCCTGCCGTGCGGGATGAAGCTGTTGATCTTGCGAGCAGGGTTAAACCGCTTAGACCCGTATTACTTGCGGCAAAAAAAGATAAGGACAGATTTACAGCGACAACTCCGGCAACACCAGCAACAGCGGCAAATTCGAAGCCTTATGTAAGCACGCTCGTGAGCAAGGATGGAACGAAAACCTTTGTAGTCGCCGTTAATATGGACTGTGTCGAGTCGCAAAATCTGACTATTCATTCTGCCTATGCGGAAGGTCATCTTAAGGATTTGGAAACCGGATTGCTTTATGATATCGGTACCTCTCCGATCCCGTTTGAAGCTGGAGACGGCAGGCTGTTTGAGGTGATCCCCACACAAGTAAATGAGGGTCCGGCTGTTGAAATGATATCACCGATCCATGCTAGTGTGCTGGATGCTGCCAATCTTGGATCAGGAATCACCTTGGAAGCTAGCGCAACAAGTGCTGCAAGCATCGGACAGGTTGAGTTTTACGCAAATGGTAAAAAAATCGGTACAGCAGCCAGTGCGCCATATCGTTTTCAGTGGCTCGGTGCGAAGGCCGGGAGCTACTCGATTACGGCGGTTGCCAAAGATGTATTAGGCGCGGAAACGACTTCTCAGCCAGTTGATCTAATGGTGAAAGGAACGGACAACGTGCTGGCTAACCCTTCCTTTGAAACTGCAGACGGGAACGGCAAGGCTGCTCATTGGAGTTATCCCGCAGGAGTCGAGCTTGACTCAAATGTTTCCCACACCGGAGCAAGCTCCCTACGCATTAGCGGACCCTTGGTGGAAGGAGTAATCTCTCAAGATGTGAGCGGGTTAGAACCGAATACGGAATACGAATTGAGTGGTTGGGTGAAGACGAGTGGAATTCAGGGTGCGGGTATTTATATCCGGTATCAGCAGAAGCTTCCATTTACTATTTATAATGAAGCGGAGCATGCATACGGTACGAGCGACTGGACACGTATTGCCATAAAATTCACAACACCTGCATTTGCCCAAAGCGGCAGCGTAGATATTCATGCCTATATTTCCTTTGCCGGGGGATCAGCCTGGCTGGATGACTTCAGTCTTGTCCCTACCGGGAAAAAGGAGCTGAGCGAAGGTCTACAGATGCATTTAACCTTCGACGAGGCGAATGGTTTGAAAGCCAAGGATTTTTCCGGAAATGGGCGTGATGGTGATTTTGTAAAAATTGTGGGCGGTGAGCCTTCTGCGAACATGATGCGGACTCCGGTTTACTTGGCAGGTAAGATTGGCAGTAATACGCTATACATGGAAGGTGGAAATGAGTACCTCAAGGTCGGTCCCGGGTTTGAACTTGACGGGGGGAACGGATTCACAGTCAGCACCTGGATTAAACCTTATGATGCGCTGGAAAGACACACCCTATATGCAGATGACGGCGGGCTTAGCATTGAAATTGAAAACAGTAAGCTTAAAGTCAGCATGCCATCGAAAACTTCAGGACAGGAGATTGTCACTGGCGGAACCCTCTCGTCTGACAGGTGGTATCACACAGCAGTGACTTTCGATGAAACCGGCGGAATGAAAATGTTCATCGACGGGGTTCAAGTGGGCAGCTTAGCCAATATGAAGTACGTTGCTGGCACGGTAGGCAATCATTATATCGGACAATCGCCGAATAGTCCTGAGACCACGTTTTGGGGATACATCGACGATGTCAGGATCTACAGCCGTGTGCTGCCGGCAAGTGAATTGATGAGGCTTGTCCAGCAGTTGGGAGCGGCTGAGCCGAATCAAGAAGAAGAGCACCCTTCGGGAGGTGGTCATAATGGCGAGTCTCCGGTGACTAGCCCAGGCGGGAGCACAACAGCATTAGTGCCAGATGATTCCGGACAGAAGGGAAATGGCGGCGAGCCGCCAACGAAGCCGGATCAGGCAGCGGTTATTTCTTTTAAAGATATTCAAGGTCATTGGGCCTCGGAACTTATTAAAGAAGCTGTTGTACAAGGTTTGGCCGATGGGTTCCCTGACGGGACATTCGGACCTGAGCTCCAAGTGACGCGGGCGCAATTTATGGTCCTTATGGCCCGGGCGATGAAATCATGGGTGCCTGAGGCTTCCGCATCCCGGAGTGTCGTATTTGCAGATTTGGAACAAATCCCGGAATGGGCGAGGGAAGAGGTCGCCTTGGCCGTCAACACGGGCTTGGTCGAAGGATATGATGACGCTACCTTCCGCCCCTATCAACCGATCAGCCGCGCGGAGATGGCTATTATAGTCGCAAGGGCGCTTCAGCTGAATCTGGATTCACAGGTTCCGTCCTCTTTTAAAGACGCTGTCAACTTCCCGCAATGGGCTAAAGGCGGAATTACAGAGGTCGAACGTGTAGGCATTATGCAGGGAAAGAACGGCAATCGATTTGCTCCGTTTGATCCGGCTACTAGAGCGGAAGCGGTTGTTGTTATGCTGCGGATGATGAAGACGATGAAAGCACAAGTGAGTGGGAGTGGAGCGAATTGATTATTGATGCACATAATCATCCCTATTTTCTGGGCTACAATGCTGAGAAAACGCTGATGAATATGGAACAGAACGGAATCGGACAGATGTGGCTGCTATCCCTGGAAACTCCGGCTATCGAATTTCCACATGATTACTATCGGTCAGCGAAGCCGGATGCTTTCGGGGCTATCCCCTTCTCCAGCTGCCTTGAATATGCTAATCAGCACCCTGATAAGTTTATTCTGGGGTATGCGCCTGATCCCAGGCTTCCAGATTCGATCTATCGGCTGGAGGCTGCAATTGAGCTGCATAACGTAAAAGTTTGCGGCGAAATTATGCTGCGGATGATGATCGATAACCCTGACGCTTTGCGGATGTTCAGGTTTTGCGGGGAGAAAGGACTTCCTGTCATTATTGAGCTGAACTATGGAGTGGAGAAGGGAGATCAGTATCCGTGGCCTGGATACTGGTATGGCGGAGGCATCGACGCGTTGGAACGTGCGGTTCGTGCGTGTCCCGACACGAAATTTCTGGGTCACGGCCCAGGCTTCTGGGCTCATATTTCAGGGGATCAGCTGTATGAGCAGGTTAGCTATCCACAGGGAAAGCTGACGCCAGGCGGCAAGCTGACGGAAATGATACGAAACTACCCGAATTTGTACTGCGATTTGTCAGCAAGCTCAGGGCTGACTGCACTGCGGCGTGATCTGGGTTTCACAGTAGAGTTCCTGCTGGAGTTTCAGGATCGTGCTTTGTTCGGCCGGGATATTTTCCACAATGAGCTGCAACAATTTCTGGAAGGCCTCGGGTTACCCGAGGCTGTGCTGCAAAACATATATGCAGGGAATGCATTAAGCCTGGTTGGCTGATGAGGCGTGAACTGAACTAGATAAAGGACAAGAGGTGTCTGGCAATGAACGATCGGACGGATTGGTTTGCTGAAGCGAAATACGGATTATTCATCCACTATTTATATGATATGCAGAATGATGCCAGCTGGAAGACAAGTTACGGGAAGTCGACGTCCTGGGATGAGGCTGTGCTTGAGTTTGATGCCGGAAGGTTCGCACGGGACGCGGCACAAACAGGCGCAAAGTATGTGATTTTTACGATGATGCAGGTATTGAAGTACATGATTGCCCCGAATGAAACCTATGAACGTTATACCGGCTATCAGCCAGGTGAATCTACCTCCTCACGGGATTTGGTAGAGGATCTCTACACGGAATTGCATAAGTATGGCATAGAGCTGATGCTGTATTGGACCGGAGATGGACCTAGACAAGATGAACAGGCGAGTGTAGGACTTGGGCTGGATAAGGCCATGAGCGGCGAAGAGATGAAAATCAATCCGCTATTCATGCAGCGTTGGACGGAGGTCGCAAGGGAGTACGGATGGAGGTATGGAGACCGGGTAGCGGGCTGGTGGGTTGACGGGTGCTACGATTGGAGCGGATATGACCAGGAAAGCTTGGGATTGCTGGCTGAAGCGCTTCGTGAGGGCAATGCAAACCGGATCATTGCCTTCAATCCTGGAATTTATAGTCCCGTTATCGGGTATTCGTCTCATGAGGATTATACGGCGGGAGAAGTCAATCATTTCGAAGATGTTCCGTCTTCCAGATGGATCGGAGGGGAGCAATGGCATATTGCCTCTCATCTGGGCAACCATTGGGGCGGATTGGGTACGAAGTATCCAACCGAAGATTTGCTTGAATATGTGCGCAGCGTCAACGCGAAATCCGGGGTTGTTTCTCTTGATGTGGCTGTATATCGGGACGGGAAGATTGCAGAGGAGCAGGTAGAGCAATTAGGTCATTTAAAGAGGATGACGTGGGGGGAGTAGGGTAGACAAAATAGGGATTTATTCCTAATCAACCAGTAAATCAGAAGGAGTCTATAATCATGATCAGTACGGAAAAGTTGGCTTTGTTTGGTGGAGCAAAAGCGGTAGAGCAGGTGGAAGCGGACTTATTTGCATGGCCGGTTATTACCGAGGAGGACGAATCCGCCGCATTGGAGGTGCTTCGTCACGGAGCAATGTCGGGTACGGATATAACGCAGCAGTTTGAGCTGGAATTCGCGCAATGGCTTAACATCGAGTATGCACTCGGCTTCAATAATGGAACGGCGGCCATTCATACCGCGATGTTCGGCTGCGGGGTTGGCGTCGGGGATGAGATCATTTGCCCAAGTGTAACGTACTGGGCATCCGCGCTGCAGGCTTTTTCCCTCGGGGCTACGGTCGTATTTGCAGATATTCACCCCACAACGCTTTGCCTGGATCCGGCAGATATCGAGCATCGCATAACGGAAAAGACAAAAGCGATTGTTGTCGTGCATTATTTGAGTCATCCCGCAGATATGGATCCTATCATCGAAATCGCAAGGAGATACAATCTCAAAGTTATAGAGGACGTGTCCCACGCGCAGGGAGGGTTGTATAAAGGTAGGCAATTGGGCACGATTGGCCATGTGGGAGCGATGTCCCTGATGACCGGTAAATCATTTGCAATCGGCGAAGCCGGGATGCTGGTTACGAAGGATAGGGACATCTACGATCGTGCAATCGCATTCGGTCATTATGAGAGATTCAACGATTCGATTGAAAATGAGGAATTGAAGTCATTCATAGGGCTCCCGCTCGGAGGATATAAGTATCGTATGCACCAGGTGAGCTCCGCTGTTGGGAGGGTTCAACTGAAATATTATGAACAAAGAATAGCAGAGATCGACAAGGCGATGAATTATTTTTGGAAGCAGCTTGAGGGGGTCCCTGGAATTCAGCCGCATAGACCAGTCCATCAGCCAGGGAGCACCAATGCAGGCTGGTATGCTGCACGGGGGTTATATCATGCTGAGCAGCTGGGAGGATTGTCTGTTACCCGGTTTTGTGAAGCGCTGGTGGCCGAGGGCATTTCGTGTGAGTCTGGCTGCAACCGGCCCCTTCATCTTCATCCCGTCTTTCATACAGCGGATATTTATGGACACGGTACACCAACCCGGTTGGCTAACACCGAGAGGGATCTTCTTCAGCCAGCGGGAAGCTTGCCGGTGGCAGAGCATATTTCGGAGCGCGTATTTTCCATTCCCTGGTTCAAGCAATTCCGGCCAGAAAGCATCGATAAGTATGTGCTTGCAATCCGCAAGGTGGTTGCTTGTCATAAGGAATTGCTGGAGAAGGATCCCGGTAATTCCCCTCAGCTGGGAGGTTGGCATTTTTTCAGTCATAAAGCTTGAACTTGAACAACCAAACAAGGCGCAGGCTAGGCTAATTAAGACTATTGAATATAAACAAAGTTACGCAAAGGGGGGGATTACGATGTCTAAGGGGAAATTTGCAGTCGTTGGCTGTCAACATTCACACATCACGATGTTTATTGAGGAAATGCAAGCGCTAGGCTATGAATGCGCAGGCATATATGAAAGGGATCCGATGCCGGTAGCTGCCGCTCTTGCTAAGACATACGGACTTCCCTTGTATACGCCTAGCGACTATGCCCAGCTTGAAATATGGCAGGACAAGACGGTGGGAATCGTGGGGAGTACGGCGATCAATAGTGAGAAAATCAACATCGTTGAGTTATGCGCCGTACACGGTAAGTCTATTATGCTGGATAAACCTGCAGCGATCGATCGTGATGGTTATAACAGACTGGCTGCTGTCATCGACAGCGGCAGCATCCAGGTGGGGATGCTGTTCACAGAAAGGGTGAATCCGGCTTTATATACACTGCAACGGCTTAACGCAGAGGGGCGGTTTGGACATATTGTTCATATGGCTTTTCGTAAACCGCATCGTTTGGCGGAGCTTCATCGTCCGGGCTGGTTTTTTGACAAGGCGTTAAACGGCGGTTTAGTCACGGATCTGCTGATCCACGATTTTGATACATTACGTTGGGTATTGGGACAGGAAATTAAATCGTCTAGTGGATATTTGGGCAAAAGCATTTTGCCGGAGCAAGCGACCTTCTATGATACGGTGAACCTTCAAACGGTTATGGAAGGCGGGATGGTGGCTCAGCTTTATGCGGATTGGCATACGCCGGATGCTTGCTGGGCCTGGGGCGACATGAGAATATTTATTACAGGGACAGAAGCTTCCGCCGAATTGAGGCTGTCAGGAGATCCGTTGATTTCCGACAAGGCGCTGCTCTTTCTCATCACGAATGAGGAGCCCTGGTCCGAGGTCCCCCTTGATGAAGTCCCTTATACCATTTGTGCTGATTTCATAGCACGTATCGACGGCCATGCCGGCCATAAAGCGGTAATTACGCATCAGGATATACTGGCTGCTACGAAAGCCGCTATTGATGCAGATGAAGCTGTCACAAGGATCAGGGGCTTCTGATGAGGAGCTTTTGATCAGGAGCAACGAATAGAGATTCGTAAAGTGGATGATGCATTTATGCTGGCTGGCGATAAGAACAGGCTTTTGAGCGCTGTATTCGAAGTGAAGAGTGGCCTTGATGCTTGGGAAAAGTTGCAAAAACCAGTTACTGTGACTTTCAAGCTCGATGTCTCCCTTTTGGGCAAAAAATCAGCGGGGGTTGTGGTTCTGCTGCTGCGTATACTTGAATCGCAATAAGTAGATATAGAACAGCTATGGAGGGAATAGCATAGGATCAGCAACTGGTGAGCGGTTGGAACCCTATAGCTGTTCCCTCTATTTGCGCCGGCAAAAAGTTCGGGTGCTTTACAGCGGTTAAGCGTAAGATTTTCTTGTGAATTTCATATTGTTCACTGGGTTGCAATCCTTGGATAACTGTCATATGCTTGAACGGTTGATATGATGAAGGAGTGCAGAGTATGATGCATTTATGAAAAATATAGGTCGTTTTTTAATGACACTCATTGCCGCTGTCGGCGGCATGCTTCTTTTTAAATGGCTTCACCTGCCGCTGCCCTGGCTTCTTGGCCCCATGTTCGCCAGTCTGCTCGGCTCGAACCTGTTGAAGGTCAGGTTTGTATGGCCCAGCGGTCTGCGCAATGCTGGTCTGCTCGTTGTTGGCTATACCATTGGCGCAGCGCTGACTGCAGATGAGCTGGGGAAAATGGCTGAGCAATTTCCATCCATGCTGCTTATGACACTGCTGCTAATGCTGCTATGCGCAGGAATTGCTTGGCTCATGGCCAAGCTGCTCGATATGGACTACCGTACAGCATTGCTCGCCTGCATTCCGGGAGGATTGTCGCAGGTATTGAAGATGGCAGAGGAGACGCAGGGTGTTAATTTGACAATGGTCACGCTCAATCAAGTCGTAAGGCTGATCATGATTTTTGCGCTTGTTCCGATGCTAGTGTTCAGCCCGCTCGTGGGTCAGGCGCAGCATGCAGTGGGAGAAGCATTATGGTTTCAGGTAGAGGCAGCCCATGGTGTTAGTCTAGGGCTTGACTGGTCTGCCTTGTTGATTTTTGCCGGAACCTGCATTGCGTGCGCCGTAGTAGGGGGAATCATACGGATGCCTACTCCGTATTTGCTTGGACCAGCTCTGGGTACGGCATTGCTGCAGCTTGCTGGTCTTGAAGGTCCGGTGCTGCCGGGCATAGTCATTAACGTCGCCCAATTGGCGATTGGCATTTATGTTGGTATGCTTTTGAAGCCGGAGCAATTGAAGCATGGCTGGCGTACTCTAGCTGTTGCTATTGGAAGCGGCCTGCTGCTTATTCTTGGCTCGCTTGGCCTTAGCTTGCTGCTCATCAGTACTCACCCAGTCGCACTTTCGACTGCCTTGCTGTGTCTCGCTCCTGGCGGGCTTGATCAGATGGGAATTATCGCTCAGGAAATCGATGCGGATATTTCAATGGTGGCCAGCTATCAGTTGTTTCGTATTCTGTTTATCCTGTTTATAGTCAGTCCTATTTTACAGAGGATAATTCGGCTCCCTAGGCGTTCCGTACCTTCTGATATAGAATGAAGAAAATAAAATTATTTTTGAATACTCTCTTCTATGGACGCTGAAAGGCGTCTTTTTTAATGATGTTACTGGAAAGTATATGGTTTGGTGGAAGCCTGGAGTAATGTTTTTGATTAATATAGTGCGGTTTTAAAGCAGTAAAGAGTTATAGTCTTAAAGCGTTAAATCGTTGGAGTTTTTGATTTATTAGATCTCTGAGGTGTTTCAATTGCTCATTATAGTCACTATCCCTTTGGCTCAGGGACATACGTCTGGTGGTTTTCTCTGTGAGATTTGCTTGCTCTGTGCTCTGCATCCTCTGATTTGAAAAAAAAGAATACTATTAAAACATATCCAAAATATCCCTATTTATTTTCCTGAATACCTAGTATAATGGTAGCGTTGTCTATGATCGCTAGGTACATAGTTGCATAGATAACAAGAAAGGTAGTTCGATAACTAGACTGCCTAATAATCAATTTTGGAGGAAAACTGGCGCATGAAGGTTGCAAAAAGGAATTTTTTGATTACGGTCATTGTTGTTCTGGCTCTGCTGTTAAATGTGGTCTCGCCAAGTATGACCGTGGATGCGGCAAATGTTGAGTTTAAGGATGTATCGAACTCCTATGCCAAGCAAGAGATTTATGATTTAGTAAAAGAAGGCATCGTATCCGGATATGAGGACGGTACATTTCAACCGGAGAAAGCGATGAGTCGGGCTGAGTTAGCTAAAATTATTGTTTTGTCTATGGGGCTTGAAGAGAACCCGGCTAAGGCAGCGGCTTTCTCCGATGTGAGTCCATCGAGCTGGTATCGCGGATATGTAGGCGCTCTGGTAGAATCGGGGATCACGCAAGGGACTTCCGGGAGCACTTTTGCTCCGGATGCGAAGGTGACGCGTGAGGAATTGGTTGTTTTCTTTATCCGCGCACTCGGCTTGGAGGCATTAGCAGGTAGGTTGGAAGTAGATAGTAAGCTTGCTGATATCCATACTGTGGCAGATTGGGCGCGGCAGCAAGTATCGCTTGCTTTTCAGATTGGTTTTGTGAATGGAATTGAGGATAAGGATGGAACGCTCAAGTTCAGTCCTAAGGAAAATGCCCAACGGCAGGCTTTGGCCAGGCTGGCCTATGAATTTAAGAAGAATCAGTCTAGTTATGTAGCTAAGGCTGAGGAGATTTCGGCTGATCCAGCAGGACCAGCTTCCACTAATGATGAAATTGTCTCGCTTAGTGCTGTAGATAATTCCACATTTGAAGTTGTATTTGCAAAAGATATTGCTGAAGTAAACAAGGAAGATTTCAAGTTTGATAACGGGCTGATTGTTAAAGCTGCAGCTTTAAAATCAGGCAGCAAGACGATTGTTGTGCTCCAGACAAGCGCTCAAACTTCAGGTGCGAAATACTCGCTTACATACAAAGGCAAGTCAAGCGGTAAAACAGTCAACGGTGCAGCTGCCATGTTTGGAGGCGGCGGTGGCGGTGGTGGTTGGGGCGGTACTGCTCCCGTCAATACCGTGCAGCAGCAGCTTGCCAGCGGGAATCCGCAAACGAGCGTTACGATTACTGCAGCAGGGACCTATGGACCTGCAAATGGTAAGATAACAGCGGTCGAGAAGTTGATTGTTGATTTGGGTAAATCGGGCGAGGTTACACTTCAGAACATCAACGCCGACTACCTTGAAGTTCGCTCTGATGAAGGTATTGTAATTAAATTGTTGAAGACTTTCATTACAGAATTAAAAGTAGATGCTAGTAACAAGGCACCCAATGTCAGAATAAATGCTGATGGCGCAAGCTGGACAGAAATGTTGCACATTTCGCGGCCGAATACGATTCTACATATAACTGGCAGTGGAAGAATCAACTTAATCAAGGTTGAAGAAGTGGCAGGAAACGCGAATGTTACAGTTGATAATTCAGGCAATGTTGGCTTTCTTGAAACGGATGCACATGTAAATTTGTATGGCGATGCGAGCTCTCTTGCAGGTATTCTGATTGTAGGCAACGGGACATTTCAGATGGATGAGGGCTTACAACAAATAGTGAAAGCGAAGGCAATTGAAAAGGCGAACCAAGCTGTTCAAACGGCGTTTGCTTCAGGCAATGGTGGTCCTGGTGGTGGTCCTATAATTACTGGGGAACCAGGAATCGTGATGAGTGTGGAGGGGAATGTCTATAGCGGAAAGGTTATGGAAGGTCCAGGAGAAGCTCCCAAGGATGTTGGAAAGGGAAGCAGTACTTCTATACCTTTAGTTCCTGATGAGGTAAACTCAGCTGTGATACCATCAGTAATGTTTGAAGAGATAGGCATTCCTGTAAAAGCAGCAGCCATTCTTGAAGCGGCTGGGGATGTAAAAAAAGAGAGCAGCTCGGAACAATTAATAGGCAGTAATTGGGTTGAAGGTGTTGTCAATGATGCTTTTGCCGATATTTATTTTAAGTTTGTGAATGCTGATATAGCAATGCATATTGCTTTTCAGTATGGAGCGGCGGAAAGTGACTTCAACTTTCTTTACTCATTTGAGTTATCCAAGGCGTACGTCTATGAATTAGCGGAAGATCTCGACAATGTAGGTCTGGAATTGCAGGAAGGTGATTCAGCAGCTTCAGTTACGAAACCAGTTAGGGTATGGTCGGGAAATCTTGGGATAGGATGGTATTCTACTCAACCGCGTTTTCTTTCTCAATTTACACCTTTTGATCGACCTGCCTTAGGTGAAGGGGATGTTGAGGCAGAGGTTATCGTAACGCTTTTCAAACACTCATACCAGGCAATAAAGAAGATGGCGATAACACTGAAGGAGTGGGACTCCAAGGTCGCCTATGTGGACAGCTTGCGTTCCGATCTTGTGCTTGTAGAGTTTGATCATCCGGTTGCCGCGCGAACCTTGAGTGAGTTTGGCTTCGATCATGGACTAGAAGTGAAGAAAATAACCCAATATCCTCAATTTCCTAAATTGGTGCTTTTAACGGTGGAAGGTCAGGAACCGGGAGTTGAATATCGTGCAGCTTTCAAAAATATGCCGACTGACATCACCTTTATTGGCAGAGAAGCAAATGCTTCAGCGTGTGACGAATCCACCTGCTCGATACCGCGTTGGGGGAAGATTCCGATACCCGGTGTGCCAGTACCTGGTTCTGTGAGTGGGAGGGTTGTAGATTCGTTTTACAAACCTCTTGCTGGTGCAACGGTGACTCTAACTGGAACAAATATTCAAAAGACTGTAGTGACTGACTACAAGGGTGACTTTGAGATTGCAGACGTATTACCAGAGATTAGCTACACAATAACGGCAACTAGTCAGGGATATTCCACACATGCCATACAGGACATTAAGATAGCTCCGGGTCAGCCCTTTGGCTTTATGATGTTAACGATCTATACAACGCCGAATCCAGTAAAAAACCTTCATGCTTTTCACAATAATGAATTTACACTCAATCTAATTTGGAACTATGAGTGGAATGGGGTTCCAAATAAGTATAGTGTAACTATGAACGGTGAGAAGATTAATGAAGTAGAAGCATCTGCTATAAATATTGATTCTTTACAACCAGGAAAAACTTACACGTTCTCTGTGGCAGCATGTAACGATCTGGGCTGTTCTGAACCTGTAGAGCTTACTTATACAATGCCTTTAGTGCTTCAAATTCATAGTATCACTCCTTTTAATTCAGCAACAGAACAGACTTATGAAGAGTTGAAACAGATAGAGAAAGGGACATACGTATGGCCTGCATCCTTGGAAGCCGCCGATGCTTTGTTAATTAAATTTAAAGATAATGACTATGTTTCCGGTTCCGTAAGTCCTCTATTAGCAGGTATATTAGACTATTCTCAGAAAAATATTCTGCTGCTTATTCAAGGAGTGCCAACTGACCCGATTATCATGCAGGATAAGGAGAATAATCTAATCATTAAGTTGGACAAGAAAACGAATGAAGCCAGTGTTTATTATTACATCATTGGTGGTTTGAAATATCAAATTGATTCCAAGCAATTTGATATATTAACGACTTCCTTCCAAATTTCAAAGGAATAGGCGAAAGAAATGAACACGGAGGCTTTCCCTGACCAGCTGCAAGGCTGGTGGGAAAGCTTCTATTTGTTTGATGGGACATAAAGTTGATCTGGGGCGGGGACGCAGTTACAATGAAGACAAATATAGCGCATGCGGGGTGAAAGCTATGATCTACATTGGACTAACCGGGTGGGGCGATCATGACTTGGGTGAAGCAGGCAGAGGCAAGCTCCCGGTATATGGCGCACATTTTCCTATTGTTGAGCTGGATAGCTCTTTTTATGCGGTTCAGCCGACCAAAAATTATGTAAAATGGAATGAGGAGACGCCGAGTGTTTTCGGTTTTGTGGTGAAGGCTTATCAGGGTATGACCGGGCATTTGCGGGGGGAGAATCCTTTTGATAATGAGGATCAGATGTTTGATGCTTTCAAGGGGTCGATTCGTCCGCTGCAGGAGGCTGGTAAGTTGAGAGCAGTTCTGTTTCAGTACCCGCCTTGGTTCGAATGCAGCAAGGAAAATGTGAATACGCTGAAGGTGGCGAAGGCAAGAATGAAGGATATTCCGCTTGCGCTGGAGTTTCGTCATCAGAGCTGGTTTGTTCCGGAAATGCGGGAGCGGACGCTGGCTTTTATGGAGAGCGAGGGATGGATTCACAGCATTTGTGATGAGCCGCAGGCTGGTGTCGGATCGGTGCCGATTGTGCTGCAGCAGACGCATCCGGAGCTGACGATAGTCCGTTTTCACGGGCGGAATGTGAGTGGCTGGAATCAGGGCGGGGCGGATAATTGGCGCGAGGTCCGTTATTTGTATCATTACAATAAAGAAGAGCTGCTGGAGTGGAAGGAGCGGCTTGAGCTGCTGCACAGTCAGGTGAAGGATATTTATGTAATATTCAACAACAACTCTGGTGGACATGCTGCAGGCAACGCTAAGGATTTAATGGAGATGCTGGGCCTAGATTATGAGGGGCTGGCGCCAAGGCAGCTGGATTTATTTTAAAAGGATAGCTGAAGATTGGAAGGAAAATACACCATGATAACGCATTGCAAACGCTGTATTAGTGATGAAGATTTTGCCAAAGTCAGCTTATTTGTTATGGTTAACAAACATGATCTGCACCTTTCATTTACCACTCTGGATATGCTTTCCCTGCTGTATACGTATGTGACACAGGGGCATTTGGTTCAGGCTACGGATGCTGATGAGCGGGTGATAGGTGCAGCGGCTTATTTTCATGGAACACAGGAACATGATTTTAAGGATAAAGAAATTGCTATTGTGGATATGGTCATTATTGACAAGGCTTATAGGGGGACGAGTCTTTTTGTGAAAGGATTCGGTCTTTTGGTTGATCAGATCATCGAGGCGCACCCAGAGGTGGAGGAGATAAGGTTTGTGGCCTTGTCGGAAAATACTTATGTAAGCAATTTATATGCAAAAATGGCTGAGTCCAGCTACACACGTGAAGGAAAAAGAGGAGAAGAAACCGTGTATTGTGGTAAAGTTCACAGTTTAAGGGGTTTCCTAGAAAGGCTCAAGAAGGTATAATTTTACTATAGGTAAAAAGACATACCAGCTTAGGAAGGATGTATGATCCAGATGGTTCCACAGCAACCAAACATACAAAAATCTTCCAATCAGGGTGGCTTTGGTAACTTAATATAGAAGAGGAGGTGTCTCTAATGATTCCACCAAAACCAGAGATCAAAAGGCCGGATAAAGGCGGATTGGGACAGTTTGTTATCGTTAATGATGCTTTAAGAGCACAAGCGAAATAATGTCCTTCGAATTTCGTCCTTGTACATTGGAAATGGACTATGAAGCGTACATTCAGTTTTTGCTCCGGCATCACAATGAGCTGAATTTGCCTTATTCATTTGCTATGAAGCTAGGCTTTATTGGCAGTCCATTGATTTTTGGAAAAGCTATGCTGGTTTTCAGTGAAGAACCCTACGAGATTGTAGGAGTGGTAGGCTTTGTATATGGCACTGGCGTTAACAGCTATGAGGATCGGCATATATGTCAAGTAGAGGTGGCCTTTATTCAGAAGGCTTACCAACGGACATCCTTGTTTATCCAAGGATTGAAGGCTCTCGTTGACTTGATTAAGGCCGATAATCCGAATGTTACGCAGGTACAGTTCTGGACCCCAGGGAGGGACGGCTATTTGGACAGGCTCTTTGCCAGGTTCAATACGCTGCCCGGTTCGTCGAGAACCATCGTGAACACATTGGCGCTACATAAGGTTGCGTTTATGGAATTGGAGTCGTATTGTCATCGTTGTATGGCGGCATGGCGGGAATAGAGGAGACGAAGCCAGTGTCTGTTGACCAAATCAAATAAGACTGCCCGAGAAATTTTCGGCAGTCTTATTTGATTTGCCTGGTACGTCAAATTAGGCTTCAAACAGGATATCTTGATATTTCTGAATATCTCCAGCACCCATAAACACTAGGACTGAATCTTCATATGATGACAGATCAGAAGTGACATTGTCTGAAATGAGGCGGGCATTTGGAATAAGTGCCTTTAGGCTTTCTATAGAAACACTTCCATTGTTTTCGCGTGGAGAGCCAAATATTTCGCAGAGAAATATTTCGTCGGCTTCTTTCAGGGAGAGGGCAAAGTCCTCTAATAGTTTTTCTAATCTACTGTAGGTATGAGGCTGAAAGATCCCGATTACCTTTTTTTGCGGAAATTTGCATCGTACTGCTTCAAGTGTTGCTCTTATTTCGGAGGGGTGATGCGCGTAATCATCTATCAACACATTGGAACGCCATTTTTTTTCGGTAAAACGCCGCTGTACACCTGCAAATGTAGCCATTTGCGCTTTTATTTGATCCATATTGTGGTCCAAGGCTAAAGCTACGCCAATAACAGCTAATGCATTTAAAACGTTATGCTTACCAAATGAGGGGATGCTAAAGCGGCTGATTAGCGTATTTTTATAATGCACATCAAAAGACAAGCCACTATTCTCAACATGCAGGTTAGAGGCCCGAAGCTCATTTTCCAATCCGAAGCCGTAATGTAAAGTTTCTATATGTGTCTGGAGCAGGCGTATTTGCGGATCATCCCCACATACCACCAGCAGCTTGCCCGTTAAAGAAGCCATTTCTTCGAAAGCGCGTCTAACATCATGAATATCAGAGAAATAATCAGGATGGTCAAAGTCAATATTCGTAATAACAGCTATATCAGGCTGATACGCAAGGAAATGCCGTCGATACTCACAGCTTTCAAACACAAATAATCGGGCATCCGGGTGACCGCTTCCAGTCCCATCTCCAATGAGGCTGCATGTAGGCTCAATCGCCTGAAGTGCATGAACCATCATGCCCGTTGTTGTAGTTTTTCCATGTGAACCTGTAATAGCAATGCTTGTATACCCTTTTAACGATTCCCCTAAAAAATGATGATACCGCCGAACAGGGATATTGAGCCGCTTACATTGGAGAATGGAAGGATGTTCATCGGAAAAGGCATTAGAAGCAATAACCGTCATCGCTGGTGACAGGGGCGCATTTCCAAACGAATACAAAGGAATGTTCCGGGAATCTAACGACTTCTGGGTAAAAAGAAAAGCTTCAACGTCCTCCCCCTGCACACTATGCCCCATGTCATGCAGATATTGAGCCACTGCACTCATGCCACTACCCTTAATCCCAATAAAATGATAACTATCCATAGCTACCTCCAGATGAAGTATTCTAAATATTATATGTCAGGTAAGTCATTGTGCTCATGCCTATATGATGATTATACGGAAATATATGTCCACTAGGCTTTTAGGTAATCAATAAGTATTTTCTTTAGGATTGCGAGCTGGTGGTCGGATTCTAAATCGGATTCAAGTAGCAAAATATTTTTTTGCAGTGACAGCTTTTTGGAAAAGAGGCCAAATGTGTTGACGATAGTCGTTAAGGTCTCCCTGATCGGTAGATCAGAACGAATGGACCCGTCCTCGATGCCATTTTGAATGATTTTGGAATATTCATTTGAAATCTTGCGGTTCAATGTATTGAAAATTGAAATATCCTCCAATGGATCCATGGAATGGGAGGTATAGCTTTCGAAATCCACCATAAATTTTATGCTTGGATTAGTATGATCTTCAATAAAGAAATCGAATAATTTTTCGAGCTTTTCCAGGCAAGTTAGGGGGAGTTCGGCGACACATTGAAAACGATGAAGCATCGGTTCGAGCAGCTGGGAGGCGATCGCAACGATCAGCTTTTCTTTTTTTGGGAAATAGCGAAATAGGGTAGCAATGCCGATGTTTGCTTCACTGGCCACATCCTGCATGGTACTTTTTTCGATTCCTTTTAGCGTAAACACTCTTTCCGCCGCTTCGAGAATCGTGAGCAGCCGAAGCTGCTTGCCGTCAGACCGTTCTTTCTCGTATCTTGTTTTCGGATCCATAGAGGCTGACCTTTCATCTTTTTGATTAGGTTTCCAATTTATTATATAGAGCGGTTAGTGCTAAAGCAAGAAGGGTTGAGTTCATCAAATCGTCGTGATATAATTTATATCGTAGTGATAGTTAAACTATCATATGAATATTTAGGTATACTCTTGGTTAACCTTCATGGATTAAGGAACTATCATATGATAACAAAGGAGGCAGGGATATGACTCGTCTTACTAATAAAGTGGCGATTATTACCGGAGCTGGAAGTGGTATGGGGCGTGAAGAAGCGCTTTTGTTCGCGAAAGAGGGCGCCAAGGTTGTGGCCACAGATATCAATGAAGCCGCGGTGCAAGCTATTGTGGAGGAAATTGAAGCTATAGGTGGTCAGGCTTCAGCCTATGCACACAATGTCGCTTCAGAGGAAGATTGGATTAAGGTTGTGGAGGATACAATTAAGACTTATGGCAAAGTGGATGTCTTGGTCAACAATGCCGGTATTTCTCTTGCAGCAGGACTGGTCGATACGACGATTGAACAATGGAATAAAGTAATAAATATTAACTTGACCAGCACCTTCCTCGGAATGAAGCATGTCATTCCCCATATGCAGGCAAACAATGGCGGCTCAATCGTCAATATTTCATCGATCGCGGGTCTGACCGGCAGCAGTGGAGCAGGCGCCTATACGGCTTCCAAAGGTGGTGTCCGTATGCTAAGCAAAGCGGCTGCAGTCGATTATGGCAAAGACCATATTCGTGTTAATTCGGTGCACCCAGGCTTTATAGAAACGCCGATGAGCTCGGAATTTGTAAATAATAAACAGATGCTGCAATGGTTTCTATCTCAGACGGCATTGCCGAGAGTCGGACGTGCATCGGAAGTGGCTGAAGCCGTCCTTTTCCTGGCTTCTGATGAATCTGCGTATATCACGGGGATCGAATTGCCTGTGGATGGTGGCGTTACAGCTAAATAAGGTCGGAACTGCGTGGTCGCCGCGGTGCCGTTCTTGATGATCGGTATAAGGAGTAGAGATCCCTTGGCAAGCCGAGAGGATCTTATTTGCCGTACACTAGGTTTCGATAGCGACAATCCCTCTGTTTCCTAGATCGGAACGACTAGTAATTAGTGCTAATATTCATAGTTTTTATCATATAAGTTACGATATAATATTTGTATAGTTAATAGGAGCGGGTACAACATGCACTTCCGGGGGAAGAGGGATAAAGATGTATAAAGTATTGATTGCGGATGATGAACCGTTAGTGATTCATGGCTTGAGTAAACAAATAGATTGGGAATCATTGAACATGGAAATAACGGGTACGGCGACAAACGGTCAGGATATACTTTCTATGCTTGCTCATAATCCAGCACATCTTCTCATAACCGATATCTGTATGCCGCGTATGGATGGACTTACATTAATCTCCAGAGCAAAGCTCATTAACCCCTCTTTGCGCTGCATCATCATTAGTGCTTTTAACGAATTTGAATATGTTAAAAAGGCTCTGCAAATGGGTGTAGAGAACTATTTGTTAAAGCCTATTAATCAAAGCGAACTTTTCGATACGTTATCAAAAACCTTGGAAAATCTGGTACATGATCAAATGGTGGTTTCCGTAGAATCCTTAGATATATTGGCTTTTCGTACTAACATTTTGGACCGTTGGGTAAATGGTACCATTCAGGATTTCGAATTGTTTGAAAGGGCAGATTTGCTCCAAATCAACCTCTCCGCCCCAGACTATACGGTTTGTGTGCTAGATGTGATTCATCTGAAGCAAATGGAATTGAAATACAAATTTTCGTCTTTATTATTTGAAATTTGCCGTGACATTCTATGCCCATCCTTTAGTGGAGAATGTTTTATTGATGCTAGCTCCAGAGTTGTGATTATTTGGCATGGAGAATCCCGTGGGTTGATTCAAGATGAACTCGGTTCTTACCTGTTTAAAATATTTGAAGAAGCTAATAGTAAGGGGATAAAGGTTTTCTCTGCTGTCAGCCCCATAATAAATACTTTCGCAAGCGTTAGTTCCGGCTACGCATCTGCGATAGCGTTCCTTGATTACCATTTTGTTGATCCTGCTGCTACCACCGTTTTTTGCAAAGATTTCCTCGATCCTCAGTGTGTGTCGCTCGCTGAAACTCATACGATACTCATGCAGTTCACTGAGGCTTTGAAAGAAGGAAAACTTCAACAGGCGCAGTTAATTGCCGAAAAATATTTCCTGATTTATTCTGGTTACCCCTTTCCGGAGATGCGAAGCGGCATTCTGCCATTGGTGCTATCTCTTATTCGAGCAATGATTGAATCGGGGCGATTATCTGATCCGCTTTCCGCTGAAGTCACAAAACAGCTTTCGAACTTTGCGAGAATAGACTCAACGGATAGTCTGGAAAAATGGTTATCACGAACCATTGATGATTCAATCCATGTGATTCGTGAGCGGAAGGGGGCATTACATATATTGGTTCATCTCACGTTAGAGCTGGTGAACAATAAGTACGATACGGAGCTTTCCCTGAAAACACTCGCTACTAGTTTTAATGTGAGTTCGGCTTACCTTGGGCAGCTTTTTAAAGAAGAAACGGATAAGTACTTCAATGATTATCTCATGCAGGTACGCTTGCAGGCATCGAGGGTCTTGCTATTGGAATCGAACCTCAAAATAGGTGAGATCGTACGCCGGATCGGGATCCCTAACCAAAGTTATTTCAATCGCGTGTTTAAGAAAATGTATGGCATTTCGCCCATGGAGTTTCGTCGGCAAGACCTGAACAAGTAGTCCTATAAATCGCCATGATTTTTGATCGTGCTGAGATTGCGATCCAGCTCTTCGCAAGTCATGGCTTTGATCCGGACAATGACCCGCGTCTCGCAGTTTTCCTCACTCTCAAGCCAAAGACCGTAGGGATTGCCATATACAAGGTAAATCCGCTCATGCACATTAGATAATCCATAACTGGATTCGGTCTTGGAATCAACAGCTTTAAGAAGGTTCTGTATGTGTTCGAGACGGCTTTTATTCATTCCCAACCCGTTGTCTTCAAAGATAAAACAAATATCACCGTCCTGCAGGAAGCCACGGATTATAAATCGGTTGCTCTCATTGTTATCGCGGATTCCATGGACAAAATAGTTTTCTATAATCGGCTGAAGCAGATTTTTTGGGATACCATATTCCATCATCTGTGGTTCAATATTGATTTCATACTCTAAATTGCTGGCATAACGCAGAGAAAGTATGCTTAAGTACATGCCGCACATGTTTATTTCCTTGCGAATGGTAATGAATGTATGATCTCTGACTATGCTGCGGTACAGGTGTGCTAGAAGCATAATCATCTCTGCTACATCGTTGTTACCATCATCAATAGCTTTTATGCGAATGGCCTCCAATGTGTTATACAAAAAATGCGGATTGATGCCGGCCTGCAGGGCATTCAGCTCGGCATTTTTTTTTCTGATTTCATTGATATATTCTCGGTTTATGGTTGCCTGAAGCTCATCGCACATCGAATTAAATCGCGCTACAATTTCAGTAAATTCATCATTTCCAACATATATCGGAATCCGATAAGATAAATTATTGGAACTTACGCGCTTCATTCCTAAGATCACCGCATTCACACGTCGGGAAACGAAGGTTCCGGCTATAGAATAAAGTATGGCGCAGACGAATGCCATAGCAGTGAAGACTCCATAAATCAGGAATCGGATACTAGCATTTTTTTGATCAATCTCCGCTTTTGGAACGAGGTTAGCGGCAATATAATTTCGATTCTCATTTGCAATAGTTTGGATATAATACGGTTTATCATTGATGGATGCCGAATGAACACCCGATTGCAATAATTTTAACAGGGGGAATGTTACACGCCCATATTGCGAGTTGGAATCTAGAATGATTTCACCGTTATTTGTCACGATAACAAACCGTCCCTGTGTTTTTCCGTTGTACTCCTGAAGTATAGCTTCCAATGCCTGAGTGTTATAGGTAACAAGGAGCTGTCCTGCATTGCGGTTAATTTCTTTGGTTCCTAGTGTTCCCGATATCCCATAAACTTTCTGTGATAGAGAACCACTTTCGATGTTTTGCGTTCCGAATATGTATCGGCCTGCAGTCTTCTGCTTTAGTTGATTGAAAAAAGGAAAATCTTCGCCTACCCGATCAATAAACTTATTGTTGCTATTATACACATACTGAATGTCGGTCAAGGTTTTATAGATCAGAATCAAAGAAATATCTCTATCTTGAACAGCAATATCCTGCATGACTTTCACGATTTTCTGTTTGGTAAATGGATCATTCTCATATTTATCATCGGATGTCGATTCCAACATCATACTGAGGGCATTATGTGTTTCTGCTGAATCATATAGCGTATAAACAAGATTGGAAAAATTGTCATGCTTTCTATTATAGAAACTGAATACGGCACTCAGCGCATCCCTGCTCTGCTGAAGTTGTTTCACTGTGTCCAGCTCTGATGCATAACGGCTCGCTAAAAATGCCAATAAATAAGCAACCAGCAAAAAAATCAACGTATTGTACAGCATAAGACGATTATAAAAACGAAGACGGAACAAATTGCGTAAATTGTAGGGGATATCTCTTAATAATTTCATCTTGACTCATCCTTTTGATCTGAATCAGTAAGTAAAACATATTCATTTTCTGTACAGATAAACTAATACAGGTTAAAGCAGGCTGCGCAAATGCGAACCTGCTTCTTAGGAACTTTAAACATATATTTATTTGGTGTAATTCTTCTCAAGCTCCCGGGCAATTTTCCAGTTCTCGTTGGTAGCATCAATTATTTTCTGGAGACCTATCTCATTTGACTTTTTCACCATATCATCAATATACTCTTGAAATTCTGCATCGTTTTTAGCAAAGATAGCGAGCCATGAATTGGTCTTAACGACATCGCCGATTCTGGTTTTCAAAGCTTCCAGATCATTAGTGAGAGGCGGAACCAATTTCTCCGCAGGATTCACTGTCACGAATAAGTCCTCGGCTTTCACCATTTCGACTGCTGACTTATAACCGGTTATGGACTGCCAATCTTTCAATAGATTGCTCGGTTGACGATTCAGGGTTGTATCCCAGTACTGATAGCTAATGGTCTGATGGGTTGAAGGATCGATAACAGCGCCTGTAAGTGCAGCGCTATTGAATAATGAGGAGGCATCCGATAGTTTTCCACCACCCGGCATATCTTTTTTGTTGTCAATAATGTCCCAGCCTGCGTCTGTTATAGCAGCTTGACCCTCAGCGTCAACATCCCATAAGACACCTTTGGGTCCATTATATAAAAGCTGATTACCTTCTAAGGAATAAATGAAATCTAGAAATTTCAATGCTGCTTCGAGATTTTTGGTCGATTTGCTTATCCCATACGGATAGGGATCGCCAAGTGAATTATCAGTCGTGATCCGTATTTTGTTTTCCTTAGTGAATACAGGTTGTAAACCTATTGGGGGATTTGCATTGGCATGTTCAGGAGTATTGAAATTAGCTGCCCACCAAGCCCAAGGTGAGAATAACACCCTGCCATTTTTAAGCTTCTCTGTTGCATTAGCGAAGTTCTGAGTCAATGAGTCTGGATCTAAAAGTCCCATTTGATTAGCCGTATAATAAAATTTCAAAAAACGAAGATATTCACTGCCTGGCGCAAAAATACTCGTAAGCTCACCTGTAGCTATATTCTCCCCTACAAATGGTAATATAGCAGGATCACCTGTATTAATGCCATTAACTGAATAATTAGCTAATCGCATCGAGGTTGTGTCCCAGTCCTTCCATAAACTGAAGCCGTACACCTTTTGTCCGTCCTTGTTCTTAGGCTCTAAGTCCTGCATTTTTTTCAGTAAGGGCAGGTAGTCTTCGAATTTTTCCAAGACGGGCATACCAAGCTGCTTGTAAAGATCCCAACGAATGTAGGGTGAATTGTTTAAGTCATTACCTAGAGGATAGGGACCTATAAAGGATGGAACAAGATAGGCATTCCCGGTACCGTTGCTGAAGGCATCACGATAATATTTGAGTCCTGCTTGAGCGTATTTTGCAACGTTGGGCAACTTATCCATATGCTCATCAAGGTTCACCAGCAAGCCTGCATCAACTGCATCTACAAATTGTTTTTGACTAAAAAAACGAACGATATCTGGCAATTCTCCGCCGGCCATAAGTGCTTGTAGCTTTAGCCCCGCTTGGTCGCCTGTTGGAATCATTTCAAATTGTACGCCTACCTTTTCCTTGAGAATATCAGCCCACCAGCCTTGAAACGTCCCTGAAAATTGGCCTCCATCCGCGAACCCCTGTAAAGTCACAACTTCCGCGTGGGTAGGTGCAGTTGTTCCATTTGTTGCAGGGCTCGATGTGGTTGTTGCTGATTTTGAGCAGCTGCTGAAAACGACCGCCATGGTCAACACCATCGCGACAATGGAGAATTTGTGGAATTTGCCAATTGTTCTTTTTTTCATTGTTTCTTTCCTCCCTAGGTTTCGTTATATATTTGTAATTAGCGTCAGAAATCTGCCGTAATAATTACCGAACCCATTGAAATTGTTCAAATCATAAGAATGTCACCCTTTTACGGCACCGAGTAAGATACCTTTAATGAAAAATCGCTGCAGGAACGGATATACTAACATAATGGGCAGAACTACAACGATGGAAATAGTCATTCGAATGGAGATTGGGGTTAATTCAAATGGATTGACGCTAGGATGTGTCGATGTTTTTAATGCTTCTGCTATGACATTGACTTGATTCAGATATTGATATAACAAAAATTGGAGTGTAAAGAGCTTGGATGATCTTATAAGGAACAGGGTATCCATAAAGGAATTCCACTGTGCTACGCTTGCAAACACAGCAATTGTAGCCAATATCGGTGCTGATAATGGCAAAATAATTTTACTAAAGCGAACCATATAACCTGCACCATCAATCTGAGCCGATTCTTCTAAGGAGGCGGGGAGTGACTCTACGTAGGTCTTGAATAGGATCACGTAGAAACCAGATACAACGGTTGGAAGGATATACGCCCAAAAGTTGTTGATCATGCCTAAGTTTTTCATCATAATGAACCATGGAATGATGCCTGCATTAAAGTACAAGCTTATGATAACAAACCGATACCAAAACTTGCGCATCCAATATTCTTTTCTGGAATATGCATATCCAAGAAAAGCAGAACCGATCAATGTCAGAAGTGTTCCAATGATGGTACGGGAAATAGAGATAAACGCCGCTTGACCTAGTCCTGGAAGACTGAAAATCTCAGCATAATTTTTCAGATGAATGCCTTTAGGAATGAGTAATATTTTACCTGTAGCTGCCAAATAATTATCACTGATAGTGTTAATAAACATATAATAGAATGGGAATATACAGATTAATGTAAATAATATGAAAAATCCAATGTTTATGATATTAAAGATAGTACTGCCAACGGTTCTTTTTTCGCGAATCATGGTAGCTGCCACATCCTATATAATTTAGATAATCGATTCTTTACGTATAATCTTGGACATTCCATTCGCAAATAACAACAATGCCACACTAACCACTGTTTTCAGAATACTTACCACGGTAGCATATGAAATTCCGTTCCCAACAATCCCCTGATTAAAGACGTAGAGATCTAGCACCTCGATATTCTCTTTATTTAATGGATTTTGGAATACAAAATATTGATCAAACCCATTGTTTATAAAATTGGCAATTTGCAACAGAAGAAGCACAAAATATGTAGGTAATAAACCAGGAACCGTGATATGCCAGATCTTGTGGAACCTTCCAGCGCCGTCTACCGTAGCAGCTTCATACATCTCAGGATCTATGGAAGCGATTGCAGCCAAATAAATAATAGCGCCCCATCCTAGTCCTTTCCAAGTGGAATAAGCCAACATAGTTAACCAGACATGATCATTAGAGGCGAGAAAATTGATTTCGGTATCCATCACATGTGTTGCTACCAATAAACGATTAATAAATCCGTCTCCCACGGAGAACATCGCAAATGCCAATGAATATACCAGAACCCAGCTGATAAAATTAGGTAGAGTAGTTAATGTCTGTACAAGACCTTTTAAACGTTTCGCTTTAACCTCCATTAGAAATATCGCGAAGATCGCTGGTAGCGGGGATGTCAGTATTCCGAGAAAACTCATGGCAAATGTATTCTTCAACACACGAAAGATCTCTTCCAACAAGTAATGACTACTCACCAATTCGATAAAATGTTTAAAACCAACAAATGTCGTGTTTTGTAATTTCATTCCAGCACGATAATCGTAAAGTGAATAGATCCATCCATACAAGGGAAGATATGAAAACATGAACAATAATACCAAAAACGGTAAGGTTAGCAGAAAAAGACGAAAACCTTGTTTTTGTGAACTTGCTGTTAATTTAGCCTTTGCTGTTTGTGAAGTTATTGTTACCTTGGCTATAATAATCTACTCCTTTATAATAATGAAGAATGCGGTTACATATTTGTGTCTTCACTCCCCTTAACGTAAGTTTTTTAACTTGCAAGCTTATAATACAAAAATAGTATCAACAGGTATATAATAAAAATTTTGATTATTAATACTATTTATAAGTTGTTTTGAATTTGTAAAAAAAAGAATTCGATATGGCGATTAACCAAATAGAATCCTTTAATATCGTCTAGCTTTATAATAAATGTTCTAATTTCACACACATTTCATCTTCACTTTCCATTTTTGACAAAAGAAATTTTAGCTGCTGTCGAATCGTTACTATCGATTGGACGTTCAAATTCAAATCTTTATGATAGCGAAAGGTTGGAATAATCTCACGATACAGATTAAAGCGGGAGGGACGGTTCAAGTGATCTCCACTTTTTTGTTGAGCGATTTTTTTGAGGCTCGGAATATTTAATGTCTTATTTCTGATGATCGTTTGTGCTTTTTCAGAAGTGAGAAACTGCACTAATAAATTTGCCGCCTCTTTATTTTCAGAGTTTTTATTTAGGGCCATGCCAATGCATAACAATAATGTTAGTGGTTCGGAAAAGAAAGGCAAAGGGGCTATATCATAGTTCAAGGAGGAGTCTCTAAACAGATCCAAACCAAAATAAGAGGTTATGGTCATGGAGATTTTCCCTTGAAGGAAAAGCATATTAGCATCTGAATTATTTTCCGAAAAGAAAGGGGGAATTAAAGAAGAGTTAAGGATTAAATCACGATAAAATGCGAAGCTCTCCATAATCTTCGTACCGTATATCTTATACGTACCTGAAGGCTCCCGCTCAAATTTAATCCCGCTTTGAATCTGAAATATCGGCCAGCGGTTTTCGGATAACGCATGAAAATATAAGCCATATCGTTCATTGTCCTTGGATAACAAAGAAGCGTAATGCATTAAATCTTTCCAAGTCCAGTCGCTATCCGGCTCTGGCAGACCCGCTTCTGTAAAGTGATCTTTGTTATAACAAAGTATGATAGGTGAAAAGGTTAGTGGTTGCGCGTAACATGTATCACCCTCGATAAATGGTTCATAAAGGAAAGGGGATATATCCTGACGAACGGGAAGAGGTTCTAAAAAGTCCAACTCCTCAGTTTCGACGATTTTTTGAAAATCCAAATAATTCAACATGAAAGTATCTATTTTGTTGGATTTAATGTGTTTTTTGATGGAAGCATGGTCATAGGGTTCAAATGAAGTTGTATTTACCTCGATATGTGAATAAAGGCTGCTGAATTCTGCAATAAGCTCTTCAAGAACTATATTATGATCGGGACTATACCCTAAAGTAATTGTTACTTTTTTTTGGCTGTCTACCTCTTTTACCATACTGCCAACTCTGTGAATTTTAATAATAAGTCCTTCCTCTTGAAGCATATCCAATCCTTTAGCTACCGACTTGCTGCTCAGACTGTATTGTTCAACCAGTGCATTTTCCGAAGGCAGGTAAGTGCCAGGGGGGTACTTGTTGGCAATAATATCATCCTTCAATGATTTAACCATTTCCTCTAGACGATTCCTGAACGTTGTGCGGCTTGGTTTGTTACTCATATGAAATCTCCTTAACATAGTAATCCAATCAAAACATGTTGATGAGCGAGACTATCAATGTCCACCAACAACGATATTAATTCTACCGTATATCTTATGTGATTTCAAGCAGGAATGTAGAATCCTTATTATGTCATAGCCTTACTAAGCTCGTATACCAAGTATAAGAGTGTGTTTATTTATTGGATTCACATCGAAACCTTATATTGACAATAGCTGTAGTGTATCTTAATATGTACTGTAGATAGGATGTAGTAACTCGAAAAGGGACTGGTTGTTGCATGGTTTGTGCAGCGCGATGATCTTTTTTATATGTCAATATACTGTAGTAAATCGCTATTACAGTACGAGAAAATTAATATCGCGATATTGAAAGCGGATTCATTTTGTTTTCAGGTAAATTAGCCAGTTGGATGACGAAATGAAGAAAGCAGTGTATGAGAGGAGGGATTCATATGTGACGCCAGAGCCGGCAGTCAAGGCATAAAGCAATGTATGATCAATGGAAGTAAAGGAGATGAATAATTTGAATTTTGTTAAAAGTAAAAGTTTATTAGTCCGTTTCCTCATCTTGCTGCTCTTTTTTTCTACGTTGTATGGCTTTCCTCCGCAAAAAGCGGCTGCTAATGGAGCCGGACCTACGGGTCCGGAGCTTCTTCCTAATGGGGGCTTCGAGCTGCAAACGAACGGACATCCGGATGAATGGTCACAGTACGATAGCAGTCTATCGGTAATGGTATCGGACGAAGAGGTATACGAGGGCAACTACAGTATCAAGCTAGTGGATCCTTCACCATCAGCCCAGCCCGGCTTGCGAAGCTCCAGTGTTCCGGTTACACCTGGAAGCGCTTATCAGGCCTCTATCTTCGCTTATGTGAACGCTGTAGCTGCTATGCCTGATATGTATCTCGAATTCTGGGATAGCTCCGGCGCACGAATCCAAGTTGAAATTAAAGCAGCTGAAGCCTTAGATGCGTGGCATGAGCTTGTGATACAACAGGTGGCTCCGGCCAATGCGGCTTACGCAACTATTCTGCTTTACGGCAGCTCGGTATATGAAGGCACTACTTATTTGGATCACGCTTCTTTGACGCAAATCCCACAAGTTCTTCTTCCTAATGGCGGATTCGAGCTGCAAACGAGTGGGGTTCCGAATCAATGGGAGCAGCTTGATCCCAGTCTTCCGGTAGCTGTCACGAATGAAAAGGCATACGAGGGAAATTACAGCCTCAAAATAGTGGATCCTTCGCCGTCAGCCCAACTCGGCTTGCGCAGCTCCAGAGTACCGGTTACGCCTGGAGATGCGTATCGGGCCTCCATATTTGCTCATGTGACCTCGGTAACCGGAATGCCTGATGTTTACTTGGAGTTCTGGGATGTTAACGGCGCAAGGATCGGAATTGAAACCAAAACAGCGGAAGCGACAGAAGAGTGGCATGAACTTGTCATTCAGCAAGAGGCTCCGGCGAATGCGGCGTATGCAACTGTTTTGCTTTACGGCAGCTCCGTGTATGAAGGTACCGCTTATTTTGATCAAGCTTCTTTGACTCAAATCCCGCTTACAGAACTGCAACAAATGTCAAATGGCGATTTCGAGAAGGTCAGTGGCGGAACTCCTTCCGGCTGGACGCAGCTGACTCCGTCGGTGCCTGCAGTATCGGTAACGGATATCGTCTACGAAGGTCAGCGCAGCGTGAAGCTGGCGAATCCGACCCATCATGCAATGGGATTGCGCAGTCCTAAAGTTCCGGTCACACCTGGAACGAATTATAAGAGCTCTGTCCAAACCTACATTGTCAACGGAGTTAATGAGATATATGTAGAATTTTGGAACACTGAAGGGAAAAGAATCGCTAATTATATCCAGTCCGGCCCATTGCGCAATCAATGGCAGGAACTGAGTGTGGAAACGGAAGCGCCTGCTGGTGCTGTTTATGTGACCTTGCTGCTGCTTAGCAATGATGCCGGCACTTCTTATTTCGATGCGGCCTCGATTGATCCGATCCCACCGGAACCGGTTCGAACCTTTCCAATAGGAGTAACAAGTCATCCAAGACTGTATTTTACCAGCGCTGATATTCCAGCTTTAAGAGACAACGCTCAGGACACGACCGCCAATCCTTTCGGCCAAACCGGGCAGCAGCTATGGAATGAGGTGAAGCAGAAGGCGGACCTGTATCTCGCCGAAACCGATCATTTTACGATTAACTTTGGCGGTGGAAGTATAGTAACGATTACCCTGCCTCCTACCCAGCCAGGTCCTCTCACCCCGCCGGAGGGATATGCAAGCTATCCTTTCTGGACACAGATATCCAGAGACATTCAGAACCGGCTTGAAACACTGAGCCTCGCTTACGTTATCACCCAAGATAACGCCTATGCGGACAAGGCTAAATCCTATGTCCTGTCCATGACGAATTGGGATACCTGGACGGATCCCGCAGATGAATGTGGTGGGAGCTGCCTGGACACGGTTCACATCACAATGGGCGTGAGCACGGCTTACGATATGCTGTATGATTTGTTCACGCCAGCAGAACGCAGTCAAATTGAAACAGCGCTGGAAAACAAAGCATTAGCCACGCTATTTATTAACACACTGGCGAAGCTCGATAATAATGGACAGATTGTGAAAGCAGCTGCGTTGGCTGCGGGGGCATCCGTACTGCATGGCAGCAATCCGAACACGAATAAATATTTAACGAGAGCCTTCAATTTCATGAAATGGTACTTGGACCAACGGATGCAGTCGGGTCAGAGTGAAGGGTTCTTGTACACCGATTATTCCATTGAAGCACTGGTAAAGGCTGTCGACCAAGTCACTCGCACAACGGGACAAAGTGATCTTATGAATCACCCTTTCTTTAACGATTTTGTTATCCGCTGGGCCAATTACTTTCTTGCTCCGGGTGGAACGGGGACGGCTGCTTTCTCGGATTCCTTGTACAATAATTATTTCCACAACACCATGAATGTGCTAAAGCATTCGTTGAATAATGATTTAGCCGGATGGTACCTGTCCCAAGCTAAACCAGCTTCACTGGAAATCATAAGTAATTTTCTTTACTTCAATGCGGATGGGAATGTGGTGGCCCCGAGCGGCATGCCCACGTCTGCCGTTTTGCCGGAAATCGGCTGGGCGGCTTTAAGATCCGGTTGGGAGAAGGAAGATGTGCTTTTGGCCTTTCAGAGCAACAATTTTTCCGCTGGACATAACCATTTCGACCAGAATAGTTTCCAGATTGCTACTAATGGTTCTTGGATCGCCAGAGACCCTGGTTATCAGGATTTCAGACGGCCCAGCGATCTCAATGACTTTACGGTCCAGATGGGGCACAGCACCATTCAGGTAGACGGGCAGGGACAAAGCTCGCTTGGCGGCGGTACTTTGACACAGGGGATGTTAACGCCAACCTATGACTATGTGAAAGGATCTGCGGCTAAAGCCTATGCGAATCCGAAGCTGGAAAAATATGATCGGCACATCGTCTACATAAAGCCTAATTATTATGTCATGCTGGATGATTTGCAGGCCGATGTTCCCCGGGATTTCGACTGGGTTATGTTTAATGGCCAACTGTTTGATTATCAGATTGACGGGACCACAGCCGTGCCTGGCCAGACCCAATACGGCAATGATCTCTTTGTGCAAAATGGCAGCGCTCAAATCACCGCCAAATTTCTTAGCCCGGATCCATTGCCTATGACATTCTATAAATTCAACGGAGCTGAGAATTATGGCTATTCGGTCAAGGTTGGCAGCGGCGATGAGAAATTAACCGATCACCGTTTCTTGACGGTCATGAAGGCGGGGCCGTTCGTTAGCAGTTATTATCAGGCCGAGGAAATGCTGCCGGCTATGACCACATCGGCATCCAGTTATCCGATCCTTACGGAAGTAGGGACGCGGTTCATACGGTTTAACATGAGTCAGGTTGGCGATTACACGGAATATCAAGTTAACGTGGATGAAGAAGGGGATTATCAATTTTCTACTACGTTTATAGACAATCCAAACTTTGGGAATGTTCAAGTGTTCGTGGACGGCCAGCCGATCGGCAGCTCGGTCAATGCCGGCAGCTTTGGATATTTGCCGAAGCTATACAATCATGGCACCTTGCATTTTACTGCAGGTCAACATACACTGCGCTACGAGGTAATAGGTAAAAACACGGATGAAGCCAGCTATAATTTTGCCATTGACGCCTTCCAGCTCTTGCCTGCCGGAGACGGGGCCATCGATTCGGAGATGCAGATCGATGCCGAACTCCTTCAGGGTACAAATGTGATTGGCGCTCAGATCGAGAGAGGCGATGACAGTACAATATCCGATACAGTCCTGTTCAAGACCGGTGGTTCGAACTATACAGTCGAAGGCATTGCAAGTGATGCGGATCAAGCTGTGATCAGCCAAATGGCTGGCGGGGACTATGCGGCCTATGATATGACAAGGGGAAAGACATTAACGGATAACGGCACCTTGCTGCTGCAAGGATCATCCGCGTTCAACGCAGCTATGTATAAGGATGCAAACACTTCAGCGCTCCAGGGGACTCTTGAATTGAATGCTCCGATGTCAGTAACGCTTCACGCTGCTTCTCTTTCTCAGGTTAGCGTGGACGATAACGTGCTTCTTGCAAATGAATATACGTACGATCTTGTGAACAAGCTTTTGACAGTTACGTTAGCTGCAGGCACACATACGATTGAAGTCAAGCCCCAAAATGTTGATTTGAGCAGCTTGATTGTAAGCAGCGGAGCGTTGAATGAAGCATTTTCAGGATCAAAGACGAGCTACACACAGAGTGTTGCAAACAGTATCACAAGCCTAACGGTGTTGCCTGAGGCAGCGGATGAAACGGCAGCAGTAACTGTAAATGGGACATCTGTTGCAAGTGGGCAGCAGAGCGCAGCCATTGCGCTGAATGTAGGGACCAATGTCATCACGGTGGTTGTAACGGCGGCGGATGAGTCGGCGGCGAAAACCTACACCATTACGGTGACGCGGGCCGGAGCCCCGAACGGTGGTGATCATGGAAGTACTAACAGTTATACACAAACGGGCACAACGTCAACGAGTACAAAAACAACAGCGGTGACAGTCAAGCTCAATGGTATGGATATCGAAGTCAAAGAGGCGAAAGAAACTTCTGACCAAGGGACCGTTACGAAATTATCTGTGGGGGCGGACCTAGTGACCAAAGCCTTCTCTAATTCTTCGGTGATTACCCTTGATATCAACAATACGGATCCTGTGGTGAAAGTCGAGCTTCCGGCATCAGCCCTCTTAGATGCGGCAAGCCGGCAGCCAGGTGCTACCGTACAAATCATAGTGGATGGAGCTTCCTACAGTCTCCCTGTCCGTGTGTTACAAGATATGCCTACGGATGCGGTCATCACTGTAACGATAACCAGAGTATCCGGGAAAATAAATGATGCTGTAAATGCCGAAGCCCATAAGCTAGGCTCGCAGCAGCTGCTGGAGCATCCCTTCAATTTCCGTGTGGATATAAACGGCCGGGAATTGACGGATTTTAAAGGGGTATACGTGGCGCGTACGCTGACCTTGAAATCCGCTGTAGATGCTGCGAGAGGAACGGCCGTATGGGTCGATACGAACAATAACCTGCATTTTGTACCATCCGTATTTACAAACAAGGGCAGCGGGTCCGAAGCGACGATCTATTCCCCGCATAACAGCGTGTACACCGTCATCCAGTCCGATAAAACCTTTGCCGACCTGAACGGTCACTGGGCCATGGCAGATGTGGAAATGCTCGCTAACAAGCTTATTGTCAATGGTGTAACTGACAACACGTTCGCGCCGGATAACCGGATTACACGTGCTGAATTTGCGGCACTACTGGTTCGTTCGCTTGGACTTGTTGAAGTAAATGAGGAGACTTCCTATACGGATGTGGCGGCGGGCGATTGGTATGCCGGAGCTGTAAGCACAGCGCAAAAAGCGGGATTGATTAGCGGCTATGAAGATGGAACCTTCCGTCCGAATGCGGGTATTACGCGTGAACAGATGGTGACGATGATCGTACGGGCGCTGAAGCTTGGCGGAAAAGAAGTGCAAGCAGACGTATCGGCACTAGGTAAGTTCAGCGACCGGGACGCTATCGCCGATTGGGCGCAGGACGCAGTGGCTCAAGCTGTTGCAGCCGGTATCATCGAAGGGATCGCTGGCGCGACATTTGCCCCCCAGGAGAATGCGACACGCGCTCAAGGCGCTTCCATGTTGAAGCGGATGCTGCAATATGTACAGTATATCAATTAAGTATTTGTGCAAACGTTACAACGATCTATCTTGAGCAGGGAAATATGAAAGAGTTGTCCATTAGAATTAGGGCGGGAAGCCGTTGTCTTGAATAACGGCTTTCCCTTTCCATAATCGGAAAATAAGGGAGTACGTGCAATGAGCATAGAGAAGCTGGCCATTTTTGGTGGCTCCCCCGTAAAAACAATGCCATTTGGCACTGGAAAACGTTTTGGCGAGGAGGAAGCCAAGGAAGTATTGGAAGCACTTGAACAGAATACACTGTTCTATCATTTTGGCAGCAAGGTCAAACAATTTTTGGCTGATTTTAACGCGATTTACAATTTGCAATACAGTGTCGCAACCTCATCCGGTACAGCAGCCATTCATGTAGCGTTAGGAGCTGCGGGGATAACCGTAGGCGATGAAGTGATTACGAGTCCGGTTACAGACCAGGGTACCTTGATCGGAATTTTATATCAAAATGCAATACCGGTGTTTGCAGATCTGGATCCGCATACCTACAATATGGACCCGATATCGATTGAGTCCAGGATTGCCGGACGCACCAAGGCGATCCTTGTCGTTCATCTCGCCGGAAATCCGGCCGATATGGACAGGATTATGGACATTGCAAGAAGGTATAAGCTGAAAGTTATTGAGGATTGCGCCCAAAGCTATTTAACGGCTTATAAAGGCAGATATGTGGGGACCTTTGGAGATTACGGGTGCTTCAGCACCAACGATTTTAAACATATTTCTACCGGGGATGGCGGGATTGTAACCGTAAATTCCGGTGAGCAGGCTGATTATTATACGACACATGCGTTTGCAGATAAAAACTACCATCGCTTCGGCGGCATGGTATCGCGGGATATAAGCAGCTTGGCGCCAAATTATCGGATGACGGAGCTTCAAGGTGCTGTCGGTATCGCCCAATTGAAAAAGCTTCATTGGATTTGCGGGCAAAGAGAGCGGTATGGAGAGACGATAACGGCAGGCATACAAGGACTTCCGGGGATTGCTGCGCCGAAAATAACGGAAGGCGGTAAAAGCACCTATTGGTTCTACTTAATGCTTATCAAAGAGGAGGAGCTCACCTGTACGAGGGATGCATTCAGCCAGGCGCTGGAGAAAGAAGGCATTCCGAATGCGCCGGGCTATATTGCGGAAGCCGTTTATATGAACCGGTTGTTCCAGCATCGAACCGCCTATTCCGGAAGCCACTTCCCGTTTGATATTACGGGAATTACTTATAGTGAAGGCCTGTGTCCGGTTGCGGAAGAGATTTTGCGGACTTCTATTTATTTGAACATCAGCGAATTTTACACAGAGCAGGATATCAGCGAGATGATTGCCGGGATCCGGAAGGTGGCTTTGTATTACCAGAACATATAAAAGAGAGCTTTCGAGTCTGGAGAGGAAGTATACAGCATGCAAATAGCAAGAGTTGCTGTCTTATTTGATGAAAGGTATGCCGGGCGATATTGGCTTTATGGCCTGAATACTTTTGAAGCCTATATCGCTGAAATTTTATCTCATGCCGGTATACCGTACGATCAGCTGGATGATGTGAATCAGCTTGAACGGAGCCGGTTCGATGTAGTGATCGTTGCCTTCGTAGAGGAGACGGAGCATACGGCGAGCCTGCTTTGGCGATTCGCGGAGCATGGCGGTATCGTCATTTCATACGCCGGATTAAGCCATATGAGAAAGCGGCTGGGCTGCAGCGAGAAAACACAGCTCACTTATGGCTATGCCAGCTTGCCGGCGAATGCGGAGCCAGCGGATTCGAAGCCGCTGCGTTTCCTGCAGGCAAGGCCATGGCTGATTACCGGGGAGCAAGCTATGGAGGTGGCGGAAGTCGGCGTCCTGCACAAGGATCGGCCGGATGGCGGTCAGATCGGAGCCCCCTTGCTGCAGTTCAAAGTCGGAAGCGGCTGGATTGACCGTTGGTCTGTCAATATTCCTTATACAGTTGTAGGTTTTCAGCAGGGAACAAAGCCGGTTTTTGCCGATGGAATCCCCGCGCCGGATCGAACTGGTGATATTGATGAAGGGATTCTGAAAGCAGATGATGGCTGCGAGATGGATTGGGAGCTGGATCGCCTGTTCACGGAAACCGGGATGCCTTATTATGCTTACCCGTATGCCGATTTATGGCGGGAGGCGGCGATTAGCCATCTGCTGCAGCGGGTGGTTGGCGCAGGTTTGACTCTTCCTTTTGTTGACTATTGGCCTGAAGGCATTCACGCCGTGGCGCTAATTTCCCATGATAGCGACGGCAACGAGGAGGCGCAGGCGGAAAAGCTGCTGGAACTGTTAAAGGAGTGCCAAATCCACACCACCTGGTGCATGCTGGAGCCGGGTTATCGTGACGAGATCTACACGAGAGTGAACGCGGAAGGGCATGAGCTTGCTTTTCACTACAATGCGCTTGACTTGGACAACGGCTTTTGGGATGAGGCGGAGTTTAACCGCCAGTTAAACGGGCTGAAAGAGTCGGCCCCAATCACCGAAGTTTGCTCCAATAAAAATCATTACACCCGTTTCGAGGCTTGGGGCGACCTGTTTGCGTGGTGTGAGCGGGCCGGTATAGCCTGCGATCAGACCCGGGGACCAAGCAAAAAAGGCAATGTCGGTTTTTTGTTCGGCACCTGTCATCCCTATTTTCCGATAACCTGGGGCAGCGATCAGAATCGGCTGTATGATGTGCTGGAATTGGGCTTTCTGACACAGGATCTTGAGCTTCCTTATCTCGCTGACTCTAGCGTCGTCAAGCCGTTCCTGGATCAGGCGTACCGCGTGCAAGGAGTAGCCCACTTTTTGTTTCATCAGCAATATATGGGTGAGCCTAAAGTAACCGCCGCTCTGCGTAATCTCGTGACAGAAGCGAGGAAACAAGGGTTTGTATTCTGGACGAGCAAGCAGATTAACGACTGGGAAAGAGCCAGAAGAACAGTGAAGATGGATGGTATAAACGATCAGGGTGAGGTGAAGCTTTCGGGTGACCCTGCGGCTCAAGGAGCCGTTGTTTGGATTCCTGTTGTACATATGGATGGCAGCAATGTGCAAAGCCAGAGCAAATTCGGTGTTAACTGTGTGAAACAGCTATTTGGAGAATGAACAAAATGACACAGTTGGTGTTCATCTTTTAAAGCGCGAGATAATTCTTTTACGCAGTAATACCCTGCTGAGCTCTGTTGAAAGTGCATAGTTGTAAAAAGATAGAATAGGCCCTAGGCCCATGCGTGAGCTGCGTGGGTCTATTTTGTCGTGTAAGGGAAGCATAACGCGGTTTCTCCCTACTTATTTATACTTTTTTTAGAATTGATTTAGAGAAGGTTTAGACTTGGGAGTTATGATGAAAAAGAAGAGGCTTCGGCCAGTTTTGTTTTGGAGGTGAAGGTATCAAGGATTTTGCGGCCGATTAGCTATCAGAGGTGTATAAGGATTGCCCTGAGGAGAAATGTCTATGTCCATAAAGACGAGATTGCTGTTATCCTATATGGCCATGACCATCATACCTGCCATCTTATGCGTGTTGACCGCAGTCGCGCTTTTCCCGGTATTGATGAAGGATAAAGCCGATGACGGGGGCCGGAAGGGGGTGCCAGTCTTCTGGGCTGCGTCTTCAGAACGGGAAGAACTGATAGCCGGAATAAAGTTTATGGCACGGGAAGATCCCACACGGTTCACGGACATCCATTTTTTGCAGAAAACGGATAAGCAATTAAATGATCTCAAAGCAGGACTCGTTGTTAGACTCGATAACCGGATCACTTTCGCCTCTTCTTATGTGAATAGTTCCGATCTTGATACCCAGCTTGAAAGGAAAACGGCGGATCAAGGGCAGAACCATTGGGGAGGCGTTAAAATCAACGATCGTTTCTCAGTGGTCCAGTATGATATTTCCATTAGCGGTCAACACACAGGTAAGGTGTATGTGCTTTCGGATGCGAGTCTGTTCAAAAGCGCAAGAATTTTTTTTCCGCTCATCCTTTTGTCACTGCTGGCTGCCGTTGGGCTCACCAATGGAATTCTGACTTATTTGGTTTCCCGTAATCTGATTAAACCTCTGTATGCTCTGAAGCATGCCGCAGAGCAAATCAAAGCCGGGGATCTGGAGCATAAGGTGAATCTGAATCGTAAAGACGAGATCGGGGATCTGGGTGCTGCATTTGAGGGGATGCGTGTCAGGCTGAACGAGTCGATCCATCTCCAGCTTCAGTATGAGGAGAACCGCAAGGAACTGATATCCAACATTTCCCATGACCTGAAAACACCGATTACCGGTATTAAAGCATGTGTAGAGGGCATTCAGGACGGCATTGCGCCTATAGGTCCGAAGCGGGATAAATATATGGCCATGATTGCCAAAAAAACAGAAGAAATGGATCGCTTAATCGAGGAGCTGTTCTTATTTTCCAAGCTCGATTTGAAACGGCTGCCCTTTAACTTGGAACCAACGGATCTTGCTGCTTATTTACATGATTGTGTTGAAGAACTGCGGCTTGATCCCCGAATAACGGGGATACCGCTGACGTTCTCTTATTCCGGAGCCGGACCGCTTCCCGTTACAGCCGACCGCGAAAAGCTGCATAGAGTGATTATGAATATAATCAATAACAGTTTGAACTATATGGATAAGGCACAGAAGGAAATCAGAATCGAATTAATCGACAGCCATGCTGCGGCAACCGTCATCATCCGGGACAACGGGGCGGGCATTGAAGGAGCGGCGCTTCCTTATATTTTCGACCGTTTCTACAGGGCCGAGCCCTCGAGAAGTAAAGCTACGGGAGGCAGCGGACTGGGCCTTGCGATTGTCAAACAAATCATCGAAGGGCAGGGTGGGCATGTGTGGGCTGAAAGTCAAGTAGGAGAAGGCACGGGCATTTATTTTACATTGAGAAAAATAGGTAATGGCGGTGGGTCTTCATGAAGCGGATACTGATCATTGAGGATGAGCAGGTCATCATGGAAGTGGAAAAGGATTATTTGGAATCTGGCGGCTTTATCGTGGACACTGCGGCCAGCGGTGACATTGGCCTTGAGAAAGCAATCGGGGAGGAGTACGACCTGATTATTCTGGATCTCATGCTGCCACACACGGACGGATTCGAGATCTGCAAGCAGGTTCGTAGGGTAAAGAATATTCCGATCCTGATGGTTTCCGCCAGAAAGGAGGATATCGATAAAATACGGGGTCTGGGACTGGGTGCAGACGATTATATGACCAAGCCGTTCAGTGTGGGCGAGCTTGTTGCCAGGGTGAAAGCGCATCTTGCCCGTTACGACCGCTTAATCAACGATAATCAGTTGAAGCATAGGGACGAAATCAGATTGCGCGGCATATGCATCGATAAACGGTCAAGGAGGGTGCTCGTGAACGAAATGGAGGTAGCGCTCACGTCGAAGGAGTACGATCTGCTGCTTTTCCTGGCGCTGAATCCGAATCGGGTGTTCAGCAAAGATGAACTATTTGCGAAAATTTGGGGGATGGACGCTAATGGCGACACCGCTACCGTGACCGTATATATCAGCAAATTGCGGGAAAAGGTAGAAGCTTATCCTTCCAATCCGCAGTATATAGAGACCATCTGGGGCGTGGGATACCGCTTTAATCTATAAATCTTATAACTCATAACCCATATAACCCATAACTTGTGGCCCAATCGTAAATAAGGGCTCTTAAGTCTACAGGCCGGGAGGTGAAGGAGATAGGTAAACAGAAGCTGAATGCAACCCAAAGGAAGTGGCTGCTGCTCGCTCATCTGTTGTTCTCCGCGATTATGTTCGGGGGAGCGGTTTTTTTTCTAATTTTGAGCATAACAGCGGCCACTACAAGCGATGAAGGCATACTTAAAGCATGTTATACGGGTATGCACGTATTGGCCAAGACTTCTGTCCGGGCTTCGGCGATCGGTGCGCTTATTACCGGGATATTGCTTTCCATGCTGACCTCATGGGGGTTATTTAAATATTACTGGATTATGGCCAAAGAAGGCTTAATGATCATCTCGATCCTGCTGGGGCCAATCAGCATGGAAACTTTGACGCTGAAAGCGGTCACTTTGACATCGGAAGCAGGATTGAGCTCTCTTCATGATCCGGCATTTGCCCTAAACAGCGGGCTGCTTTGGAGTGGAATTATTTTACAAATTGTATCTATAGGGAGTATGTTCGTTATTTCGGTATTTAAGCCGTGGGGTCCGCGCAGACCCAAATCCCGGTCACAAGCTTAGCCAAGCATAGGAGGGAGGGGGTGTAAAGAATGGATAATGAAAAAGGAAGCAGCAGCAATGCCAACAGGAAGGGTGTTGATAGGATGAGTGCAGATGGGGAAAATACGGAAAGGATGAATACGGATAAGATGAATGCTGATAGAAATAATGCCGATGCCAAGGCAAGTGAGCGAAATAATGGATCGGCACGCATCCGCTCGGTACGTTTTGTGTACGGGCTACTGGCTGTAGGTTATCTGATATGTGTAATTGTTCAGGTGTTTTTCGCCGGATTGGGGCTTTTTGTAGAAAATGGGAATTTAGAGCTGCATCGTGTATTTGCAAATTATTTCGAGTTTGGATCGGTTATCATGTTTATCTTGTCATTTTTCGGTCAAATCCGCGGCGGACTTCGCTGGCTGCCTCTCGGTTTATTTGCGCTTACCGCTTTGCAGCATATGACCATTCAGAGCTTTACCGGACTTCTCCCGGCGCTTCATACGGTGGATGCTTTGTTATTGTTTTGGATTTCGCTGCATCTGACGAAACGCTCCTGGTTATGGCTGCTTCTGCGGCAGGACAGGCGAGCAATCAATTTATGACGGAGGGATTAACGGCAGGAGCCGAAGCTGCAGTCGTCCTTTGGCGGCAGACACTCACATATGGTATAGCCGCTGTGACTTCCTCCACTCTGATGGAGCGGTGCCCTCCTGTTTTTTAAACCAGTTGGAGAACGAATGTAGCTGCGAGAAGCCAATGGCTTCAGCGATAGCCTGCATGTCCTTATCTGTGGAGCTAAGCAGCCACTTGGCTTCGGCTAACCGGCAAGCATGCTGAAATTGCTTGGGAGTCATTTGATATACTTTGTGAAAACGCTTGCGCAGCCCTTCTTCGGAGAGCCCGGCCATTACGGCCAAGTCGGAAATAAGAATGCCGTGCTGCAGATGCTTTCGCAGGTAGTCGGCAATATGCGTGATGGAAAGGGCCTGTTCCGTCTTTTGGGAATGCTCGGTGAAAAATAAGAGCAGCACCTGCACCCAGGCCAAATAGGTTTTAACCGGTTTTTTTAAAGACGAGGACATAACCCGGAGCCACTGACGGAATAAGGATTCGTATTGTTCTTTATCCATCTGGGATAAGGTGATAATCTCCGGGCAGTTCTTGCCCTCCAGCAGAGAATTGAATAAGGAGAGATACTCGGCAGGCAGATTGCTGAGCAGCAATACGCCGAAGCGGATCGGAGCGGAAGCATGGAAGGAATGGGGGACATGAGGCGGAATGACCACGGTCTGACCGGCTTCTATGGTGTGCACCTCCCGGTTCCAGCGGAATAAGCCGCGTCCTTCCAGTACGGTAGCCAGTTCAAGGCTTTTGTGCTGAAAAAAACGCGGATCCTCCCAGTCCTTATCATGAGTCCCTATAAAGCTTCTGACTTGAAATGTATCTGCCATGGCGCATCTCCCCGCTTTAGCATCCCATATACGTACTTATATCTTATTACAACTGATTGGGATAGGGAAGTGTGGCCTTTTGGAAAAAAACCGTCTATTCCGCGCCCCACGCCGTTCCCGGAGCACGGGCGCAGCGCTATATGGCAGTGGTCAGCCTGCAGAGCACTGGTACCTTCCATAAGGGGTTGGCTGGTGAGCTTCTTACACGCCCCATTCCTTGCGGGCCTCTTCCATTGATTTCTCCGGTGTTTTGCCCCAGGCATAATGCCCCTTAGGCTTGGCGCCGATCCATCTTTCATCCACAGGCTCAGAGGCAAGCTGATATCTCGTATCCGAACTGATTCTATAGAAGTCGGTCGTATTGTTCAAAGAACTATGCATCATATACATGCCGAAAAGAATGGCGTCGCCTGCGCGGAAGGGTGTTGTCGCCCATTGGCCATGGAATTTGTCCACGATTTCCACCGGGTCCTCACTGAACCAGCCCTTGGCTACGTTATCCCGGTCCACATCAAGCTCCCCGTAGGTTTGTCTGACCTTGTCAAAATCCTGGGAGCCGAGGCACATGGCCAGCGTACCTTTTTCCAGCGAAATATCATCGAAGGGTGTCCATAAGGTATACACGTTTTTGGTGCCGCGTCCCATATACACGACATCATAATGGGCGCCTGTATTGCCGCCTCTGGCGATAGCCCGGGGCCATTTGTAATCGTAAGTGAGACAGGGGCCGCCCAGCAGCTTCTCAAAAAAACTCATAACCCGCGGCCCGTTCACAACTTCAAGAAATTGCGGGAAGTCCTCTTTTAACTCGTCAACGCCTTTTCCCCATATGGCTGATTTATTATCCGCATGAATACGGCCAAGCTCTAGAGGGGAGCCTTCTTCCAGGCGGCCCATGGATTGCAGCTTCCGCAGAAATTCGTTCCTTGCAGCAAGCACCTGCTCGCGGTTATGGAAATCCCGGATCAGCAGGTAGCCGTCCTTCTTAAGTCTAGCCCGCAGCGCTTCCACATTATCCATAATATCGTTGGAGCTGCGCAGCTCCGTTAAATACTTGCTGCCCATCTCTAAAGTTCTTTCACCAATTTGATAGCTTTGTCCATTCATCCTTGTAAAACTCCTTTCATTTGTCATTCGAGTCTGTGTTTCACACCGAGGATTCAAGAGCGATAAATCCGACACCTCAAGCATATAAGAAAGGGGAGGCCCTTGTATTTAGTGAAAATCCAGCGACATTTATTCAAAACCGTACTTACAGGCCAGCAAAACTTGTGAAAACAGAAGAAATAAAGAGCATGCTTATTGTTTTGGCCGCGCTTTCTTGTTAAGATAAAAGTATTCCATCCATGCGTGATGAAGGTGGCCTGCAGGTGAATAAAATAGAAGCTGAATTCAGCAACCTGGTAAAAGCTTACCGCAAACGGCATATGGGTAAAGGACCGGAAAGAGTCCGGACGACCTTTTGCAAGCAGTGGGCAATCTGTGAGATGGAGGGCAATTTATCCCCCATAGAGAAGTTTATCGCGAAGGCCGACGATGGCAGGCAAATGCTCCGTACGGCTCGCACCCAAATGGTCAAGGAAATATACCGGGATCATCCGCCGGCGGAGATGGAAGCGCTGCTTGGAGCGAAGTTCCTGCAGCTGTTTGTCGATATTGATATTGAGCAGGATAGCGGCATTTCCATTTTTGTTTTTGATCAGGATTTAGAGAAAAAGTTTGGCAGCGGGTGACTGCTGGTTTAAATAGTAGTTAACGAGATGCACGTAATACAAAAAAAAAAAAGTGCTGTTGGCACTTGGTAGCGAACCTGCTGGAGACTAACCGCCGTGAAATTTACCCTTATCGGGTCCTTAGGGAACCGTGGGGTGGATTTGCGGTGGTTTTTTTATTGGCTGTAAGTCCGTCAGGAGATATACCCGAATGGAAAAGGGAGATGAATGAAATGGGAGCAACGAAGCACACGGGACCCGTAAAGCTGCCCGGCAAGCCTGATCCGAAGCTGTGGGTGAGCGCTATGCCTTTTGGACTGGGTAAAATCAAGCCTCATCATATTAGGGAGACCGCGAAGATTGTTTGGCAGAATCGCGATAATTTGCCTTACGCATACCGCATTCTGACTCAAGGGGTGTGTGATGGCTGTGCGCTGGGCGTTTCTGGTTTGTATGATCAGACGCTGGCCGGTCCGCATTTATGTACTACCCGTCTGAATGTGCTGCGGCTAAACACAATGCCGGCAATTGAAGAGAAGTTGCTGCATGCAGATATAGAGGAGCTGCGGCGCATGGACAGCACAGAGCTGAGGAAGCTGGGACGGATTCCGTATCCGCTGATCCGCAGGAAGGGAGAGACGCGCTTCAGCCGCATTTCATGGGATGAAGCGCTGGATTATACAGCTCGTAAGATCCAGGCGATTGATCCGAAGCAGCTTGCTTTCTATTTAACAGCGCGCGGCATTACGAATGAATCGTATTATGCTGCTGCCAAGGTGGCCCGCTTTCTGGGGACGAATAACATTGATAATGCATCCCGCATCTGCCACTCTCCGTCGAAGACGGCGCTGAAGCGCTCCATAGGAGTGGGCGCCTCGACCTGCAATTACAAGGACTGGATCGGTACCGATGTGCTTGTGTTCTGGGGCAGTGTGGCGGCGAATAATCAGCCGGTATCGACCAAATATATGTACGCGGCGAAGCGCAAGGGGACGAAAATCATTGTCATCAATCCGTACTCCGAGCCATCGATGGAACAGTACTGGATTCCTTCCATCGCCGAATCGGCGCTATTCGGCACAAAGCTTGCTGACGATGTGTACCAGGTGAACATCGGTGGCGATATTGCCTTCATGAACGGCGTCATGAAGCATTGGTTTGCCATGGAGGAGCAGATTCCCGGCTCCGCCATCGACCACGCGTTCGTGCAGGCGCACACGAACGGCTTCGAGACGCTGCGTGCCCACGTCACGCAGCAGGAATGGACGACGCTGGAGCAGTCGTCCGGGCTCACACGCGAACGCATGCGCGAGTTCGCGGAGCTGCTGGCGGTTGCCGGCAGCGCGGTGTTCGTGTGGAGCATGGGGCTCACACAGCACCGCCACGGCACGGACAACATCTCGCAGGTGGCGAATCTCGCCCTCCTGCGGGGCTTTCTCGGCCGCGAGCACTGCGGGCTGATGCCCATCCGCGGCCATAGCGGGGTGCAGGGCTCCGGCGAAATGGGCGCCGATCCCTTCAGCCTGCCCGGCGGCGAGTTCTACGGCGCCGACATCGAGCGCGTGCAGCAGCTCTGGGGCTTCGAGCTGCCGCGCTGGCAGGGTGACATTGTTGGTGTCACCCTGGAGAATGCTCTCCTGCCGGAGGAGCAGGAGCGCAAGCTCCGCCTGTTCTACACCTCCGGCGGCAACTTCCTCGAGACGATGCCGGACCCGGAATTCGTCCGGCGCTGCCTGGAGAGCATAGATGTCCGGGTGCACCAGGACATCATCCTGAACACGTCCACCTTGGCGGATGCGCAGGAGGCCGTAATTGTGCTGCCGGCGATGACGCGCTACGAGCAGCCGGGGGGCGGCACCTCCACCTCCACGGAGCGGATGGTGTATTTCTCGCCGGAAATCGACGGCCCGCGCATTGGCGAAGCCCGTGCGGAGTGGGAGATTTACGCCGATCTGGCGCGGCGCGTGAAGCCGCAGGCGGCGCAGCTGGTAGGGCTGGGCAGCTCGCAGGAGGTGCGCGGCGAAATCGCCAGGCTGGCCCCGAATTATGAGGGCGTCCAGCACCTGAAGGACCGCGGCGATGTGTTCCAGTGGGGCGGCGCGTGGCTGTGCGAGGGCGGTCATTGTCCGACGCCAACCGGCCAGGGCTCGCTGATTCCGATAGAGCTGCCCGAGCTGCGCAAGCCGGAGGGTCATTTCTATGTCACCACCCGCCGGGGCAAACAGTTCAATTCGATGATCTATAGTGAGACAGATCCCTTTAATGAAGCGGACCGCTATGATGCACTGTTGAACGAAGCTGATGCCCGTGCCCTTGCTTTATCCGAGGGTGAAGCAATTGTTATCTATAACAGCTACGGCAGCTTTCATGCACGCGTGAAGCTAGCACCTTTGAAGGAAGGGAATATCGAAGTCCACTGGCCGGAAGGCAATGTGCTTATTCCCAAAGGGGTATACGAGAAATATGCGGGAATTCCCGAGTACAATACAAGCGTTATTGTTGAGAAGGCGGACACTTACCATGCCCTCAAGGATACAAGATATGTAGAGAAAAGAATCCAGGAGCTGGAGACGGAAGTGGAATGAAGGATGAAAGATGAAGGATGATGAAGCTTTCAGTTCGGACACAGATGAACATTTAGATGAATATATGTAAAACAACCGGAGGTGAGAGAGGATGAAATGGGAGGGGGAAGAAGCTGAAATTACCGCTCCATGGAGCGTGTTTAAATATGATGGGCAGCAGCTTGGTGCCAGCGAGGAGGAAATTGCCTGCGAGTATCCCCTTACTTTGAAAGTGGATGGCGAAGAGCTGGCTACCATTGTTTGTACACCAAGCGATTTGGAGGACATGGTCATTGGCTTTCTGGCGTCTGAAGGAGTGATCCGCTCCGCCGCTCAGGTTGAATCGCTTGCCTTTGATAAGGAACGGGGCTTCGCTGCTGTTAAGCTGCGCAATAAGCATGAGCTCAGTGAAGCGATGGTATCGAAGCGTATTATTGGCTCCTGCTGCGGGATGAGCAGGCAGTTTTATTTTCATAATGATGCCCGTACGGCAAAAACAATTTTGACCAGTCTGCAAATTTCCGTAAATCAGTGCTTTGCTTTGATGAGGGAGCTTCAGCAGCAATCGGACGACTTCCGCCGCACAGGAGGAGTTCACAACGCAGCATTGTGTACGGTAGATGAGCTGATAGTTTCCCGTACCGATATCGGAAGGCATAATGCATTGGACAAAATATATGGACACTGCTTGCGGCAGCGTCTTTCCCTGCGCGATAAGCTGCTGGCTTTCAGCGGAAGAGTATCCTCGGAGGTGGCGCTCAAAGCAGCCAAAATCGGGGTAGGCCTGCTGTTATCCAAGTCGGCCCCGACCGACCTGGCACTGCGTTTGGCCCATGATTTGGGCATAACGATCGTCGGTTTTATCCGCGGCTCCCAGCTTAACGTTTACACGCATCCGAAGCGGATTACAGAATGGACAGACGGCACGATCACGACGCTGTGAATGCAGGGGATTGTCGAAGAATAATGTCGAAAATTTATGATTGTTCCAATTGGTAGAATGTGTTAAGTTTTACTAGTGTCAAGCTGAAGCTGCACATATATACCAAGAGAGGAAGAGCACGATGGGGAAATGGAAAGAACAGCAATTAAAGATAGGTATTGCACTCCTTATTATCATAACGATGATTTCTTGGACAGGCATTACCCCCTCCTACGCAGCAGACAGCTCCGATGTTCCCGGGGTTGTTGAGCGCACGACTGCATCCGTTGTAGCGATTATTGGAAAGCCGTCGGGCACCGATAAAGCTTCAACCAACCGTTTCAATCTGGCTCATGGCACAGGCGTAATCGTTAAATCAGACGGATTTATTATTACCAATGCGCACGTCGTCAAAGATATGAATAATATCGTAGTTGTAACCTCAGATGGCAAATCCTATACCGGTAAGATAACGAATATGGACGAAGAAAGCGATTTGGCTCTGGTCAAAATCGAAGCAACCGGGCTGACTGCAGCCAAGCTTGCCTCTTCATCCGATATCAGGGTGGGGGAGACGGTAGCAGCCATTGGCACGCCGATTTCTTTTTCACTTCGTAACTCGGTAACTTTAGGAATTGTAAGCGGTCTGGAACGCTCCATTAGTTCGGAATATCAGTTGATCCAAACCGACGCAGCCATTAATCCAGGCAACAGCGGCGGGGCTCTTGTGAATATGAAAGGCGAGGTTATCGGTATTAATACACTGAAGTACGCTGAATACGGCGTCGAGAACCTTGGCTTTGCAATAACGATAGATACAGTGAAATATGTGCTGGATCATTTTCAAAAGTATGGCAAGGTAAAGCGCTCCTATGTCGGTATTGAGCTGGAGGAGAGCTGGGAGGCTGTTGTCGGTTTGCCCTCCAAAGATGAGCTTCGGGTCGCCTATGTGGATCCGGATTCTCCGGCCGCGCTGGCGGGTGTAAAGCAGGACGATTTGCTCGTATCCGTTGGTGGAACCACAGTGAAGACGATGGTGGATTACAATCAAGCTTTGAAGAAATATTTGCCGGGTGAGAAGGTCAGCCTTTCTCTGAAGTCCGGTGGACTGGCCATAACCAAGGAGATTACACTTGGCGAGGTACAAGTCTCCGATTCCAAGTGGACGGACACTACCGATGTTACAGGCATTGATACGGATCGCGGCAAGACGCGGATCGGTGACAGTCATTATGGATGGTCAATGAAATACCCGGCAGGTCTGATCAAAGCAGATCAATCGGAAGATGGAGACCGGGTGACGTTTGTAGACGCCAAAGGTGAGTTTTATTTACAAGTAGAAACATCGAACAGTTTGAACGGGCCATTATCGCCATCAGGACTTTTAAACAAAATTTCTGAAGGTAGCGATTCCGACAACATTCTGGAACGAAGGTATATAAAAGGAGAAGGCACTGCCAATTCCTATGCTAAAATGGTTGCCAAATCGGTGGATAAAGACTACGGTCAGATCCGTGCTTATCAACGTGATGGCAAAATTTACATAGTTACCTTGTTCATCAGCAATGTAGAAGCAGAAAAGAAAAAAAGCAGGCTAAACAGCCTTGCTGATTTGCTGGACAGCTTCGAGCTCAATTTTGATGCCAATAATGAAGCTTTGAAGGACATTTCTGTATACTCGGATAAAAGTACAACGTACACGAACAACTACGGGCTTTCTGTAGATCTCCCCAAGGCCTGGAAAAAAAGCGATTACAGCAGCAGCAGCAGCTTTTTTAACGAGGATTATTCACAAGGCATAGCTGTTTATGTTACCTCCGCATCTTCCGGAGATACGCTGAAGGCTTGGGTAGACAGGGAACTGAAGGCATTCACAGATGCTTTTGCTACCAAGTACCGCAAGAACGAGAAGCCTAAGGAAGTTGAGCTCACGGATGTAACAGCGCTGCAAGCAAGCTACTCCTACAAGATGGCAGGAGAGTGGACGAATCAGTACTCTATCTACCTGATCAAGGATAAGTTTAAGTACCAGATTGATTACACCTACCCGGTAGAGGCTGATAAGGATGAAGTGAATGCAGTTATTGAGACCTTGACCGCATCGCTGCATATCGATAAAGAAGCTATGAACCCTGACGTTGGTTTCATTCAAGATATCGACGAGCTCCTTGATCCTAATGCAACAGTCAAATACAGCAATGCCAAGTATAAATATGCATTAGATATCCCGGAAATCTGGTCCAATGATATGTATGAGGATTATAAGGATAGCCCGGATGTTTCCTTCTACTTCTCAGGAGGATTCATGGAGATTAGTGCTAATGCGAGCGAAACCTTTGCTGAAACTGTAAAAAGTGAAGACAAGTACCACAAGAAAAGCAGTGAAGACGATAGTGACTACAAGTACAAAGCAACGGACATCACACTTTTCAAAGGTAACGCTAAGAAATATGTAGCTACCATTGGCGGCGAGAAAGCACCTGCTCTGGAAACTACCTATGTTTTCAGTAAAAACAACATCACTTACAGAGTCACACTAAGCATCGAGGAAGCAGTTCGCACACCAGCGAATGAAGCCCGTCTGAACAAGGCTTTCGAATCGCTGACGTTTTCCGCAAAATAATCTATGCATGAAGGCAGCACCCAGCAGGGTGCTGTTTTTATGTATGTTTTATTAGAAAGTATAGGTTTTGGGTGATGCCTGGAGAGAAAAATTCTCGATTAGGGAACCAGAAAAGAAGCTCAGATTATCCTATCGCCACCCTCCCTTTCCCTCAGGAAAGCAACTTTTACTGGCAGTCTGTTTGAGTGTGGCAGGATCGGCACTTTGAAGCTGAGAGGGAAGGTATGTGGGAGAAGAACGAGAGTAGCGGCCTAGTAACAGCTAGTAGTAGCTTATAGCAGCTTAAGTAGCAGTCCGCCCTCTGCCCTCCGCAGAAATGATCGTGTACTCCACTTAACGATGTTTTTCATCGTTAAAGCATTAGCTCCCCTCAGCTGGGCGGGCTCTGCATCTCCAGCGCACACCCATTCATACAAGGGAAGAATAATAGAATTTTATATAATACCTTCTATTTAATTCCAATATCATACAGAGTTGACAACATGACCCTGACGTGATATGTTAAGTCTATCGAGGCATTCCACTCTATTTAGGGTGGGGTGCCTCCCTGTATATGTGATTATTTTTTACATTAAATGTATAAAGTGAGGGCGCTGACTATGATTCAAATCAAAGAGTTTATTGATTCCGATATTAGCTATGCCGAGAAGAAAGCCAATGAGTTTCTGGCTTCTATTACTGAGGAGCAATTTATAGATGTATGTTACGGAACGATGGTGAAAATGAACCCAAATCAAATGGCTAGCCAGAGGAGTACGATTTTGGTAATCTACAGGACTATCAATGATGGTGGTTAGCGGGTTAGGTAGAATGTCAGGAAGATGGACTGCCTTCAAGTTTCTAAGACGGGCAGGCCTGCCATTGAAAGGGGTTGATGCAATCACGCTTGGGTGAGTCTCTTCGGAGACTATGCTTACAAAATAATCCCAAGAGGTGAGCATCAATGGCAAGTATTAGTCGGGGTAAGGCATTAAACCATTCGCCATCAAGAACGAGAGGCAGCTGTCCTGGCTGTGAAAGAACTCGGATCAAACTTATTTATGAACGCACGCAAGCTGACGGCTCTGTTCTGAAAGTATGTAAAAACTGTCGTGATAAAAAGCAGCTTAAAAGCAGCACAAGCACGCTAGACTTACAAGCGGATGGAACAACAGGGCAATAGAGGATGAGATATTTTCCTAGGCCGAAGAAGGATCCTTCTCTGAATCCGGGCGTGGAAACAACAGTTTGGGCCTGTACGAGCCGAATCTGCAGCTGTTGGATGCGGGTGGAGATGTCTTTTGAGCATGAGCCGGCTTGTCCGTTATGCGGTGAATGGATGACTGCAACCCAAAAGACAGTACCGAAAATCATAAATCCGAGATTCTAAGTAAGGATCTTAGTCAAAGGATCATAGTCGCAAATGTGTACCGCCGGAGGTGTCAAGGTGAGATACCCTTTAAAGAAGGACAGCAAAGATAAGGGCAGCAACGATCATATTTTTGAAAAGTTCTTTTTAGGACTCTCAATTGTTTCCACGGCCGTAATCGTATTGATGATTGTAGGCTATATCGTTTTTATGTTTTTGTGAATTTAGTGTATATTTAATAAGGCATTCCGTTCAAATGAGCGGAGTGTCTTTTTTTTATTCAAAAAGAAGCACAAATTTTCCCTATCGCCACTATCCCTTTCCCTCAGAAAATCTACCTCTGCTGGCAGTCCGTTTGAGCTTGTGTTCGTGCGATTGTATGCGATTGTAGCTAAAGTGGGGGATGGGCAGTAGGTGGAAGTGCGATAGCATTTGCCTTTATAGATTTGTTCCAGCCTCCTCATGCATTCCACTCAAGGGAACAAATCTTTAACAACGGCTGGAGCCCACAGCCATTTCCTCTCGTAACGCTCCCAAGTTTCAATTACGCTCCTCTCGCAACGCTCCCTTTTCTCGAACACGTTCCTCAAAGGACGCCGCAAGGCATTCTTTCTCACTTGAAATCTTGGAAAAATAATGCCCGGCAAGCAGAGCTTTTTATGTCTAAGTAAGCCAGGTCGCTCCATATAAATGATACATAGCTGCTTAATACATACTCTTGGTTCAGGTGTAGAGGCTCGGGTTTAGTGGTTCGGCTTCATACATAGTTATTTTTCAGTAAAAAGTAAGGGGGTAATCGGTAATGCTGGACATTAAAAAGAAAACGGTCATTCTGGAAATGGATCGTAATGATCTCTGGCAGCTTGCTACAGCACTGAAGGATGGAATTATTCATGAGACCAGGCTGAAATGGGTGCGGTATTTTCAAGGTAATGGAGAGCGGGATTTTATTCATTATGTGCGCAGCAATCATCATCTTATTTTTTCATATATAGAGGAAATGTACGCTTTCCTGGAGCGGGACGATATTATGGAAGGGCTGGAGCGTGATTTAATCGTTCTATTGCACAATGACCGCGGCAGCGGGAATTAACGACGATTCATCAGGCAAAGGTCTTAAATTTGATTGAAACAAAGGTTTACAGGTGCAATTTTCCAATGTAAGATATTACTATAAGTGAAATCTCTATCCAGAGGTGTGCGATGGTCGAACTTGCTCATGTTTCTACGCTTATTCCCTTTCACAGCGGGCTTCAGGTCTGTGTTTCGGACAGCAGACCGATACAGGTGCTCCAATGGCAGTGTCAAGGCGAGCCGACCGCCGATCTCGTGAGAGGTGTTTATACTACAAATCCTTTACATATAGACAAAGCAGCAGATTTTATCCGTTTGGCGAAAGAAACCTGTGCAGAGCTGGTTTTGACGCCGGAGTATTCGTTTCCATGTGAAGTGCTGGACATGATTATCGGGGACACCAAGCTTTGGCCGGACAAGGGTTCTTTGTGGTGTCTCGGCATGCAGGGATATGAGCGGCAGGAGTTTGCCGGGAAGCTGGAGTTATGGACAAGCAGCGGCAGGACGCTGGTAGTTAGAGGTGCCTTTGAACGATTGAAGCAGCGCCTCTTTATCGATACGCTAATCTACTTGTTCGTGCTGGATGATGGGCGGCTTTGCATACTTCCGCAGTTTAAAACGATCCCGATGTCGGACAAATGGAATGAATATGAAGGGAAAGGCCTTTGTACGAGTGATTTAATTTATGTTTTTGATTTATGCGGCAGAAGCGAGGATCAGAATCGGTTTTTGTCCATTCTATGCTCGGATGCGCTTGGTGTTCAAGCGCAGGAAGTGCTTGATTTCACGCAAGGCAAGCACCTTACCATTTTCCATGCCCAATTAAATCAAGAGCCTCGGCATGATGATTTTCGGGCTTTTCGCGGTTGTTTACTGGATCGCTATGCGGGTCGGGATATTCGGATTCTTACCTTAAACTGGGCAGCGGGAACGACGATCGAGCATTTACATTTCAGCAAGCCATGGTCTGCCTTTTACAAAAAGACTGCGCGGAGAGAGCTGCCAGAGCAGCGGCACAGAACGTCCAACCACGCCAAAGGCACCTATTTCGCCCTGCATAAATTTACTGAAATTTGGTACTCTCACCGGGAAGAACATTGCAAGCGTTTTGATATTAACAAAGGGTTTCAAATTGGCGCTTCCTATGCTGCAACTACGCATCCGGAGCCGATCACACAGGATTACTTCGTGTTTGATACTGAACAGCAGAGCTGGAATTCCGCTCCTTCTGGAATTCACGGACCTCATGAACCTCATGAACCTAGTGGACCTCATGGAGCTCGCGAACCTAATGGAAATGCTGAACCTTCCGGGTATTCCATGAAGGCTTTTATTGAAAGCCATGGACAGGATTATGATTATCCATTACATGCAGCGCCGCATGATTGTGATGCTTTCTTTGGGCTTTGCTTTGGCCACTTTCTGGAAGGCGAGCTTAGTGCAGCAGATGATGAGCTGGTGAGCAGGATGCTGTTTGGATCGGATGAAGAATCGGATCAGAAGCGCAATGAAAAGGCCCTCCAATATAAAACTTTGATCAAGCTTATAAAAAAACAGGATTTCCCCCTCGAAATGCAGGAGTTAACGGATAATCACGAGCTTTATTTAGACTCTCAAACGGCTGAGGACAAGCTGAAATATGGGAATGTATACCCGAAGAACCTTTCACCGGAGCAGCGGAATCCTTTTCAATCGGCGCTGTTCATGATCTCCGAGCATAAAAGCAGGGAACAGGTTGCGCAGCAGGTGGATGAATTGAGCAGAAAGCTCCACCTTAATTTCCGCAACCGGGTGGTTGTCTATTATTTTTCGGCTGAGTCCAACAAATATGAAAGATTCGATGAGCATCTGCAGCAGAAGAGAATCGATAAAGCGACCTACTCCAAATCTCTGAGTTCCATTAAGGGTTAGCTTAGGAGGAAAGCATGAAACTTAAAGAATTGATAAACAGCCTTCATTTTGCTGAAGATGTCACCAGCGAGCGATTTCGTTTTCGCGACGAGAACTACAAGGTTTTTAGAGCAAAACGCACGGAAGGAACACTTCCTGGTGTTCAATTATCTGAATATTTTTTTGTGGAAGTTTCCGAGACTGCTATGGAGCTGATGACGGGGGAGGATGACCTTTCCTATTTTAGCGATTTCCAGACCAAGCTTTTATCCAAACCGTTTTTTGCTTATAAAAATGATGTGCGCTGGAATCTCTATTTGATCCTGGTCATTGATAGCTATGAAAAGATAAAGGACAGCAGCCGGCTGCACAAAATCGAGAATGATGCTGACTATGCACGCAAATTTGTCGCAACACCCGCTGATGTTTGGAGCTGGCTCGATAAGGAATGGCTGCATACCGCAGCCGAGCAGGCGGAGCAGGCTGATCCTGTGCAGGATTGGAACGATCATTTGGAGCGAGCCCAGTTGACCGGATGCTTAACGCAAACGTTCGCCACAGAGCATGTCAAACAATATTTGCACGGAATCCCCTTTCTCTCCGATGAACCCGCTGCTGCAGGCCGCAGAGTCCACAATGCAGATCAGTATGAACAGCAAATAGAGCAAATTACATCGGTCGCCTTCGATGGGTTTCGTCAGCATTGCTTTGCAGATGTAAATCCGATTCAACCCACTCAGGTCAACCTGCTTCATGGTTCTAATGGTTCAGGTAAAACCTCTGCCATGGAAGCGATTGAGCTCGCATTTACTAATGAAATCAGGCGCAGCGCCGAGTTCGGGGACAAGGTGGAGGCAACGGCTGTGCAATCCAAGGTAGGCTGTCAAACGGAGTCGGGCGGCGAACTTATTTTTCAATCGGGAAAATCATTATCGCTGTATAAGCAATTAGCCAAATCCTGGTATGGTGTCACTTCCGGAAAGCAATCTGTGCTGAACTATTACTTTCACCGCTTTAACTACTTCGATTCTGAGGCGGCTTACCGCTTCGCGCTTAGTGAGAGCGGGCACGGAGAGCACGAGACATTCGATTACTCCGATAGCTTAAGCCAGCTAGTATTTGGCGAAGCTACTTTGGCTACACAAGCCAGATGGCAGCGGTATAAAAAAGAATTCGAGGATCAATCTAAGGTTCTGCACAAACGAAAGAGCGAAATGACTTCGGAAAAGCATACTTTGCTGGAGAAGATTGCTGATCTGAGCAGAGCGGAGCCAAGGAAGCCTATTGAAATCGGTGCTCTATTGTCCTCGATACATTTGCGAAAGCCGCCAACAGAAATTCAGCTGGAGCAGCTCGAGAACCTCAACGTAATATTGCAGTCGGTGGAGCCGCGGCGGAAAGAAATTGTGGAGTTTCCTTTTCCCGGTGTCAGCTTGACGATTGGACATATAGAAACTGAAATCAAGCAAAGTCAGCAGAAGCTAGAGCTATTGATGAAGGAAAAAAACAGCAAGCTTGCTTCCATAGAGCAGCTCAGCCTGGAGCATAACCGTATGGCTGGTGAGCTGCGCAGCGTGGATGAACGAAAGCTTTCTATCAAACAGAACATAGATGTTACCAACGAATATGTGCGGGAATGGCAGGAGCTGCGAAGGATTATTGAACAACCGTCACTAATAGTAGAGCGTCGGGCTTTGGAGCAACGATTGGATCAATTGAATCATAAGCTGGCTGTTCTGCACAAAGTTGAAGGCCGCTTCAAACGGCTCGCATCTATGACTGAGGCTGATTGGTCACTGCTTGCTCCTGAAAGCTATCAGCAGGCTCTTTTGGACCTGGAAGAAACTGAGATGCTTTTAGGACAGGCCAAATCCCGTCTTGAGGGTGCAGAGAAGCTTATGGGCGATCTGGGTACGCTGTTCTCCCGCCTTCAGCATCTAGGAACAAATTTCCTTGATCTCAAAGAGGAAGCAACGGTATGCCCGCTTTGCAAGCACGAGCATGGCAGCAATCAGGCTTTGAGTGATGCGATTCATGCAGCGATGTCTGCTAATGTGCAAGGAGAAAGCAATGCGGATGAGCTGCGGAACAATGTGGAGGCTCTGCAAGAAGAGCGGGAGCAGCTGCGAAGACGGATTGAGCAGCAGACCATCAACAGACAGAATATCGAGCAGCTTGCAGAGGTGTATGAGGAGCTGTTAGCCGATCCTGCTCTTGACCTGGATGCAGCGATGCAAATGCCAAAGGATCAATGGCTGGTCATTCAACAACTGCTTACGGAGACGATGGGCAGATGGCAGGAGCAGCAGGATATAGCACACAAGGAGCTGCAAGCTCTTGATGAAGCAGGATATGGTCAGCAGCCCATCATTCGAGCAGAGCTTTTTCAAAAGGAGAACCCGCTCTACAAGCAGGCGCAGCAAGCTGCCATATCGTTCGACGTGCATGCCGTTTCGAGGCAGCAAGCACTGCAGCAGGAAGCTACGGCCGCCGTACATGAGGAGGAGCTATTGCGCAATCAAATTGCAGACTTGAAGCAGCGCCTTCAGCAGATTTCTTTGGAGGAGCTGCGTACCTCTATAAAAGAAAACGAAACACAGCTCAGGCATTGGAACAGACTCGCAGAGAGTGTAGAGAGCCTGCTGTCTGAATTTGATCTGGACAAGCGTGTAAATTTACGTGTGTGGGCTATTCAATTGGAGAAGACCATGACACAGGTTGGTCTGCTTATAGAAAGACAGCGGAACAAACAGCAGAAGCTGGAGCTGCAAGCTCAGCTGGCTAACGTGGACCGGTCGCTGGAAGTATATCAAGGCATGGAAGCGAGATGTGAGGTGGCTTGCACTACTTTAAATCAATTAGCCGCTCTCAAGGATTATACCGAAGAATTTATTAACAAAAACATTTCAAAAATCGAGCGGTTCTTCAAAATTCTTCATACCCCCAGGGAGTTCGACGCCATTCGTCTTGAGGATGGAGGACTAATGCTGAACCGGAAGTGGGACGGCCAGTCTGTGAAGGCTTATCAAATGTCTTCGGGTCAGCGGGCATCTCTGGCGCTTTCCGTTATGTTCGCCGTGCATCTGGCGGCGCCAAATGCGCCTAAATTTATGATAATGGATGAACCTGTAGCGAATATGGATGATCTGCATTTTATGAATCTACTCGATTTGCTTCGCGATCTTGCCCTGTCAGGCAGGCAAATTTTCTTTACTACAGCCAACCCTGATGTCGCCAATCTGTTCAGGCGGAAATTCAGCTTTTTTGAACAACGATTTACCCACTTTGAATTTACAAGACATTCTGGTGAGTCCGTACAAATTCGCGCTATCAAATATGCACCAGACAAGGAAAGCCCATTATCTCAAATTAGCTAGCCTCTAAGCCTAACCGTGCAGGCAGAGCAGGCAAGGGCTGGCAAGGGCAGGCAAGGGCAGGCAAGGGCAGGCAAGGGCAGGCAAGGGCAGGCAAGGGCAGGCAAGGGCAGGCGAGAGCGGACAAGGACAGGAGAGGGAAGGGAGCTCAATAAGTATATGTCAATGGAATCAAAAACAACGATACATACGCTGTTACTGCAGCATTTCAACAGCGGGGCTGGTGCTGCAGGCTATTTAAGAGGGAAAATTCCCGGCTTATCTCAACAATTGGCCCGTTTTTTTGCCAGCCGCTCGGATATAGACAGATTGCAGCAGGCTGAGCTTTTGAGTGAACGGATTTTAGCTTTGACAGACTTTGCAGATATGATTCCCCTGCGCTCAGCGGTGGCTACACTAGAAATCAAGCGGCTGATTGCCTACAAAAAACAAACCGATCACACGGCACACACGTTGTATTTGTTTTTGCTTGGAATCTGGGTCTATGATCATGTCAGTGAAATACGCCAAGCCGTCGATGCTTCGATTCATAGCAGCAAACCGGTAAAAATGTTTCTTTTTCAATGGACCTTTGCCTCTTTGCTTCATGATGTTGGTTATTTATATTATGATTTCGAGGAAGGTCAGAACGCTTCGTCTTGGAGCTTGTATGATGAGATGCTTTCGATCAATTATTTTCAACGGTATGCTGGTGAGTTAAGTGAAGAGGCTGCAGAAGCGTTACAAGAATCCTGGAAAGTATTTGCCAAACGGTACGAGCTGCCGATACATGGGGAGCAGCAGAGCTCGGGACAGTTGATTAAAGCTTTGGATCACATACCTTGGCTGGCAGAGCTGCTTCCTTCTTATCATACGGGTTTAGAGACTATGAATGTTAGTGGCGGTTTTAGCGGCAATTCGAACAGCAGTTCAGAGAGCGATTCAAAGAGCAATACCGGTAGTCTAGGCTCAGGCTTGCCAGAGTTTGCGTATCAAATGGCTTCGTCGGGCTATGACGGTCATCCTGTCGTTGATCATGGTGTGGCAAGCGGATTGATTTTATTAAAATATACTTCAATCTGGTATTGGCTCAGCAAGCATGCTTCTGAAACGCATCCTCAGTTGCATGAAGAACTGAATGCCCGTTTCCATTACTTCCCTCATGTGCTGGAGAAGCATGTAATTCCCGCCTGCAAAGCTGTAGCCTACCATAATATGCCTGGGGTCAAGTTTCAGCTGGAGCAGGAGCCTTTGCTCTATCTGGCTGTGCTTTGTGACGAGATGCAGATTTGGGACCGCTTCTTGTCGGGATCTGAGCATATCGACAATTGGAGAACGATCAAGCCTTGTATGGCTGAGGACATCGAGGCTGAATTGATCTATGGGGAAACAGGTGCTTCGTTGCTCCATCTTATGGCCTCAGCGGCGCATTACGATAAATTGCTTGGCAATTTGGAGAAGCGGGTAGGGGATTGGAGCCGTTTTGTGCAGCTTTCAAGGCTGGATAGTTGAGAAGGAAGCTTTGTGGCGTTCCTTTGAGGAGCGTGTTCGTGACGTATGTGCGTTACGAGAGGAAATGGCTGTGGACTCCAGCCACTGTTAAAGATTTGTTCCCTTCAATAGAATGGATGAGGAGGTAGGAACGAATCTTTAAAGGCGGGCGCTCACGCTCTTCCACCCACAACCATTTCCTCTTCTCAGCTACAATCGAACGAACACCAAGCTCAAACGGGCAGCCCACAAGGATTTCTCTTAGTTGGAGGAGATTTCCTGACGGGCTCGGGCGTTGTGGATGAACGCTCAATTCGGGGGAGGCGGGCCGCCGCTGCTTGTCCTCCTCTAACCATTCACTTTATCTGGATGTCATGGGTGCTTGCATCATCAGCAGCAAAGTTCAGCAGTCGTGAGCCTTCCTCGGACAGTGCATGGATCTCCTGTTGGGACAAAGGCTCGAAAGGCTCGATGATGAGCGTGGCGCTGCTGCGTTGCCGCTCGATTCTCCAGATTCCTCGGACAAAGCCGTCGACGAGGATGGTCGCCCGGATGATGCCATTTATGGTGAAGACCAGCGGGCGGTAAGCTTCGGCGATGATGCGGGTACGGTCAGCGTATGACAGCAGCATGTTGTCGAATTCGGACAGAAAGCGCGGCGGCGCCGGAGTGTCGGGGTCAGGCAGCGGTGCGTCCGGTAGGTCGAACAGCTCGCTGCCCTGCTCGTCACGGAAGGTGCGCAGGCGCGACCGGAGCCTCTCGGTGACTTCACGCAATCTGGTCAGGCCTGACCAGACCTGCATGTCCTTGACGGTAGCCGGGCCGAACGCGGCCAGATAGCGCAAGATCATCTCATCCGGCGATGAGTCGGATGAGATGGGCTTGCCGAGCCAAGCCTCGGCTGAGGTGTGGCTTGCTTGCCCGCTGCAGCCCCAGAGGCCGCGCGGAGGCACTTGAATGAGCGGTACGAGAGTGCGTACCGCGCCCGCAAGGGCCGCCGGTTCACGGTCGGGCCATTGCTCGCGCAGCAGATTGCCGAGCTCGCTGAACGTGAGCGGCTGCTCCTCCACTAACGCACGGCCAGCGGCTGCGAGTGCCTCTGTGTCTACTTCGGCGAGGCTTTTGCCGAAGCTGCTCTTCAGTCCGCGGTCCAGAACGGACTGAAGGATGGGCCGAAGCGCCAGACTGTCACTGGCGGTGACCAGGTGGATGGTTGAGCGCATTAAGGCGATGCGTACTACCTGCCGGTCTTTGATTAGCTGAGCCAAATCATCATGGTGGAAGCCAGCCAGGCGTGTCCATAAGCCGATATAGGGAGGCGTAGGGGCTTGGGCTTGAAGGCCAACAAGATGGTCGATGGCATTGAGAACTGACATGTTTGAACGGCTAAGCAAAAGCTGCCGCTCTAGTAAAGCGCGTCCCAGAGCTCTAGGTCCAAGCACAATGTCCTTCTGGCCGCAAGCTCCCGCAGAGGTGTCTCCTGAAGGTATCGGTACTCCCATATTGGACATGTTGCAACAGCCTCCTTTTTATAGTTCTTTAACGAAATACACACCGCACTCAGTCCGAGAGCACAGTGCGACGTTGATGTAATACTTGATGTGTAGCATACCCAAGCGGCAGGAAAGCTCGCTTACTGCTTCTTTTGCTTTTTCAAATGGTCGATCTGCCAGGTCAATTCTTTTTTGATGGAGTTGTTTTTGATCGCTTTTTTGCATTTGGTTACAAGCTCGATATCCTGGCAGGCCAGTCCGATATCCAGCAATAATCCGTCCCGCATACGGCAGTCGCCCCACTTGATGGATGGATCGGTCTGGTCGGCCAAATCGAACACTTCCTGGAAAAACAAGGGGTCCCATTTCCGACGCATCTGATGGCAAAAAGCAGCCACGCATAGCTGGGTTCTCACAGGATTTTTTTCTGTCTCCAGATGAGGCTGGTCCAGGAACAACTGCTTCATATCTTCATAGTTCCAGGTTTCAGCTACGGGTAAAAGGGCTGCAATTGTATACTTTTCTCCTATTTTCTTATGTTTACATAAGGTTAAGGCTGCTTCCCAACCGTGCTTTTTGCTCGTTTCGCTGACTAATATTGTTTTGCAGTTCTCAATCTCGTATCTTTCTTTAATAGGTTCTGATTTTTTCAAAATTTCAAGGAAATGTCCGGTATCTGCTTGTTCTGCGTAGTATTTCAATAATACCCGATATCCAGTATATCTGTTGTCTTCTTCTTTGAAAATATGCAGTACCTTTAGCTGCTCGATGTACGCATAGCTTGCCTCTATTTGCTGCTGGGAGATCAATTTCTCAATGACGTAAAGCGCCAAATGATTAAAGATAATGTCGTCTTCGACCTGCTTGACAAGCGGCCAGATGTCGTCCACGGAAGAGGATTCAAACAGCTCGATCAACTTTCTTTCCCAGCTCAAAGAGCTTTCATACTGGTTCTTGGAAATTTTGGATCGATCCTGTGGCATAAAGATGCTTGCGTAAAGTGCTTCTAATCTTCCAATAGCTTGGGGTGATTTGTCGTAGTAACCTTCTTTATGGCAGAGATTGATAGCTTCTATACAGCCAGATAGTTGAGTGTGCATAAGCGAGAAGTCTCCATTTCTAACGGTTTGTATAGACGACTGTACCTGCTCCGGAATAACCTGTTATATCTACTCCTGGCACTGTGCCATGATACTCATTTGAAATTACGTACCAAATCCGATATCCCAGCCCTGTATCCAGAATCGTGGCATTACCGTCCAAATTCCAGTTATTTTTATAGGTGATATAGATTTTTTCGATATCTTGCTGGTTGATGACTCCCCAAAACATATGATAGCCTTTGCCCTCAACACGCATCTTATCCAGATTAACCCAATTGTAGGTTACAGGTTCATCAGCCATTTGTTGCAGCGAAGAACCCGTGATCCATTGCCATCTATCTTTCTTTTCGCGTATGAATCCAGTTCCTATGGGCATGTTCGGATCTTCCGTTAAATAGAAGGTCAAGGCGGCATTTGGAAGTTCAACTTTGGTTAATAACCCCTTGAAGCTGACTCCGGAGTTGTTCAAAGCTTCCTCTGGCGAGCTGTATCCTTCCTTTTTGGCGCAGCCTGTGATGACTATCAGCATGATCAATAATATAAATATAAGTTTGTTTTTCATTGCTGTGTGCTCCTAACGATTGATTCCAATAATTTCTTTCAATTGCTGAGTGGTAGATTCGTTTATTGTATATACGGTGCTGGTACGTCCGGGTTTCATGAGCGTGCTCTTGGAAAAAGTGTTTAGTTTAATCCTTCCTGGACCAAATTCAAGAAATAATCCTTACGGTCAGGATGACAAGCGATCATATAGGGCTCTGAACTCATTCCAGTGAAGGGTCTTCCTTCATAATCTATAACTAGGCCACCGGCTTCCTTAACCATCAGCATTCCGGAGTATAAATCTTCACCTTCAGAGTTATATAAAATAATACCATCCAGATCGCCTTTTGCAAGCATGCACCACTGCAGGGTAGGCGCCCATAAGCGCATCATTCTTTTAGTGTTTAAATCGATATGCTGCCTCAACTTTACTGCGCGTGCTTCATTCTGCACTTTGTGTCCTTGAATCCAGGCCACCGTAGCTTTTTTGAAGTTACGGTTTTTTTCCATGACTATAGGCTTTAGATTGCAGATCGTCCCGGCGTTCAAGCTTGAAACAAACAGGCGATCCACCATTGGTTCGTATATAGCGGCTAATACGGGTTCATTCCTATGCATCAGTGTAACGGAGCAAGAAAAAGCTGGGAATCCAATCGCGAAATTGTTGGTGCCGTCGAGTGGATCTACTAACCAGAGCCAGTCGCTCTGCAGCTGGTTATCTCCCGCTTCTTCAGATCTAATCTGATGGCTGGGGAAGATATGCTTTATTTTATTTAAAATGATTTGTTCCGCCAGATGATCTACCTCTGTGACAATATCACCATAGTCATCTTTCTCTTCATAACTGTCGAGATTATCGAACCGTCCGCGTATGAACCTTCCTGCTTCTAATACGGCTACAATGGAAATTTCCTTAGCTGTTTGGATAACTTTTTCTTCCAAGCGGATGCCCCTTTCCGTAGTTATTTTTCTTAATGTTCAGGGTGAAAAAGCACTAGCAGCAGCCCGCCTTCCCCGAATTGAATGGTTTGCTTCACTTTAACGATGTTTTTCATCGTTAAAAGTGGATAAATGGCCTCTCGAAGAGGTTAGAAGGGGTTTTTAACGATGAAAAACATCGCTAAAGCAGCAGCTCTTCATTCCCAGCGCTTCGCCGCTCTTCTTATATCTGGCTTAGGTTAATATCAATATAATGCTCCACTACAGGGAAGGGGTCATAAAAATGGTGCAGAAGCGCCTTCCACTCCTGGTACTCAGGGGCATTTCTAAACCCGACCAAATGATCTGTGATGGACTGCCATTTCACAAGCAAGAGATATTTGTTTTCTTCTTCCACACACTTTTTTAATTCGTGGCTGATATAGCCCTTCATCTTGATCAGAAGCTTCGAGGCTTGCCGAAAATTGCTTTCAAAATCATTAATGAGACCGGGTTTGATTTGCAAAGTGGCCACTTCAAGGATCATACAGGAGAGCCCCCATTTCTGTTGGTACATATCCTACAGTTTACACTACTTACCAACATTAGGGAATATAATCGATTGCTGCTATAGTGAAAATAAGGTTCGGGGTAAGGTAGTTGAAGAAGCTTCGTAGTAAGGAGGGGAGAAAGGTTGGAAAATGATATTTTTCAATCCTTGTTAGGAGAAATCGTTGAGGAAGTGCACGCACTTGATCCAGGATATTCAGGTCATGCAAGTGACGTTTGGCTTGTGAAGACATCTGCGAACGAAGTGATAGTCCGGTCTTCTAGACTTAAGGAGGAGCCTGATAATGACTTCTGGTGGGGCTGTAAGTTTTTATTTGGAGTAGATCCCAGGAGTGCTATTTACATCGAAAAAGCATCTGGGCTGCTAAATAAGATAGCGACCATACCTGCTCACTGAGGCTTATGTGCTGGCTCCACCAGAATTCGATTTTATTGGACTTGAATATGTTCTTGACGCAGAGTCATCCAAACCATTTATTGAGGGGTATAAAACGGTGCTGACCGTTCCTGATTTATCCTGCGTGAGAAGATCCTATAGATTTTTGTACAGAATTATGGGCGTGCAAGGATCCGTTGATTTAGCGAAGTGGTTTGCTCAGCCTGTGTTATTTTAGGCCTGCTTTCGTATATAATCTAGGGAATTTTTCAAATGGTCACAGGTTTCTTTTAGTAGTGTGCCTGCATCATTTAGGGGTTCTACCCAGCCAAAACCATCATCCTTATATCTGGGGAAAACATGCATGTGATAATGGGTCAAATCATTAAACACACCGCCATTTTGAATGATGCTAATCCCATCGGGTTTAATGCTGATTTCAAGGCTTTACTAAGAAGTACAGACGCTTTGAAAATAGCAGACAAGGTTTCTTCGTCGATTTCTTCCAAGTCCAGATAATGCTGTTTAGGAAGGATAAGCGTGTGCCCCGAGTTAAAAGGTTGTATGTCTAAGACACAGGCGACGTGCTCATCTTCATAAATTAAATGTGCTGCCTCCAACTGATGGGCTATCCTGCAGCCAAGACAATCTATATGCATATAGTCCCTCCGTTATTCATTTGGATTCCTTATCGTATGACTCATAAGTCTGGCTATTTCTTTAGCATCTTGATTTTCTTGTTGATTCAACTGGTCTATCACTTTTTGGCGTCTTTCGATTGGGTGGTGTTGATTTAATTTCCATGCCCCTTCCATTCTGGTAATCTTTATTTCGAAGGCCACGATATGGTTAATGAGGGACTGGTTAAAGGAAGAATTCATAGGGCTTGTCCAAGGCTCGCTGCGGTCTGCTTCATAGTAATCGACAGTTTGCGCCAAGATGTCCTCTATTTCTTCCTGGTTCTCTATCATATTAATTTCTCCGTACACATGCACACTGACATAATTCCAGGTAGGGACTGTGTTTGGCTCCTCGTACCAAGACGGAGAGATATAAGCATGAGGACCGGGGAAAATAACCAATACACGGTTTTGATCAAGTCCATTCCATTGATTGTTGACCTTAGCCATATGGCCTACTAAGCGGTTTGATTGTTCATCATATAAAAAGGGAAGGTGTGTAGCAACAGGTTCGCTATTGTTTATGGAGACCAGCATGCCGAAGCTGTTGCTTTTGATGAAGTCATCCAGCTTTTTTTGATCATCGACTCTAAATTGTTTAGGTATATACAAGTGTTCACGTCCTTTTTCGTTATGGTAAAATAGAGCTTGTTCGACTAACTAACGTTGGAGGTCAAAGTTCATGAGAAGTGTTTTTGTGATAGGAGATAGTATCTCTATTCATTATGGACCCTATCTGCAGCAAGCCATAGCCCCTCAGTTGTCTTACGATCGAAAAAGAGGAACAGAGGACGCGCTAAAAGACTTGAACAACCCAATTGGAGCCAATGGTGGAGACAGCGGCATGGTGCTCGCTTATTTGCAGCAGCAAGAACAAGAGCATATACACTACGATATATTGCTTGTTAACTGTGGGTTGCATGATATTAAAACCGATCCCGCGACCAGGACGAAACAAGTGACACCTGAGCAATATGAAGCTAATTTGCAGCAAATATGCCAGTTGGGTATTTCCATGGCCCGTTCATTTGTGTGGGTCCGCACTACGCCTCTTGTGGACGAAATACATAACCAACTTGCATCCATTTATCGGTTTCACGAGGATCTATTGCAGTATAATTCGATTGCGGACAAAGTTATGGAGCAGAACGATATTCCTGTCATTGATTTATATACGGCCACTCTCGGTATGGGAAAAGATGAAGATGTATATTGTGATCATGTCCATTTCAAAGATGATGTCAGACAGCGGCAGGCTGCATTTATTGCGAAGCAGTTGTTAAGTATTGCTTAACTGCCGTCTACGGCCTATACCAGCTTGGCTTTACCAGCTCAAAATAGTTATGGTCCTCCAAAACAGAATAAAGCTTATCCAACTTGACCTGACTTCATATATTCGTCTACGTATCTCAGATGCTTAGGCGTTTTTCTGTCGTTCCACGGCGCTACATTTGGAGGCGCTTTATATTGATGCATCTTTAGCAGCTCTTTGCCGGCTTCCGCACCTATCTCATGCTGAACGTCTGCTGAATAAGCAGGCAGCTCCTCAGAAGCGTCGTTTCCTTCTATATATGTTACTAGCATATACCCTTTGTCTGAATCGGCATGCACCGTGTTCTTAAGCCCTTTATTGAAAAGCTCCTTGTCCGTAAGTTTTCCGACATCTAAAGGCTTTGAACAGTTAACGCCAAGATCGTCCATGCTTTTTAAGATGTCAAACTCAGCCTGTTTGGATGCATATTGATCCAGATCAAAGGTTCTGAGGAGAAGCTTTCCCTGATTGGAGCTATGCACGATATACTTGGCGTCGGTTGAATACCCTTTATTTATCTTATCGATCCCTACTGCACTTTTGATAAAGGGGATGGATGCTTTTAAGGATTCAAGGTCGATATCAGGGAAAGATGTCATTGCGATTCAACACCTTCTTTCCATATTTGGCTCCGAAACTGACTGGGGACCAGGCTGGTTGAGCGTTTGAACACCCTGCCGAATTGTGCAGCAGAAGAGAAGCCTGCTGCATAAGCGATGTCAGTTAAGGTCATTTCGGGGCTGTCTCGCAGCATACGCTTGCTCTCCAATACTCGCTGCTCCAGGACGTACTGGTAGAACGATAAACCTTTTTCCTGTTTGAATTGTCTGGTCAGGTGTTCCGGACTGATATGGAACATGCGGGCTGTGTTTTGCAGAGAAAGATCTTCGTGCAGATGTTTGCTGATATAGTCGGAGCAGAGTGTAATCGGACTGGTATCGGGCTTGGCTTCAGCATCCTCCATACTACGGCGGATCATCGCTGCCAGGCAGATAAATTGGGAACCTGCGATCTGTCTCCATTCTGACTTCTGCTCCTGTATTTCCTCGGATATACGCGAGAAGATCCACTTGATGTTGGCGAACATAGCCGATTGTAAGCGGATTTGCCAGAAGGCTTGGGTGGATACCTCACGAAAGTTAGGAATAGGCATGAAAGAACATCCCATTTCTTTGTTCCATCCGGTTTCGTCGAAACAAATGACTGTTCTTTTATATTGACAGAGCGGATCGATGTAAACTTGGTGGGGCACGTGTCCAGAGAAGATCAGCAGATGGCCCGGAGACTGCATATAGACTTGTTTATCGATAACGTAAGCGGCTTTCCCTTCCAAAGTTAAATTTATTTCTATTCCCGGTTGGACATGCAGCTTTTGATTGTGAGCCGGAATAAATTCCTGCCTTGCATAGACGGGGAAATTTTTGAATCCATTTTCGACAATGGGGTTAGGGGTAGGTGGTTCATTTATAAGGGTGCGATCTAGTTTCATCATAGACGCTCCTTTCAACGTACAGGCATGAGTTATTAATGGATACCAGTATAGTATAGCTCAAGCACATCCAAAGGAGAATCAATTATTGACCATAAAACAGTCAATAATCTGGAAGACGGTTGAAAAGAAAGTCGTTTACAATGGATTCATGCAAGGAGTGAAGTTCAAGCTATCGAGTTAAATCGCGGATGTGTAAAAATAATAAACTGGAGGGAGCAGATAACATGATCAAGGAACGAGCAGCGGAAGTCGCCATTATAGGTGGTGGCATGGGAGGCTGTGCAGCAGCATTGGCCGCCGCGAGAATGGGAAAAAGCGTTATTATGACGGAAGAAACGGATTGGATCGGTGGCCAGTTGACGAGTCAGGCCGTACCTCCCGACGAGCACCACTGGATTGAGCAATTTGGATGTACGCAGAGCTATCGCCAATTTCGCAATGGCGTGCGAGACTACTATCGGCAATATTTTCCGCTGACTGCTGAGTCGCGAGCAACCGCCAACCTAAACCCAGGCAGCGCGAGCGTCAGCCGGATCGCCCACGAACCGAGAACAGCCCTGGCTGTTCTCCAGCAAATGCTTGCCCCGTATATCCACAGCGGTAAAGTCGTTTTGCTGCTGCGGTGCGTTCCCGAGAAGACAGAAACAGAAGGTGACGACATCCGCTCCGTCACGATACGCAGTCTGGATACCGGGCTGCGTACGGTCATTACAGCTCCCTATTTTCTGGATGCCACTGAATGCGGAGATTTGCTGCCGCTCGCTGGGGTAGAGTATGTCACGGGTTCAGAGTCCAGAGCCGATACAGGGGAAGATCATGCGTTGGAGGGTGAAGCGCAGCCGATGGACATGCAGGCGTTCACCTGCGTCTTTGCCGTTGATTATCTCGAAGGGGAGAATCACACGATCACTAAACCGCAAGACTACTCGTTCTGGCGGGCGTACAAGCCTGATTTTTGGCCGGATCAAATGCTGAGTTGGTCGGGTGTCCACCCAGCTACATTGAAACCGCGGGTTTACGATTTCTTTCGGGAGGACGAGGGATTTAATCTATGGGGTTATCGGCGAATAATCGATAAGAAGCATTTTTCTCCGGGCTCTTTTAATAGTGATATCACCATTGTGAATTGGCCGCAAAACGACTATTTTCTCGGTCCGATTATTGATGTAAGTGAAGAAGAAAAGACGCAGCATTTATGGAACGCCAAGCAGCTTAGCCTTTCCTTTCTGTATTGGATGCAGACGGAAGCGCCACGATCGGATGGCAAGCTTGGTTATCCCGGACTTCGTCTGCGCCATGATGTTGTTGGCACCGAGGATGGCTTGGCCAAGTATCCATATATTCGGGAATCCCGACGGATACGTGCAGAATTTACGATTCTCGAACAGCATGTCAGCAAATCGCGCCAGAGCAGCGGGGTGGGTGAAGTGTTTCCCGATTCGGTTGGTATCGGATATTATCATATCGATTTGCACCCGAGCACTGGAAACCGGCATTATATCGACTTCGCCAGTGTACCGTTTCAAATTCCGTTGGGCAGCTTCATTCCGATTCGCGTAAACAATGTACTGCCAGCAAATAAAAATATCGGGACAACTCACATTACGAACGGCTGTTACCGACTTCATCCCATCGAATGGAGCATTGGAGAAGCCGCTGGATTGCTGGCTGCCTTTTGTGTGGAAAAGCAGGTCACTCCCCGTGCAGTTCATGGTGATCAAGCCTTGCTGGTTGAGTTCCAGCAGCTATTGGTGCAGCAGGGAATTGAACTGATGTGGCCTTTCAAGGTATGAGGTGAGGAAGACTTCCTTGCTTACTTTCAGATAAAATAAATCAGGGAAGAGAAGTGAAATGCGTCAAAATGTAAGCAGTACTTTGCCAGAATTAACAGGCTTTTCGGCAGTTAGTATTGCTTGTTGGATATGCTCTAAATCAAAGTAATGGGCTGCGCTCATAAGCTGTAAGCGGCCGGAGCTTATTTCGTCGAATAGACGATCAAAGGTCTGATGCCACGTATACAGAGGAGCCGTCTGATTCCAGTGCCTAAGATAAAACAACCTCATATGAACCTGATGGAAGGCGGACAGCTTTCCCCAATCGACAGGGATGCCTGAAAGAAGGCCAATACTGACTAACTGCCCATTCACTTTAACGCATTTCATCAATTCTTCTCCAGCAGTGCCCCCTATAGAATCGATAGCCGCGGATGCTCCTAGTCCTCGTGTGAGTTCCATTACAGATTCATGTAATGGTTCTTTTGATGTGTCAATGACTTGTGAAGCTCCAGCTTTATACAAATCTTGCGTATGAATAGAATTTCGAATGACGGCAATGACTTGGGCACCACGCTGGCTCGCTATTTGGGTAATGATCCGCCCGATGGAGGAGCCGCAAGCATTTACCACTACAACAGATTCTGCATGGATGTTCATTATTTCGGTAAGCAGCACCCAGGCAGTGACGGGGTTGATATACATTTGGCTGGCCGCATCATCATCTATGAAGTCAGGTACTCGCACCAGAAAGTCGGAAGAGGCAAGGACAAGCTCCTGCCATGTGCCTTCTCCCCTTAGAGGCAGGACCCTTTTGCTAATAAGATCTGAAGGGGCTTCAGGACCGATTTCTTCAACGATGCCAACTCCCTCATAGCCGGGGATGCCGGGTAACACGGTTCTGTGCTTGTATGCTCCGCGAATTGGAATAAGATCGGAAGGGTTAATGGGAGTTTTTATCATTCGAATGCGGGCTTCTTTGGCTTCCAGCTTGGATTTTTGGCGACTTTGGATTGTAATTACGTCATTCGGTTCACCGAACTGAGAGTAGGATAGGGACTTGTAGTTCAATAGGTTCACTCTTCTCCAGTATTAAAATTCTTTTTCCTGTTCATGCTGGTTAAACTGTTTGATTTGGTTTCTTAATTTGGCTATCGTGACCCCAACGATGGTGCCAAGAGCCAAGCTTAATAAGGAAGCAGGCATACCTATTGTGATCAACGCGAATCCTGCTGCCTTGTTATCATCAACTTCACGGTTTGGATCACCTACTACACTTAAAATCAAGAAATACAGAATAAATAACATTATAAAAGAAACTGCCGAGAAAGGAATTTGTCTCCACTGCCCCTTGGAAAAAATGGAGTTAGTAATAGCATTCGTTATGATTAGTACGACAAATCCAGGGATAATTCTAGATTCTAGAAAATCTAAATTAGAAGCAAGTAAGTAATCCAAGTATAGTACGGTTAGTAGCACATGCACAAATGAGGGGATGGATCTGAGTATGGTTTGTTTCATCAAATTTTTCATGGAATTCCTTTCTAAGACTAAATCTAGTTGATAATCAAGGCAATCATGGTATAGTTATACTATCATATAATAGGAAATAAATGTTAGAATTTAATGTGAATGAGTAGGCAAATGATCCAGCATATATGGGGGGCTACCTATGTATAAAGCCATATTTCTCGATTTCTACGGAACTGTGGTTCATGAAGATGATGATATTATTCCTGTCATATGCCAAGAAATAATGAATAGCACGGAAATTACATGTACGCCTGAGGATGTCGGCAGCTATTGGTGGAAGGCCTTTTTGAGCAGATTTCAAAATAGCTTTGGAGCGACCTATGAGACACAACGAGTTTTAGGGATAAAATCATTGTCTGATACGATTAACTACTTTAAATCAACATGTGAGGCGAGCCAAATAATTCAAAAGCAATTTGAATTTTGGAAGAAGCCCGCCATATTCGCTGACTCGTTATCATTTCTAGAGGAAGTGAAGATGCCCATTTACATCCTGTCTAATATTGATAGTGATGACCTGGCAGCTGCAATGAAGCATCATCATATTCAAGCAGCAGGAATCATTACAAGTGAGGATGTTCAGGCTTACAAACCGAGGCCAGAGATGTTCAAGGAAACGATGAAGAGATTTCATTTAACTAATGATGAAGTCGTACATATAGGAGACTCATTAATAAGTGATGTTCAGGGGGCTCAGGGCGCAGGAATCAAAGCGGTATGGCTGAACAGAAAAAAGAAAGCTGCTCCTGAGCATATAAAGCCTGACTATGTTTTTGGTAATTTGCTTGAAGTGAAAGCCATACTTTGAGGAGGTAGATTGAAAATGAATAGGGAGGAAGAATTGAGGGAGGATTCGCTGATTCATCAAGAACTTTTGGAGCGGATCAGGAGATTATGTCTGTCCTTTCCTGGGACCAGCGAACGTTTGAGTCACGGTGCTCCCACTTTTTTCATCAATGAAAAGAAGTCGTTTGTGCAGCATCATACGAATCATCACGGCGATGGAAAAATCGCCATCTGGTTTGCCGCGCCATCAGGCCTTCAATCCATGCTAGTTGAGTCTGATCCCGAAATTTATTTCGCGCCTGCCTATGTGGCGCATTTGGGCTGGGTAGGCATGCGCCTGGATCGTAACGCTGAATGGGAAGAAATTGCAGGTGTGATTGGTGATGCCTACCTCGCCCGGGCACCTAAGAAGTATAGGGAGATTTTGATGAATACATTTCGCGTAGTTCTTCAGCGTAACGATAACTAATAAGCTGCAAATCTTCTGTTTCTTTCCACCCTAATTCTTCATGGGCATATTGACTGATTCTCTCTGAACCATATTCGATAAAGTAATGTTCAATTTCCTCGAGTGTTTAAATTTCGTCTTCTGTAAACAATGTAGAATCAAAAGGCTCTTTTGCAATAACCGTCATTGTAATCCTATCGTCATATAAGGTTTCATCAACCTCAATGATATTCATGTGCTGTAAGTGTGCCAATGTCATATCATGATCTTTAGGTACAGGACCAAACTTACGTCTGCAATAAGTGGCACCACTTATAGATACTGATTGGCGTTTGAAATACAAGAAATCAGAATACCATAGTAATTTCATAAGTTTGGTTTTTTGCACTCCACGCCTTGTAAAGTAAAGAATCATATGCAGAAATTTATCTAGAGAAAACTCCGAATAACCAGCCATTTCAGTAAAGTCGTGAGGTCGATAGATCGCCTCAATGATTTCTTCATCGCTTTGGTACTTAGAGTCTCCTGCCATCCAGGATTCAATTGCTTTTTTAACCATCGAGTCTTCCCTACTGGTCAATAAATGTACATTTCGTTTGTAGTATTCATAAATCTTTTGAGGTTGCTCTTGGAGTTGTCTGTAGATTTCTAAGTGACTGGCCTGGGGTAGCGTCCCAGACTCATAACGGGTGACGCTTGCTGGTCCAATATTGAGCAGTTTGGCAAAAGGTCTAACTCCTAGTTCGAATTGTTTTCTAACAGCGCGAATTTGTCGACAGTTAGCCCGTATTTCTCAGCATACACGCGAGCTACTGTAACCATCGTCTCGCTGTCTAGCTCATCATCGTAAACTTTGGATTCGCATTCAGTACAAATAACCATCCTTTGGGAGATCTCGATTTTTTGTCCCCTAAATTCATATATAGCTGGTTTCTCAACTATTCTACAAGTCTGCTCTATTCGACATTCTTCGCAATATCGCTTTACACTCACTCATCTTCCCCCCTTAAAGTAGTTATTAAAAACAAAACATAAAACCTCCTGTATAGTGAAAGGAATTAACGTTCCGTTATGTATCATTCTCAGTAACTCAACTTGTATAATAATCGGGGTGGAACGAAATAACGATACAAAGCTGTTCATTAATCGTTAGCTTAATATAAGCGATCTGATCATTAATCTCTTTTTTAAAAAAGTAAACCAGTTTGTTTGAACCATTTCGGTCTAATTCAGGTGGTTTGTCCTCGTCAGATGTTTTAAGCATAAGAATTTCACGCCAAGCTGCTTGTTTGCTCTCTATTCTTAAATCAAACAATGCTTGAATGTAGTTATAGTCTTTCCGAGGTGTAAAGTATGTTCGACGTTGTTGAATAAGCTGTTTGGCTTCCTTTAAAAATTGCGATTTTTAAAGACAAGGTAAACAAGAATTCACATGATTTCGAGTTGAGGCCAAAGCTTTTTCCAATTTTTCTTACTCACTCTAGCTTGATAATAAGCCTCTTTTATAAATAAGGGGCTTCTTCTTACCCGAAACTCGAATAAATCCTCCAGACCATATGGACTGATTAGTGAGATGCTATCATCCTCCTCCAACCTAATCCCTATAGCGGTAACCGTTTCTGGCCAATGACTTATTGCATCTTCAATAGATGTATAGGGTTGATCTCCATTGTTAAGATGCATTCTTGCCTGATTTTTTACTGACCATAATGTGCTTCCAGTTAACTGCTGTAATTGTTGGTCATATTTCTTTTCGACCTCTTCATCTATTTCCTCAGTGTTGTAATAAATAACATCAATATCATTTAATGGTGTTCTGGTTGAATAATGATGCAAAGAATCCCAAATATAATTGCGAACATAACCGGCAGCAATGTACCAATCGGGCAGATGTAGTTCTCTGATGGTTGATAGATCAGCCATAATTTCTTTGTTAGATCTTATCAGTTCGAAAAAAGTATCCTTATAGTCAGTCAAAAAATTGCCTCCTTATTGGTACCGAAGAATATAAATTCCGCGGCTAAGAATCTATTAGACGAAATTGTCTAACAGATTAACTATAGGCTTTTTGCCTGATTAAATCTATGGATTCCAAAATCATTTACAGTTGAGTTCAATATGGCTTCTCTTAACGGGTGTAAGTTCGGGGTGAATCTCACATCTATATTCATATCCATGAGGCGCTCGAGATGGTCGGTAATAGGATCCATTTGCAGGGGTTCAACGGTCTGATAGGAAATATAGTATCCTGCTGTCTCGTCAAATACTTCAAATGTTGTAGAAGGAAGTGTGTACCTATAAAGCGTTGCTTCTTTAATGGCTTCATACCAATTAGTCTCGACGGTAATGACAATATCTGATATAGTAAGTCCAAAAAATTTTTGATAATCCTGCTCATTGATCTCATCTGATTTTTTGTACACAATTCGGGGGCAATTCCTTGGAAAATAAAAGGTGAATGCATGCTCTTGATCAATCGCCCAGACGACAGGAGGCATATCCGTGCGGCTATGTTTCACTCTTGGATGAAATACTTCGATGGTTGGGTCTTCGCTGAAATGGTATAGATGCATAGGGGACCTCCATTATTTTTTGGTTAACAAAAGAAAATATTTAATTATATAGGAAATATTGTATAATAATAGATACCATTATTTTGCGTTAGGATTTGGAGGTAGGGATGAACAAAATAACGATTTTTCTCATTTCATTCATGATCGCCATTATTTTTTCAGGCTGTGAATTCAAATCGGATACCAATGAAGTTCCCAAGCCACTCTCCAAAGATGAGCAGGTGACCTTGAAAATGGCGGTTAATTTCGAATTTCTGGCTCTACAGGATTATATGAATTACTTTTCAACCAAATTTCCTAATCTGGAAATCAAAGTTGTTAGTTGGAAAAATGTCCTTGCGCCTGGGCCTGCATATAACGAGGAGCTCGATGCGTTTATTCGAACGGAACAACCAGATATCATATTATTTGACAATAACACTACCTTTGGGAGATGGGCAAGTGAAGGTTACTTATTTGAACTAGATCCCTTAATTAAAGCCGATAAATTCGACATTGAGAATATGAATTCCAAAGTTATTGATTATATCAAGATCAAGGGCGGTGGAAAGCTTTTTGGGCTTGCCCCGACATTTTCCAGTGAAGCGCTTTTTTATAACAAAGATTTATTTGATACTTACAACATTGAATACCCCCACAATCAAATGAGCTGGGAAGAGGTCATGCAATTAGCCGCCCATTTTCCTACCGAGGGGGATGAGAAATCAAGAATATATGGGTTTGCCCGCAATTCGGATTTCAATGGATTCAGCATGCCTTTTTATATGGTTAAAATGATGGGTGAAGATAGTGGTTTATCTTTTTTTGATTCTACCTATACGAATATGACTATAGATACTCAAGGTTGGAAAAATATATTTGAATTGCTATTGAATGGTGTGAAAAGTGGGTTCATATACGATGAGAATAATTTGAAAGCAACTAATGATACCATACAATATCCGGATGTAATGAGACGAAATATGTTTGCTGTAGGCAGAGCCGCCATGACGGTTGATGATTTTTCTTTTGTTAATGATCGGCTGGAGTATGCTAAGCAACTGGATGGAATTTCTTTCCCTAACTGGGATGTAGTGTCTTCTCCGGTTCAGCCTGCGCTTCCAAACGAAACTAAGCATTTTATTGTAAACGAGCTGTTCGGAATTAGTGCTCAATCAGGAAATTTACGCGCGGCATGGGAATTTATTAAATTTGTGAACAGTGAAGAAGCTGCCAAGCTCCAATCTAAATCGGGTTACAGCCGGAACAGATTACAAACACGAACGGAGTACAGCAAGGAGAGAGATGGACGTGACTTATCTCCCTTCTATATGTTAGAACCATCTTCTACCGATGCTGCCATTATGCCCCCAAAATTGTATATGCCATTGAACCGCTTAATATCGGAAGAAGTGAATTCGTTATTAATAGGGGAAAAAACACTGGATGAAGCTTTAAATGTGTTGCAGCAAAAAGGACAAGAAGAGCTGATCAAAGCAACATTGGCTTCGGAATAAAGAAAGATGCAAGGTACTTTGTAAACCATTACGTCAAGTTCGGGAGGTTGAAGCATGCGGCATATTCGTTATTTGTACTTTGTGTTTTTCCTATTTTCGCTCATCCTTAGCGGATGTGAATCTGTCCCAAAAGGGGGTGGAGACGTTCTTAAACCTTTGGGTAAAAATGAAGAGGGCATCATCAAGGCAGTTGTCTGGAACGAGCAAATGTTCAATCAACGATATGGCAACTTATTTACCATACAATATCCGCAGATCGAGCTCCAGCTTGTATCGGCGGCTGCACTTGGAAGGACAGGGAAGAATTTCAACGAAGAATTCAGCGAACTGATCGATACGGAACAACCTGATATCATCTTGTTTCCTAATGCTGATTTATTCGAAATATGGGCAAGCGAAGGCAAGCTTCAGGAACTTGATCCGCTCATTCAAGCAAGCAAATTTGATGTGGACAGTATGGACCCAAATGCGCTGGATTACTTAAAAGCCAGAGGCAATGGCAGGTTATTTGGGCTTTCTCCTACTTTTAATAGCAAAGTATTGTATTATAATAAAGATTTATTTCAAAAGTACAGTATTGATTTTCCGCGAAATGGAATGAGTTGGGAAGAGGTCATGCAATTGGCCGCCCGTTTTCCAGTCGAGGGGGATGAGCAGACGAGGATTTACGGCTACTATCCTGCTTTGAATTCCGCCTTTGTTGATATGATCAGCAGCGATCAATTGGCTTATCTGGATGCCGAGGGTGTCAACGCAACATTTAACACACCAGAATTGAAGCGCATGTCCGAAATGATTCTTGACGGCTACAGGAACGGTTACCTATACCAGAAGAGTGAAACGTCTGATTCTGCTGGAAGGAGCAGCGGGGATATCTATACAAGCAACCTGTTTACGATGGGTAGGGCTGCCATGAGTATTAGGGATGCCGGCTATATAAACGAGATGAATAGTGCGGGGCAAGTTGCAAAGATAGAGGTGCCGAATTGGGACATTGTTACAATGCCGGTTTCTCCTGCGGCTCCGGAAGAAACGGATGAGTTCATGGTCAATGATGTTTTGACCATCTATGCCGCATCTACGAATCAGCGCGCCGCTTGGCAGTTCATGCAATACATCAACAGTGATGAGGCCGCCAAATCTATTTCTAAATTGGATGAAGGCCTGCTTATGCTTCGTGCCGAGTACAGTCAGGAGCGGGATGGACGGAGTTTGGAGCCTTTTTATATGCTAAAGCCTGCAGCAACAAATTTGTCTAACATTCCCTATACCGTGTACTTGCAGCTTGTTCAGCTAATGGAAAGCGAAATGAATGAGGTGTTAAAAGGCGGTCAGACCTTGGAGCAGGCGCTGGAGCACTTGCAGCAAAAGGGGCAGACGGAGCTTGAAAGACAAGTGCCGTCTAGCACCTAACGATTGAGGAATGCTTGCTCTGATCCCATATTAAATTTAAAATACCGGCTCAAATAATCATCCCTCAAGTTTTCATCATATTCAATCCGCGAATCAACCTTTGTTGAGATTTGAGTGGTCATTTTGCCATTTTCAAATATACTATGATGGTCGTAGTGCTGATCCTCATTTAGTATTTTCTCCAGACAGCTTGGGATATTTGTTGCGATTCCTTGATTTTTGGGGTTCATAATCCATTCAAGTTCTTTCCAATCGAGTATGCCTTCGTTAGTTTTGATTGGAGTCGGATACACCTGCTGCTCCGGAATTTCAGCCAAATAGATGTACATTCCCCCCAGATTAGCTCCATCTGAGCTCCAGGTGATAAGACCTTTAAATGAGATTACATCAGGTTGAAGATTTGTTTCCTCAGCTATTTCCCGGAGCATGGAGGCACGGGGCTGCTCGCCTTGTTCTATTTTTCCGCCAACGCCATTCCAACAGCCCATCCACGCGGGGAACTCCCTATTTAACAGAAGTATTCTTGTCCCTTGTCTAATTAAACAAAAAGTATATGTAATCACATTGAATCTCCTTGGTTTATTATGCTCCGGGATGGGTTCTTGGTTACTCTTCGGGTCAGGTTTGAACTAATAATAAAATGATGGATGATAAGCACAAGCACGTACTAATTAAACATAGAAACAGAACGACTTGTTTATGATTCAGGCCTGCACGAAGCAGCCGGTAATGGACTTGGCTGGCATCTGCCTGATAAATGGATTTACCTTGCAGGAAGCGCCTGACGACTACGAATATATTATCGAAAATAGGCACACCCAGCGCTAGGATAGGGATAAAAAGCGACAATACTGTAGCTTGCTTGAAAGCGCCATCCAGAGCAATCACAGCCAGTATAAATCCTAGAAAGGTTGCACCGGCATCCCCCATGAAAATTTTGGCGGGAGGTTTGTTGTATCGTAAATAGGCTACGGTAACGCCGACGAGAATGATGGCCATGATCGCCGAATTGGACTGTCCTTTTGCAAGTGCGACAACAAATAAGGTAATCCCTGATATTGCAGAAATTCCGCCTGCGAGTCCATCCATGCCGTCTGTGAAATTAATGACCGTAGTGACACCAAAAATCCATAGGATCGTTAGCAGGAATTGAAGAAAAACCGGAAGAAGCACGTATTCTCCAGAGAACGGATTATAAAATCCGGTGAAAGCAATCCCTGAAGCATAGACCAGGATAGCTGCTGACACTTGTACGATCAGTTTGGGGAGGGCCGGAAAGTCTTTACCCTTCGTTTTATACCAGTCGTCCAGGGTGCCAATAATTAATAATAAGACACCACCTGCAAAAATAGCCCCGGTCTGTAAGCTGAGGTCTCTCGTAACTAGTAAATAAGTGATGAAAAAACCAATGAAGATTACATAGCTTGCAGTTAGTGGAATGGGTTCCCTATGTATTTTCCGCTCAACGTCTTTGCGGGGCTTGTCCACAAAATCAAATCGGAAGGCCAACTTACCAAATGGAGGAATCAATAAATAAACAAGCACAAAGGATATTAGAAATGAAAACGCGTATAAAATGATCGTCACCACCGATTTTTATTGTCATAAGAATTATACATCCTAATTGAAATAATGTCGATTAATGGCAGCAGCTTCTACTATTTTTGCCGGTTGCTTTAGCATTGCTTGGTATTAAAATGAAGGGAAATATGCTATATTCAGTTTCATACAAATACGAGCAGGCAAGGAGCGTCTTGAATTGGATCTTACAGCGAATGAAGTTGCAGAATGGATGTTTAATGAAGTAAAGTCAGCCGGGATTTTATATCAAAAGGATGCAGTCAGCTATATTACAGCAAACTTCGGCGAGGCTTTTATTTATATAAGTGAGAATGGCAACCAGACGATCTCCAAAGAAGTGAAGAAAGTGTTCAAAAAACTGCATGGTGGAAGGGCTGCCTGGGAACGAGACGGCTTTTTCTGGGGCTGGCATTAGCAGGTAGTCCCGACTAAGAAGGGATGGGGTCATAATGATGGTTAATAAAGCGTTTGAGGCGGGGGAAGCAGCGTCTTCCGGACTTGTCGTCATTGAAGCTGGCGCACTTCGTAAAGCAGTCTTGTATGTGGAGGAGAAAGGCTATACACGTGTAACGGTTGCAGTTGATGCCAATACTTTCAAGGCTGGAGCCGAGGCTTTCGGCGATGCGTTGACGAAGACAGGCATAGGGGTTCATTATGCAGTAATTACGCCGGATGCTTCTGGAACGAAGCTTGCGTGAAACTCATCGGGTTCGGATGAACAGATATACACTGCTTAGATTCTTAGATTTTATAACGAAACGAATGCTAAGCTTCTTTAAAGAGGCTCTTCTAATTAATAAGGCAGCAACCCACCTTCAGCGGCAATTAAGCTTGGGGTGGGTTTTTACTTTCTGTAACGGCCTTATGCGTGAAGGAGGCCGTTATAGATGGTATAAATACCAATATATGTTAAAAAAGATACTATGCTGCTTAAACCTCGTTGGAGTAAAACCGGTTACTTCCTTGAAATTCCGGCTAAAGTAGTGGATGCTAGTATATCCTAACCGTTCCGCAACCTTCTCGACGGAATCCGCTTCAAGGAGATACAGCTTTGCCTTTCGAATTCGTTCCAAAATTAAATAACGATTAATTAGGGGAATGACCAATTGTTTTTTTGAATATAGCGGTAAAATAAGAAGGATGATATCCGCACAATCTCGCTAGGTCAGCAATTGTCCAAGCTAGATGCGGTTGCCTCCTGATCGCTTCCAAGGCTGGGGCTATTTTTCTCCAATCTGCAGATGAATAATATCCGTTAATTTGATGTCGGACAATAGCTACGATCATTTGTATCATTAAACCTCTGAGACTAGTCGCGTACCCATTCTCTTCAAAGCGGTACTCTCTAAGAACTTAAATAAAATAGCTTTCCAGATTGGTGATCACAAAGTGGTTGGGAAATACAATATCTCCATAGCCATCAACGTCAATTGTATAGGTTTATGCTGGTAAGGTGAGATCATTATCGCTGCAGGTCATTATGTTTTCTATCGGAGAGGCAGGATCCAGGGATTCCTTGTCCCAACTAAAGTGAATACTTGTCAAAGTGCAGGGGTCAATCTCTGAAGAGATAAGCTTATGAGGAGAATTTGAACCATAAAATACACATTCTCCGGCAGCAAGTTGTATTTGTTGATTTCCAAGGGTAAGAATGGCCGAACCTGCTACGACAAAAAGTAATTAACTGTCAGGAATCGTGCGTGGCCCCCATTGCTGTCCAGGAAAAGAAACCGAGTGGTTTGCAAAATTAACAGTTGGTTTCATCTTGATAGAACCCCTGCATGGATTTGGTTCTGATCCATATACTTATCTTTCCCCCTTGTCCCAAAATGATTTCCAGTTAAAAACAAAGGATTTATGATGCGAATAACAGAAATGGAGGTAGAACTGCTTCGAGATTGGTTATGTCTGGGAAGTCGGTTAAAAAGCCTGTTCTTAATCGAAATATGCTGGCAGGCGATTCTGAATATGGAGTATCCATGAATAAAACAAAACGGTTATACAGATTGTGAATATATGGATGGCGAGCGAAGCATATTTAAATCATGCGGCCAATTTGAAAGTTTGCAGTGAAGTGGCAAAATTAAGGCCTATTTATTCAGCCGGCTGATCTCGTCAGCGCTTGGATAGCCCTTGACCCCATGTAACCTCACATTGAAGTGAAACCAGCTTGCCGGATCCAGCTTGCCAATACAGATGCGGTCGCTAGTTGGCTGTCCGTTGCTGTTCCGATATGTTTTTGTACTGGTATGCCCCGCTTTTACGAGGATAATGCCTGATTGGGGTATCCCGACCTTGATCTTGGAATTCAGCGCCATGACATCCTCCTATTGTATGTGTCTATATTAGCACATACAATAGGAGGAAGGTATTTCTGATTCACTTTCAAAAAACACCCCCACGAACATGAAAAATTGGCGCTTTCGAAGGAGAAACAGACGTAAATACAGCTGTTGGTGTATGTGCCTAAAACGACAGGGAATTTAGGATATAATTACGTAAGCCATATCGAACAGACGGCTCGTCATCAACCACCAGAAGCTTATACATGTTGTCAAGACCCCCTTCCAAATTGTGAGAGAAATATGCTTGAATCATTATTTATGGTGTACAGAGCAAGACTTCGGAAGTGACCGAGGCAATACAGTATCTCCATCAAAAAAAGGGCCCTGAAGCAGTGTGCTTTCATACGGTTGTAAAGGATTGGCCAGACGCCACAGCATACGTTCTGCAGCACGGATCCCCGAATCATAGATTAGCAGGATCGGCCTTGTCAAGCTTGGAGCAAGCTCGTTACGCTCGTCTTGAAGACCAATAAGCGAGCAATCTTCCGGGATTCGCAAGCCCGCAGCACTGCAAGCATAATAAATCCACGCCAAATCAAACGGGACTGCAGCTAGAATAGCCGACGGTTTTGTTCTCCTTAGCTTGTCAATGACTTCAGCCCTCCACTTTTCTTTTCCTGATATCTTGCCGATAACATGCTCATCGGGGTCTACTTCCAGACCTGCTTCTGCCATCGCTCCTTGGAATGCTCGCCATCGGATCCCAAAACCTCGGTAGGTGACCGTATCCCCGATATATAAAATGAAACGATGATTCATCGACATCAGGTATCGAACAGATTGGTAGATAGAGCTCTCTACATCCCAGATGACACTATCCACCTTCTCACTCGGTGGTGGAAAGTTAATCATGATTCGGGGGACTTGGAGGGCAAGGAGTCTTCGCTCAAGCTTTTCGTCGATGGCGGGCGGGATGAATATCCCATCCGAGTAGACTACGTTATTTTCCTCCAACCAATCTCCGAATGTCAGAGTATCAATTACATCTGGCAGGATCAGAGTTTCCACGCAATGCCCAAACTCCCCCATCTTGTCCTGCAGGCCCTTCTGAATCAATTGATGCAGAACCGAATATCGCATTTTTTCGATCACGATAAATCGAAATGTCCGTGGCTTTGTAGTAAACTGTGGAATGAGCTCGACAGCTAGGCTCCGCTCTTGCTCTTTGGTCCTATACCCCATGCTTCGGGCCAAATTGAAGACTTCTTTCCTCGTCTCCTCCGACATACCTGGCAAGCCTCTTAACGCCTTTGAAACCGTGTGAACGGACAAATTCAATTGTGATGCAAGATGCTGCAGAGTCACTTTTTTCCTAATTGGCATTTCCTAACCCCCAAGCTTTCATAGCAGAATACAAGTGTAAAACGCCTAGCGCCGTCCTTTGGCTGCGCAAGTTCGTTTTGTTCCGTCTTTCTGAAACTACGCATAGAGTATACCATCGAAAAACGGTATACGGTGAAATATAGGTGAATATAAGGGTGAAATTATAAAATCCTGTATTTTTAAATGAAACAAAAATGTAACTAACAAAATAGCTTCTCTTTAACTATAATTAATGTGATTATACAACACAAAGAGGTGCTGCAAATGATAAATTTTAGTAAAATCAACTACTACAAAGAACCAACTGCATCAAATTCCCCCCCCTCATCCACTCGCTCAGATTTATGCATTTATGGCGCAAGCTCAGCCGGAATGGCAGCAGCCGTTCAGGCCATCCGCATGGGCTTAAAAGTGGTCGTCGCGGAGTTCGGCCAACGTGTGGGCGGTCTTACTACAGGAGGACTGGGAGCTACTGATATCGGGAACAAAGCAGCAATCGGTGGCATCTCTCGTGAGTTTTATAAGGCGATTGGCCAGCATTACGGTATGACTGAGGGAGACGGAACCCAGTGGACATTCGAGCCGCATGTTGCGGAAGCCGTATATCTAGACTGGGTAGAAGAGTACGGCATTGAGATTCATTTTGGACAAAAATTACATTGTGTTGAGAAGAAAAACGGAAAAATTACGAGCCTTGTCATGGAGAATGGAAATGTTTACGAGGCTGACATGTTCATCGATGCAACGTACGAAGGAGATTTACTGGCCGCTGCTGGGGTTTCTTATCACGTCGGCCGAGAAGGGAATTCCGTTTATAGGGAAACATTGAACGGGATACAATTCGGGAGTCCTCATCATCGTTTCAACGCGTTTATCGATCCTTTCATCGTGCCTGGGAAGCCTGACAGTGGCTTGCTCTATGGCGTTTCCGATGCTGCTCCCGGAGTACAAGGGGAAGGGGATCGTTCCGTGCAGGCATACAACTTCAGAATTTGTTTGACAAATGTTCCGGAGAACAGGATTCCGTTTCCAGCACCGCCTAATTATGACCCGGGGAAATTCACTCTTCTAGCGCGCTATATCCAAGCGGGCGTTTGGGATGCGCTTCGACTGCACATAAAAATGCCTAATGGCAAAACTGATCTAAATAATTTCGGAGGATTTTCTACTGATCATATCGGAATGAATTATGATTGGGCAGAAGGAAGCTATGCACGGCGTGAGGAGATATTTCAGGATCACTTGCACTACAATCTGGGCATGCTTTATTTTCTATGTAATGATGATCGTGTACCTGAAGCGATTCGAGAAGAGGTGCGTCAGTGGGGATTGCCTGCAGACGAATACGAGGACTTCGGACATTGGACGCCACAACTCTATATCCGCGAAGCGAGACGAATGGTATCGGATATCGTCATGAACGAGAATCATTGTCGCGGACTTAGCTGCATTTCCGATTCGATCGGACTCGCTGCTTATACGATCGATTCTCACAACTGTCGGCGAATCGTCTTGGGAGGGCAATGCGTGAATGAAGGGAATGTAGAAATCCCACCTACCCGACCATTTCCGATTTCCTACCGCTCCATCGTGCCGAAGGAAGAAGAGTGCGTCAATCTCATTGTGCCCATCTGTCTCTCTTCCTCCCACATCGCTTTTGGTTCAATTCGGATGGAGCCCGTATTTATGATACTGGGTCAATCCGCAGCAACAGCAGCCGCATTAGCGCTCAAAGCTAATGTGTCTGTGCAGAACGTCGATTACGACCAACTCCGCAAACGATTGGTTGAGGACAATCAGATAATGGAATGGTTTGATCTATTGTAAATAACAAGAAGCACCTCCTTCAGTCTGCAGATGATGGAGATAAGAAGGAGGTGCTTTAGGAATATTAGGACAAGTAGTGTGTTCTCAATAAAACGTCAACTAAACTGCCAACAGCTCAAGCTCATACCAGTGGATAAACTCTTTCTTTTCCAGAGCACAAGGGGATAAGTTTGTCCAAATTCCGTCTTACCCACAATCATTGTGATTGCTCACCCTTCATTCATTTTATCAGGAGTAGCATTAAAAGCCTCTTAAGCATTTGACACTCCCCCTCCAACATCACTTATTATACTTCTCTGCAAATTTCTGCATTATTAATGCTATTTCCGCTCTAGTAGCGGTACCCTCCGGATCAAGAATGTTATTGCCTTTTCCGATCAACGTTCCCGAACCAACCATCCACTTCATGGCTTCACTTGCCCAGCCTGAAACCAACCCGGTGTCTGTGAACCTTTCCAATGACGCGGTTTCAAACAGATCATAACCTTTATGCTTGGCATAGTTAAAGAATATAACTGCCATTTGTTCGCGGGTTATATTATTATTCGGTCCAAACCTTTCATTACCATAGCCGTTTACGATTTTATTCTCTGCAGCCCATGCAATAGCATCTGTGTACCATTTCCCGACTTCAACATCCTTAAAGGTGTTTACCGCTGCCTTCGGTCGTTCCTCTAGGGTATACAAAATAGTTACAATCATTCCCCTGCTGGCTTTCTCCAACGGATTGAATTTGTCGATTGAAACACCGTTCATCAGTCCATGATTGTAGACATACTTGACACTATCATAGAACCAGTGACTATTGTTCACATCAGTAAAAGGATTCTCATCATCCGATTTGTTTGGTTTCTCCGATTCTTTCGGCTTTTCCGGTGTTGGTGTCGGGGCTGGCGTCGACTTCGGTATCGGCGTTGGTTCCAACAGTGTTTCCGGCGGTGGAGGCTCCGGATTTGCTGCCTCCAATTCCAAGCCTGTCACAGTAACGATTGCAGCAACCTCACGGTCAAGCGGATTTATCGTAATGGAGTTTGTCGTTTGTCCGCTTGTACCTGTGCCGCTCCATTCGTAGGTATAGAAGTCGGAGCCTTTGCCCACCACGGTGATGACCATTTCCTTGCCTGCGAGAACCACATCACCGCTAGCAATATCGTTTCCGTCATATGTTGCGCTGATGGTAGAACCGTCGAGAGTTTCCCTCTCCAACAAAGCAGTTACGAAAATAATTGAATCTGCAACTTCTTTTCTCCACTTTCCCGCTTCTTGGACGATGTTTGCTTGCTCAATATAATCAGTTATAGACATAGGAAATTCAAGAAGGTTTTTTGCCTTTATAACCTCCTCTTTGTTTTCATTTTCCGGCATTTCCTGCTCTACCCGCTGTAACAATTCCCAAAGCATAAAGCTATAATCATAGTCTTCTATGCCATCCCTAATAACCTCCCAACGAATGGAATTCACCGGACCGTTCTCACTCGGGTAAATTTGAGATTCGGTTCCATTTCTTGATATGAACGGGCCGGTTTCCTCCCACGGATTAGAGCCAACCCAGGTAGACCACGAATAAAGGAAGCCCGTATAGCCTTTCGTTAAAAATCCTTGCCAACTTTGCCAGAATGTCGCTCTCACATCCACTGCAGGCATATCAATTAAGAAATTGGCGTTCGGATGCGGAGGGTCTGTATGATACCACCACAGCTCTTCGCCTCGTTGCAAAACATTTTCTGCCTCTTGAGGATCATCCCGCATGCCAGGCACACTCCATATGTCAACCGTATTTACCAGCGCTTGTGTTGGATAAGTGGTAATCATTATTTTCACATCCGGCACAATGCTTTTCCATTCCTCTGCCATCTGTATCCATGTGGGAAAAGTCTCTTCCGTAGGCTCATCAGTCAAATAAACATAGGTCATATCCAGCCAACCCTTTTCCCTCAAGTGTGCAAAAAGCTTTTGGGCTATATCTGGAGCTAGGTAATTATCTCTATGAACCATAAGAGTATTCAAGCCTTTTTCCAAAAGGCTCTCCATTTTGGCATCGAAATGGATAAAATCAGGGTCCTCCCTTATGCTTTGAGCCGTAACGTAACCCAATGCACTTCTGGGCGTAATCCTATGCTCGAGGAAATTGTCTATATATAAATCAACCTGCTCAGCAGGTACCCCTTTAAAATCCAAAGCGGTTTTAAGCTTAGGCGTTGCAGGCAACGAAAAAGGCCACACATTAATGCTCATCGGGATCGTAATCATTTCCTCAGTGCCGCTTTTTATGATTACATTGCCTTCATAAATACCCGACTCAACCTCGGGCTCAGCGTAAACGGTAATCCAGATTGGCGTATTCTGTCCTCCTTCCACATCAAAATATTCGGTTTCCAATAAGGGATCAGGCCAATAGCCTGTACGTATATTAGAATCGTAACGAGAACCTGATTTAGTGAAAACATAACCAACAGGATTGTACTTCAAACTTCCTTCAGGCAGAATGCTGCCATTTTCATTAATAAATTCACTAAAATAAATAGAAGCATTTAAGTAATCATTACCATCCTTAGGTGAAAGCACGATTTGGACGGCCTCTCGTTCTCTTTTTGCTAAATCAACAGTAAGAGCCGAACTATTTTCACTATTTTCCAAATCTACGATATCATCCAAAAATATTTTTTCTAAACTGGGTACACTCCAAATAACTAGATCTGTTTCTTGTGATAGTATAGCGCCGGAAATTTTCCTTTGCGCGAACTTGCCTCCACCGCTATCTCTAGGCCACGCAGGGAACAAGATTGTATCTTCAGCATATTTGCCTACCACTAGTGGAACCTCAATATCCGGAGTTGGATTTTGCAGAGACTCTCCTAAAGGTTGTTTTATCCCGTCTTTATAAAGACTTGCTTTCAGAAGATAAGTGCCTTCCGAAGGAGGAGTCCACGTCCAATTAATTTTAGCCGGTTCTTCGTTGCTGAGATTCACATTAAATGTATTCGGAGCAGTGAACCTATAATCATCGGACCCTATGATTTCGATTTCTATTTCTGCGTCACCCAGGGCAACAACAGAGCTTAGCTCCATTTCAAGGCTGTTTTCTATCCCCACCTCTAATTCCCGCCATTTCTTTATACCGCCGGTAACCTCCGGAGCTGCATAAGCAAGGGTATATTCGTCATGCAATGGCACGATATTAGTAAAATAAGTGGTGCTCCAGCTTTCACCGGGCTCTAATACTATCGATTCATAGGCCCATTCCAGCGTATTAAAGTGGGGACCTTCCCATTGATAGTCCATTGAAATTTTATTGTAATCCATGATAAAAGAGATACTCACATCTTTTATTATATCTATTGCTCCGACCCAATTACGGCTGGGCTCAATACCTGGAGGCGACTCTGCGGTTATTTTATGCAAGCCTAGATTTTCGGTCGGCATATAATAATTGGCTGTGCGATCCGGGAGAACGTTATTCCAAACCCAGGGCGTGGTACCGATACTTTCATTCCCATTATTGATAATTTCCCAATTGGTCTCTATTGAAGACCTTCCTTTGCGTAAAGTGTAGTATTTCTTTACCTCTACCCCTTGGCTCTGTACGGAAGGGATTAATTGAACCAAAGCCGTAACCCTGTCCTCCGTATTTTCGATTATTTCCGCTTCGTACTCTAGTTCATTCCATAAATCTGCAATCCCCGGGATCCGATCGCGGAATAATCCTCCTTTTTTGTCCGCTCCTACCGAACCTGTTAAGTCAAGCCCATCTGGCTTATAAATAACACTTGAAACAGCTCCGCCCTTGTTACCGGCGGAATCAATTGAAAGCTTCAGATATTCATTCTCCATGAATAGTACACCATCCTCCGGTGCATGCGTTGGAGTTGGAGTTGGAGTTGGTGTTTCTACTGCCATTTTTATTACAACAGGCGCACTGGCATAGTCCGTTTTCTTATCACCGTTGTGCTCCTCGTTGAACAGCTTGATGGTGTAACTGCCGTCCGCCAGATCGCTTGGCACTGTAAAAACAGCTATGCCGCTTGCCGTTTGGGACAGCTTGCCGTAGTGGGTAACTACCCCATAATTGCTCCCGACATTATTGTCCACAATCACGCTGGAAACATATTTGCCCGTACCGATTATTGCATCGCTGTAGGAAATTTCTACCGTACTGCCAGGGGCATAGGTTCTCCCTTCGATTCCATCGATGATTGACTGTGGCACTGTTAGGTTCAGATTGTCTGTATTGCTGTCCACCACCGTCAATTTGACTGCGCCGATCGGCGCCGTTGCAGTTGACAGCTGCTGTCCTATGGATGCCGCTTTACCCCCTTCGGCAGCAGATGCGAAGATGACGGATGCAAGATCCAAGTTAAAAGCAGGACGAATATCAAACTCACTGTATACGACATTGCCGTCCGTTGCTCTGATGCCGCCAATCGTGTTGACGGTCGCCGCATTGTAACCGGGGTTTCCCGGCGAACGGAGCCACCAGTAGGCACCGGTTTTACGCAAATCGGAATTCAACAAATTGGCTTCACGAACGCTCAGCGCCCATAATTGATCCTTTGGCCATTCACCAGTCACCTCATCCAGCGTACGGCTGACCATCACCGACCTCTCTCTTGCATCAATCCCAGTGAATCGCACCCCGTTTGTCAGCTCAGCCCTCAATTGGCTGTGAATGTATTGGCTCCCGTCTTTCACCTCAGGGTTGAAATAATCCTTCGCTCCAATCCCGCCGACGGAAAGAAGTGTCATTGTGCCGGGAACGGACGCAACGCCGCCGCCATTATAACCAACCGTATACCACTTATTGTCCGCAAAATGGACTACAGTGGTATTGGTTTTCGTGCCGTTCACTTTCACCCAAGACCAAGCGTTGGACATGGATGACCAACCGTAGGGGACGACTTGTGTAAGGGCGGTGTTCCCGTCGCCCTCATAGGCAGCGCTGCTTTCCGGCACCGCCGCAACCGGCACCGCCGCAACCGGCACCGCCGCAACCGGCATCAACAATAGTGACAATGCCAATGCCACTATCCGACGTGTTCGTTTTTGTCTCATACACACATTCCCTCACTTCCTCTAAATAATAATTCCTGGCCGGGACACCGACCGTCAGCCAGTCACTTCGACCAGGAATAGTAACCTTGATTTTTATAGCCTACTCTGCATCTATAACTGTGAACTTGACGGTATAATAGTTCAGCGTCTCTGTGCCACCTGTATTGTCAACTGTGAGATTCACCCCGGTGTAGGCTGAGCCTTCGTATATCTTCCATGTGCCGAATGGAACAACTGCCGTTACCGTTCCGCCCGCGCCGATCATGTCTGTTGTTATTGCTTCATCTGTGCTCAGCTTCAGCGTGAACATCTTGCCATGGTCGCTCCATGTTGTGTCGTCCTTCTGGATATTGAGTGTAGCAGTAGCAATGTCGTTCAGCTCGATACCTGTCACCGTGACGGTTTGGTCTTCCGTAATATTGCTGATGGTATACACGCCGTCGATATCAGGTGTAACAGTCGTGTCGTTAGTCTTTACTTCAATCGTTGACTTGCTGTATGCTTCATCCAACTCCACCTTGAAGCTGTAGCCGCCGCCGTGGTTCACAGGGCTGGAACTGCCGTTCTGCGCAATAACAGTGTACCCAGTACCAGCGGGCAGGCTTACCGTGTAGGTTGTTACTACGTTCATGTTGATTTCAACGGGCTCGCTGGCATAGTCAGTGTTCCTATCACCGTTATCCTCCTCGTTGAACAGCTTGATGGTATAACTGCCGTTCGCAAGAGCAGGTACGGTAAACACAGCTGTGCCGCTTTCCGCCCCGGTCAGCTTACCATAATGGATAACGTTACCGTTGTTGTCCGTAATTACGGAGGACACATACTTGTTTGCGGCGATTTTTGCATCGCTGTAGGCAATTGCCACCGTGTCACCGGGAGCATAGGTTATCTCTTCAATCCCATCGATGATTGGCTGTGCCACTGTTAAGCTTAGGTTGTCTATATTGCTGTCGATCACTGTCAATTTCGCCTTTTGAGCCGGTGATGTCACAGCCGACAGAGCTTGCCCTGCGGTTGTCACTTTACCGCCTTCAGCGGCGGATGCGAAGACTACTGATGCCAAATCCAAATGAAATGCGGGACGAACCGCAAAGAGAGACGTTATATAATTGCCGGCCACATTGATGCCGCCCGCAGTGTTGACGGTCGCAGCTTTGTTATTGGCATCTCCCGGCAATCGAAGCCACCAGTAGGCACCGGTTTTGCCCAAGTCAACGTTCAAAGCGTTGGCTTCATCAATACTTAGCGCCCACAATTGATCTTCGGGCGAAGGAATTCCCGCATCCTCTAAGCTGCGGCTGACCATCACCGACCTCTCTCGGGAATCAATCTCGGTGAATCGCACCTCTGTTGTCAGCTCTTTCCTCAAATCACTGTCGATGTAGCTGTTCCCAGCAGCGCCCAGCTTGTTAAATTGAGCCGTTGCTCCAATCCCGCCGACTGAAAACAGTGTCATCGTACCGGGGATGGATGCAACACCTCCAGCGTTGCCGTTATATCCAACCGCGTACCATTCGCTTCCTGCAAAGTGGAACACAGTGGTACTGGCTTTAAGGTCATTCACGGTCATCCAAGACCAATCGTTCTCAATCGCAGAGCCGGAGATTGTCGCTGCAGACCTGCCCGCCAGCGGTCCAGCCGTATTTTGCTCCGCTGAAGCCAGCAGCATGCCCAACAGCAAAAATAGGGATAGCGACAGTACCGATATCCGAAGTGCTAGTTTTTGTTTCATATACCCGTTTCCTCCATTTCTTTTATTTCATAATATTGTACAAAATCTGCACAAATTGTGTTCTGCTTGCAGAATCCTCCGGCAATATATGACCATTGCTTCCGGAGATAATATCGGCATTAACAAACTGTTCAACTGCCTTATTGGCATAATCTGCAACCTTACCTGCATCCTTAAAGCCTGACAGGTCTTTTCCTACGGTTGCGGTTGGTAATTCATCCATGTTATTTAGGGTATTGTATACCAATACAAACAAGTCCTGTCTTGTCACTTGTCTCTCGGGTGCAAACCTATTGTCGCCAACGCCGCTAGTGATTCCAAGCTTCTTTGCCGCTGCAAGGTATCCGGTATAATAGGTATTTCCTGCATCGCTGAAGTTGTTTTCTGCATTATCTTCGGAGCTGACGCCAAATGCCCTCATGATCATGACCAGGGCTTGGGCTCTGGTTACGTCGTCAACCGGACCGAATCTTCCGTTTCCTGTTCCTTCGGTTATTCCCCTTGCTGCCGCAAAGGTTACTGCATTGCTGTACCATGCATTATCCCTCACATCCGCAAAGTCAACCTTGTTATATCCGACGGCATACTTTGAGAAATGCGGTGTCTTGAAGGTTATCTGTTTTGTAGAGGGATCATATTTCCCGTTGGTTACGACTTTGAGCTCACCTTTACTATTAATATAGTAAGCTACTATCGCGTTCGGATCCTCACCCTCTTTTATTTGATAGGGTATGGTTACTGTAGCATTCCTACCAAACTGTGTGACTTCTTTGTCCAAACCGACGATGTCAAAGCTTACGATAGGCCTGTCCCCGACCTTCTCCCGGATTTCCGGTGTCATATCCTCAACCTTTGTCGCAGTTATCGTAACAGTCCCTTCTACCTGCAAAGAGATAGCTGCAACTGCTTCTTTGTCAAAGGTCATGGTTCCGAATGATGTTTGTATCGTCAGAACATCCGCTTTGCCTTCCGAGAATTTCTTTAAAGCCTCCGCTGTTAAATCTACGCCGATTGCCTTGGCATCTGTTGTCGTACTTACTTCAATGTTAACCGTTATCCCTGCCTTTGTTTCCTGCTTTTCCGCTTCGGCAGTAGCCTTAGCGATGGAATCCGCCAGCAGTGTCTCGGATATTGTCGCTACAGCCCTTCCGTTTCCATCCGTAACGGGCTTTACAGTTATGCTCGTTGTTACCTGTCCATCCCCAACCTTTATTTCGGGCACTGGGGTTGGTTCCGGACTTGGTTCCGGACTTGGTCCTGTACTTGGTGCAGGTGATGGCTCCGGTCCTGGTGTTGGTATTGTCTTCCGTGTCCATTTCGCATACAGCGTTATATCAGAAGTTACTTTGTCTGTTACGAAATCCCATGCATGTACGAGCTCTGCGTCCTTGTACCAGCCGTCAAATGTGTACCCTGACTTGATTGGTGCTGCAGGCATTACGATTGCATTGCCGCTTGGAACACTAATAGCAGCTGTATCACTGCCTCCGATGCTGTTAAAAGTGACTTTGTATGTCTCGGTTTCTAATTCCGTCACCGTACAGGTTGCATCAACCATGCGATCAAGAGGATTGATCGTAATGGAATCCGACGTTTGCCCGCTTGTACCTGCACCGCTCCATGCGCAGGTATGGGAGTCTATGTCTATACCCGCAACGGTGATTACCAGCTCTTTGCCTGAGAGAACCACCGCGCCGCTGGCAATACTCACGCCGTCATACGTTGCACTGATGGTAGCACCGACGGGAGCCTCTCCCTCAATCCATTTTGCATATAAAATCATACTACCCGTTACTTTATCTGTTTCAAAATTCCATTTCGTTAACAGTTCGGCTTCCTTGTACCATCCATCAAATATATATCCTGCTTTGGTTGGTGTTTCCGGTGCTGTGATCGCGCTGCCGCCCATAGCATTGGCAGTATTTACAGCGCTGCCTCCGATGCTGTCGAAGGTAACCGCATAGGTATCCCCGTCCAACAAAGCAATAACGAAAATGATTGACTCTGCAACTTCTTTTCTCCACTTTTCCGTTACTTCAACGATGTTTGCTTGCCCTACATAATCAGTTAACGGCGCAGGAAATTCTATTAGATTTTTTGCATATACTACTTCCTTTTGATTTACACTTCCCGGCATTTCCTTCTCTACTCTTTGCAGCAATTCCCATAGCATATAACTATAATCATAGTCTTCTATGCCATCCCTCATAACTTCCCAGCGAATCGAATTCACCGGACCGTCGGAACTTGGGTAAATCTGAGATTCGAGTCCGTTTCTTGACAAGAACGGCCCGGTTTCTGTCCACGGATCGGCACCGGTCCATGTCGACCACGCATAAAGAAATCCCGTATAGCCTTTATCTAAAAAGGCTTGCCAGCTTTGCCAAAATGTCGCTCTAGCATCCACTGCCGGCATATCAATTAAGAAATTAGCACTCGGATGCGGCGGATCTGTATGATACCACCACAGCTCTTCTCCTCGCTCCAAAGCGTTTTTTGCCTCTTGAGGATCATCCCTCATTCCAGGTACAGTCCATATGTCAACCGTACTTACCAGCTTTTCCGTTGGATAAGTTGTAATCATTATCTTTACATCCGGTACAAGCTTTCTCCATTCATCTGCCATTTCAATCCATTTCGGATAGGTCTCTTCAGTAGGTTCATCCGTCAAATAAACATACGCCATATCATCCCAGCCCTTTTCATTGAGATGAGCAAAAATCTTTTTGGCTATGTCCGGAGCTAAATAGGTGTCCCTATGAATAGCAAAGCTCGTCAAGCCTTGCTCTAATAATTTCTCCATGTTGGCATCGAACTTAATAAAATCGGGATCTTGCCTTACGCTTTGGGCCGTAACGTAACCCATTGCCCCTCTGGGAGACATTCTATGCTCGAGAAAATTGTCTATATATAAATCAGCTTGTTTAGGGTCTACATTGCCGCCCGTCCTAAAATCAAGAGCTGTTTTAAGCTTAGACGCTACAGGCAACGAAAAAGGCCACACATTAATGCTCATGGGAATCGTAATAACTTCCTCAGTGCCGCTCTTTATGATCACATTTCCTTTATAAATACCCGACTCAACATTAGGCTCAGCATAAGCCGTAATCCAAATGGGTGTATTCTGTCCCCCTATTGCATCAAAATTTTTGGTTTCCAATAAGGGATCAGGCCAATAGCCTGTACGAATATTTGGGTCAAAACGAGAACCATTTTTCGTGAAAACATAACCTACCGGATTGTATTTCAGACTTCCTTCCGGTAGAGTCTCACCGTCTTCATTCTTAAATTTGCCAAATTCAACCGAGCTATTTAGGATATCTTTACCTTCTCCAGGAGAAAGCACGATCTGAACGGCTTCTCGCTCCCTCTTAGCCAGCTCGATAGTTAAACCCCTTTGTGCCGTGCTATTTTCCAAATCTACGATATCATCCATAAATATTTTTTCTAAGCTGGGTACGCTCCAAACAACCATATCTGCATTATTCGATAAGATGCCGCCGGAAATTTTTCTTTGCTCGAACTCGCCACCGCCATCATCCTTTTGGGGCCATGCAGGGAATATGGTTTCAGTTTCATCATAAGTACCTGCCACCAATGGAATCTCAATATCTGAGGATGGATTTTGCAGCGACTTACCTAACTCTTGCTTTATTCCGTCTTTATATAGACTGGCTTTCAGAAGGTAAGCTCCTTCCGTAGGAGGCGTCCAATCCCACTTAATCTCAGCCTGCTTTGTTATGTTAAGCTTCGCCTTCAATGGCTGTGGCGCAGTGTAAACATAATCATTGGGACCCGTTATTTCGATTATAATTTCCACATCACCTAGGGCCTCAACTGCATTTATTTCCATTGCAAGACTGTTTTTTTCTCCAGCCTTTAAATTCTTCCATTGATTGATGCTGACACTAATTTCAGGTGACGCATAGGCAAGGGTATTGGTTCCCTTCAAAGGCACTACGTTAGTAAAATAGGTAGTGCTCCAAGTTTCACCGGTTGCCAGATTAAACCCATTATAAATCCATTCCAGCGTATTAAAGCCGATTCCTCTCCACTGATATTGCATGGCAAGCTCATTGTAATCCATGATAAAGGATATACTCACATTTTTTGTTTCATCTATTGCTCCAATCCAATTGCGGCTGGGCTCAATACTTGGAGGTGAAGCGTCTGTGATTTTATGCAAGCCCAGATTTTCAGACGGCATATAACTATTCATCACACGTTCCGGGATCACGTTATTCCAGGGAAAATAAAATGTAGAGAGGTTTTCATTTCCATTATTGGTAATTTCCCATTTCGTCTCTATAGAGGAGCTTCCTTTGCGTAAGGTGATGTATTTCTTTATCTCCACATCTTTATTCATTGTAGAAGGTACTAATCTAACCAACGCAGTAACCTTCTCATCCGTATTTTCAAATAGTTCCACTTCACTCTTCGGCTCTTTCCAGAGCTCTACAATTCCTGGCACCCGATCCCGAAATAACCCTCCGCCGGTTGATACGGTCTCACCAGTTAAATCAAGCCATTGAGGCTTATAAATAAGACTTGAAATAGTGCCACCCATGCTGCCATCATCAATTCTAAGTTTTAGATATTCATTCTCCAAAAATATTGTACGATTTTCAGAAGCTGTTGCAGCGAACGCCATTTGTGGTATACAAACCACAAATATTACTAAGCACAGAAATAACGATAGTCTTTTAACAAGTGTTCTTTGCATAACTTTACCTCCTCATATAATAAATAGCCTCTCGGCATTACCTTTTCTCCTTCCTTTTCGTTAGCGTTTTCAAATTAAATAATAATGGAAAGTGGGAGGGAATACCATGCAGGGAATGGACATTATTTGTACATTATTTCACTCATCTATGATAGAATAGCATTAAGAATATTGATAAGGCATTGCGACAAAATAACTACAAATGAGCTTTTATCACAAGCTCTAAGTCTTTGGAGGGGAAACTCAGTGAGTGATTTGGTTGGTCCTTTGGAGTACCCGCTTTACTTATTCGGAAATATGGAGTATTGGGAAGCGAAGAGGAAATTTAAATTTCCCAGCAGCGATTTTTCCGTATGGTCCATGATTGCCGTCAAACAAGGCCGTTTTTCATTTACTGTCGGTTCTGTGTGTGGAGAAGCTGTCAAAGGTGACATCGTACTTATTCCACCGAATATCGAGTTCACACGCAACATTATCGATCCCCTTTCATTTTTTTTGATTTGCTTTACGTATCGTGAAGTCGTAAGTCCTGATGAGGCACACATTATCCGTTTACTGCACGATTGGTTCGGCTATATATTCCGAACTCCAGAACAGGACCGAATACTAAACAACTACCGTCAGTTGCTTAACTTATACGAGCAAAACGACAAGCGCAGCCAGCGATGGGTCACCCATTACGTTTGCGATATTTGGTTATTGTTTTGCAAAGAAGCCGAAATGAGGGATCACGGCGGGAAAGACTCACAAGATTCGTTAATACAGGCGGTGAAAGACTGGATTGATCGAGAGGCTGAAAGCGATATAAAGCTGCAAGATATGGCCCAACATTTTAACTTGCATCCAGTACAACTGACGCGTCGTTTTCAAAAAAACTTCGGCATTTCACCTTCCCGTTATTTATATACCATTCGGATCGAGAAAGCTAAATCCCTCTTGATTGAAACTGATTATACGATTGACCACATCGGGCAATTATGCGGGTATCACAATGGCTTCTATTTCAGCCGAATTTTCACCCAATATACCAAAATGAACCCTTCTGCTTTTCGAAAGATTTACTCTTCTTTTTACGAACAGCATAGACACTCTGGACAGTGAAAAGTTCTCGTCAACAAATCGTCACATAGTAAAATAACCCAATCATGCGAAACCGTGATATCCTAGGGTGGACTAGAAAAACTTATTTTACCATTCCTTTACATATTCTATATATTCCATATATTTACATAATTAGAAACTCTGGAAAGGTGTAAGAAATGTTAGATGATTTCAACATACTTGGTTATCACGGTACGTTTTCTCAAACCGCAGAGAAGATTGTAGAAGAAGGATTTGGCTATGTTCATAGAGATAACTTGAAACAGGTTTTAGTGTTACTCTGAGAGATAATTTATCCGTTGACTCTGCGGATTTTCTTGTTGCATAAATCACTATGGGGTGAGACTCACATGATAGAAGGTGTAATTAGATTCATAGGTTTTAAAGTTGAAAAAATCATTTAAGGGAAGTAGAAGATATAGTTAAGGGTAACTGTGTTTCTCCAGAGTTTATGATATATCTTGTACAGAAATCTGATACAATAGAAGAAGAGAGTTTTTTTAATATCGTATTTGGTGTGCGAATTGGTTTTGACACTGACGAATCTACTCCTTTTTCTTCTGAGGTTGTCTTGCGAGGCTTTTATAAATTCGATCCCAAGTTAGTTAGTGATACTAAATAAAGTGGTGCCATCAGAGCTAATCTCTGGGAGCATCATTTTTTTGTACAAAGAGTTTCTTTCGCTACTCCCAAATGGTAGATTGGTTTTTTTATTTTTATTAGAGGACTTTATGTTATAATTTGGGGAATTCGGGAGGAGCGTCTTGAATTGGATTTTACAGCGAATGAAGTTGCAGAATGGATGTTTAATGAAGTAAAGTCAGCCGGGATTTTATATCAAAAGGATGCGGTCAGCTATATTACAGCAAACTTCGGCGAGGCTTTTATTTATATAAGTGAGAATGGCAACCAGACGATCTCCAAAGAAGTGAAGAAAGTGTTCAAAAAACTGCATGGTGGAAGGGCTGCCTGGGAACGAGACGGCTTTTTCTGGGGCTGGCATTAGCAGGTAGTCCCGACTAAGAAGGGATGGGGTCATAATGATGGTTAACAAAGCGTTTGAGGCGGGGGAAGCAGCGTCTTCCGGACTTGTCGTCATTGAAGCTGGTGCACTTCGTAAAGCAGTCTTGTATGTGGAGGAGAAAGGCTATACACGTGTAACGGTCGCAGTTGATGCCAATACTTTCAAGGCTGGAGCCGAGGCTTTCGGCGATGCATTGACGAAGACAGGCATACGGGTTCATTATGCAGTAATTACGCCGGACGGCCAAGGGGATGTGATCGCAGACGAAGCTTCGGTCATTCAGCTTTTGCTGGAGGCCCAGCATGCTGACGCGGAAGCGATCGTTGCATTTGGTGCAGGGACGCTTCATGATATCGTGAGGTATTCCGCCTATACGCTCGGTATTCCATTCATTTCCGTACCCACAGCGGCATCCGTTGACGGCTTTACTTCGACAGGGGCTCCGCTTATTCTTAGAGGCCATAAACAAACGATACATGCGATTGGACCGGCAGCGATCTTTGCCGATCTTGATGTGTTAATGAAGGCTCCTAAACCGATGGTGGCTGCCGGATTCGGGGATATGCTCGGGAAATATACGTCGCTATTCGATTGGAAATTTGCCCATCTGGCTGCCGGGGAGCCTTATATGCAAGAGGCTGCCGATTTGACAAATCATGCGCTGCAGCGGTGTGTTGACCATGTAGAGGCGATAGCAAGAATGGACGAAGAGGGCATGGCTATTCTGATTCAAGCCTTGATCGAATCAGGGAACGCTATCCAGCTATTCGGACAATCCCATCCGGCTTCGGGATCAGAGCATCATCTGTCCCATTATTGGGAAATGGAGTATCTTCGTCTAGGCCGCAAACAACTGCTGCATGGCGCTAAGGTTGGAGTAGCCTGTATCGAAATATCAAGACTTTACCATCGGCTTGAGAGCGAAGCTTCTATATTAACGGAGCGACCATCTGCAGCGACAGAGGGCTTGAAAGAGGGCTTGAAGGAAGCGGACTCCGTGCAAGCAGCGAGTGCAGCTGTGCTAGAGACCGTTAGCGGGAACTGGACGGAGATATCCGCAGAGATACGGCAAATACCAGATGAGCGAATGCTTACAGATCTGCTGAAACAGGTAGGTGGTCCTACAACTCCAGCCGAGCTGAGGATCGAACCCGATCTTCTGGAACGAAGCTTGCGTGAAGCCCATCAGGTTCGGATGAACAGATATACACTGCTTAGATTTTATAACGAAACGAATGCTAAGCTTCTTTAAAGAGGCCTTAATAAGTCAGCAACCCACCTTCAGCGGCAATTACGCTTGGGGTGGGTTTTTACTTTGTGTTGTAATGCAACTGTCCAGTCAGCTAACTTAAAAACTCATCTTTGATTTCGTCCTGTGGATCCCAGATAGACCAAGCGCCTTCTAACAGATTGCCTTGATTATCTCTGAAGTAAAAATATCTAGCTTCTCCTGCACCAAGTGATGTTAATTCTTTGACGATGTCTACACCGTTATCTTTCAATTTATTGTAGCTATAATCAATATCGGGGCAGTTCATCGCCATAATTGGAAATGCGGCTCCATTGCGATTAATTTCAAGTGGTTTATATTCATTTGTTTCTATAAGCAGAAGAGCGGTCGCATGACTATGGGGATACTGCAGCACAGCAAGTAAAGATCCCCGATCTTCAAATTTGTCGATTAGACGCAGTTCCAAATTTTCCACATACCAGTTAATGGATTCATGGATGTTTGTTGTAGGGACATACGAATAGCCTACTCTTGTAAATAAAAAAGGTTTGCTCATACTTAAAACTCCTTTTGTAGTCAATTGGGACCTATCTAATCTCAAATGGATTTATCTATCCGTGATTTATCAGGCTGTGGATCTGCTGAAAGATCAAGTCATAATATTTAGGGTCGTGCGGGACTATATCCGTTAAAACAACTTCTCTAGTATCTTCATGGATTTTTTCTTGCAGCTCGTCCATGACGACTCCTTTTGCAAGCACGGAATCCCTGCCGCCGCTAATCAGCTGCTTGAAATCATTTAAATCGATCAAAAATAGTCCAGATATTTCGCTAAGCTGAAACTTGTATGCGTGTAAGGGTTGATTGCATTCATAAAGGAACACATGGCAAAATTCCCGGTCCACTAGTTCCTGAGAAATAATATTCTCTTCGGCAACAACTCCGCATGAAAACAGTTCATTATAAGCAACATCGATGCCGAGCTCTTCCTGTAATTCGCGAATCCCATCTTCGGCATTTTCATTTGTTGACAGATGGCCGGCACAAGAAATATCGAGCAGGTTTGGGAAGGTGTCTTTATCCTTTTGACGTAATTGGAAGAGTAGGCTCAAGTCCCCGGTTGATGATGTGTGTATTATCCAGCAATGAAACGTTTGATGCCAAAGACCTTGAGCATGTGCCTCCTGGCGGCTCGCCGTTCCTATCTTTTGCATGTTAGTATTGAAAATATCGAATATTTCGGTGGATGGTAGGGTCATAGAGCTCGATTGATATCGAATAATATGCGCCAGCCTATATAATTCAGCTATATCATATCTGCCGGCTGCTTCAAGGATGCCAACAGCTTCAGTGATATCCACGACTTTCACGACTGCGATCTGCTCGCCATGATCGGGGGTTAGCGGAGGTCTGACCAGCCGCACTTCTCCATAGCCTGCCACCCTAATAAATCTGGGATGTGGAATATGGGCTCGGAATGGTTGTTCGGCGCTGGATTCGCAGTAGAACTGGCCAAAAACTTGATAAGAGAGCAGCTCGCCGCCCAGCTCTTCCATCACCTCGCGCCGCAGCGCATTCCGATAATGCTCCCCAGGCTCCAGGGTGCCTCCAGGCAGCTCCCACATCCCATTCGCCGCTTGGATCACCACATAGTTATCTCCAATACAAGGGACTATACTCACATTACTTACTAGCGCTTCTTCGGTAACTTGATCCGTAAGCTTAAACACAGCTTGCACAGGACCCCAATCTACGGGATAGAATAAAGCGGGAAAATCTTGGCCATTCCATATTTCCCCATTGCTTAGATGGATCTGGTGGCGGCTCGCTTCATGACGATAAATAGTTTTATTCAGAATCGCTGTGACAAACTCAGTTTTATGATCACAATATTGGTCAATATCATGGCGAAACTGGCTGGCTAAATGTAATTTTAATGCGCTGTATGCATCCCGGTCTGCAGGGTGCCCGCGCAGGTAATCCCGGAAGGCGATATGCTCCAAATACCCTTTCCCATCTTTAGGGCAAACATAGAGGTGATATTTCATAAAACCATCATCAAAGGTTCTATTGAAAGCTTCACGCCCCTCGACGCCGAGGTTGCCCTGATATTCATAGCCTGCTTCCTCTAAACGTTCAATAATGCTTGGCAGCAGATCGTAGGAATCCATAACCACATCAAGGTCTATAATCGGTTTGGCACATAATCCTTCAACAGATGTGCTTCCGACATGCTCAATAGTCAGGATCAGGTCACCTATGCAACTGTCTATCTTAGCCTTGATTTTTTCAAATTCCGTTTTCCAGGCAGGGTCATAGGGGACTACTTCAATTACTCTTGTTCCTTCTGCCATTTTGCGCCTCCATCTCCAGCTTTCCTTAAAACAAGTGATTGATAGTCCGTACTCATGCCTTCCATAGGCAAGCTTTCGAAATGAACAAGTTCAAATTCGCTGCTTACAGCTTTCTTCAATTCTTCATCCTCATAAAAGGAGAAAAATCTGTTAGGCGAGTATGGATCATCTTCCCAAATCCCTTCAAAATCGTAACCGCCATAAACCCCTAGGTAAAAGTATCCTCCAGGTTTCAGGAAAGCCTTTATATTACGCAGCACAAGCTCCAGACTACTTTTGGGAACATGGAGCAAACAATTCATTGACCACACAGCATCAAATACTCTTTCCCCGAAATCTAGCGCATAAAGATCCATGACATAGGCTTCCAGTCCTTTTTCTTTACACGCATTCACCATATTAGGAGAAATATCTACACATGCTGCATTCAGTCCTTTTTGTTTGAAATACATGCTGTGCTGTCCCGGTCCTGAGCCTATGTCTAGAAGATTTAAGTGATCCGTTGGCTCTAAGTAGGATAGGAATTTATCCATCTCATTGATTTTCCATAAAGCTAGCTCATCCCTGTCTCTTAATCTGGAGTTGTTGTCATAGCTTTCTACTAAAATGGCTTTAATATGCTTATCCACCTCGGCTGAATCCTCCAATCTATTATCTATTATTGATCATAATGTTTTTTCGTTTAACGGGCTATGCGTCTTTCACTTGTCATTCTATAAATAAAGGATGCGAGGATGATCCCAACAAAAAATCCAGAGATAGGAGAGACCACTAAAATTCCGATAACATTTGTACTGTCAGAAAGCACTATTTTCGAGATAGTGATAGCTGCAGTGATGACTAATACGATAAACCAGTATAATGCCTTTTCTTTGCTTTTAACTTTAACATAATTTCCTTTTAATTGAATATTTTTTAGCATGAAGATAAGAAATAGGGCCTCAAGAGTTAATCCGAGCATAGAAGAGGTGTGCTGGAGCCATTTGTATATCGGGATACCGAGGACATAATCTTGCAAAAGTGCAGATCTGGCAGCAAAAAATCCTGACTTATGTGTGAATGCATCTATAAAAATATGCGAGTAAAATCCGAGAGTTACGGAAGCAAGGAATATTACCCATTGTTGTATGCTGTCTAATTTCCATGGTTGTATCAAGCTTTGGGCTCGTTCATTTAGGCTCAGGTTAAGTAAAGAGGGCAGATTTTGGGCTAAAGGTGCTTTAACTAGTGAGTGGAACAAATACGCGATTAGTATACATAAAGGTATGGCGAGTAAAAACAGCCCTTTCGTTGTATGGCCAATATATTGATAAGGCTCAAGCGCAATAAAATACTCAAAATCAGGAGCCATACTTCCAAGAATAAGGCCTGTTAAGCTTAGATATTTCGGGTTGATAAATTTTAGGGGTGCAGCAAACAAGGGATGAGCAAAAGTAAAGGGCAAGCCGCGCACCATCTTTCTATTCATTTTTTAAATGCCTTATAACTTTAATTCCACAAACAATAAAATATCCCTGCGTCTGTAAAAAAGAGACAGCACTCGTTGAGTAACTGTCCAGTTGGTTTGTTTGATTTAGTTCAATAAAGCACTCCAGTATTACAACGTTATAGCGGTATAGCTTTACCGTATTTGGGAAATAGGGCCATAGGTGAATCTAAGATTTCATTATGATCACTATCCCCTTGACTCAGAAACCCTTAACAAAGCGGCTTTGCCCGCTAGGAAGTTTCCTCCAAACCAACAGAGAAAACCCTTGCTGGCTGTCCGTTTGAGCTTGGTGTTCGTGCGATTGTAGCTAAAGAGAGGTAAGGGGTGTGGGAGGAAGAGCGATAGCGTCCGCCTTTAAAGATTTGTTCCAACCTCTACATCCATTCCATTCAAGGGAACAAATCTTTAACAGCGGCTGGAGCCCACACCCCTTACCTCCCAAGCACTGGCGTCACGAACGTGCTCATCAAAGGACGCCGCAAGGCGTCTTCCTTATATTGTTTTCTTATCAATCAGATCAAACGTATCATTACCGCACAAGGGGCAGCCCTGATTTTTAAGTGCTTCTATAGTGGGGAGAGTCGCTTCAAAACCAACAATAGCAGTCTCGTCGCACTGTTTGCAGCAGTAAGTACGAACGGTTCGTTTCACCTCGCCGGTATAAAGCGCATCTTCGAAGATGGAGGTAATATCCGGAGCTGTTGATTCCGTCGTCCTAAGGATGATCATCTGGCTTCTGTTGCCGATCATTTCGGCACCTTCATACTCATTAAAACGTGGAATTACTTCTCTTGCCATCAGACCCATCCGCACGAACTCGCGCTGCATGGCCAAGGTGAAGTCAGGCGATTTATGGGCAAAAGACAAGAAGATGGGCAATCCCTTTATAGCCTTTAAAGCGCTAATTCCACGCGAGATAAAAAGGCTCATTCCCTGCAAAGTATATGGTGGATCAGTGAAAAAACAATCGTATTGACCATGCATCTTTGCTGGAAGCGGCTGACGAAGATCCAGGCTGTGGCACTCGATTGGCAGCCCTTCCTGATGTGCGATTTCACTAATGCAGTTTAAGAACCTGTCATCGATATCGACAACCTCAATCTTTGTTTTAGGGTGGCTTGCATTCGGGAACAATCGTTTGAGAAGAAAGCCAAGAGACACACTAACTAAGTCATCATCACCAACACATAAGATATGCTTGCCGATTAGGGAATGATCTCTCAAACAAAGAATGGCCCGGGCCAGACTGGTCTCTGCTGTGCATTTGGATTGATCGATCTGTACATTAACTTGCGGACGGGATTGGAATACATCTTCAAGTAATAACAAGATATCTGCCAGCTCGGTTTTCCAAGCCGTTTCATGTCCCATAAGTTTTTGAAATAAAGTCGTATCTAATCCGTCATATCCGCAGTCTTGCTGGATGTATGCATTGCCTTCTTCAGTGCATCGAACGCCACAATTTTGGACTAAAGCGCCTGCTTTAATGAGCTCCTTCTTGATTGCGGTCGCAACGGGAACAGGTAGAAGCGTATTGCGTGCCAGCTCCTTTGTAGATATGCCAGGTCTTAAATAACATTCGATCAAAAGCTGTTCGATCACTCGAGGCCCTTCTTGAAGATTTACATGTGCGCTGGCTTTTTCTATATATGTTTTCAATGTTATCACTCTCTCTAGGATTATTTTTTCCAAATAAAAAAGGGCAGAAAATGAACATAGAGTCCATCTTCTACCCTTTTGGGGGAAATTGACTGACGAGTACCTATCCAGGGATTCAACGGATGTCAAAAAGAAACGAATCCCGGATAAATAAATAAAACCGTGCTTAAGAGCACGGCTTTTTCGCAGTCAAATAGATATACTGGATGGCCTGTCCTTAACTAATATCGGTCACCCCACTCATGTATGAACAAATAAACCACCTAAAAGTGGAATTTTCGTTACAAGTAGAATTGACCTATACAATTGATTAGTTAAGAACGAACGCGGACATCAAGACATCCCCAATCTGTTAAATTATTTTAAGTATACCCAAAAAAAAGTGGGGAATCAAGGGCTATCAGTTGGAGTTGCATCAGAAAAGATCGAGCTCCCACGACAGAGCACCCTTTATTCCATCCCATTCCGCGGCAATAATGCTGTAGTAGATATCATCTCTGCTTTGTCCATCTGCATCCAAATAATTACTTCGAAATAGGCCCTCTTGTTTGGCACCTAAGTTCAGCACTGCCTTTTGGGATCTGATGTTTTCAGCATCTACGCTAAATTGAACCCGCTTAAACTTCATGACTTCAAAAGCATATTTTAGGAGTTCGAATTTACAAGCCTTATTAATCCCTGTCCCTCTAAATGACCTGCCGTACCAAGTCCATCCAATTTCTAATCTCTTATTTTCAAATCCGATATTCCCATATCGCGTTGAACCCGCAACTTCGCCTGTATGCTTGTCAATAACAATAAAGGGGTATGACTGGTTAAGTTGTTTGCTCACTAATACTTTATCGAAATACTGGTTGAAATCAGCCTCGCTTTTAATATGGTTCTTAGTGAACTGAGTGATTTCCTCATCAAAAATAATGCTGCGGAGTCCTTCTTTACTGCTTTCACTGAAAGGAATCAATTGTACCCTTGCGTTTTCGAGAACGATAGGAGTATTGAAAAAATCATTATACATTTCTTTTCCTCCATTCCATTGGTGCACTATGCTTCAAGATTAACTTGAAACATCGTTAGATAGAATGGATTTATACGAAGATTGTTTGTAATATAAGCAATATCTAGATGTTTTACACAGCAGATAATGACATTAAGGCACCAACAGCTCCGCTAAATTCACCATTTTGAACAAATATAGGATTGGCTCCTCTAAAAATAGTATAGGTCGCTACAACCTTCTTAAGAATTTCATTATGGATAAAAGAGGAGCCAATATAAACTACATTAGTGATGGCATGTTGTCCAGCAGCAAGCACGCTTGTAGTTGCCACGGTTTCACCCACTAGCCCCATAACAGACAGCAGCAAATCTTCCTTTTTCCCGGCTGACGATCTCAATTTATGTATATTGCCAAAGTTACTAGCCGTTAAGTTCCCGGAAATTGGCGACTCAGAGCCTTCGTATATATGGCTTACTTTGAGATCAATAGTATTTCTTTCGCCATGCCCGGCCATATGGACAATTTGATCATATTCATCAATGTCTGCTAGCAGTAGCGATAGCCCCATCATAGTACCCCCGCCCACACCAGTTCCTCCAATACGGGAATGTCTGTCTGAGTCTATAAAATGGATTGAAGTACCTGTCCCCACATTGGTCAGTACAAACGAATCCAAATCTACACCCTCTATATTTAAAAGAAACTTTATCCCCTGACAAGTGGCCTCGAATTCAACAAGCGTACAAGCTTTATGCTTAAGCAAGGGTTGTAGAAGAGTGGCTTTACCGCCAGTAACGCAAATAGTAGCATCATAAAAACATTCATTAATCCACGCCGCCGCGGCTTCTATCTGTCGAGAATCAAATTTTCGGAATTGTAGTGTATCCTGGTCATCCATGTAGGCTACTTTAATTAAAGTGCCCCCGGCATCTATACCTATTTTTGTTACATTCAGGGCGTCCCACTCCTATGCGTTTATCCAATATGTGCGAATATGTGCAAAATCTCAAATTCATAATTCTTTTTTATAATAATAATGTTTAAAGCCTCTGGGTGCATCATCAATGACTCCGAATACTTCATATCCATATTTTAAATAAAAGTCGGGAGCTTGAAAACTATCATTTGAACATTGTTAGCCGGCAAAAACCTAATTAAGCAAATGTTGGTATTATTATACTACAGAGAACATTTGAACGGAGTATTTCGTTTGAAATATAAGAATGGTTGTGTGCGCTGGCGGACCGTTCTTCATTCCCAAGCGCCTGCGCCCGCGAGGAAATCTCTTTTAACCAAGAGAAAAACCCTTGCTGGAAGTCCGTTTGAGCTTGTTGTTCGTGTGATTCGTGCGATTGTAGCTGAGAAGAGGGAATGGCTGTGGGTGGAAGAGCGTTAGCGTCCGCCTTTAAAGATTTGTTCCTACCTCCTCATCGATTCCATTCAGGGAACAAATCTTTAACAGCGGCTGGAGCCCACAGCCATTCCCTCCTTCCTTGCACCAACGTCACGAACACGCACATCAAAGGACGCCGAAAGTTTTTCTCAAACGTAGTGAACCTTTTTCATCTATCGGACCAATACATGGTGTATACGAGTTCAGGGGGCCCTCAAATGACAGATGAAGAGTTGAATAAGTGGATCGATCAATTGATCTTGGGGGATCAGTCTGCTTTTGAAGTAATCTATGGTATGACCAGGAAAAAAATATATGGTACTGTAGCTGCGATGGTGGCTAATAAGGAAGATGTCAATGAAATTGTGAACGAGGTTTACTATCAGCTGTGGAGAGCGCTGCCGAGCTATGATCGCAAGCGGCCGTTTCTCTTTTGGTTAAATGGAATAGTCATGAAGCAAGTGAACAATTGGCGCAGACAAATCTGGAGAAGATTTCGATTGCAGGAGAAAAAGACCCGTCTAAGTGAAGAGCCGCAGGTGGAAACGCCAGATGAGCGGATGTTGGAAAGTGAGTCGCACGGGGAAATGAAAGAGCTGATCAATCAAATGCCTTTTAAGCTGCGGATCGTGATTGTATATCGGTTTTACTACGAATTTTCGCATGAAGAGATTGCTGAACTGCTGCAAATTCCTGTGGGTACTGTGAAATCCAGAATGCATCTGGCGTTCAAACACTTACGTAAAAGGCTTGGGACTGAACTTGATGGGGAGGTATTTTCCGATTATGTCTATATCAAAAAAAATGAATCAGGCATTAACCGAACAGTTTGAAGATATTCAGATTCCGGAGGAAGTAGATGAGCGTGTCCGGCAATCCTTTGCGCAATTTCACACAAAAAAGGAGAACAGTAAAATGAAGAAAAAAATAATCGCTTTTTCTATAGCAGCAGCCGTTCTTATACCAACCAGTGCATGGGCACTGAATACATCCTATTTTGCGAAAAATGTGAACCTCAACGGCTTAGTTGACTCTAGTGTCAAACAGGCAGTGTCCAAGGGATTAACGATCCCTATGGATGAAAAAATAACAGATCAAGGCATTACGATCCATTTCAAAGAAATGGTTGTGGAAGAAACCAAAATACTTATTCACTATCGAATCGAAAATCAGGAGGGAGCGCTGGTCCCTTATGAATTTGACACGACGGGTTTGAATATAGTGGGGGATGGAGTGAACAATGGCAAGCAGACAGAAAATCCTACCTATCAGGAAGCAGGCGTAGAGGGCATTAATGTTTTGAGCTTTATTGGAACATCGGAACCAGATTCACTTCCTTTCTATTTGACAGATGCAGCGGGGAATAAAGTAGAAACGGGCATAGCGGAGAAAGATCAGCCAGAAGGGATCATTGCCTTTGTAACCGACGGCTCCCGGCTTCCCCAAGCCATTAACATGAACATTAGTGTTGACCGTATCGGGAAAACGGCGGGAACTTGGAAGGGACAAATTCCTATTGATCAGAGTAAATTGAAGTAACCTGCTGTCTTTCCGTTTGAGCTGTGTGTTCGTGCGATTGTAGCTGGGAGAAGGAAGGACTGTGGGTGGAATAGTGATAGTGTCCGCATTTAAAGATTTGTTCCAACATCCTCATCCATTCCATTCAAGGGAACAAATCTTTAACAGCGGTTGGAGCCTACAGTCCTTCCCTCCCCATGTGCACCCAAGTAAGGAATATGCTCCTCGAAACTCAGACTAAATCTCAATGTTTTGCTCATTCAAATGTACGTTGTTTTTAATGATGTGCTTCACTCGTTTAGCTGTATCAGGTCTTTTAGCTAGCTCGACGGTTCTATCAAGCAGTATCCACCTGATACAAGCTAATGCCTCAAACACTTCTAATTCTTCACTGCTGTAAGGGTTTTCTGATAAATATGCGGCGAGGAATAAGGATGATATTCTTTCAGTAACATAGATATTTAATAAAAAACATGACCAAGCCAGATCATATCTTGGATCCCCTAATTGTCCGTTTGTCCAATCTATTACTGCATACTGGCCGTTATTTTCTAATATGTTCATTAAATTAAAATCGCCATGAATCAGATGGTCTTGTTGTATAGGGGTGATTTTAAGCAGGTGGGTAATGGCTTGATTTAAATCTGGATATGCATGAATTTCAGGGAAAAAGTAGCTGTTAAAATCATGAAGCCGAATCTGCTGATGTTCCAATTTTTCGAGCGGAAGCTTATGTATGTTAGATAAAATGATGGCGATCTCTGCGATTTTTTTTGGATTGACTTTAAGCAGGGGAGTGCCCGCAAAGCTTGTAAGCAGGACGGAATGGGAATCATCATTTACTCCCCAGCCCAATGGCTTCGACACGGGTAATCCGCTATTACTAAGAGCTTGCAGTAGATGAAATTGATAGTTGATGTCGGGTTTAGAGCTTTTGCTCCAGGTTTTTAATACAAAGAATTTGTCGTCTGGACCAGCTAACTCTATACCTATCTCTGTACCAATCTTCAAAACTTCTGCCTCAAGTCCAGACTCCAATGGAAAAGTGAGCAGCGAGCTGCCTAGTTCGGACAAATGGTCTATACTATCGCTTTTTTCCATCCAATTAATTTGGCTTATTAGGTTAGGGGCATCCATGATTACTTTCCTTTCTCGACAAACATAAAATAAGTCAAGTTAATTCCACTGAAGAAGCATGTCTTCTAATTCTAGCAGCTCTCTAATGACACCATCACATTCAAAATTCTGTTCATAGTAAGTGTCTTCTTTCCAAATTCCTTTCATACCCGCATGCTTGCTCGCTAATACATCGTTAGTTGGATGATCGCCTACATAAACACATTGCTCCACACTTGAATTTAACATCTCGGCTGCCCTAAGAAATATGGCTGGATCTGGTTTGCGAAGCTTTTCAAATTCAGAAATTAGAATAACCTCAAAGTAGTCTGCAATTCCTAATGCTGCTATATTACTCGCTTGAAAATCCCCAAATCCATTTGTAATCATGCCAAGTTTGTATCCTTGTTGTTGAAGTATTTCCAGCAATTCAATCGTATTAGGAAAGGGAGTCGCAAAGGAAGAGAAGCCGCTTTTATAGTCCGATAATAAATCATTCCAATCTAATTGCAACTGAAATTCCTCTATAAGTGCCTGGTATACCTTATCTTTCCAGACGTAGCCGCGGCAATCCAGTTCAATAAATCTATGAAGGTATTGCTCTTTATTCACATGCCCGAACTCTTGGATAAGCCTCTCATATTGATCAGTGATAAATTGGATTAATGACTTATTTCGGTCTAATAATGTGCCGTCCAGATCAAAGATTACGGAACGAATCATAGAAAAAGCCCCCTCATCTAGTCGTGCTCCATGCATAGCACTTTCTTTATACCAAGTGGTTTTCTCTATATTTTTGGCAGCCCTTTTCAGTTAACTGCTTAAGCTCTTCAATCAATTCCTCATTTACTTCTTTGAAATTAAAACATGATTTTCCTTGCATACGCTTTTTTAAAGTTTCTGATATATCCTCTAATAATTCTGGAAACACGTAAACTGGCATTAAATGATAGCTTACATAGTTCTTTTTAATCTGCGCTGCAGCAAAGAATATGGGGAGTTTATTTTTAGGATTAATCTTGTGTGTATTTAGATAATAATGATCAGGGGTATCCGTTATTAATTTCTTTTCAGGCTCATAGATTTTCAAGATGCTTTTTAGTTGATTAAACACCTCAAGAAATTTGTCTGCGCTGGACATGGAGTCACTCCTCTGAAAATAATAAATGAAAGCAATATCGCATCGTTATCTGAAGTCCAGTAATCTATACAATAAATTTCAATATCAATAATTTAATAAGCAGCAGCACTATTCCCATCAATGCTCCTACAAATAATAAAAATAGGAATACAGTAACGAGTTTTTTTAAAAAACCTTTTATTGGCTCATCAATTAAAAATGTTAAAACTATTGTAAGAGAGAGAAGTATGGCTGCTTTCAAAATATTTGAAAACCCTGACGCAATAGAAATAGCGTAGATCAAGGATCCCGGGTACATTAGATTTCTTGTCTTTCTTGTCATTTCATTCTTTTTACTGCTTTTGGTTTTCATGATTTGCATGATTTCTCCTACAACAAGAGTTAATAAAGCTTATGGAGCAAGTTTATGTTATGTAATTACTTTTTGATAGTATTTTTCTGGCCATTTCGTTCAGGTTATCGATGGGGGCATCCAATTGGAAAAATTTCAGCTCCAAGCCTTCGTCATCATTGATGCAGGGCTCGCCGGTATAGTCTCTTGTTTCGTAGACAGCAACGACGTTATAGATTTCATCCCCGTGCGGGTACTTATAATACATGTCTGCCCCAGATAAAAGGCAAATGAATTTCAAGTCGTCTGTTTGTAAGCCAGCTTCTTCGTAAAGCTCCCTCACAGCTGCCTGCTCCAGGGATTCTCCTAGCTCTAAAGCGCCCCCGATTACACCCCAATCCCCAGAATCGCTTCTTTTTTGTAAAAGGATCTCATTTTGTTCGTTCAACACAATGATGCTGACGCCGGCCATAATGATCGGTCTGGTTCCTACCAGTTTTCTTATATCCTGAATATAGCCCATTAGATACTCCTTTATTTTATTAGTTTTATATGAATATTACCAAATTTTCATTCCAACATCTATTGTAACAGAATTAAGCTTGGCGTAGCTGCCCGGGTAATGTGCTCTTCTCTGGGGTCTATAATGTAACCGGGCACCGTAGATTAGGGGTGTCAAATGGCTTTTTCTAATCACAAAAGAACCTGTTTCGTCATGCGAAAAGAATTGGATTAGAAATTCAGCGCGTACAACCTGACTACGTCAATCATTGAACTAATGTTTGCATGGATTAAACTTCGCAAAAATAGCAATCGAGAAGAAATGTACTTAATTGTATTATGTTACTATGAACATACTTAATTGTATTATGTTACTATGAACAAACTATTATTGCGCAACCGAGTCTCAACTTTCGAAAAAGTGTCGATAAATATGAAGTAATGACAATGTTTATTGGAAACAAATCCATAATTTCAAGTAATAATTGAATAAACCTTGCAATTTGCATTAATGTTGTAAAATATAAATTGTAAATTCAAAATTCAAAATTCAAAATGAAGGGATGGAAATAATGAATCAATCTGCAAAAGGCAATTCCAATCTTGCCATCGAGGCGTCGGGTCTAGTCAAGACGTTTGGCAAAAACCGAGCCGTAGACGGCGTCAACCTAGCAGTGCCCGCCGGAACGGTCTACGGCTTTCTCGGGCCGAACGGCGCCGGCAAAACGACGACGATCCGCATGCTCGCCACGCTGATCCGACCGGATTCCGGTTCTGCCCGCGTGCTTGGGCACGACATCGTGCGCGAAGCCGACGCGGTGCGCAGCCGCGTAAGCTTGACTGGCCAGTTCGCCTCAGTTGACGAGGAACTGACCGGACTGGAAAACCTGATTATGATCGGCAGGCTGCTGGGCTTTTCCTGGAAAGAGGCAAAATCGCGGGCGAACGAGCTGCTCGACGCCTTCGGCCTCATCGAAGCGGCCAATCGTCAGGTGAAGAAGTTTTCCGGCGGCATGCGGCGCCGCATCGATATTGCCGCGAGCATCGTCGTCACGCCGAACTTGCTGTTCCTCGACGAGCCGACGACCGGCCTCGATCCGCGCAGCCGCAACCAGGTGTGGGACATCGTCCGGGCGCTCGTCGCCGAAGGCACGACGGTGCTGCTCACGACGCAGTACCTTGAGGAAGCCGACCAGTTGGCCGACCGGATTGCCGTCATCGACCACGGCAAAGTAATCGCCGAAGGAACAAGTGGCGAACTGAAGGCTTCGGTTGGATCAGGCTCGTTGAACGTACAGCTCCAAAGCCCCGAAGATCGGCTGGAAGCCGAGCGGATTCTATCGCTGTCGCTTAGCGTGCCCATCCAGCTCGAGTCCGACCCTTCGGCGCTGACGGCCCGAGTTACCGACGCGGGCCTTGTCGCGCAAGCGCTCGGCGAGCTTCATCGGGCCGGCATCGCCGTCTCCGGCTTCTCGCTCGGCCAACCGAGCCTTGACGAAGTATTCCTTGCCCTGACCGGCCACCCGGCCGAAGAAAACACCGCAGAGGAGGTTGCTGTATGAACACTTCCACCGCTACAACCGCTCGCACCCAGTCCGAAGCCGCCAGCCAGAAGCTGCGAGCGACGATTTCCGCCCGTACCCGACCTTCGCGCCCGAGCGCCCTGTCCGCTTCACTTACGTTCGGATGGCGGGCGCTGCTGAAAATCAAACACGTCCCTGAGCAGCTGTTTGACGTGACGATGTTTCCGATCATGTTTACGCTGATGTTCACCTACTTGTTCGGCGGCGCGCTAGCTGGATCGACCGGCGAATATTTGCAATTTCTGCTTCCGGGCATTTTGGTTCAAACGATCGTGATGATTACGATGTATACAGGACTCGCGCTCAACAACGATGTTAGCAAAGGCATTTTCGACCGCTTTCGGACATTGCCGATTTGGCAGCCGTCCGCCATTCTCGGAGCGCTGCTTGGCGACGCCGCGCGTTATACGATGGCATCGACGGTTGTCATCGTGCTCGGCCTCGTGCTCGGCTTCCGCCCCGACGGCGGCGTGGTCGGCGTGCTGCTGGCCGTGCTGCTCCTGATCGTGTTCTCGATCAGCCTGACGTGGATTTGGACCGTGCTCGGATTGATTGCACGGACGCCGAACTCGGTCATGGGCATCAGCATGATGGTGCTGTTCCCGCTCACGTTCGGCAGCAACATCTTCGTCAACCCGGAAACGATGCCGAAGTGGCTGCAGACGCTCGTTGACATCAATCCGATCACCCACCTGGTAAGCGCGGTACGGGGTCTGATGCACGATACGGTGAAAACGGAGCAAATCGTCTGGGTGCTGATCGCCTCCGCCGTGCTGGTTGTCGTATTCGCGCCAATCACGATGTATTTGTATCGCAATAAGCGTTAATTTATAACGCAAAATACCCGGGGCCCGGCTGCGGAGAAACTCTGCCACCAAACAGGTGGTTAGAGAGTCCTTCCATAGCCGGGTCCCGGCGCTTTTAACGCCAAAAAGAGGCTGGAACGCAGCCCTTAAAAGGCGCCATAATCTAGTGTAACGTTTCGTGAATAACGGAACTACCTGACCATACTGAAGCGGATAAGCTGAGTCCTCTAATCGGCATTCCCCATAACCTGCCGTGACAATCAAAAGCGCTGACGTATCGCATATAAGCTCAACCTCGATTGGCTGATTGGGCAAGACCGTCACTTCCTGCACGTCCGCTAACGCATAAATGACCGGCGACATGCAGTCTTTCCTCTACAAGCCCCATGTGCCGCTTTTCCCCTGATCCATCGGTTCTCCTCCCATTCAAAAAAATGAGAATAATTATCATTGTAACGAATACAGGGCATAGCTTACAAGTAGCTTCTTGATTCAAGTACTCATCTTCCTAAATTCAGAAGGAGCGAGAAGGGTCATTTTTTTATAAAATTTGCTGAAGGACTGGCTGCTTTCGAATCCTAGCTCAAGTGCAATTTCCAAAACATTCAGGCTGCTGGTGCTGAGCAGTTTTTTTGCTTTTTCCACCTTGATCATTTGATGGTAGCGGAAGATAGGGTATCCCGTAGCGCCCTTGAAAATTCTGTTGAGATATCGGGGATTGAGCATGTACCTGCTGCCGAGCTCCTGAAGGTCAATATTGACCTCGGTATGTTCCTGGAGGTAAACGATAATATCGGTCACGACTTCGGAGTACTTATTATATTGGTAGGGCGTAATGTTGGAAGCGGAGGACTGGATAACCAGGCAGACCCGGGCGACTTCAATAAAGAGCTGTATCGCGAAAAATTTCAGGTTTAATTCGTAGCCGTAAGGCTTTAAAGATATATCCTTGATGATCTCGGTGTACCTTCTTATCATTCTACCGTGAATTTCTAATTTGATTTTGATCGGCAGCCTTCGAAAAATCTCTTGTATAGTTTCATAGAGTGCTTTCCCGGCAGTAGTTTCCTTCTGTACTGTAAAGCTGAAACTAAAGAGCGTGAAGTTCCCATGTTCACAGCGGTGCCCCTTGTGGTTGTCTACAAAGAACAGATCTCCCGGAATTCCAATGCTTGAATCGCCTGCCAGCTGCAAATTCGTCTGACCTCTCACTACATATTTGATTTCAAAATCCGTTCGTGCGCCTGGCGGCACATTCCATCCGATATCCGTCCACCTAAAAGCGCTGTTGATTTCTATGAGATCCAGATTGCTTTTAAAAGCATGAATCAGGGATTCTATATGGTTTGTAATTTTTTCAAATCTATCCAAAGTATCTCCCCCTATGCTGACTATTTATATCATAAGAAAAATAAATTAACAAGTTACTTTTGAACACTTAATAACTCTGAAAAACGAAATAGAATGGAACTTTCTTTATATTCAAGGAGAGTCAAACAATAAGGAGTGAGAAACCATGACAAGGCAAAGACTTACCCGGGAGCAGCAGGAGTTTTATGAAACGAACGGCTATTTGATTGGTATGCCAGCTATTTTTGATGAACAAGAAGTAGAGCAATTAAATGCAGGTTTCAATAAAACGGTCGGGATGCTGAATGAGGGCGAAGTTCCTTCCGATATCATGGGATGGCATCAGACGAGCCGCTGGCAGTATAATATTTGTGCAAATCCGCAGATTTTGGACTATGTTGAAGGCTTGCTCGGTCCAGATTTTTATCTGTGGGGCAGTGAGTTTATTACAAAAGCTCCGAAAAGTGAAAAAGTTGTCCCTTGGCATCAGGATTCGTATTACTGGCCATTGACTCCACATAATTCTGTAACAGTATGGCTTGCTTTTACCGATGTTGATGAAGGAAATGCAGCGATGAAGGTAATTCCCGGTACCCATAAGGGAGGCTTGGTCCAGCATAAAATCGCCGATGAAGAATCGATTCTCTCTTTTCAACTGTCGGATGGTACATTCCGTGAGGATAGTGCCGTTACGCTATCGATCCCTGCAGGGGGAGTATCTTTGCATGATGATGCCATTGTTCATGGTTCACCTGCAAATGAGTCGGACCGTTGGAGAATAGGGTTTGTCATTCGATATTCCAGTACGGATGTGAAATGCGATCTGGAGAAGAATCCTAATTTCAAAGCGTACCTGATGCGTGGAGAGGATCGTTATCAGCATAATCCTCAGGGAGAAATCCCGACTGTGGACTTTGCCCGTCCTGAATCTTCGAAACGCATACGGAAACGTTAAAAAATGATAAAAGCAGGTGGGAGATGCGTAGAGGGATTGTATATAAAGGGGAACAGCATTCAGAGCAGCAAAGCTGCGCATTCCCTGGCATTTGTGTGCTTCCTAGCGGGCGCTGGATATGCAGCTTTAGGGCTGCACCACAGAAGCTGCAAACCAGGGGACAGCATGTTTTGATTACCTGGTCAGACGATCAAGGAACCACTTGGAGCGAACCTATCAAGCCGTTCGAGCCTCCAGTCCTGGAAGGAAAGCCTGGTTTATTTCGCAGTGCCTATCTGACTTCCTTGGGGGACAATACTTGCATAGCTGCTTTGTGCTGGGTTGATCACACTGACCCGGAGCTTCCTTTTTTCAATGAAGCGACAGAAGGGCTGCTCGACACGAAAATATTTCTGGCCAGATCGGACGATGGAGGAGAGCATTGGACAGCGGCCGAACGGATGGACACCTCGCCTTTTCATATGCCCACGCCGCTTACGGGTCCTATTTTACATTTAACGAATGGGGAATTGGCCTGTCAGTTCGAGCTGAATAAGCATTATGAGGATCCGGAAGTATGGAAGCATTCTTCGGTGCTGATGTTTTCCAAGGATGAAGGTCAAAGCTGGCAGGAGCATGTAATTACAAGCAATGATCCTGCGAATCGTGTGTTTTATTGGGATCAGCGTCCTAATACATTGCTTGATGGAACATTGCTCAACTTCTTCTGGACGTATGATAATGTTTCGGCGGACTATCTTAACATTCATTCGCGTAGCTCTAATAATTATGGACGTACATGGTCTGCATATCGGGATATCGGTGTGCCTGGTCAACCCGCGCCTCCGGTGCTGCTGACAAATGGAAGGATAGCTTTGGTCTATGTGGACCGCACTTCAGCTCCCACGATTAAGCTGCGGATCAGCGGAGACGGGGGTCATACATGGCCGGAACCTACCGAAATCATATTGTACAAGCCAGAGCTTCAGCAGCAGAGCGTAGATAAAATGTCGATGCAGGATGCGTGGTCTGAGATGGGGAATTTTTCGGTGGGACTCCCGACAACCGCACGTTTGGCTGACGGAAGTGTGCTCGTCGTTTATTATGCGGGATCACAAACGGACCATACGGCGATCGAGTGGGTTTGCATTCCTCAGTAAGGTAGGGTGAAAGTTACTTTTGGACATACCATGACTAGTCAGGTAGGAGGCATCCTTAAAGTCTATTGAACTATAGGCTTAGGATGCTTTTTTTATTATTAATAAGAAAATTCAATGCTTTACAGCGATGTAGCGTCAGGGCTTTAAAGTGTATTGAAAAAAGGGACATATTTGAAGCAAAGATCTTTGTATGTTCACTATCCCTTTGCCTCAGGAGGGGGAAAAACCCCGGGAAAAACCCCGGGAAAAACCCCGGGAAAAACCCTTGTTGGCTTATAAATCAGAACAAAGGGTTCCTCTAGATGCATTCCCGTAAGGAATTCCTACATTATAGGCACTTGTAGGGTGTCTCTTTTACTTTTTTTAAGATTACACGCAAGTCCCCTTACCCACCCTCACCCTAATCAATAAATCAACACGTGGTAGTTACATTGAGCTATACTCCCTAATTACATGCTAACGCGCAATCTTGTCACAGTACTGGGCTAATTGATGAGTGTATCAGACATGGCCCTGCATCTGACCTAGGAGGTCCAACATTCCCGCTGGCGGGTTGTGCTCGCTTTTATTGATTAAAGTTACCAACTTGGTCAATCCTCTATAAAATCACTATTAGTCCTCAAGTAATTCAATAGTCCAATTCTTTTCTTGAATTTTAAAATCAAGTTCTCGATATTTTTTAGATAGATCATCTACCTGTCTCTGGATTTCATTGACTTCGATTGTTCTATAGAACTTAACTTCAGACCGGCTGAATCTATCCTGTTTAATCGACGCTGTTTCAAGTAAATCGCTTAAAATATTTCTTGTCTGCATGATTTTATCGCGTTCGGCAAGAGCATCCGAAATACTCATATTTGCATCAAAAGGGGTGAATGAGTTTGTATGATTAATCTTTTTAATCCAGCTAGTCAGCTCTTCCAATGTTCTATTCAATTCTGTAAAGAGCATTGCTGGTTCTTCTGCAGGCTGTTCGCCCTCTTGAACTTTAATGACTCTTTCCAGCCTTTGTTTCAGTTGAGCAACCTTCCGTTGGCAATCTGCCCTTAGAACCAATGCTTCTGCTAGTTTCATAGATTTCCTCCAATTCCGCTTGAACACATAAATATGCTTGTTAGCCCAGCTTCCTGTCCATTGTAACAAATATGCAAGAATTTGGATATGGAGAAAGAGTATAGGCTTTCCGAGATAGACAGTTTTAAATACTTTTCCGTGTGTTTTTCTTGTAAACAGGAAGGGAATTTGCGTCTTGCATGCAGATAAGGTATATATAATTAGAGGCTGTTTGAATTTGTCTATTCAGCTTCTATCATACAGATAAAAGCCCGCTAAGCAACTGGACTATGGTCTAATAAGAACTCGACTTTGGTTTATTTAGAAAAGATGACTCTTCTTGTATGATAAATGGGCACAGGTAAGGGAATGAAAAAGAAGTGCAGAGCAGAGCAAAACAGTGCAGTGCAGGGCAAAGCGAAGCGAAGCAAAGCAATTTCGGGTTGATGAAGCTGTTGGATAATTGAGGAGAGCGTTCCATGAATGTTATGGCATTTATTGAGAGTTTATTTGAACAATATGGATACCTGGTTCTGTTAATTGGGCTGCCTCTGGATTTTATTGCATTACCGATACCAGGACAAACGACATTAACGTATACGGGTTATTTATCTTATAAAGGTGTACTTGAATGGCTGCCTGCGGTGGGGGTGGCTTTTTCAGGTTCGATTATTGGGATTACTACAACTTATTTGATAGGAAGCAAGCTTGGCATGCCGTTTATTGAGCGTTATGGGAAGTGGCTGTTTTTGAAGCCGGCTTACTTGGATAAGACAAGGCATTGGTATGGGAAATATGGAAACAGGATGCTTTTTATCAGTTTTTTTATTCCGGGAGTCAGACAATTTTTTGGCTATTTTGTAGGCATCATTCGGGTTCCTTTTCGCACTTTTGCCTTGTATGCTTACACAGGCGCTGCTTTTTGGGTGCTTGTGTTTGTTGGAATAGGGTATGTCTTTGGTGAGCAGTGGCAGTTTGTTTTTGGACTGGTGGAAGAGTATATAAAGTATATTTTTATTGGCTTGGGCTGTGTACTGGTTACGTTCTTTTTCCTGAGATGGCGAAATCGGTCGAAAATGCGGATATTGAGACTGAGCAAAGAATTGGACAAACGAAAGGAGAAACAGTCAAGCTAAGAGGCGGGAAGCTAAAGTGACGGATGCTAAAGGGAGGAGGCGAAAAGCAGGCAATTGCTCCGACTATTTCTCGGGAAATAATTTGGGGGAAAATGTCATAATTTCAAAGTTGAATACATGAATGCACAGATGAATGCACTAAAACTATGAATACTGTAAACAACTTCAGTTTCTCATGAGATCATGATATACTTTTGCCACACATGCAAGGAATGGTAAACGCTTACACGGATAGCGCGGATAGCAGGGATAGCGCTGATAGAAATGTCCATATCCAACCAAGCGGAACGTCTAAGCGTAATACTTTTAATATTAAAAGGAGTTTATTACGATGGTTCTTACTGTCATCAGGCATTTGCTTAGCTATATGCGGGCATACAAGCCGCTGGCTGCATTCTTTTTTCTGGCTTTACTTCTGGATCTCGCTTTTTTGTCACTTGCTCCTTTAAGCTTTAAAGTGCTCATAGATAAGGCTATTATTCCTCAGGATATCGATTATTTTGTTCTTATTTTATTGGTGGTGGGCATCAGCGGCTTGATTTGTATGAGCGCTGGAGTGGCGAGTGATTATGCGCTTGCCAAGCTGACTGCACGTGTACAGAAGGATTTGCGTCAGCGGCTTTTTGAGCATATGCAGCATGTCAATATCGGTTTTTTTCAGAAAACCCGCTCGAGTGAGCTCCTTTCCTATTTTTCCGTCGACTTGCCGTCCATTGAGAGGGCGATGAACTCGATCCTGACTATCGGCATTCAATCGGTAACCGTCGTAGTTATCAGCACAGCCGTACTATTTTATTTGCAATGGAGCATGGCTGTGGCGATCCTGTTAGGAGCCGTCCTAATTTTCTTGGGGCCCTACCTGCTTGGCCGCCGGGCACAGGCGATGAATGTTTTACATAAAGAACAGCTTGAAATCATGATCGGTGATTTACAGGAGAATATCAAAGCACAGAAGGTAATCAAAGGATTTAATCTGCAGCATGCAATGACCAACAAATTCACTTCCAGGCTGCAAACGATGTTTCTGATCCACTATCGAAAAAATGTAATCAATGCCCAGCTGGAACGCCTTCCAATGGTCAGCCTGCTGCTTGTCAACCTCACTATTATTGGGCTTGGCTCCTATTTGGCTCTCCGCGGCCATATCACGCTGGGAGCTCTGGTCGCCTTTTTCACGATGTATACTTCAATGGGGAATTCAGTATTTAACCTGACTTTCACCATAACTGCCTTTACCGATGTTTCGGTTAGCATCGAACGCATGCAAAAGCTGATGCAAGCACCGCTGGAAGCAGCTGACGGCTCTTATATGGAGCACTTGCAGGAGCAGCTGCCGGAAATCCGTTTTGCCGATGTGTCGTTTAAATATACAGAGGATAGGGATGTTTTGAAAAAAATTGATTTGCATATTCCTCCAGGTTCGACAGCTGCATTTGTAGGTTCAAGTGGTTCGGGAAAAAGTACACTGGTTCAGTTAATACTTGGCTTCTATGAGCCTGGTGAAGGGCATATCGAGATTAATCGGCATCGGCTGGAGACATTGAATCGGGGTTACTTCCGTGAACAGATTGGCGTCGTATTTCAGGAAAATTTCCTGTTTAACGGAACGATCCTGGACAATATCCGTATCAGTAAACCGGAAGCAAGCACGGAGGAAGTCATCGAGGCAGCCAAAAAAGCAGAAATTCACGACTACATCACTAGCCTGCCGGCGCGTTATGAGACAGTAGTGCTAGATGAGGGAGCGAACTTCTCTGGCGGACAGCGTCAGCGGCTGGCAATTGCCCGTGCGATTTTGAGGAATCCCCCTATTTTACTGTTGGATGAAGCTACTTCTGCATTGGACCCTATCTCTGAAGCTTCCATCAATCGCACATTCGAGGAATTATCGAAAAACCGCACGGTCGTCACAGTTACACATCGCTTGTCTTCGATTACTGGAGCGGACAGCATCTTTGTTTTCGATCAAGGCCGGCTGGTAGATAGTGGAACGCATCAGGAAATGCTCCATAATGGTGGTTATTATAAGGAACTGTGGGACAAGCAGAATGGCCTGTCCGTTTCTCTTAGTGGTCAGGAAGCGGAGATTGACGGGGAACGGCTTGCGCGTCTTCCTTTTTTCCGTGGCATTGATATGGACGTGCTTAAAGAAATAAAAGGTCTGTTTAACACCGAGACATTCGCCGCGGGACAACCGGTTATCCATGCAGGTGAACAAGGTGAGAAATTTTACTTAATTGCCCGTGGAAGGGTGGAGATTACTAAACATGATCCTGCTGCTGAAGAAGGGAAGGTCCGGCTCGCTATTCTGGAGGATGGGGACCACTTTGGGGAAATTGCCTTATTGGAAAATATTCCACGCACAGCAGACGTTACAACGATCACACCTTGTGTCTTTCTCACCCTGCAGCGTAAGGTTCTGTATTACGTCCTCTCCAAATACCCGGAGATCGATACCCGTGTTAGGCAGACGTTAAAGGAACGTAAGAATTAATGACTTTAGAACCTTCGTAAAAGTAGAGCAACCGTCGTCCAATTGGGGCAGCGGTTGTTTTTTATTTTGAGTAAAGTTCTATAATATTGTATGATGGATGAGGGCGCTTTTGGCGTTCAAATTCTATGAATAAGGTGAGTCGATCGGATGAATCCAAGAGATCTTCAATATAAAATGCCAGCGGAGTGGGAGGCGCACGAACGCACATTTCTGTCCTGGCCCGTGCAGGATTCCATGTGTTTTCCGCAGGATTATGATACCGTTTGTGCAGGATACGCTGAGTTAATCCGAGCTATTGCCGAGTTCGAGCCCGTGACTGTAGTTGTGAATCCAGCAGATTTGGAGCAGATAAGTGCATTGTTTAACGAGGATAACGTGGAATGTTTGCCGATTCCTCATAATGATGCCTGGCTCAGAGATAATGGGCCGACATTTGTAGTGAATGAGCAGGGTGAGCGGGCAGGAATCAACTGGCGGTTTAATGCTTGGGGCGGCAAGTATGAGCCTTGGGACCTGGATGATGCAGTGGCGCCTAGTATTTTGCAGCAGCTTGAGATGCGCCGGTTCGATGCACCGCTTGTGATGGAAGGCGGCTCGCTGCATGTGGATGGCGAAGGCACGCTCATTACGACAGAGGAATGCCTCTTGAACAAGAACCGCAATCCTGAGCTTGACCGGGAACAGATCGAAGAACTTGTGAAACAGTATGTGAACGTCGAAAACATCATTTGGCTAAAGCGTGGACTGGCTGGCGATGAAACGGACGGGCATGTTGATAATATAGCTTGTTTTGCAGCTCCGGGAACGATAATTGTACAGGTATGCGAGGATCCTGAGGATGAAAATTATGCCATAACCCAGGACAACCTGCGTACGCTGAGTGAGGCCGTTGATGCCCGCGGGAGAAAGCTGGAGCTTATCTTGATTCAACAGCCGCCTGCGGCATTCCATGAAGGAAATCGTCTCACGCTGAGCTATTTGAACTTTTATTTTGTTAACAACGGCATTATTCTGCCAGTGTTTGGCGGAGCGGCCGAGCATACGGACCTGCTTGCTGAGCAGGCGTTGAGCCGGGCTTTCCCCGACCGCCGCGTTCGCACCATCAACGGGATGGCGATTATTCGCGAAGGTGGGAATGTGCACTGCACAACCCAGCAACTGCCAGCAGGGAAGTAGGAAGTAAGCGTTGTTGTTTAAAGCTAACGAAATTAGTGAAAGTTATTGAAGGTTTACAAAAGCTGAGGGAGGTATCGGTATTATGAGAAATGTTAAAGTGGCAGCAACTCAAATGAGCTGCTCTTGGGATATAGATGATAATATTCGTAAAGCCGACGCATTAGTGCGAAAGGCAGCGGCTGAGGGAGCGCAGATCATTTTACTGCAGGAGCTGTTCGAGACCCCTTACTTCTGTCAGAAGGAAAAGTCGGATTACTATCAATATGCAACAGAATTGGAGCATAATAAGGCGGTTAATCACTTCCGCGAGCTGGCTAAAGAGCTCAAGGTTGTGCTGCCAATCAGCTTCTATGAGAAAAAGAACTACGCACGGTATAATTCGCTGGCGGTCATTGATGCGGACGGCGAGGTATTGGGACGCTACCGGAAAAGCCACATTCCTGACGGACCAGGCTATGAAGAAAAGTTTTACTTCAATCCAGGTGACACAGGCTTCAAGGTATGGAACACGCGTTATGCCAAAATTGGCGTCGGCATTTGCTGGGACCAATGGTATCCTGAAGCCGCCCGGTGCATGACACTTATGGGGGCAGAGATTTTATTCTACCCGACAGCCATTGGCTCTGAGCCCCAGGATGGCTCCATCGACTCCAAGGACCACTGGCAGGTCTGCATGCTTGGCCACGCGGGAGCAAACCTGATTCCCGTCGTTGCTTCGAACCGGATCGGCAAGGAAGAGGATGAAGATTCATCCATCTCTTTCTACGGTTCATCGTTTATTGCCGGCCCGCAGGGAAATAAGGTGCAGGAAGCGAATCGCACTGACGAGGGAATACTGGTCGCCGAGTTTGACCTTGATCAGCTGGAGACACAGCGAATCGAATGGGGCATATTCAGGGACCGCCGTCCCGAGCTTTATAAAATCATTGCAACCTACGACGGAGAACAACCCGTTTAGATTCTCAGTAAAGCCTGCTTGAGTGTTTTCTCTTAAGCAGGCTTTTTGTTGTATATACGGATTTTTCTGAGTGGCGTCGGCATTGGTGCTGCTAATTATGACGATGACGATGACGATGGCAGTGGTAGTGTTAGTGGTAGTGATGGTGATGGTGATGGTGATGGTGATGGTGGTGGTGGGTGGACTTGGACTTAACTAGCGGAAAATTTTTTTCTGAGCTATGTGCAATTATCGATTTGACGGGAGCTGCATGATGCCTTGATGGTCGTGGGGTATGATGGGCATGAGTATGGGGGATGGGTATGAGACATAGTAGGAGACTTGGAGTATGGAGTATAAGTATGGGGCATGGGTAGGAGACTTGGAGTATGGAGTATGGAGTATGAGTATGAATATGGAGTATGGAAAAGGGTACGGAGAGTAGAAATGATGCAAGGGATGTATGGGGGAAGTCGTTTTGTATGTAAATCAGAAAAGTGTAAATAGATAGATGAAAAGTGGTTGTGTGATAAATGTATAATATGTTAATTTATGTAAATTAAAAGATTTGCGGCGCTAAAATATAAACGGGGTTACGTTGTTTTTTGGAGAAGAACAATCCTGTTGCGGACCACCTCACCCTACTTGAGCGTGTGTTCAATTAACGATGAAAATCATCGTTAAAGTAAGTGCTTCGAGGTCAACAGTCACTTTAACGATGAATTTCATCGCTAAAAGAGGACGGATGCCCTCTTTGGGTGGCAAAAGGGGACTTTAACGATGTTTTTCATTGTTAAAGTAGGATGTGGGGCCGAGTTGGTGCTTTTAGCGATGAAAAACATCGCTAAAGTAGCAGACCCTCTCCGTTCTTTATCCGAGCGCCTGATAGAGGAATCGTTTGGGCGCAGAGTTACTAGCATAGCACTTGCTGGCGCATTGCGTTGGCATTGTAGTGGCGCTTTGTACTAACATGGAACTGGAACTGGCATTGAACTAGTGTTGCACGAGCATTTGCATTGGCATTGTTGTAGCATCTGATGTCTGATAAAATAAATGACAATCTAACGGGTCGGATTTACGCCGCAGAAATGGGGACTGTTACTTGAACAAGTCATGGTTTTACCGCACACTTTTGTCCTATATTCCTGTATTTTTTATTGTTACGGCTTTTTTGTTTTTTATATTTTTCTATACGTTGAATGACCAGAATAAAAAACAGACCTATCAAGCTAATCAATTTGTTGCTCAGCAGGCGATTCGATTTATTGATACTTCTTTGAAGTCGATTGATGAAAAGCTGACGCTGGAGATTATGCGTAATCAGGACTTTTTGCAGTTTTTTTCTGCTGATCAGGGCTCTGACTTGAACCTCGACGTTAAGGTCATGAATTCGATGCGGGACTTGAAAATTACAAATCCTTTGATCGATTCGATTTATTTGGTGCGGTATAAGGATCAGGTTGTTTTGAGCAACAGCACTTCCTATTCGTTTGAACAGTTTGCTGACTATGCCTTTATTCAAAGTCTTGCTGAGTCGCCGAATCGGAGCTGGTCGGATCAAAGAGCTTTTAGCGAGTTTTCCTCTGAAACCAGCAGGCAGGTAATCACACTCTCCAGGGGTGTGCCTATTTTTGATCCTCAAAAAGGTATTGTTGTTATCAATGTGAAAACAGATTCGTTACAGAATCAGGTCAGTCAGCTGTACAATCCGAAGGTTAGCTTTATGCACTTGTTCGACAGGCAGGGTAAAAATCTGTTTCATGGCGTTGATCAGGATCAAGGGTATGACCAGAACCCGGATCAGGGTCAGGAGCAGGGACTGGGTCTGAGCCAGGATCAGGATCAGAGTCTGGGTCTGGGCCAGACAGAGGCGGAGAGGGAAACGGCTGCAGCCAGCAAGGGGGCTGTCTCGACATATGTGTCGGATTATACGGGATGGACAATTGAGAGTGGAATCAGGCAGACGGGTATTATTGGCTTTATTTTGAGCTTATATAATATTTGGATTGCTGTTGGCATTATTGTGGTGATCGCGGCGATTATATGGATGATTATAGTGACGAAGCGGAATTATAAGCCAATTGAGCTTATTGTTTCGAAGCTGCAGCTACATTCCAAGGACAGGGCCGAGATACCGGCGGATGTGAAGGATTGGAATGAAATGACTTTCATTGAATCAACTTTGGTCAATATGATCAAGGAATCAAATGAATGGGAGCGGCAGTTTGCGGAGGATCTGCATGTGAAAAGAAATTATTTCATGTATGAGCTTCTAGAGGGAACCCGCCAAATTGGGCTGGAGGAGTGGGAACGGCAAGCCCCCAAGTTTGAGCTGCCAGGAACGTTTGGTTTGCAGATGATTTTTATTATGGAGATTGACCGTTATATGGAGTTTTGTGAAGAGTATAATCAGGCTGACCAAAAGCTGTTGAAATTCGTTGTAAGCACGGTGATTAAGGAATCAGCAGCTGCAAATAAGTATAATGTATGGACGCTGTGGACCTCTGCGAATCAATTAACTGGAGTTATCCAGATTCCGCTTAACTCTTCATCTGATCCTTCGCTGGAGCCTTTGGTTAAGCCTTTACAGGTGCTTGAAGAGATAAGGGCATGGATGGAACAAAATTTACATTTCACTGGGACCATTGGCGTGGGTGAAATCGTTGAGCATCCTATGAATGTTCGTGATTCTTTTAAGGAGGCACTGGAAGCCCTTCAGTACAAAATGGTGTATGGGGCGAATCGGGTGATTTCGCATCAAGAGGTTCAAGCCGCGACGGATGTGCATGAGCATTTGCAACTCATTCATACTATCGCCGGGGCTTATCGTGCATCGCAAGGGAAATGGGAAGTGGAGCTGGAACATTTTTTCGAGAAAATCAGCAGTAGTGTGCTAATAAGGGATGATATTATCAGCTTGCTGAATTCTCTGACCTTTTATTTAAATCGCTCCATAGGCAGCTTGGGCAATGAATTTCTTGATTTGTGGAAAGCGTCTGCGCTTCCGAAGCTTCATGATATTTTGGAAACCTTTGAGACCTTGGAGGAAATCCATAAGCAATACCCGATTGTGTTGGAGCAATTTGCGAAGCAAATGGGAGAGCTGCGGGAATCGCGGAATCATCATATGCTGATCAATGAGGTTAAGGGGCATATTCAGAATCATTTTACGAATCCGAACCTGTCGTTGGATTATTTAAGCGATCAATTTGGTATGAATGGTAAGTATTTGAGCAAACTATTCAAGGAAGAGTTCGGCACGAAATTTGTCGATTTCCTGATTGATTTACGGATGCAGCATGCTAAACAATTGCTTACAGAAACCACGCTAACGGTTCAGGAAATTGCGGAAAAGGTCGGGTATGCCAGTCCTATTTCGTTTATTCGTACCTTCAAGAAAGCAACCGGCGTGCCGCCTGGCGACTATCGCAAGGAAAGGTGAAAATTGTTCATCTCAGAAAAAAGTTTATCCATACAAAAGCCGGGATCCCGGTAGGTGATTGCCTTATCAATCGCTTATCGCTGCCGGTCTTTTGCCGCTTTTTCAAAGGTTCCTGACAATAAGTTTATGCGTGAAAATGGTTCATTGAGTAGAAGGGGTCAGCCTGTTTACAATGAGTTCATGGTCACCCGGACGGGGCGATCAAATATAATTTCAATGGGGGCATTAAACGTCTATGGGTACAACTATGAAAAAGAGAATGACCGGATTGATCGCATTCGGCTTAATCGCCAGCACAATTCTGGCAGGCTGCTCAAGCTCCAAAGAGGGCGATACAGGCACGGGTACAGATGGCAAGAAGGAAGAGCAAATTACATTATCTTTTGAAACTTCACTTTACGCAGAAGCACCTCACAAGAAAGCCATCGATTCCTTGATCAGCAAATATAATGAGAAAAATCCCAATGTGAAAATAACGGTTCATGGAGCCGATTATGAGAACTTCTGGGATAAGCTGACCACAGAGGTTATTGCAGGAACGCAAGGAGATATCGTGCAAGTGTATCCGGAGAATATCGCTACCTATAATGCTTTGGTAGATGGCGGGGCTTTTCTTAATCTAGATACTTATCTTAAAGGTAAGGAGCTTGAGACTAAATTAGTTGGTCAAGAGCTTAGCAAGGTGGACGACTCCTATTATGCAGTATCCAATTACGCATGGGGAACCACTGGTATTTTCTACAGGAAGTCACTGTTTGAAAAAGCGAATATCGACCCGGCCACTGTAAAAACGCTGGACGATTTCAAAGCCGCTGCAGCTAAACTGGGCGTAGATACTAATGGCGATGGCAAGCTTGATCAATACGGCTTCGCCAGCGTAGTTGGTTCACACCCTTTCGTAGCATCTGAGTGGTACAGGCTGATTGCCAGACCGGTTTCAGGCGGTATTTATTTCCCTGATGGCGAAGCTGGACCTTATACTGCAGACCGCATTAACGTAAACTCTGACGCGAACGTCTGGGCAGCCAAATGGTGGCAGGATTTCATTAACGATCCGAAAATTACGCCTCCAGGAACAAGAGATAAGAAAGTCGGCCGGGAAATGTTCTGGAATGGCCAAGCGGCTATGAACATGGATGGTCCGTGGTTTATTGGTATGACACAAGAGCGGGATCAGGCGCTTATGGATGATCTGGGATTGCTTCCACAGCCGGCTATTACGTATGAAGGCAAAGAATATAAGCCGAACCCGCATAACAACCCTTCGGTTGCGATGATTTCCAAGAAGAGCAAAAATGCGGATGAAGCCTGGAAATTCCTGGAGTGGATGACGACTCCTGAGGCACAGCAAATTATTGGCGGATCCGGTATGATTCCGAGCAATAAAGATTATGTAGCTACAGAAGAGTACAAGAACAACAATCCATTGGCTGTCCAATTCTTCGAGTTCCAAGAGAATCTTTACGCACCTGCTGTAATGGATCCTCCGATTCCGGAGCAAGGCACGCTGTCACAAATCATGGTCAACACTGCACAGGAAATGTTTATTGGCAAAAAAGACGCCAAGACATCAATGGATGATGCAGCAGGTAAAATGAAGGACGCAATAAAATAAGATCGATGGTTAACATCATAGTGAACATCATAGTGAACGTGATGGGAACATGATAGTGAATGTAATGGTGAACGTGATGGTTAACGTGATGGTGAACACGGTCTGATAGTTGAAGGCAAACGCACCCGTCCTGAAGGTGATGGATCCTGAATGTCCCTGAAGGGCGGGGCTGCGCTTACTGAATTTCCCGATGAAACCAAGGAGGGCACATGAAGCAAGCAGAAGCAAAACCAGTCTACCAAGAACCTTCCTTTTTCAAAAAGGAGTTAAAAAGGCTGAAGGAAAACCGCATCGCGTATTTATTTGTAGCGCCGCTGGTCATCTCTGTCGCATTGGTTTTGTTGTATCCCATCCTCAAAGCTGCGCTGATGAGCTTTCAATATTGGTATGTAGCGAAGCCGATTGCAGGGGGCAAGCATCCTTTCGTCGGAATGGAAAATTACCAGGAGGTAATTGGATCCGATTATTTTTTCAAGTCACTTGGCATCACATTTTTGTACATTGTTGTTACTGTGGCCGCCAGGTATATTCTGGGGTTAGGAACAGCGGTTTTGCTCAATATTAAATTCAAGGGAAGAGCATTTGTCCGGGCTCTGGTTATTATTCCATGGGCAGTGCCTGAGGTTGTAGCCTGTCTCGTCTTTATTTTGATGTATGACTACCAATATGGAGTTATTAATGATGTACTTATCAAAATGCATATTCTCTCCAACCCAATCGCATTTCTCGGAGATTCCAATACCGCACTAGGGGCAGCTATGTTTGTGAATATATGGAAAGGATTTCCATTCGCTGCTATTATGCTTTTAGCCGGTTTGCAAAGTATTCCGAAGGATCTATATGAGGCTGCGACAGTCGATGGAGCTTCTGTATGGCGTCAATTCCGGAGCATAACGCTTCCTATGCTGAAGCCTGTTTCCGTCGTTGTATTTTTGCTGCTAGTTGTATGGACAATCAAAGATTTCGGTATTGTTTACGTACTTACGGGCGGAGGTCCGAGTCGTGTCACAGAAATTTTGACCATCTTCATTTATCGCGCAGGCTTCAAATCGTTTAATTTCGGTATGGCCGCAGCAGGCGGTATGATCCTCCTGGTTATCTCGGTTATTTTCACCATGCTGTATTTAAAAGCGACGAAAGCGGGGGAAAACACGTGAAAAAACAACCACTAGTTTATATATGTGCCGTGCTGATCTCGCTTTTCGCCGTGTCTCCTTTTTTGTGGATGATCATTACATCATTAAAGTCGCAAACCGAAATATATAGCAACCCGGTCAGCTATTTTCCGAAGCAAATAAATTTGGAAGGCTACAAAGGAATGCTGAATCCGAATGCCGACAGCAATTTGAACTTTATGAAATGGTTCTATAATACAACGATTGTTTCCTTGCTAACGACGGTTTTCTCTATCGTTATTTCTGCACTTGGCGGCTATTCGATGTCGAGATTCCGCTATAGGGGCAGGATGGCCATTGGCTATTTGATTCTGATCACACAGATGCTTCCAGGATCTCTCTTGATCATTCCGCTTTACATTATTATGAAGGATTATAATTTGTTGAACTCACATTTTGGCCTGGTTATCGCTTATTCTACGATTGCCATTCCGTTCTGTACCTGGATGCTGAAAGGTTATTTCGACAGTATTTCCTACTCGATTGATGAGGCGGCTATGGTCGATGGAGCCAGCAGATGGATGACGTTTGTGCGGATTTTGCTTCCGCTCACACTGCCAGGGCTTATGGTAACGTCGATTTTCTCGTTTCTCACGAGCTGGAATGAGTTCTTGTTCGCTCAAACCTTCCTCAGCGATTACGATAAATGGACTTTATCCGTAGGGATTGCCAGCTTCCAAGGACAGTATGTAGTCAACTGGGATTATCTGATGGCGGGTTCTGTGATTACGACATTGCCAATCGTCATTGCCTTCTGGGCGCTGCAGAAATATTTGGTCAGTGGCATGACAGCTGGTGCGGTCAAATAGTGTGGTCATATAGTGTAATTTAACCAAGCTGCTTTTATTTTCTCACCCATCATCATCTTACTTATAAGGAGCCAATTATCCATGATTAAATTCGGAATCGTAGGCATGGGAATCAGAGGCAGTCTGTTTGCCGATACCATCGTCCAAAACCCTTACGCAGAAATTACTGCCATTAGCGACTCTTATGAAGAAACTTTGAAGAAAAATATGGAGAAATACGATGTGCCGGGTTATATCAACGTCGAAGATATGATTGAGCGGGAACAGTTGGATGCCATCGTCATCGCTACGCCCGATTTCTTGCATATGCAGCCTGTTATGCTCGCAGCGCGCAAAGGTATTCATATTATGGTCGAAAAACCCTTCTCCACCTTGGTTGAGGAAGCCGAGGAGATGTTTGCCGAGGTTAAAAAAGCGGGAATCAAATGCCTCGTAGCATTCGAAAACCGCTGGAATGCCCCCTTCGTCGCGGTTAAAGAAGCTGTAGATAATGGTGAAATCGGCAAAATCATTACCGTGAATTCACGGCTAAACGACACCATTTTTGTCCCGACCAAAATGCTGAAATGGTCCAAAGGCTCTACCCCAGGCTGGTTTTTATTGCCGCATGCTACTGATATTGCCCTATGGCTTAAAGACAGCAAGCCGATTAAGGTATACGCTGTTGGCACCAAGAAAAAGCTAGTATCCATGGGACTGGACACTTATGATTCCATTCAGGCAGTCGTCACTTTCGATGATGATACACATGCGACCTTTACGACAAGCTGGATACTGCCTGAATCGATGCCGCTTATTTATGATTTCAAATATGAAATTATTGGCGAGCACGGTGCTTTATATGTCGACCTGGCGGATCAAATGGTACGCAGAGCGGGTACGGACTACAAGCATCTGCATACGCTGGGAACACCAATTAACGGAATGCTGACCTCTTCGCCCAGCTATATGCTGAATTCCTTTATCGATAATATTCGACTGGATACCGAGCCAACTAGCGATGCTGCTGCAGGACTCTTGAACACGAGACTGGTGCATGCGATTCACAGATCTATGGAGTCTGGCGCGGTTGAAATGATTTAATTTTTAGGAGTAAAGGAAGCCTGGCTGTTTGTGCGAATATGATTCGCCGACTGCCGGGCTTTTTCTCGTTGAAATGAGCTTGAACAGCAGAACTGATAGAAAGCCGGTGGCCTTTGCCACAGGAAATTTAACTTTTTATCGTATTAGAACGACTCGATACTTTGCAGCGATAAAGCGACTTAGCGTTATGGTGGTAAAATGTTGAGGTGAGGAATTCTATGTGAGGCGCAGATTTGTATATGTTCACTATCCCTTTGGCTCAGGAGGGGAGAAAAAGCTTGGTGGCTGTTGGGTTTCAGTCAGGAGAAAAAGACCTTGCTAGCTCTCCATTTGAGCGTGGCAGGTTCGGAAGTTTGAAGCTGAGAGGGAAGGAATGTGAGAGGAAGAACGATAGTAAGCAGGCCATCTCCCTCGAATTGAAGCGTGTGCTTCACTTAACGATGTTTTTCATCGTTAAAGCAAGGGTTTTCAGATCAATCAACCACTTAATGATGATTTTCATCGCTAAAGTGGAAGGATGGCCTCTTCTAGGGGATAAACGGGATTTTAACGATGTTTTTCATTGTTAAAGTAAGGTTGTGGAGCGGCCCTTATGCTTTTAACGATGAAAATCATCGTTAAAGTAGCAGGGTCTTCTCGGCTGCGAGCGTTCTTCAGTCCCAGCGCCTTTGCCCGCCAGGAAATCTCAGCCAGCAAGTGAATACATCTTGCTGGCTGTTCGTTTGAGCTTGGTGTTCGTACGATTGTAGCTGAGAGAGGGAAGGGCTGTGGGTGGAGGAGCGATAGCGTCCGCATTTAAAGATGTGTTTCTACCTGCATAGTCCAATCAAGGAAACACATCTTTAACAGCGGTTGGAGCCCACAGCCATTCCCTCCCCGAACCACCAACGCCACGTAAATGCACCTCAAAGGACGCCACAAGGCAGTCACTGTGATTTCATCTGCTTGCGATATTGAAGCGGGGAACGGCCGCAAAGTGATTTGAACACGCGTCCGAAATGTGTGCTGCTATCGAAGCCGCTTTCCTCGGCAATTGTGCTTACGGACAGGCGGGTGTTCTTGAGCAGCTTTTGCGCTTCGCGGATTCTGATTTGTTGCACGTATTCTACCAGGGTAAAGCCGGTCACCTTTTTGAAAATATGGCACAAATAGTAGGGGCTGATATGGAAATGCTCAGCGATGGAGGGCAGCCGCAGTTTTTCGCGGTGATGCTCATTAATATGCTTGACGATGTCCGAAACGTTCCGGTGAAGCTCGGTTGGATGCTCCCGTCCAGGATCACGTTCGGAGGTCTTCTGCACCTCCCTATGCATCCATAGCAGGAGCTCGGCCAGCAGCAGCTTGAGATAGCCGTCGGCTCCGGGCTCTTTTCTATGCTGTTCAGTTAGCAGCTTTTCGAAGATTGCCTCCAAGGCCGGGTTCCCTTTGATGTGAGGTCTTATGACCGGGAAGCCTTCGAATGCGGCAAACAGATCGACCCCAATCTGAGCCTGCATGGGAGCAACAAAGCCCGCCTGAAAGTTTATCAGCACACGCTCATGGTTGGGGGAGCTAGCCTCGGTCGTCTTATGCAGCACAAGCGGAGGGATCAGCACCAAATCACCTTGAACGACATGATAGGAGCGATCTTTTATAAAATAAAACCGTTCCCCTGCGCGCATATAATAAATTTCGTAAGTTTCATGAGCATGATTTTGATCCATATTAAAGGATTGTGTCCGAATGGCATGATGGATATAAAAAGGAGCTTCATCTTCCGGCAAAGGCTGGTTCGAGCGCCGGGTAATTTTCGTATCTGTCATCGAAGCTGTCTCCTTTCTACAATAAAAACAGAAAAAAAGAACAATATATATCGAAAAAATAAAAATTAAGCAATTTATGTGCTTTTTTTAAAATTATATTGCTATATACTGCAACTATATCATAGTTTTAGGAGGAGCGACAATGGAGCTTTATGGACCACAACGTACGCGTTATGCATTAGTGGGAACAGGAGGAAGGGCTGTCTTCTTTTATCAGGCGATCGTGAAGGATTTTCGCGAGACATCAGAGCTGGCAGCTTTCTGCGACGTTAATCAAACCCGTATGAATGTAGCGAATAAACGGCTCGCCGCCGAGGGTGTAGGGCCTCTGCCAACCTATAAAGCGGAAGCTTTTGATCAGATGATTCAGGAGGTGAAGCCTGATGTGGTCATTGTAACTTCAGTGGATCGGACGCATCACACCTATATTATCCGTGCAATGGAGTTGGGCTGTGACGTGATTACGGAAAAGCCGATGACGGTTGACGCTGAGAAGTGCCAGGAAATTCTGGATGCAGTAAAGCGCACCGGTAAAAACCTGCGTGTAGCCTTCAATTACCGTTACTCGCCACACAATACAAAAATCCGCGAATTAATTATGGAAGGCACGATTGGGGATGTGCATTCTGTTCATTTCGAATGGCTGCTCAATACGCAGCATGGGGCGGATTATTTCCGCCGGTGGCACCGGGATAAGCGCAATAGCGGGGGGCTGCTCGTGCATAAGTCGACGCATCACTTTGATCTTGTGAATTTTTGGCTCGGGTCGAAGCCGAAAACGGTTTTTGCGATGGGGGATCTACTGTTTTATGGGCGTGAGAATGCTGAGAGGCGCGGTGTGACGGAGTTTTATTCGCGTGCTTATGGCAGTGAAGCGGCAAAGAATGATCCGTTCGCTCTGCACATGGAGGAGCACGAAGGTCTGAAAGAGATGTATCTGGATGCCGAGCATGAGGATGGATATATGCGTGATCAAAGTGTTTTTGGAGATGGAATTAGCATTGAGGATACGATGGGGGTTATGGTTCGCTATGAGAACAGGGCGGTGCTGACTTATTCACTCTACGCCTACTCCCCTTGGGAAGGCTTTCGTGTCTGCTTTAACGGCAGCAAGGGCCGGATCGAGATGAATGTGGTGGAAGCCTCCTATGTGAACTCGGGTGGTGAGCAGGCACTTGAAGGTGCGGTAATTGGCAAAAAAATTATCGTGCACCCGATGTTTGCTTCGCCATATGAAGCTGCGGTAGAGGAAGGAAAGGGCGGTCATGGCGGGGGAGACCCGGTGCTGCTTAACGATTTGTTCGGTACACCTGAGCCGGACCGTTTCAAGAGGGCCGCCTCTCATGAGGACGGGGCGATGTCGATTCTTACGGGTATCGCAGGCAACCGTTCGATGGCGACTGGGCTGCCAGTGGCGATCGCGGACCTGGTGAAATTCTAATTTAGCGGATTTCTAATCTGCTAAGCAAATAAAGGGGTCTTAGCGGGGACATGAGGGGAGTAACGGACCTATGAAATCGTTCATGGATGAGCAGTTTCTGCTTGAAAATCAAACGGCTGTTAAGCTGTATGAGCAATTTGCAAGGGAAATGCCGATCATAGATTACCACTGTCACTTAAGTCCAAAGGAGATTTATGAGAATAAATCGTTCAAGACGATCACGGAAGCTTGGCTGTACGGCGATCATTACAAATGGCGGGTGATGAGAGCTAATGGCGTGGCAGAAAAATATGTGACCGGGGGCGAAGACGTCAGTGATTATGAGCGCTTCCTGGCGTGGGCCAGAACGGTGCCGATGACGATCGGCAATCCGCTTTATCACTGGTCCCATTTGGAGCTGCAGCGATTTTTTGGGGTTTATGATACGATTCATGAGAAGACTGCTCCGTTAATCTGGAAGAAAGTCAATGCTCAGCTGAATAGTGAAGGCTATGGGGCGAGGGATTTTATCGTCAAATCTAATGTGAAAGTCATTTGTACGACGGATGACCCCACAGACACCCTGGAGTATCATTTGAAAATAAAAACGCTTGAAAATTTCGATACCGCGGTGCTTCCTAGCTTTAGACCTGACAAAGGGCTGGAGATCAATCGCCGTGGTTTTGTGGATTGGGTAGCCAAGCTTGAGCAGGTATATGGTCATAAAATTGAAGACTATGATCAGCTATTGGCTGCTCTTGAAGCGCGTGTGCGGTTTTTCCATGCTGTCGGAGGGCGAGTATCGGACCATGCTCTGGATGAGCTGGGTTATGTGGAGTCTACGAAAGAGGAAGCTGCGGCTATTTTTGCAAAGGCCCTAAAGGGCGGTATGATCAGCATAGAAGAAGAGTATGCCTACAAAACATTCACACTCACTTTTCTCGGCAAGCTTTATTCCGAGCTAGGGTGGGTCATGCAGCTGCATATTCACGCTCACAGAAACAATAATTCCCGGATGTTTGGCAAGATTGGTGCAGACACAGGCTATGATTCCATTCAAGACGGTTCCATTGCTAGTCCACTGGTCAGGCTGTTGGATGGATTGGATAGCAGTGGTGAACTGCCCAAAACGATTTTATATTCACTTAATTCGAAGGATAATGAGGTTCTGGGCTCAATTATCGGAAGCTTTCAGGGCGATGGCATTGCTGGTAAAATTCAATTTGGCTCGGCATGGTGGTTTAATGATACGAAGGAAGGCATGCTCGACCAGTTAAAGACACTGGCGAATCTAGGTCTTCTTAGCCGGTTTGTCGGTATGCTCACAGATTCCCGCAGCTTTCTGTCGTACACGAGACATGAGTACTTTAGGAGAATCCTATGCAGCTTGATCGGTGAGTGGGTCGAAAATGGAGAGGCCCCCAATGATATGGAGCTCATGGGAGCGATCGTTCAAGCCATATGTTATGGCAATGCCAAAGCGTATTTCGGATTTAAATGAAAAACGTCAGTTAGAGGGGAAGCCACCATGTTGGTTTCCCCTCATGCACTTCGACCTCTCGCTCACCCCACCTTCCCATTCACGCTCACGCCACCCACGATTTCACCTTCACCGTTAAGGCTTCCTTCGCGCTCTCCTAGGTGTTGTAATGTACTATTACTCAATGTTAAAAAAGTACTTGTTATTAGAAGCGAGAATGATTATAGTTGAAAATTATATGGAATAAATTGCCTCAAATTCATTATGATAGTGTATAGAATTTAGTGTATAGAACTTACCGTCAGGGGGAGAGCCAGGTTGTCTATTTTTGATCGACTTCCAGTGCATCTGCAGGAAACGCTTTCAGAGGAACCGTTATTTACTGCTAAATCTGATCTGCAGGAGGATGGTAAATTTGGCGAGCTGTGGCTGGCTATTACAGAGAAGAAGGTTCTGGTATGGTCGGCAGAGGGCTCGCCGCTGTGTACATTAACCATGGAGGATGTGGTTGATGCCAGGGCAGTAGGCGCTATTGGGGGCGGTTCATTTATCGCTGATACGAAGGCTGGACCCGTTGTGCTTGCGAGATATACGGCAGCACTTTCAGCAATGTTCAGCTTTGCAGCGAAGCTGCTGGCAGCCATAGCGAAGGGGGAGGAACGACCGGCTGCAACGGAAAAAGAGTTTCCACGTTTTTGTCCTTCCTGCAGCATGCAGCTTGCCGAAGGCACACAGTCATGCCCTGTATGCAAGCCCAAAGGTAAAATTATTATCCGGATGCTGAGCTATGCCAAGCCTTACAAGCTGCAGATGGTGGGAGCGGCGCTTATGCTTATAGTCGCCACCTTGATTGAATTGATTCCTCCGTATCTTACGAAGGTTATCGTGGATGAGGTGCTCCAGCCCAAAAATATGGGCGAGTCCCTGATGTGGCTTGTGCTTGGTCTCGCAGCAACTGCGGTCGTACTCTCGATGATGCAAACCATACGCGGTTATATCGGCGTATGGATCGGAGCGAAATTAATGAGTGATATCCGCCGCGACATTTACAATAAGCTAATGGGCTTGTCGCTGGCTTTCTTCGACCGCAGGCAGACCTCGCAGTTTATCGGTCGTGTGAACAGTGATTCGGAATCGATGCGGCAGTTTCTAACTGACGGGATCATTTGGATCACCGGTGAGGTGTTAAAGCTGGTCGCCATTATGATCGTAATGGCTAACATGAATTGGAAGCTGACGCTTCTGGCCATGGTGCCAGTGCCCTTTATGCTCATCCTGTCGATGACCATCTGGCCGATCATCCGTGCACGCTGGTACCGGCAGTGGCGTTCGATTTTTCGCATAAATGTATTAGTGGGTGATTCCTTATCTGGCATTAGGGTCGTCAAAGCGTTCGGTCAGGAATCTTCAGAGAAAAACCGATACTCCGAAGCTAATAAAGAGGTCATGAAGCAGAACATCCGTGTCGACGGTATGTGGCAGGGGATTTTCCCCGTGTTCTCCCTTATTGCTGGAGTAAGCATTTTGTTAGTTTGGTTTTATGGTGGTCAGTCTGTGCTTCAAGGAACGATGACGCTCGGCGTCCTGATGGCACTTATTGCTTATCTGGGTATGTTTCTTGGGCCGCTGCAGTGGTTCAGCCAAGCGATCAACTGGGCTAACAGTGCGCTGTCTTCGGCAGATCGCGTGTTTGAGATTATCGATACCCGGTCGGAAGTGCCGGATTCGCCGAATCCTGTAGAGCTGCCAAGTATTAAAGGTGATGTCGTTTTCGACCAGGTTACTTATGGATATGAGAAGCATCAGCCCGTTCTTAAGAATGTGAACCTTACCGTAGCCGCAGGGGAAATGATCGGTCTGGTCGGGCATTCTGGAGCAGGGAAGTCTACTTTTATTAATATGCTTTGCCGCTTTTATGATCCGAATGAAGGAAGCATTTCGATTGATGGGATCGACTTGCGCAGCATCAGTCAGGAGGATCTTCGCAGTCAGATTGGCGTTGTTCTGCAGGAAACCTTCCTGTTTGATGGGACTGTGGCTGAGAACATTGCATATTCCAAGCCGGATGCGACGCCTCTTGAAATTATGCGTGCGGCGAAAATTGCGAATGCGCATGATTTTATCGTCAGCATGGCGGACGGCTACGATACACGCGTTGGTGAACGTGGTCATCGGCTGTCTGGAGGGGAGAAGCAGCGGATTTCTATTGCACGGGCGATTATCCACGATCCCAGAATTCTAATTCTCGATGAGGCCACTGCCTCAGTCGATACAGAGACAGAGCGGCAAATCCAGGAGGCGATATCGCGTCTTGTCAAAGGGCGCACGACGTTCGCCATAGCCCATAGGCTTTCGACTTTACGCAATGCCGCCCGGCTTATCGTGCTGGAGCGGGGAAAAATCATGGAGATGGGGACACACGAAGAGTTGCTCGGCAAAGAAGGAATCTACTTCAAGCTGGTGGAAGCCCAGAAGCAGCTTTCCGAAATTAGGGGGATACAGGGAAATGAGTGTTAATGATCCGTATGAAATTAATGTCCTGAGTCCAGACCATGTATCGTTTTGCCGGGGAGCGGGAGGCGTCTTTAAAGGAGTTATTGGCAGTACAGCTTACGAGGAGCTGGTCGTCTGCAGGGCGTTCCCTTATACCTATTTGACGAAGTATATTTCTGTGCGGAACTTGAAAGGCGAGGAGTTGGGCGTCATTGTCGAGCAGGAGCAGCTGGATGAAGAAAGCCGCAGCGAGCTGGAGAAGGAGCTGAGCATGCGATATTTTGCCCCGCAGGTTACCCGGGTAGATAGTGTTAAGCAGAAATCCGAGATGTGGGTATGGGAGTTACAGACGAATCTCGGTCCTACCCGGCTAACGATGCGCAATCTTCATGAGCATATGCTTTTTCCTGGTGACAGTCGTGTCATCCTGACGGATATGAACGGGAAGCGCTGCGAGATTCCAAACGTTCGCGCCTTGGATGCTCACAGCCGCAAGCAGCTGAAGGATATCATATAGGCAAGTGGTTGCTGACCCTGGTCAGAAGTTTTAAGTAGGGTTTCGTTTGTGGTACAATTTCATTGTGGAGCTAAAATTTCGAATGTGAGAGGTAACAGCCATGATGAAAACATTTAAAGGAGTAGGAGGCTGGGTGGGTTCGTTTGGAATCGCCTTTGCTATTGCTCTGTTTATTGGGATTTTTATATTCCAGCCCTATAAGGTGGACGGTCACTCTATGGATCCTACCCTGCATGACGAGGAAAGAGTCTATGTGTCGAAGCTTTCGCATACCTTTTCTTATTTGCCGGACTATGGTGATATCGTAATCGTGGACAGTCGTGTTGACAGAGAGCGTACTTTTAAAGACGATTTTATGGAGCATCCCTTATTCCAAATTTTCAAAGATACTAAAGAAGACCGTACTTTTTATGTGAAAAGGGTTATAGGAAAGCCAGGAGATGTTCTGGAGATCAAGGAGCATACGGTTTACCGCAATGGTGAGGCTCTAGAGGAGCCGTATATCAATGAACCTATGCGTGCTGGGCAGGATAACAAATGGACGGTACCCGATAATCATATTTTCGTAATGGGGGATAACCGTAATCATAGCGAGGATAGCCGAGTAATTGGTTTTATTCCGCTTAATCATATTATGGGTAAAAAAATTCTTTAGTTATACCTGGAGGCGCCTATGGATGCGAGATTGAATTCGCTGTTTCGTCCAACACAGGCAAATGGAAGGGTGGCATCTCACAGTTATGCGGAATGGATGCCCACTCCTTTGCTGAAGCCGTATGTCTCCTGCTATTGGACTTCTGAGCCGCGGCATGCTTCTGAGGTCCTTTTCTTTAATGACCATAAGCCGATAGATCGGGTTTTGCCGGATGGATGCAGTGATATTATTTTTGAGCATGATATCATTGCGGATAGGTATCAAGTTCGCTATTGTGGCATGTTTGATCAGCCATTTGCTATAGCTTATGATGAGCAGCGTCCGATTCGCAGGTTTGCTGTCCGGTTTTTCCCAGGTGGAGCTTACTTCTTTCTGCAAACAGCTCTTATCGAATTTACGAACCAGCATCTTGACCTGGAACTGGTTTGGCCGGGAATCGCAGGAGAACTCGGAGAGCAAATTTTCGAAACGAAATCGGTGAGCAGCAAAATTCAAAGCCTGGAGTATTTCTTGCTTTCTATGCTGGATTCGAGCCGGCAGGTCAATGATGATCTGATGAAAAATTTGCTTTACCCGATATTTATGTCGGGTGGAACGTTGAGCGTGCATGAGTTGGCTAAGTCTGAAGGGATTAGCCCCCGTCATATGAATCGGAAGTTTGATCAATGGATTGGTAAGAGTCCCAAGAAGTTTAGTGAAATTGTTCGTTTCCAGACTGCGCTTAGCCAGATTCACTTACGTTTGAGCCAGAAGCTGAATTGGCAGACGCTTGCTCTGGATTGCGGCTTTTTTGACCAAGCCCATTTCATTCGTGAATTTAAAAGGTACTATGGAGATTCACCCCTAGTGGCGGTGGCAGAATATCAGGGGATGTCCGATTTATACAATCCTTTGTAGGATGGAATAAGTTATAATGAAAGCAGCTTAGGCGATAAGGTGAAGGATCATGGTGAAAAGTTCATGGGAAATATGATGAAAAAAGAGGTGGATGTATGAGTGGTGTAATGCAAATTAGGGATCATTTATTGGACGAGCTTGAGCTGGCTGCCCGTACGAGCGGGGCTTTAATAAGCCGGATACAGGCAGCAGAGTGGAACTATCAGCCGCAGGAGGGCATGCGGACTTTGCTGCAGCTGGTTCATCATCTAATTGCGATTCCTGCTTCGGATTTGGCGATTATGCAGGAGAAAACACAGCCTGAGGTCGAACAGGTTGAAAACAGTGCGCAGCATCTAACAGATCCAGAGCAGCTGGTACAGCGGCTTAGGGAAAATGTTGACGCGTTAAAGCAGTATATCCTATCGCTGGATGAAGATGAGCTGCTGAATAAGTCAACAAAGGCGTTCTACCTGGAGCATGGCATGGTGCAAATCAAGTGGCTGATTGAAATCGTCACGCATTCGTTCCATCATCGCTCCCAGCTTTATAATTACATGAAGCAGTTAGGACATGACGTTAACTTCTTTATGCTTTATGGATAAGAGCAACATACATTAAATTATGACTCTCGCCCGTCTTCATTGGGCGGGTTTTTTGTTGTTTTGTTTTGTGTTGTAGGATCTGGAAAGAGGGTAAAAATGTGTGGAGGAAAATGTTAGGATACTTTATTGTGGTAACGCTGCGATGTGATGTTATATTTTGAAAATTCGAATAATGAAGCCTGTAAGGAGGCCCAAATTTTCATTATAGCCACTATCCCTTTTGCTCAGGAACCAATCGGCTGCTACTGATGCTTGCTGGCTATCCGTTTGAGCTTGGTGTTCGTGCGATTGTAGCTAAAGAGAGGGAAGGGATGTGGGAGGAAGAGTGATAGCGTCCGCCTTTAAAGATTTGTTCCAACCTCCACATCCATTCCATTCAGGGAACAAATCTTTAACAGCGGCTGGAGCCCACAGCCATTCCCTCCGTAATGCACCAATGACATGAACACGCACCTCAAAGGACGCCGCAAGGGACTGTTGACAAAAGCCAATTTTACGAAAAAGGACTTTTAGATTCCCAGTGTTTATGCGGGCTCTCAAACGTCAATTTCGTCAAAAAGGTAATTTGTCAACAGTCCCGCAAGGCATTTTTCTTATTGACAAAAATCATCGGAGCTTATATAGTTAGTTACATGAGTAATTAACCAGTTTGGTGGTGAGGTAATGGGGTTCTTGATAGATGACAGTCGTCCGATTTTCTTGCAGATTGCTGAAAGAATAGAAGAGGATATTATGGAAGGCGGACTGCCTGAGGAATCGCAGGTCCCTTCGACAAACCAGTTCGCGGCCTTTTACAAGATCAATCCGGCGACGGCGGCTAAAGGCGTGAACCTGCTTGTAGATCAAGGTATTTTATATAAAAAGCGAGGGATTGGCATGTTTGTGGCTGCAGGAGCGCGTGCGCAATTGGTGGAAAAGCGGAGAGAGCAATTTTTCGAACAGTATGTTGTGACTATGATTCAAGAGGCAGCAAAGCTTGGGATCACAGCTGATCAGTTGACGGATATGATTCGGAGAGGGGATAAATCGAGATGAGCAAAGTCGTAGAAGTCAGTCGGTTGACGAAGTCTTACGGAAACGTAACGGCGATTCATGAGGTAACTTTTTCACTGGAAGCGGACAAAATTTACGGACTTCTTGGAAGAAACGGGGCAGGTAAAACGACAATCATGCACATACTCACGGCACAGCTGTTTGCGACAAGTGGGGAGATGAAGGTGTTCGGCGAAGAGCCCTATGAAAACAACCGTGTGCTGAGTCAAATATGCTTTATCAAGGAAAGCCAGAAGTATCCGGATAATTATCGGATTATTGATGTGCTGAAGGTGGCCGCGATGCTCTTCCCCAATTGGGATGCTGGTTTTGCCAATCTGCTGTTGGAGGATTTCAGGCTCCCGTTGAAGCGGAAAGTAAAAAAGTTATCCAGAGGGATGCTTTCAGCTGTGGGCATTGTTGTCGGCTTAGCTAGTAGAGCTCCGCTTACGATTTTTGATGAGCCTTATTTGGGTCTAGATGCTGTGGCCAGAGGGCTGTTCTACGACCGGTTAATTGAAGATTATGCACTGCATCCACGAACAGTCCTTCTATCTACACACCTTATTGATGAGGTGAGCCGTATTCTGGAGCATGTAATGGTCATCGATAACGGAAAGCTGATTATCAATGAGGATGCTGAGGTGCTGAGGGGCCGGGCATTTACGGTAGTGGGCTTATCGTCTGCAGTTGAGGCTTTTACAGAAGGAAGAACAGTTATTGATCGCGAGTCTTTTGGAGGATTAGTGTCTATAACGGTTATGGGACATTTAGACGCCCGGGACAAGAAGGAAGCTCAGGAGCTCGGATTGGAAATCGCTCCCGTATCCTTGCAGCAGTTAATTGTCCATCTGACAAATGGGAAAGCGGATAGAAAGGCGGTAGATGCCAGATGAACCGTACGATGAGTGTAGTAAGAATGCACACGATAGATAAGTTTAATTGGATGATTCTCCCATGGATCATTATGTTTTCAAGTTTCACTGTGAATTTAATTATAGGGTACTTTCTTGGTGGAGAACAACCGATGTATACCGGAGGGATAATCTCGTTATTTATATTTTTGATGGTTATAGGTATCATTACGCCTGTTCAAATGTTTCCATTTGCTCTCGGGTTTAGTGTGAGGAGAAAGGATTTCTTTTTTGGAGTTACTTTAATTGCCGTCTTGTTTAGCGCGTTTTCGGCGATTGCACTTCTGCTGCTTTCACTTGTGGAAGGATGGACGGGAAGGTGGGGCGTGAATTTACACTTTTTTAGCTTGCCTTATGTGAATGATGGCTCCCGAATTGAGCAGTTTATCCTGTACTTTGCACTTATGCTGTGTTTCTTTTTCACTGGATTTATCATATCAAGCATGTACCGGAGGTTTGGAAAGAGCGGCGTCTTTACTTTCTTCATAGCTATCTTCCTGCTATTAACCATCATTGGGTTTGTTGGTAATTTCTATGGCTGGTGGCTGGAGCTCTTCAATTTTGTTAGCAAGCAGACAGCGTTCCAGCTCTCCTTATGTACGATTCCGGTCACAATTGTATGTGCACTATTGTCTTACTTAATGCTGCGTAAATCGACTATCTAGATGCAAAACCGGTAGGCTTGGAAGTATTCTGATGTTAAACGGTGCGGATCTTTACGGATCTTTACGGACATCAGATCCGTTATTTTAGAAATACAGAGGTTTTTGCGGAGCTTACGGACATGAAAGCCGTTATTAATGCTGAAACCGCACCAAAATCATAGATTTAGAGCAAATAACGGAACCTATGTCCGTAACTCTCGCTAAAAAGAGATAAATGGTAAAATAGCGGAACTCATGTCCGTAACCTTTACGTCCATAAGTGTGCTGGCCCGCATACTGGGCTCCAGCGATGTTATCTAAATGTAACGATGACTAGGAAGGGGAAGACGAAAAACGTAGCGTCCGCCTTCAAGGAACAAGTCTTTGACAACGGCCCTGCTGCACAGTCCTTCATTCACTCCTTCACTCCTTCTATCCATCTATCTATCCATTCCTGCGCCCACGTATGAACAGCACTCAAGCCACGAAACATGCATCTCAAATGACGCCCGCAAGGCGTCTATTTTTTTGTGAAAGTCTAAGTTATTTCCCTCAGGAAAGCCGTTTCTGCTGAGATTCCGTTTGTGTGTGGCATGTTCGTGCGATTGTTGCTGAGAGGGAAAGGTGTGGGATGAGGAACGATAGGAGCAGCTTGTCTACCCCGAATTGAGCGTGCACTTAACGATGTTTTTGATCATTAAAGGAGCGTTTCCAGGGCAAACTGTCACGTTAGTGATGATTTTCATCGTTAAAAGATGACGGATGGCCTCTGTGGGTGGTAAAAAGGTATTTTAACGATGTTTTTCATGGTTAAAGTAAGGTTGTGGAAAAGAGCATGTGCTTTAGCGATGTTTTTCATCGCAAAAGCACATGCTCCTTTCATCTCTTTATCCTTAGCACCTTTGGCCGCTAGAAAATCTCCTCCAATCAGAGAAAACTTTTGTTGGCTGTTCGTTTGAGCTTGGATTTCATGCGACTGGTTTTCGTGCGATTGTAGCTGAGAGAGGGAAGGGCTGTGGGAGGAAGAGCGGTAGCGTCCGCCTTTAAAGATTTGTTCCCACCCCCACATCTAATCCATTCAAGGGAACAAATCTTTAACAGCGGCGGGAGCCCACAGCCTTTCCCTCTGCCACGCACCTAAGCCACGAACATACGCCTCAAAGGAAGCCCCCAAAGGCGTCTTTTTATATGACTCTTGTCTCATTAAGCATTTGCGGTGTAATTGCGCTCAAGCCCTGCGCTAAATCACGAATAATATCGGCAGGGTCTTCAAGCCCTACGGAGAGGCGGATTAATCCGTCGCTAATGCCGAACTTCAGTCTCTCTCCTGCAGGAATGGAAGAATGCGTCATCGAGGCGGGGTGCTGCACCAGCGTTTCGGGATCACCCAGGCTGAACGATATCATGGCCAGCTTCAGCGAGTTGATAAATTGTTTGCCCGCCATGAGCCCGCCTTCGACCTCGAAAGAAACTATGCCGCCCATCGCTTTCATTTGCTTTTTGGCCAGGCTGTGTTGCGGATGAGAAGGAAGCCCCGGATAGTTCACCCGTCGAATAGAGGGCTGGGCATCCAGAAACTCGGCAATTTGCTGCGCACTGCTGCAATGTCTTTGGACGCGGAGCCCCATTGTTTTGAGGCCTCTCAAAATCAGGAATGATTCCCACGCATTCAAGTTTTGGCCCAGATCACCCATTATTTTTTTGCGCATAAAGTCTATTTGATGTTTTTTACCGACTATGATTCCTGCAACCACGTCGCCGTGACCGTTAAGGTATTTGGTAGCGCTATGTACAACTACATCAGCTCCGAGTAGAAGAGGCTGCTGCAAATAAGGCGTCATAAATGTGTTATCAACAATCATGGGTATTTGAAATTGCTTACATATCGTACTGAGCTGTTGAATGTCCAAAACTGTAAGGCATGGATTCGACGGTGTCTCAATATATAGCGCTTTTGTGTTCGCTTTTACGGAAAGCTTTACTTCCTCTAAGTTTGTGCAATCTACAAAATCAAATTCTATGCCAAACCTTGGTGCAAGCGATGTCAGGAAACTGTAGGTTCCCCCATAAACATCCTTGGTCACCAAAACATGATCCCCATGCTTCAAAAACGCTAACAAGGCTATGGATATAGCGGCCATCCCGCTGCTGACTCCCAAAGCATCTTCGCCGCCCTCAAGTTCAGCGACTTTCTGCTCTAATACCCTTAAAGTCGGATTTCCATATCGGCCATAATAGATGCCTTCTTGATCTCCCGCGACCACAGCTGCGGCTGTTTCAGCATTGGGGAACGCATAGGCTACTGCAGGAATTAATGCTTCAGAAATGGCTCCAGTCAAGGGATCGGGTGATTGTGACGAATGAATAATGCGGGTATCCATGCTCCAGTCCGTTCGCATAATCGGTGTCCTTCTTTCCTATTAAATAGCAATGATGACATTCGGATTGTAGATGATCGTATCTGAAGAAAACATATTGACAGGCTGATAATACTACTGATATCATCAACTTGTCAATCATTCGATTCGGGGGTGCTGTTTTGAATAAAAAGGAACGAGTTTTTGCTGCAATAAGAGGAGAGCAAGTGGATCGGGTACCAGTGGGATTCTGGCTGCATTTTCCTAAAGACAGTCATAACGGAGACCAGTCTGTTCAAGCACATGTAGATTTTTTCAAGCAAACGAATACAGACATCGTGAAAATAATGAATGAAAATCTGGTCCCTTGCACACATCAGATTAACAAAGCAACGGATTGGCAATATGTGCGTCCGATTAACATGAAGGACAAATTTGTGCTCGACCAATTGGATATCATCAAGAGAATTATGGATAAGCTTGGCGATGAGGCTGTTGTGATTACGACGATTCACGGGACTGTCGCTTCCGCATTTCATGCAAGGGGAGGCGGAGATGGATACGAAACGCTGCGTACTATGTTGTCCACTCATCTTAGAGAGGAAACGCAGATTGTTTCCGATGCTTTCCGTCATGTATCTGAGGGAGTCGCTGAATTTACCAAAGCTTGTCTGGATGCAGGAGCTCAAGGGATTTATTATGCTGCTCTTGGCGGGGAATCGAGCTTATTTACGGATGAGGAATTCGAAGCGCATATTAAGCCAAACGACCTGATGATTCTAGAAGCTGCACAAAGTGCAAGCGCATTTAATGTATTACATATGTGTAAAGAGCAAATAAATTTCCAAAGATACAAGGATTATAAGCCGGATGTAGTCAACTGGGCCGTGCATGATAATAACCTGACACTGCTAGAAGGTAAAAAGCTGTTTCCAGACAGCGCAGTAATCGGTGGATTGGATGACAGAAGCGGTGTTCTGGTTAATGGAACGGATGAGGAAATCGAACAGGCTGTCTACTCCATCCTCGATCAAATGGGCTCAAAGAAATTTATTTTGGGTGCTGATTGCACGCTGCCAACTGAAATATCTTACGCTAAAATAAAAACTGCTGTGGAAGCTGTAGAAAAATATAATAAAAAATAACATTAATACCGATATATAGGAAGTACGAAACAGTGAACCTGTTTTGATAAAAAAAGGGGAGTGAAATGAATGAGGAAAAAGACGTTATTTATGCTCGGTGTTTGCGCGTTAGCTATGGCCATTCTGATGACAGGCTGTGGCAGTGGAGACAAGAAAACGACCGAGACACCGGCAGGATCACCAGCCGCCGGCGCAACTGATAATGCCAACAAGGCTTTTCCCGCTGGCAAGCTGGTCATTTATGGTTATGGACAGCCGCAATTTCTAGGTGAGTTCTATAACAACTGGCTGGAGCGCAACAAGGAAATTGCCCCGGACGTGAAAATCGAAATTATCCAAACTGAAGGCGAGGCTGATGCCCGTCAGAAGGTAGTAACATCCTATGCTTCAGGTGCTTATGATGATATGCCTGACGTGATTCAAACGGCTCCAGTAAGCATGATCGATATGGCTGAAGGCGGCATTTTGATGGACTTGACCGAATTCCTGCAGCCGCTTGAGGACAAGCTGGTTGATGGGGCTTTGAATCAACTGAAATACAAAGGCAAAATCTACGGATTGCCAGATGCAGTAAGACCGCAGCTTATGTTCTACAACAAAGAAATATTCGATAAATATAACATTGATCCAGCTGAAATGGACACGGTTGAAGGTTATTTGGAAGTTGGACGCAAGCTTAAGGAAGCTAGCGGCGGCAAAGTGTTCCTTACTTATATTGATCCAGGTGCCAACACATGGAGATATTTTGGACGTAGAGGCTTTATGCCTCAAGCTAACGCCAAGATTTGGGACGATGCGGGGAATGTCGTAATCGATACAGACCCGGGTGCCAAGATGGCATTCCAGACCATTGAAACACTGGTTAAAGAGAATCTGGTTCTGAAGAGTGCCATTATGCAGCCGCCACTTTATGATGCAACCCGTAACGGTGAAGTTGCGACCTATGGTATTGGCGCATTCTGGGATGAATTCTTAAGAAAGAATGTATCCGATATGTCAGGAAACTGGAGAGTTATGCCTGCACCTGCTTATAAAGAAATTGGCAAGCGTGGAGCTCCGGTAACTAGCATGTTCAGCTTGATCAATAAGCCGGATGCTAAATATGCCGAGCTGTTCAAGAAGATCTGGTATGATTTCCATTTTGATGCTAAAGAAAGGCAAACATGGACAGAATCCATGGAATCACAGAACGCTCCATATGCAAATCCGATTACAAAGGATCTGCTTGCTGATGCATTCTGGAAACAGCCTTCTCCATTCTATGGCGGTCAATCGTTCAGAGAAATGGAAGGAGCAGGTCTTGCCAATGGCGCGGAAAACCTCCGCATCACGACTTCCGATGCTGAAGCGGACAAGATTATTTCCTCCGAAATCGAGAAATTCGTTGCTGGTGCACAAACGATGGACGAAGCCATCGCCAGTATGGGGAAAAACCTGAAAGCGAAAATCGGAAAAGCGACTCCGAATCAATAATGCAGTAAAACCAAATAAGCTTTGTATGGATGTTTCGATCTGTACAAGGCTTATTGGTTATAGTACGGTTAATGGAATACTTTTGAGTAAGGGTGGGGTATGATGACGGCCAATAAATTCATGAGGGCATTCAAAAAGTATCGGAATCCGTATCTGTTTATATCGCCATTTTTTTTACTATTTATTGTATTTCAGCTGTTTCCGATGGTTTGGTCCTTTTTTATTAGCTTTACGGAATGGAACGGGATGGGAGAAGCCAAGCAGGTCGGAATGAAGAACTACGTTACTTTGTACCATGACTACATGTTTTGGGATGCTGTAAAAAATACGTTTATTTATTGGGTTTCCGCTATCTTGCTGATCATTCCCCTGGCGCTTCTGATTTCTGTACTCTTAAATTATAGAAAGCTGCGGGCCAAAACCTTCTTTAAAAGTGTGACCTTTTTCCCTTATGTATGTGCGGCTGTTGCCATGGGCCTGATTTTCAAAATGATGTTTGATTATAATGCCGGCATTATCAATGAGCTGTTTGGTTTTTTTGGAGCGGCGCCTGTGGAATGGATGACAAGCATATCTTTATCCAAAATTCCGGTCATTGTGCTCAACGTTTGGCGCAACACACCCTGGTTTACGATGATTATTTTATCCGGTCTTCTGAGTATCCCTGAAGATTACTATGAATCTGCAAGAATAGATGGAGCGAATAGCTTGCAGCAGTTTTTCAAAATAACATTGCCGTCTCTCGGCAGCATCTTATTTTTCTGCTTTATCATATTGACGGTAGATTCCTGGAACATTTTCACAGAGCCCTTTATTTTAAAAGGTCCAAGTACTTCCAACATCTCCATGTTTCAATATATGTATGAAAATAGTTTTATTCTTTTTAAATTCGGATACGCCGCTGCAATTGGTTATGTACTGACGATGATCTTGTTCGTACTGTCGATCCTGCAGTTCGTTCTTATGAGAAAACAGGGTGAGGTCTAATACATGTTGACCAGGGGGCGGATGCCAATGATACAAGCCAAACCAAAAATGAAAATCTCCAGTTTATTTGTTTATATAGGGTTAATTGTGATCGCTGTCTTTTCCATTTTTCCGGTTATCTGGATGATGGGTATTTCCTTGAAGCCCGTCACTGAAAGCGTAGCCGGCTTCGGTGCGATGTATACTTCCCATCCAACTTGGCAAAATTTTGCGAGCATTTTCAAGCTTATGCCTTTTTGGCATAATGCCTGGAATAGTGTTTTCACCACATTGGTCGGTATGGTAAGCACGCTGTTCTTCTGTTCGCTTGCCGGCTTTGCTTTTGCTAAATTTCAGTTTCCTGGCAGGAATGTTTTGTTTTACGTAGTTATTGCCACCATGCTAATCCCTTTGGAGGTTGGGATCGTTCCTCTTTTTATCATTATGCGCAAGCTGGAGCTGATCAACAGCCTTTGGTCTCTTATTATTCCTAAAGCGGCCACGGCAGTAGGTATTTTCTATATGAGACAGTACATTATGGCTGTACCGACAGAGATTCTGGAATCTGCGAAGATGGATGGCTGTTCTGATTTCAGGACGTACCGCAGCATCATTTTACCGATTATTAAACCGGCTCTCGCTTCCTGGGCAGCCCTTACGGTGATTGCCAGATGGAATGATTTCTTTTGGCCGCTGATTTTTTTACGCACGAAGGAAAAGTTTACTTTAATGGTTTCGATATCCCTTCTGCCTGTAAGTGAGGGCTTGTCTACACCGTGGCCTGTGATTATGGCTGGTACTTCCATGGCAGTTATTCCTATTATGCTGCTGTATTTCATTTTTCAAAGATATCAGGTTGCAGGACTCTCAAGCGGTGCTGTAAAAGGTTAAGGCATTGATGATGATGTTATAGTATAATGGGGCAAAGCGTTCTTTAATACTCGTATTGAAGCCGAATTACACAAAATAATATAGTGCAGAGGTTATCATGAAAGCAAAAACGTCATTAAAGGATGAAATCCGTAGCAAAATCATTACGGAAATTACAGCAGGGAACTTCTCAGTTGACAGTGTACTTACGGAAAAAAAATTGATCGAAATGTTTAATGTGAGCAAATCGCCGGTTCGAGAGGCTTTGGTGGAGCTTTGTAATGAAAAAGTGCTGGAAAGCATGCCAAGATACGGCTATCGGATCGTGCAGCTGGATGCCAAAAGTATACTGGATGCGATTGAAGTCAGACAATTACTGGAGCTGTCGGCATTTGAGAAGACGATACCACATTTGAACGAAGAGAAAATTGATATCCTTAGAAGACATAACGAGGAGCACGACCGAAGCCGGATATCGGTGGATGTATGGACCCATTGGAACTACAACAATAAATTTCACCTTCTGTTGATCAGCTTTGCCGATAATCCATTGATGTACGAAATGCTTGAGAAAATACTGGGTATGCTATCCAGAGCGTATGCGCAATATTACTGGAATCGTTGGAAAACCATTATTTCCAGCATGGATATTGAGTCCCACTCCTCCATATTAAAAGCTTTGGAGCAGAAAGACTATGCTCTCGCGGCGGAAAAGCTGAAGGCGGACATTTTATTTGTGGGCGAGCAGCTGCGCATCAAATAAGAGTGCAGAGATAAGAGTGCTGCTACACTGAAGATTTTTAAGAAAGCAAGTTGTTGTTACGCTAGGCTGGGCACCCGATGGGTGCTTTTTTTGTTTGAAGTTACTGGAAAGCTATAAAGAAGTCCAAATTTTCATTATTGTCACTATCCCTTTCCCTCAGAAACCAGAGGTCTGGTGGCTGTCTCATCGGACTCCTCCGTTTGGTAGTGTTTGCTTCACTTAACGAAATTTTCATCGTTAAGTTAGTGTTTCCAGGTCAATATGTCACGTTAATGATGTTTTTCATCGCTAAATGAGGATTGAGGGCCTCTCTGGACGGTAAAAAGAGATTTTAACGATGTTTTTCATTGTTAAAATAAGTATTTGGTGCGCCCCCGGAGAGTTAGCGATGAAAAACATCGTTAAAGTTGACGGAAATACGCCTCAATTCCCTTCAACTCTTCACTTGGACAAAAGTGTCAATCTGATAAGAGGCTCAGTTCTCTTTACGATACAAAGCCATAATAGCCCTGGCTTCAGATATAACCCGGTCCCGCAGCTCTGCAGGTGCCAGCGCTTCTGCAAGCGGGCCAAAGCCCAGCAGCATTTCGCAGGCAGATTCCAGCGTATGGAATTCAACTTCGGCTTCAATGAGTCCGTTTTCCGCAGGATAAGTGTGCAGCACCCGGATATAGCGCTCTTGGGCTATGCGCGGCAGAAGCTTCTCACTTAGCCGCAGGTGGGCTGGATAGCGCGGCAGCTTAGATTTGAATTGCTCCGTGGATTGCCCCCAATACTGGGCCAGATCGAAATCAGCAGGAGGGGTGAATGTTTCCTCCAGCATTTGGGCATCAAGCAGACGGGAGATCCGATAGGTGCGCATTTCCTCAATCCCCTCGATCTCCACAACCCCCACAATCCCCTCAATCTTCGCGATTTCTCCGCTTTCCGCGATTTCTCCAATTTCACGGATTTTCCCGTAAACAGCTGCCACTAAATACCAGACGCTGCGTTTGGCCACTAGGCCCAAAGGATGGACAATGCGCTGCACAACAGCTCCATCCCGCTTGTAATGTATGGATAATTTACGCTGCTCCCAGACGGCTTCCTGCACGGCTGCCAAGTGGGGCAGCGATTCGTTTGACTGATGCCAGCCTGCGCCATCGACATGAAGGCGCTGCCTGACATATTCGGCGTCCTTCTGCACGGTGGCAGGCGATGCTGCGAGCAGCTTCTGAAAGGCGGCCTCGAAGTCGGCACCCATGCCCAGATCGCTGAGCAGGCTGGAGGAGCGAATGAGCAGAAGGGCTTGAATTTCTCCGGCCTTCATCCCCGTCAAATCGGTGCGGTAGCCTTCTGTCAAAGCCCAGCCTCCATTTGAGCCGCGCTCGGCATACACCGGAATGCCAGAAGCGCTTAGCGCTTCCATATCTCGATGAATGGTCCTCTCGGAAACCTCTAATTTCTCTGCAAGCTGCCTGGATGACAGGCGCCCGTGATTTTGCAGCAGCAATAATATAGACAGTAAGCGGTCTGCCCGCAAAGGCGATCCCTCCTTGAAGCTGGATTTGAAATGGATGCTTTTAGTTTATCACACTAATATGTCATTAGCTGTCATATATGTTGGGGTAAACTAATATAGACTCATAAATTAATGCTGATAGGAGCGGATATATAATGAAACCATTAGAAGGTAAGGTGGCGTTAGTAGCTGGAGCGACTCGTGGAGCGGGACGGGGAATTGCGGTCATGCTGGGGGAAGCAGGAGCAACCGTATATTGCACAGGCCGCAGCGTGCGTGGCAATCCTTCGAGCATGAACCGGTCAGAGACGATTGATGAGACAGCCGAGATGGTGACAGCGCGTGGCGGCAAGGGGATCTCCATCAGGGTAGATCATAGTGTGGAGGAAGAAGTGAAGGCTTTATTCGAGCGTGTGAAGGAAGAGCAGAACGGGCAACTGGATATTCTCGTCAATGATATATGGGGCGGGGAGTCTCTGACGGAATTCGATAAGCCATTCTGGGAGCATTCACTGGCGAACGGATTGCTGATGCAGGAACGGGCAGTTCATACACATATGATTACTAGTTACTACGGAGCACCGTTGATGGTAGCCCGCAATGAGGGGTTGATCATTGAAATTACCGACGGCTTTGATTATCGCTACCGCGGTTCCCTCTATTATAGTCTTGCCAAAATATCGGTTATTCATCTCGCGGCCGCGATGGCTGCAGATCTTAAACCGCATCGGGTTACAGCGCTGGCTGTGTCCCCCGGGTTCCTGCGCTCTGAGGAGATGCTTGATCATTTTAAGGTGACGGAGGCGAATTGGCGGGATGCGGTTCAAACTGAGCCTCATTATATCGAATCGGAAACGCCATATTTTATAGGGCGGGGTATAGCAGCGTTAGCTGCAGATACGAAGGTGGCGGAGAAATCGGGAAAAACCTTAACAAGCTGGGGATTATCCGACGATTACGGCATTCAGGATGTGGACGGAAGAAAACCACACTGGGGAAATTATGCGGCTCAACATGGTTTCTATGAGGACAAAGAGGAGTGACGGGGCGTTAATTAATCCCCGTTTTCTGCTAAAAAGCTTATAGCGTTCAACTGCCCTATCGTGTACAATTTATAGTGGATAAGAGCTATTCCAATAGCTGGAAGAAACGAAAAATTGCTAGCATCAGAGGAGGGTGGCCTGAATGATGTTTGATATTTTGATTAAAAGCGGATTTGTGATAGATGGAACAGGAGCACCTGGCAGCGTCCAGGATGTGGGTATCATTGGGGACCGGATTGAAGCGATTGGCGACCTGGCGGGAGCGGAAGCCAAGCAAACGATTTTTGCTGCGGGAAAAGTGGTTTGTCCCGGATTCATTGATGTGCACGTCCATTCCGAGCTGACCATGCTTGGGGGCATAGACCGGTTCGCGCCGCTGCAAATGGGAGTGACCACACAGCTCGCCAGTCCGGACGGATTCTCTTGGGCTCCAATGACCGAAGCGAAATTAAAGGAGCAAGCGGCATATCTTCATGTTTTTTATGAGGATGAGGGGATTGAGACGGACGGAGATATGTCTATTGAGAAGCTGCTTTCCCGATACCGCGGCCAGCTGCCGTCGAACTTGGCACTTCAGGTTCCGCATGGCTCGATCCGCGTTGAGGTGATGGGCTGGGAGAACAGAGAAGCAAGTGAGGACGAGCTCGGTCGTATGGAGCTTATGGTCAGGGAATGGATGGAAGCGGGCGCGCTTGCCTTCTGTACCGGACTGGAATACGAGCCGATGCGGCGGGCAAATCTGCATGAGCTTGTACGTCTGTCCAAGGTAACAGCTGAGTATGGCGGTATCTATGTAGCCCATCAGCGGGGTTATGCGGAGAAAGTGGAAATAGGTTGCAGTGAGACGTTTGCGATTGCCGAGCAAGCGAATATTCCAGTACATATTTCCCATTTCACAGTCGATGATGCTGCCGCGGCACAGATCGATTCGGCGCTTACCCGCGACATTCGGGTCACCTTCGATATGTATCCATACCCTGCAGGCTGCACCCACCTGCTTATGGGCTTGCCAGAGGTTTTGCAGTTGGGCTCACCGCAGCATGTCATGGAGCAAATTCGCAAGAAGAGCGTTCGCGAGGCATACGCGGATCAACTGCAGAAGGCTTTTCCTGCTGACCGTGTCCGCTTTGCTGCTGTAGGCTCTGCAGAGCCTACGGGCTGGGAGGGCAAGAGCCTGGCACAAGTTGCAGAAGAAATGAATCTGGACTTGCCTAATGCGATTTGTGAAATATTGCTGCAAACCAACATGCAAGCGCTTATGATTTACCACTGGCCGGAAGAGCGTTATAAATTTGTGGAACAAACATTTAAGCATCCGCTTCACATGATCAGTACGGATGGCATTTACGTCGGCCGCCGCCCGCATCCACGCGGGTATGGCACCTATCCCAAGGTGCTTGGAGAGTTTGTACGCGATAATAAGTGGCTCAGCCTGGAGCAGGCGATTTACAAGATGAGCGGCTTCCCGGCAGCAGCGTTTCATATTAAGGACCGCGGTGTACTGGCTAAAGAAAAGTTTGCTGACATCGTCATTTTTGACCCTGCTGTGGTAGATAGCCCTTCTACTTTTGTGAATCCCCGGCAGGAGCCTGTCGGCATTGACTGTGTGCTGGTTAACGGCCATATTGTGATCCGTGAGGGAGCCGTGCAGCCAGGTCTTCATGGGAGAGTTATATAAAAAAGCAGGCCTGATAAAAAAGGAAAGCATCTTCTCCTCTTTTTTTGTTATCTTTCTTCACTATACAGCAAATTAATTAGACCTAAAAGCCAACATGGTTTTTAGGTCTTTTGTTCTGAACTTACTGGAAAGTATAAGTTTACTTTCAGAAAGGAAGCACAGTTTTTCCCTATCGTCGCTATCCCTTCTTTACTCAGGAAAGCAACCTCTGCTGACTTAACGATGTTTTTGATCGTTAAAAGGAGTGTTTCCAGGTCAATCGGCACGTTAATGATGATTTTCATCGTTAAAAGAGGAGGGATGGCCTCTTTGGGTGGTAAAAGGGGATGCAGAACCTCTTGGTTGTGCCCGCTGGCGGGGCCGATCTTCAGTCCCAGCGGCTTGGTCCGCGGGGAAATCTCCTTCCATCCAGAGAAAAACCCTTGCTGGCTGTCCGTTTGAGCATGGTGTTCGTGCGATTGTAGCTAAAGAGAGGGAATGGCTGTGGGCGGAAGAGCGTTAGCGTCCGCCTTTAAAGATTTGTTCCTACATCTTCATCGATACCATTCAAGGGAACAAATCTTTAACAGCGGCTGGAGCCCACAGCCATTCCCTCTGCAACGCACCCAAGTCACGAATACGCACCTCAAAGGGCGCCGCAAGGTGTTTTTCCTTTAACAGCGGCTGGAGCCCACAGCCATTCCCTCTGCAACGCACCCAAGTCACGAACACGCTCATCAAAGGACGCCATAAGACTTAATATATTTGTTTGAAAATAGGTATTTATACCGATTTTTTTCGCTGATTAGAAGAGGACTTTGGCAGAATATGTCGAAATTTTAGAAGTCAGATTATGATCAGAATTGGAGTGTTCCGTACTTATGCTCTCTCAGTCGATAAAATACAAAATCATTTGGCCTATGGTGGTTACCTTTATCCTGGTTACGGTCGGTATGGCGGCCATTATTTACGATACAGCAGCCCATAGCATCTATAATAAAGGCTACACAACGATGGAAATTGCCAAGCTGGGCATTGAGAACACGATGATTGCCAAACGAACAGCGGAAGAGGTTATGGAGAAGGAAATGTACGGGCAGGCTGTGCTCGTTTCCTATCTCGTTGAGCAGGGCATGAATTACGATATGATCAAAGAGATTGCCGCCAAAGCAGAAATTGATGAAATATGGGTTACGGATGGCAAAGGGAAAGTTGCGCTTACGAATACAGCTCCCCACGTGGATTTTAATTTCAGTGCCGATCTGCAGGGACAAGCTTATGAATTTATGAGCTTGATCGACAAGGCGAAGGACCGGGTAGCGCAGCCAGCAACAGAACGGACGATCGATGGCAAAATATTTAAATATGTCGGAGTCGGCGGCTGGTCATCCTCGCGTATTGTGCAGGTTGGACGGGAAGGACAACGCTTGTCGGAGTTAGAGCAGACCATTGGCTCGGAGTCATTGATTGCAGAGTTAAAAACAAATCTCAGCACGGATGTTCTTTTCTCAGGTGTAACGGACAAGGAAGGCAATCTACTGTATGCCAGCGATGCGTCGATACCTAATCTGAATGCCCAGATTCCAGATATCACTCAGTACCTGCAGCAGGAAAAAACAGCGAGGCTAACCTCTTCGTTCCAAGGGAAAAAAGTGAATTACTACATATCCACCTTATCCAATGGACAAGGCTTTGTCATGGCTCTTTCCACAGATGTATTGAATCGGATCCGCACGATAAGTGTGGTTTCCACAGTATGTGGATTGCTGCTTGTCGGGCTCGTCTTATTTGCAGTAGTTAACCGCCAGTTTAAACGGCTTGCGGGCTTGCACCATGCCATGACTTCAATCAGTGAAGGCAATGGTGATTTGACGCACCGGCTTCCGGCGGGCTCGCAGGATGAAATTGGGCGGCTTTCCTCTGCGGCTAACCGTTTTATTGAGAAAATTCATTCTATCGTTATAGATGTGAAGCGAGCGACAGAATCCAGCAGCAAGGATGCCGGGGAGATCAAAGATACGACGGACCGCACACTTGAGCTGGCCAAAGAGATCAACACAACGGTTCATGAGATGACAATGCTTTCCATCAAGCAGTCGGAAGAGGTAGAGCAGGGGATGGAAGCGGTCCAGAAGCTGGCCTCTTATATTGATGAATCCAAGCAACATACACAGATGCTGTACGATTATAATCATGCCGGACAAGCGAAGCAGGAGCAGGGTCTTGCAGCAATGGAGTCGCTGGCCGATTCTATGAAGCAGAACGTGCAGGTTGTGCAGAACGTCATGGATAGCCTGAACAATCTGAAAACAGATATAGATGCTATTAGTGAAATGGCTGAGGCGATAACCGGTATCTCGAGGCAGACCAGGCTGCTTGCTTTGAACGCTTCTATTGAAGCGGCCAGGGCGGGAGAGCATGGTAAAGGATTTTCGGTAGTCGCCGCCGAGGTAGGCAAGCTGTCTGAGCAGGCGAGTCAGGCTTCGGAGCGAATTCAGGATTTGGTCGAAAATGTACAGGATTCAGCAGAAAGCACATTAAGCTCAATGAACGACGCGGCAGCCATTATCCGGCATCAGGAGTCCTCGGTGGAGCTGACTTCTGAGGCTTCTATAACGATGAAAGAAACGCTAGCTTCAACCCGTGAGCTGATCGCTAGGATTACGGAGTCGATGGAAACTGTAGGCAGCAGCAAAAATCACATTCTGGCTTTTATGGAGTCGACCTCAGCTATGTCTGAGCAAGCGGCTGCCAGTTCGCAGGAGGTTTTGGCTGGTGTTGAATCGCAGGTTGGCATGTTTGCGAATGTTCATTCGCTGGCACAAAGCTTAAACCAATTGATGGTGGAGCTTCAAACGGTTGTTGACCGCTTTAAAGTATAGGGACCTTATTGGGAGGATACGGAAGGAAGTTTCCGAATACCCTGTGCTGAGCTGGCCTCATCCTTTCTTAGCCCCGCTGAGCATGGATGAGGCTTTCTTAGCCAATTGTTCATTAAAAATGATCTTTGTTATACTTAAAAAGTCCCATTCGGAAGCAAAATGGATCGGAAAATGAATGGGGAGCGGATAGGAAACGGATAGAACGGATAGGTAGCGGATAGGTAATTGACAGGAATTGCACAGGAATTGGATAGATAATGGAACTGGAATTGGAACTGGAACAAAAATAACTCGGAATCGAAGTAAGCAGGAGGTTATTAACTTGACTTATGTAAAATTACTAGGACGCCGGAGTGAAATTCTCAAACGTAACATCGGAAATCTGATTAGTAAAGATAATCAGTACGGCTTGAGTGACCAGGAAAATATGTTTTTTAAAAATATGATTAAAGAGCTTCATCAAAATGAATATGAGCTTAATTCCAGTAGAAGAGATTAATTATTGGGAATAATTGTATAATTTGTTTGAATGAGGGACCGCTGCGTGCAGAATGAATCACGCAGCGGTTTTTTTGTGAACTTATTAGAAAGTATAAGTTTTTTGGGTGATGCCTGGAGTGAAAAATTCCCGAATACACAGTGTAGCTTTACAGTGGGAAAGTGGACGGTGTGACTCTTCATCCTGCGAGGGAGTCAGAAAGGAAGCTCAGATTATCCTATCGCCACTATCCCACTCCCTCAGGAAAGTAACTTCTACTGATAGTCCGTTATCCGTTTGATCGTAGTAGTAGCAGCCCACCCTCGCTGAAATGAGCGTGTACGGGTGTGGGAGGAAGAACGATATCGTCCGCCTTTAAAGATTTGTTCCTACCTCCTCATCCATTTCATTCAAGGGAACAAATCTTTAACAGCGGCTGGAGCCCACACCACTTACCTCCGCAACGTTCCTACGTTACGAACATGCACCTCAAAGGACGCCGCAAAGGTGTTTTTCTTATGATACGATAACCGTTGCTCTTGCTTAAAAAGAGAAATAGGCATACAATTTGCTTTAATGATCTGACAGGAGGTTCATATATGAAAGTTGAAATTTGGTCCGATTTTTTATGTCCGTTCTGCTATATTGGCAAGCGGCGCTTTGAGGCAGCGTTAGAGCAATTTGCCCATCGGGATAAAGTTGAGGTTGTTTTTCGGAGCTTTGAGCTCGATCCGAATGCTGACCGGGATCTTAAGGAAGATGTGCACAGCATGCTGTCAGCCAAATACGGTATGAGCCGGGAGCAGGCCAAAGCTGCTAATGATGACTTAACCAAACAGGCAGCAGCCGTGGGCCTCACCTATCATTTTGACACGATGATTCTAACGAACTCGTTTGATGCTCACCGCTTAACGCATTGGGCTGCAACGCATAGCAAGAGAAGTGAAATGACAGAACGTCTGCTTAAAGCCTATTTCACCGATTCCAAGCATATTGGCGACCATGAGACGCTGGCTGCACTGGCAGCAGAAGTAGGTCTTGATCAAGCGGAAGCCGCCGCGGTGCTGGCCAGCAGTCAATTTACGAATGAGGTACGTTCCGATGAGGAAGAGGGCAGCCGGCTTGGAATCCGCGGCGTTCCATTTTTCGTCATTAATCGCAAATATGGGATTTCTGGTGCTCAGCCAAGTCAAGTCTTTATGGAAACTATGCAGAAAGCCTGGGATGAAGACAACACTTTAACGATGGTAGATAACTCAGCCGGCAGTGAAGGGGCAGACGCCCCCAATTGTGAGGGCGGAGCTTGTGACGTCCCATCAAATTGATCCGAGTTCACCTTATTTTATGCACTAACATGTTCTTAAGAGAGCCGCTCTAATCCTGAGTCAGGCTCTTTTATTCTGGTCATTGACAACATTTTGGGGTTTGTTTAAGGTAGGATTACGGATAAGGAGGGGTGAGGCGTTGTATTCAGTTATGCTGGTAGATGATGAGCACGTGCTTAGAGAAGGGATGCGGAAGTTCGTTCCCTGGGAGCCGTATAAAGTGACCACCATTTTTGAAGCATCCTGTGTGTCCGAGGCGTTGGAGGTTCTCAGTCACAATGCGGTCGACTTGATATTTCTGGATATTAAAATGCCCGGTGAATCCGGCCTGGATTTGCTGAAGCATTTGTATGAGCACAAAAGTGAAGCTCACGTTGTGATGATAAGCGGGTATGATACTTTTGATTATGCGCAGATTTCAATCCGTTACCAGGCGATGGACTATTTGTTGAAGCCAATTAAAATTGAGGATATCAAGCGGATTTTAGACGGATTTTGTGAGAAAAAAGCGCTGCTTGCTCAAAACAAAGCGGATGAAAAGAAGCTGATGAATGAATTGTTCGCTGCTGATTTTTTTAAATGGATGAACGGGATGTACGATGAGGAGTGGTATCGCAAGCTGCTGTCCAAGTTTTCACAATGCTATGAAGACATGTCGTTTCGTATTATGTATATTTCATCACCTCCAACTATCTCATCTAAAGGAGCAAGCATCAACGAACATAATAAAAGCATCCTCACAGAGCAGCTCCTAACTTTACCCCATGCAGAGGCAGTTATAGCGCTTGAAGAGCGGAGCCTCAGCTATATGCTCATTTTTGTTTCCCAGAAGGAAGAGAACACGAAGGAACAACTGCTGGAACTAGCAAGCTCGTTATTTGCTTTATTGCCTGTTGACAGTATTCTTTTTGGGGAGGCTTTCAAGAATGAGAGGATTGGTTCCTGCTTGTCCTTGGCCTCTTTGAACGGGTTGAAGCAGCAGATGTTTTACAGCTCTGAGCCTATTATTTTTGCTAATGAGGAAACTTCAACTGTTGTTAAAGAGTTTATCATGGAGGAAGGGCTTGCGAAGGAGTTTGCGAAGGAAATTGAGAAAGCATTCCACATGAATGACGGCGTCAAAATAAACCAAAATTTATTAAAAATGTATCAATATGTTAAAAATAAACATGCATATGACATGCAAAGTGTTCGAAATGAATACATAGCATTCGTACAATCCCTCTATGCTGAGCTTGCGGAACTGCCGTGTGAAGTGGAGGAGATGATGGATGCTACAAGCTTGAAGCTGCTTCATGAGACTGTGGTGCGGCAATTAGGCGTACTATTTGAGCATGCGGAGCTAAAGATGAAGAGTACGGCCCATAAAATGATAAAGGATATAAAAAAATATGTCGACATGCATATCTCTGAACCGATTTCGCTTATTGAACTGGCGGAAATGTTTCGTGCGTCCAGCGAATATTTGTCGCATCTTTTCAAGAAGGAAGAAGGCATCAATTTTAGCCAATATTTAAAGCAGACCCGGATTAACAAAGCGAAAGAAATTATGAAACAAAATGTGCATTTGAAAATATACGAGGTCGCTTATCAGGTCGGATATAATGATGCGAAGCATTTCAGTAAGGTTTTCCGGGAAATGACGAATCTGACTCCAGCTCAATATTGGGATAGGGTGTGAAGTGAACGATGCGGCGGAAGATTTTTTGTTCATCTATGATACTCACCTTATGCTTGTTTGCTTTTACGGCATGGGTCTCGTTTGAGCTGTCAGCGCAAAAGATAGACAGTGAACGCAGCAGACTTCTGGAGCACATTAAGCTTAGAGTGATGAATAATGTGGTCACCATGTTTGAACAAACGGAGAAAATCGCACTGCTAATTTCTGAAAATAAAGATCTGATTTCCATGTCAACGAACCATTATGAGGAAGCGAATGCGGAATTGGAACGCATCAAAATGGTTGAAGAAACGCTTAGCGGAACTATTTTCTTAAATCCTCATATTGAAACGATCATTATTTCACTGAAAAATGGAAGATCCTACATGTCTACAACGCGTTCTATATCTGCAGCTTCGCTGCGTCTTTCAAACGTTTACGGCTTGCCGCAATTTGATAAGGTGCATGACAATCAGGAAGGAGTTTGGCTCCCTCCAGGCACGTTTACGTTGGAAAACGAAGTGGCTGAAGCGAAATATTTTCGGATTCTGTTTGAAAACCGCTATACGTACAGCAAAAAAATCGATGATGAAATGATCGTGACACTTGTCGTTGATTCCAAAGCGATTCAGCTTTTTCTGAATCAGCCGGATTCGACCTTTGCCTATGAAATGTCAGTGGAGAACTCGGATTTGAGCCGCACCCAGGCGGGAGTAAGCGATATGGTTAATGAACGGTATGGTTTTGAAATTAAGCCCCATATTGTGGATTCCGACTATAAGGCCATAAAGCTGCAAAATGTGAAGATTCTAATCGCCGCATGTATAGTTCTAATGCTAATTGCAGCCTTGAGCAGCAGCTGGTTTTCCTTGAAAATGGCTTCGCCGATCCAGCGGATGAAACGGCAGGTTGCCGATATTCACAATCTTGAGAATTCGAGCGATATTATGCTGTATAAGGTAAAAAGGAAAATTCCAATCAGCTTCCGTCTGAAATTATCGATGTACCTGGTGACCATCAGCTTAGTGGGCATCGCTGTTATTTTTATTGTGAATTACTACTATGCCACGCTGGCGATGAAGGATCAGGTGAAAAAATATTATTTTGAATATTTATTCCAATCCGAAAATTCAATTGAATTTAACTTGAAAAATTCGGAGCGCTTTTCTACGGCCATATTGCTCGACCGCAAGCTGCAGCAGCTGATGCAGGGGGAAGGCAGCAGTGAGGATGTGGCGAAAGAGCTGATCAAACAGTTTTCCTACCAGCACATTATTAGCAAAAATATAAATTATGTGAATATTTACAATCAGGAAGGGGAGATGGTTTTCTCCACCATATTGTCTTTTCTGAATCAACAGGCGATTCAAAAAACGGCGATCTATCCCTTACTAGAGAAGTCCAATGGGGAAACGATTTATTTCAATGAGAGGCGCGATCCATTCGGGGATCATGTGATTTCAATTGCCAAAAAAATCAACAGCACCCAAAGCTCCAGCAAGCTGATTGGTTACTATCTGCTAGCTGTTAATGAAGCTGAGTTCAAGTTTTTAGGTGAAGACCTGGGCATCCCATCCTTGAATTTTATCGTAGCCGACTCTAACCGGGAGATTATTTATAATAAGAAGGATGCCGCGATGGCAGAGCAAATTCTCGCAGTGGACGATATCTTTCATCAAGACAAGGGAATCGTGCAGAGAACGATCCAGGGGCGGGAGAAGCTGCTCATGCATGATGCGCTCGGTGAGACGCAGTGGAAGGTCATTGGTTCGATCGATACGAAGGATATTTTTCAGAGCCAACGGGAAATAACGCTCGTCTACGGCTATTTGCTGCTTGTTATCCTGATCCTGATTAGTGGTGCGATTTATTTAATTGCCCGTAGCATTTCTGAGCCTGTGCAGCAGCTTGCTATGAGAATAAGGAATATGATTCAAGGCGGGTTTCAGGACAAGCATTTCCCTGTCATTCAGAGTACGGATGAAATTGCCGAGTTATCGGTCCATCTCTACGCCATGATCGAGAAAATTCAAAAGCTGATGAGCGACATCTATACCTTCGAAGTGAAGGCAAGAGAGATCGAGCTGCAATTTAAACAAGCAGAGCTGGCTAATCTGATGAAGCAGATTAATCCGCATTTTCTGTACAACACTTTGGAGACGATCAAATGGATGGCGATGGAGCTGACGAACGGGGAAAATAAAGCAAGCGGCATGATTCATGAGTTATCTGCGTTTCTGCGTTCCAGTCTGCAGACGGATATGAAAATGACGACGATTGAAGAAGAGATTTCCCGCGTGAAGGCATACTTGTATATTCAGCAAATTCGTTATGGCGACAAGCTTAAAGTGAAATGGGCGATCTCACCCTCAGCAGCGAAGCAGCAGGTCATTAAATTTATTTTGCAGCCGCTGGTTGAAAATGCGTTAATCCATGGCATCGATCTGAAAAAGGGGAAAGGCGTAATCTTCATCAGCATTCAGATGGTCCAGCAGCGTTTAATCGTGTCTGTCATTGACAACGGGGCTGGAATTGAGGCAGCAAAGCTATCCGCCATTCATGCCTCCTTGCATGTCAAAGCGGGTGACGCTCATATCGGTCTGCGCAATATCAGTCAAAGATTACATTTGATCTATGGGGAGAAGGCAGTGATGCAATTACACAGTAAAGTGCTCCACTGGACTAAAGCTACCATAGAAATTGGTATGGAATAACCGGGCGTTCATGGAACTTACCCTCCATTTATCAAGATCACCTCATATGAATTCGCTTACAACTGTTTTAATATTAAAGATGTCAGGAAATGAAACAAGATTAAGGGGAGGCTTACAAATGATGCGTGAAAAAAGAAAAGGATTATATCTGGCTTTAGTTCTGACACTGGTGATTGCTCTTGTAACAGCATGTGGCGGGGGTAAGCAAGCACCGGAGGAAACAGGCTCAGCTGGAGAAAAAGGGAATGAAAATAAGGAAGAGAAAGTGAAGATTGTTTTAGCGTCCTATTCGTTGAATGATAACAACAGAATTAATCGTTTATTGGAAAGATGGAATGCCAAGCACCCGAATATTGAAGTCGAATACAAGGACTTTCCTAATGACGAGAAGGAATATTACAAAGCTCTGGACATTGCCCTGGCAGGGAATGAAACGATGGACGTGATCGTGGTAGACTATGAAAACTCTGTCCAAAAAGGCCAACAGGGCGTGCTGCTGGATGTGAATCCGCTGGCGCAGAAGGACAATTTTGATTTGGCAGAAAACTTTGGTCCTGTGATGAAGGATATTCAGACAGATGGCAAAAATTATTACCTTCCTTATAACATTGCATTCGATGTGCTTTGGTATAACAAAGATAGGTTTGATGAAAAGAAATTGACTTATCCTGATGAAAACACAACTTATCCGCAACTGCTTGAGCTTGCCAGACAATTAACACATGGTGAGGGAGCAAACAAAGTATACGGGCTTGTACTCGGCTACCGGGCGCCTAGCTCTGCCTTGATGCCTGCCGAAAGTGCCGGATGGAACTGGGTTAAGGAGGACGGGAGTCCGAACTTCGATGATCCGAGAGTCAAAGAAGCACTTGAATGGCATAAGCAGCTTTTCGATGAGGATCTGGCGCCTACGTTCGTTCAAATGGAGATTGAAAAAATGAATAACCGGATTCTGCTTGCACAGAATAAAGCGGCTATGATCGTCCGGAACTGGTGGACGCCTGTGCAATGGAATATGTTCAGATTTAACGATAAAGTGTTTTGGCAGGATGGCATCGACATGAAATTGGGAGCTACGTTCGCACCGAAAATCAATGAAAGCGCGCCTTCGAAGGTGCAGAATATTTCTGCGGGGTATGGCTATGCAGTTTCGGCAAAATCCAAGCACCCGGATGAAGCTTACCAATTTGTGAAGTTCATGGCTACGGAAAGCTACGACATTCTGAGTGTAATCCCTTCTTACAAAAAAACCGATGTTAGCCAGTTCGCTTCTTTATTCAACAGCTTTACCGACAATGATAATGTGGAGCATACAGATATTTACCCGCAGGAGCTTATTGATCAGATTAAAAAGGTGAATGATGAATCGATTTCGGTGAAAAGTGCTTTAAATCCGCCTGTTGTAGATCCAAGTATCAGAAATGCACTGATGGATCTGCTGAACAGAGAGAGCAGCAATTATTATAGCGGCAAGGTGCAGTTGAACGATTTTATCAGCAAGCTGCAGACCGAAGCCGAAAAAATCATCAAAAATCTTAAATAGCGTCTGAGGCGCCGTGGATTGCAGGTGGTACTTCTTGATAAAAAACAGAAATAATTTACGTGAAAATATAACCGGCTATTTGTTCATTTTGCCTAATTTAATCGGTTTAGCGGTTCTGGTTATGTATTCACTTGGCTATTCACTATTTATAAGCTTTACAGACTGGAATTTGATCGGTGGCCTGGGAAATACCAAGTTTGTCGGGTTTGACAACTACAAGCAGCTTTTGACAGATGAGTTGTTTTGGACGTCCTTGTACAACAATTTTTGGTTCTTGCTTGTAGTGCCGGTTGAAACCGTGCTGGCCTTGATGCTGGCGATCGCTTTAAATGAATTCGTTTTTGGGAGGAAGTTTCTGAGGGTTATATACTTTCTCCCCTATATTACCAATATGGCGGCGATTCTGATCGTTTGGCACCTGATGTTCAATCCGCAGAAGGGGCCTGTCAACCTGCTGCTTGGAGCGATCGGAATCAAAAATCCACCAACCTGGCTGCTTGATGAATTCTGGTCTAAGCCTACCGTCGCTTTATTCGGGATATGGACGACATTAGGGTTCTATATGCTTGTGTATTTAGCAGGCTTGCAGAGTATTCCGAAGGAGCTTTACGAATCTGCAGAAATTGATGGGGCGGGTCCTTTTAAAAGATTTATTAACATCACGGTCCCGCTTGTTTCTCCAACGACCTTTTTTATCGTGATTATGTCTGTGCTCAAAGCTTTCCAGCAGTGGTCGAATATTCAAATTTTAACAGAAGGGGGTCCAGGCGACTCCACTTATGTACTCGGCTATTATATTTATAAGCTTGGATTTAACTACTATAGGATGGGCTACGCTTCAGCCATAGCTTGGGTGTTCTTCGCGATAGTCGTTATCATTACATTAATTCAATGGAAAGCGCAAAAAAAATGGGTACATTATTGATCTGTAGAGTAGATCAGGCAGGAGGCATACAATGGGCAAATGGTTTACGAAAGCTGTAACCAGTGTCATTATGTGGGGAATTGCAAGCATAATGCTCCTGCCGTTTGTCTGGATGCTTTCATCATCACTGAAGACGAGCGCCGAAGTATTTCAGTTTCCAATCGAATGGATTCCCAAGCATCCGACCCTGGGCAGTTACAAGCTGTTATTTTCATCCAAATATAATTTTGGTTTGTATTATTTCAATACATTTATTGTCACCTTGATGTCTATTATTGGCGTTGTTTTTGTAGGCAGCATGACCGCATATGCTTATTCGAAAATTCGCTTTGCTGGCCGTAATTTCATATTCTTGCTGATGATTGCGACGCTGGCGATTCCTTTTCAGGTGGTTATGATTCCGAACTTCATTATTTTTCGCAGCTTTGGTCTGCTGGACACCTTGACCTCGCAGTGGATCGGCGCGTTTCTAAATCCGATTATGGCTATTTTCTTTTTGCGTCAGTTTTTTATGACGATTTCCAATGAGCTGATTGATGCGGCAAAAATAGACGGCTGCGGCCACTGGCGAATTTGCTGGAGAATTGTTGTTCCTTTGTCCAAACCGGTTTTATTTACGGTCATATTGATCTACTTTGTAAGCTCCTGGAACAATTACGAAACGGCGCTCTTGTATTTGCGCAAGCCCGATCTATATGTAATTTCGCTCGCTGTGAAAATGTTTTCCGGTGAAATGCATGTGAATCACGCGGCATCCATGGCTGCATCCGTGATCTCGATCATTCCATTGTTGATTTTGCTGATTTTCGGACAAAGATATATCATCTCTGGATTGACTTCAGGGGCCATTAAAGGATAGTGGGAAAAAGGATTAGGGAAAAAGTGGAGGGAAAAGTTATGGGAACTGGAGAATTGAGATATCAAAGCATAGAATCCGATATGTTCGTTGGCCGCAGGGGCAGGCTGAAGAGATACCTTATTTGCTCGCTGCAAGGATTTTTCCCTGTGCTTGTGCAAACTGGCAGCAGCAGCCTCTCTGTAGTATACAGGACTGGTGCGCCGCATGTCGGCATCTCGGGTACGCTGGCTGTTTCCAACTCTAATGACGGCGGCAAATCGTGGTCCGACCCTGTAGAGGTAGCTCCCCGTTATGATGATGTACGTAATCCGGCGTATGGTGTTAATAACGAAGGACATTTGGTTTTGGGCTACTGGGAGGCAAAGCAGCACATCTATGAAGAGGATCAGGAAGGGCACGGGCTGAAGTACGTTCCTGCTGCTGCAGAAGATGAGCGATACAAGGTGGCTGCAATGTTTACCGTAGTTAGCAAAGATGGGGGCAAAAGCTGGAGTGAACCGGTCTCCTACACATCCAAGTTTCTCACCTTGGCTTCGCCCTATGGAAGAATAATTACTTCATCTGATGGGACTTTGTATATGTCCGTATACGGCACCTTACGTGAGCCTGTTGAAGGCATCAAAAACGCATGTATATTAGTGCGCAGCACAGATGGTGGTGTCACATGGGGGGATGAGTCTCTGGTTGCCATGGGCTTTAATGAAACCTCCTATGCCTTTTTACCAGATGGCACGTTGTTTGCAGCCGCCCGCAATGACCAGCGCTACAGCTATATTTCCACTTTGTTTAGTAAAGATAATGGACGGACCTGGAGCGAGCCGGTACAAATTACCCGTGATTATGAGCATCCCGCGGATGTCACTGTGCTCCAAAGCGGCAAGCTGCTACTTACGTTCGGCAGAAGAGTACGCCCTTACGGGTGCGGTGCTTTGCTTAGCGAGGATGGAGGCCAAACCTGGAACCGCAATGAAGAGGTACTGTTGGCGGGGGACGGGGCGGAAAGCCTGGATGTCGGATATCCCTCAACCGTGCAGATCGAGGATGGCACCATTATTACCGCCTTGTACTATGCCAGTGGCTCCGATGCCGGGGGTGCGGACTATTTGAAGGGATGGGGGAAAATTTCCTGTCAGGCCATCCACTACCGGGAAGAACAGTTGCGGCTTTGATATTATGAAAAAACACTTGGCGTCCGAAGATATATGCACACACTTGGGGGATGAGTATGATCGTTACTTGGGAGCGATCATACCACCTATTTTTCAAAACACCTTATTTACACACAAACATACAGATCATGGTTATGCTTATTCAAGAATCAGTAATCCGACCATTGAACTGGCAGAAAAGAAGCTGGCAGCCTTGGAGGCAGGGAATTGGGCGGTGTGTTATTCCTCAGGCGTAGCTGCAATATCTGCGGTCATTGCTTATTTTGCTGCTAACGAAAGCCACATTATATGCATAAAGAACACGTACGGTAGAGTAAACCAATTGCTGGAGCATTATTCGCGTAAATTTCAGATAAGCACGACCTTCGTTGAAGGGAATGATCCAGCAGAAATCAAAGCGGCTATACGCCCTGAGACGAAGCTGATCTATTTGGAAAGCCCCTCCTCGCTGGTGTATCAGATGCAGGATCTTGAGGCAATTGCATGCATAGCTAAGTCACATGACATTTATACGGCAATTGATAACACTTGGGCTTCACCTATTTTTCAAAATCCGCTGTGCTTTGGTATCGATCTGGTCATTCATTCCCTATCCAAATACATAGGTGGGCACAGTGATTTGATCGGTGGAGTGGTCATCGGCGCAGACATGGAGATGGGAACGGGATTCCATGAGGAGCGGGCGATGTTCGGCGCTGTAATGGATCCACATTTGTCCTGGATGGTTACGCGCAGCATAAGGACTTTGCCTGTGCGCATGAAGCAGCATCAAGAAAATGCCCTGCGAGTGGCTTCTTTTCTGGAGGGGCACCCTAAAGTATCTCAAGTATTTTATCCCGGTCTGGCAAGCCATCCGCAGTATGAGCTAGGACTTAAGCAAATGAGCGGGTACTCGGGAGTCATGAGCATCGCTGTTTCCGGTGAACCGGAACAAGTCGCGAAAATGCTCAAGCAGCTGCAATATTTCGAGGTTGGCTCGAGCTGGGGAGGCTTTGAGAGTTTGATTGCACTGTTACCATTTAATGAGAAATTGGCCGGTGAAATGAACGAAACGATCAGTGTATCAGCACCAAAATCTTTACTGCGGATTTCTGTAGGGCTGGAAAACGTACAATCGTTAATCAATGATTTGGACAGAGCATTGCATACACTGGATTAAACCGAAACGCATAGCTAACTTTAATATATCTGATTTGGGGCTGCAGACAAAATGGGTTGAGGATGATGTACTCAATCTATTTTATCGGCAGCCTTTTTTCAGCCTTACCCTCCGCAACGTCTCCAAGTTTCGAACACGCACTTCGAGGGAGTCAGAAAGGAAGATTATCCTATCGCCACTATCCCTCTCCCTCAGGAAAGTAACTTCTACTGGCAGTCTTCATCACCAGCTCCTGCACCTGCTAGGAAATCTCCTCTAACTAAGAGAAAAAACCTTGCTGGTTGTCCGTTTGAGCTTGGTGTTCGTGCGATTGTAGCTGAGAGAGGTAAGGGGTGTGGGAGGAAGAGCGATAGCGTCCGCCTTTAAAGATTTGTTCCAACCCCCATATCCATTCCATTCAAGGGAACAAATCTTTAACAGCGGCTGGAGCCCACATCCCTTACCTCCGTAATGCACCAACGCCATGAACACACTCCTCAAAGGACGTCGCATGGGCTCGTGGAGAAACGCTTAGTGCAAAAAAGACGTTTGTTTAAACGCTATAAACCTTTGTTTGGAAGCGTAACTGTGATAGTTTTAGCATTAATAATTCTTGCAGCAAATGAAAATTACTTAAGGAGCTTAATTTTTAATGGCAATGATATTCAGGAAGATTTACCAACCCACACTATTCTATCTTTACCCGACAATCCTAATGGTTCCCAAGAGAAATTCCAGGTTGTAGACGGACTCACTATTGAAGAAGACGCGAAGATCAGTATGAGCAAGAAAGCAAATCTGTCTGGTTCCGCGGAAGAAACGACAATCGCACTTATTCATTATTGGAAATTTACAGCTGAATTCGCTTGCGATATTAGTAACTAGTTATCATTTTGAAGAAAATAATTGGGTAATACAAAGCTATAGTTTAGAAAATATCGATAAAAGCACAATTGTAACTGAGATAAAATAAACATTCTAGGGGTATTACATGTTATTTTGCGGTGAAGCTTTGCAGTGATAAAGTTAATTCTGTTCATTCAAGGGAGTCAGATAAGGAAGTGCAGTTTTTTCTTATCGTCACTATCCCTTTCGGTCAGGAACCCGTTTTCTGGTATAATGAAGGAATCGATACAGCAAGCAGCATCACAACCTACTCTGCAAAAAAGAAGGAGACTGCAAGCGTATGAATGCATTCCAATTTCAAAATCCGACGAAAATCGTTTTCGGACCTGATACTGTGGAAAAGCTGGGTGAGTTGGTACAGCCTTTTGGCAAAACCGTCCTGCTCGTTTACGGCTCAGGCAGCATCAAGAGAACCGGTCTTTATGACCGTGTGTTGTCACAGTTGAATGGGATCGGCGCGAAGGTGCTTGAACTGCCTAACGTGGAGCCGAATCCTCGTCTAACGACAGTGAAGAAGGGCATCGAGATCAGCAGGACCCATAAGGTTGATTTTATATTGGCTGTCGGGGGAGGCAGTGTCATTGATGCAGCGAAGGCTGTTGCGGCGGGCGTTCCTTACGAAGGTGATGTATGGGATTTCTGTATTCGCAAGGCCGTTGTTCGCGAAGCGATACCTTTGGGTACTATCCTGACATTAGCCGCTACCGGCTCTGAAATGAACGGGAATGCAGTCGTTTCCAATTGGGAGGAACAGCAGAAGCGGGGCCTCGGCAGCCCGCACCTGTATCCTAAATTTTCAATATTGGATCCGACGCTTACTTATACAGTTCCACAGGACCAGACGGTCAATGGCACCGTTGACATCATGTCGCATGTTTTTGAACAGTATTTCAGCCGAACTGCGGATACTCCTCTGCAGGAACGGTTTTGTGAGTCGATACTTCTGACTGTAATTGAGAATGCCGCGAAAGCGCTGGCCGTACCGGATGACTACGCTGCAAGGGCTAATCTGATGTGGGCAGGGACTATGGCTTTAAATGGTGGCTTGATTAGTGTTGGGGTGCAGAACGATTGGGCTTCACACGGCATCGAACACGAAATTAGTGCGATCTATGACATTCCACATGGTGCTGGCTTAGCGGTTGTATTTCCCAACTGGATGAAGGCTGTTTTTCAAGAGAGACTTGACCGGTTTGTCCAATATGCAGTCAGGGTATGGGGGATCGATCCAACCGGGAAGACGGATGAGGAAACAGCATTAGCGGGCATCGCAGCCACGCGGGCTTTCTTTACGAGTATCGGTGCTCCAAGCAGACTGGCTGATTTCGGAATCGGCAGTGAGCATCTGGACCGGATGGCTGAGGAAGCAGTGCGTTTCGGTTCAATTGGCTCATTCAAAAAGTTGGAAAAGCAGGATGTTCGCGATATTTTGGAGCTTAGTTTATAAGAGATAATTAGATTTGATTTATTGCCGTTTTTGAGATACAATGACACCATATGAATGACGGAGTGAAGCACACTTTGAACGCCTTTGTAATTGAGGCGCTTGGAGTGTGTTTTTTTGTTCATTTTGAGCAGATTTGAGGGAGGAGAATTGAATGGCTGATAAAAGTAAACTAAGCAAAAAAGAAGGCGAAGGCACAGACCAAAAGATAAGAAAAGCATCCTTGCCGCACGACGAGGCATTTAAGAAGCTGCTGCAAACATTTTTCGCTGAATTTATCGCGTTATTTTTCCGGAATTGGATCAACTGCTGGATCACAGTCATACGAGGCTCCTCATGCAGGAACAGCTTGTGGACATCGTCGGGGAAGAAGCAAAGCAT
>NZ_JAGGLB010000006.1 GCF_017874215.1 Paenibacillus eucommiae
ATCAAAGATGCCCAGTGGATTGCTCAGCTCCATCGTTGTGGTCTCATTGAAGGCAGTATGGTTCCCTCCCAGGATATTCGAGATTTGCGTGACCAAACACGCTATCGGCGTAAAATGGTGCAAGGAATCACAGCAGAAAAGAATCGTATTCACAAAATCCTTCAAGATGCCAACATCAAGTTGACCAGCTTTATGTCCGATCTCTTCGGTGTGTCAGGAAGAGCGATGTTGGAAAAGCTGATCGATGGCGAAGTTTTAGATGAGCCGGAAGTCAGGGCTCTAGTCAAGACCCAGCTCAAGAAAAAGGTTCCCCATCTGCTTGACGCATTAAATGGCAAGGTGACTTTGCATCATCGAAAGATGATGAATAAACACTGGAGACACCTCACCTTTATGGAAGCCGAAGTCAAGCAAATAGAAGCGGATATTGATGAATACTTGCAAGCCTACAAGGAAGAAATTGGTTGGCTGGATTCGATACCAGGAATTGATCTACATACGGCGGCAGCGATTTTTGCTGAGATCGGTCCTGAAGCATCCACCACGTTTCCTACTGACGCTCAATTAGCATCGTGGGTAGGAATCTGTCCTGGAAACAACGAAAGTGCGGGTAAGAAAAAGAATTCCAAATGCCCTCAAGGAAACAAACATGTAAAGGCAGCGCTTTGTCAGGCCTCATGGGCAAATGGAAAGTCCAAAAATCGAATCGGACATTTCTTCCGCAAGATCCGTAAACGACGAGGTGAGAAAAAAGCAAGTGTCGCGGCGGCCCATATGATCCTACGAATAGTTTATGCGCTCTTGCGAGACAAAACGAACTACAAGGAAGAAGAAGACAAAACGGATAAATTGAAAGATAAATCGCTCAATTACTTCATGAAACAAATACAGGATTTGGGTTTCAACATCCAAGTCACTCCACAAAACGAAGTAGTTTAATTCATTAAGGGCATTAACTACTTTTAAAAGCACAAGGCCTTTTTTTGCCTTCTAACATCATTTTAGCCAAGGAGTTCAGTTTTATTTTCGTATAAACATCGTTAAAGTAGCAGTTCCTCGCAAACTCTTCTTCCCCAGCATCTCCAGCATCCCCAGCACCCCAGCCCCCCAGCCCCCCCAGTGTCATTGCCCGTTAGGAGATCTCCTCCAATCAGGAGAAAAGCTTGCTGGCTGTCCGTTTGAGCATGGTGTTTTTGCGATTGGTTTTCATTTCTTGCCGTTCCATTCCCTCCGTATTGCACTCACATAATGAGCATGCACCAAAAAAGACGCCCAAGAAGGGCGCCTTTGTCATTTAAGTGCTTACAGCGATAAAGTTAGAAATCCCTTGCTGAATTATCAAGGACTCTGATACACAGTTACGTCATCAACGAGAATTTCAGTTCCGTTTGGCACGTTTTGCAGGTAGACGGCGAGCTGCACCTGATCCACCTCAGAGCCGTTCACGCTGGCAGGGATTTGATCGAACAGTTCAATAGCAACCCAGTCTCCGGCCGTATAATCGGCAAGCTTCTTGGCATCGGAACGAAGAGCGAAGAAGGCGACGGAGCCATTCTTGAGAATGTAATGGAAAGCCAATTCGATGGTTCCATTGCCTATGACGGCTGAATCAGGCACCCGGAAGTATGTTCTTGCGGCGAAAGGACCGGATTTAACGGAAATATTTTGGAAAGGTCCGCCTAAATCGCCATGGCTTTTAATAGCTGCACTGGCTTGGCCGCTGTGCGCAGCTTTCGGGTCATTGACGTCGATATGCTGGCGCAGTGCGGAGTTATATCCGACCCAATTGCCAGGGACAAGCGTACCTTCACCGTTGGTTGTAGCGGACTCAAAGGAGCCGTTCTCGACTAAAGAAGGAGGAGCTGCGAGGACTCGCTCCATGGTTTTGGCGATTTCGGATATTTTCGGATCCTGATTTAAGGTATAAGCATGAAGTGAATCGCTAACAGGTCCACCGGCAGGCTCATGCTGCTTTAAGTAGTTCAAGATACTCCAAAACAGCGCGGACTGGTTGCGTGAGCTCCAAATAAGTCCGAATGTGCTCGGATCAATGGGATGCAGCAGAACAGGATCGTTCTTGAACTCTTCCAGGAGCTGATTGCGCTTGTCAATCCAAACTCCGTTGGTATCTTCACTGAACAAGCTTTCCAGCGCATCCTGAACATTTCCGTTCGGATCCACTTCCGATAACGAATTTAAGTAGCTTATAGCTGAAGCTTCATAATATTCGAAGGCACGCAGCAGCAGCGCTGCACGGGCTTTTTGCTTAACTGTCACGGCTTTAGCCAAGGCTGATTCCAGCAGCAGCCTGCTTTGCGAGATATCGCCCATAGTGACAAGCTTCAAGTATGAAGGATTCGTGAAATCCATGTAGATCCTGTCCTTGCTCTGTTGAAACCATTCTGATTGCTGAACCCTGACTGTCCAGAAATCTTCCCAAAGCTCATAATAAGCGGCCAAATCGGTCGCAGCTTCCTCGCCTACAGCCCGTTCGTACCATTCCTGCAGCAGGTCATCTACGTTCAGAGTCGGATCCCACATCAGCTTGGCGGTAACCCAACCCTTGGGACCTTCTCCCCAGTTCGGATAAATTTCCGCATATTGTACGGATACATCTAATTCCTGTGCCTTTAAAAAGTTGTCCGCCATTAGATGCGGATACATGCGCGGTACAAGATAAGGCGTTCCGTAGATGTAGTCGTACCATCCGGTAGTCGCTGCAACTTGCTTCCAATCGTCCATCAACTGTTCGTCAGCAGCTTTCACCGCAGGATCGATCCAGGCCATACGGTCTTTGGTCAGCATTGGCACAATGCGTGGATTCAGCTGGAAAGACGGCGGATCCAGGACATTTTCATAAGCGAGTACGCCGAACCATTTATTTGGGTAAACCTGCAGTACTTGCTCGGCAACTTGATTGACCCAGTTATAATAAATATCCGACATATCCACTAAACCTTTGGAATTGATTTTGTTCGGATAATTCGGATGGCTGGGGTTCGCCTCACAGAATCCGCCTGAATCGTTTACACCAAGCGAGAAGGAGGTCTGATCCGGATTGTCGGCAAAATATTGAATAGCCGCATAAACAGCGATTTGTACGGTTCCAGCTTCGGAGAAGCACGGCTGCCATGCCGAGATATCGCCTTTGGGTGGAATATACGGCTGCCCATTACGTGTCGGGTAAAACTCCGGATTCGTTGAACCAAACTTCTCTCCGGGAAAAATGTAATACATGCTATGAAAAGCATTGAAGTTCCAAGGCAGACGGTTGAACTTGGCCCATTCGAACTGGACAGCACCCGTCTGGTTAGTAGGCATAGTCATCGGGCTTAGGATGCGTGACATGAAAGCAGGTTCCTGCTTCACAGTTTCGTGAGGCACAATAAGACTTGAAGCTGTCGGAACATCCTCTCCGTCAGTTCCGGGGAGCAGCCAGCGTACACCAACATAGCGTTCAAGAAATTCATAGATGCCATGCTCTGTGCCGAGCCACGTTTTTCCGGCAATCGCAATATGTCCATTGTTGGCTTCTATAATAAATCCTTCGTCATCCATTCCAGGCAGCGAGCTGCGCAGCTCTGGACTTAACTGAGCGTCTAGTCCGATATAAATAGGCACTTTTTGGCCTAAATTAGTGCTGTTCAAATCAAATTCACTCATTACTGTGAGCTTCGCGCCAGTAGACTGCTCTACATATTTGGCGATTTTTGAGGCTGCCTGCTTAACTCTCTGGTCTATGTTGGCTGCGTACACGACAACTGCATTACCGACACCATTATCAACCAGTGTATAAGAAGAGGGCACCGGTGGTGTAGGCGTGGGAGTAGGTGTCGTTGTAGATGAAGGGCCAGAGCTATAGGAGCCATATGATCCTGAGCTGGTAGGCGCAACGCCTGATCCTTCCTTTTTGCCGGGCTGCTTCTCAAAGGAGGACTGCTTCGCATTAGCATCGATTACAGCAAGTGCGATCGATCCCAGGCCAGTCGCTTTAACAGCAGCTTCGAGCACGAGTCGGGTGATAGCCGCTTTTTGTCCGGTATTGATTTTGAGGCCTGTTGCCTGGGCAAAAACGTGCAATTCGTTAATTTTGCCTTCAGGTATTTCAATTGCGATATCAAGCGCATACACGTTGATGTTTTGGAAGGAACCCAGCAGTGTCACTTGTGATCCGGCTGGAAGCTCCTCGCTTACCCGTACTTCGGTAAATCCGCTGCCTTCCAGAATTGCAGGAGATTGCAGCAGGATGGAGGATACTGTGCTTGATCCACCAGTTTTTATCCGAACTGTACCCGTTTTTTTATTGACGACCACAGTGAACAGCAGGGAATTTTCTACATGAATGCTATTAGCCCCGCCACCCTTAATGAGGGTTTTTCCCTTTACGGTAACGTTATTTAGGGTCACATCTCCCTCGCCTATAGCTTCATCCAGCAGTAAGTCGCCGTTAATATGCATATTCTGCAACGTTACGCCTGCTGCTTTGACTACGACGTTCTTATTGACAATTTGAGAGCCCGCTGCTGCACCTTGCACACCAGGTGTGTCGTAAACGACCGTTCCGAATGTGTCGTGAGCGCGCAATAAAGTAACGAGGATTTCTGCGCGGGTGATAGGGGCCTTCGGCCGGTAGCTGTTGTCCCCGTAGCCATTCATATATTTCGCTGCAACGATAGCGTCAACGGCGCCGAAGCTCCAAGCCGCAATACTAGCAGCATCCGTGAAGCGCTCAGCCCCCCCATCGCCGAACTGAGCGGCTGGCTGCAGGATTCGGGCAAGGATGACGGCTGCCTCCTCACGGCTAATCACGCTTTTCACACCGATTGTACCATCGGCATAACCCTGGATATAGGCTGCCTTTACGGCACGCGCCACTTCTTTATACTGCCAGTCTTCTTTCGGCAAATCCTTGAAATCAATAGCAGCTTCTTCGGAGAACCCGAAGGAACGGTTGATCAGGGCGATAAATTCACCTCTCGTAATGCTCCGATCCGGTTGAACCGAACCATCCGCATACCCTTGAATCCAACCCTTGTCCAAAGCTTGAAGCAATTCTTTCTCTGCCCAGTGTCCCGAAATCCCATTAGAAACGCTTACATTTTGTTGGGGACTTTCTGGTGCTGCGGCTTCTGCAGAATTTTCAACATTCGCAGGATCAGCTGATTCTGCATATGCCCCGTTCCATATGCTAAACAGCAGCAAGAACGAGAGTGTCCAGGATAGTGCACGTTTTGACTTTTTACCCACTTTCGATTTCACCTCCATAATAGTTGCCCAACCCGTTCAATAGCTGGCTTTAGGCTGCTGGTTGAAGATAGCAATCTGCAGGCCATACTATCGGACGGATTGAGCTTATTATAAAAACCGGAGATACCTAAAGCCAGATGCCATTTTGTACATTTCGTACATTTTTGCAGGATATGAAAAAAGGAATACGATATGAAATAGCGTTTATAGCAGCCCGCCTCCCCCCGAAAGGCGCGTGTGCCTGACTTAACGATGTTTTTCATCGTTAAAGCCGAGGTTTCCAGGCAACCAGCCACTTTAATGATGATTTTCATCGCTAAAAGAGGTCAGATGGACTCTGCGGGTGGATAAGAGGGATTTTAACGATGTTTTTCATTGTTAAAATAAGGTTGTGGAGACGACTGGCGCTTTTAACGATGAAAAACATCGTTAAAAGCGCCAGATCATTTCAGTTTAAGTTCCAGCGGCTTTGCCCGCCAGGAAATCTCCAACAACCAAAAGAAAAACCCCTGCTGGCAGTCCGTTTGAGCTTGGTGTTCGTGTGATGTGCGATTGATTGCAGCTAAGAGAGGCAAGGGGTGTGGGGGGAAGACGATAGCGTCCGCAATTTAAAATGTGTTTTTAACAGCGCGGCTGGAGCCCACACCCCCAATGTTGTCAGGTTAACATATAAGTTGATGTTTAACTCTCCCCAATCCGAAGCGGCCAAATGTAGGCGGAAAACACACACCTCCCAAGCACCAACGTCACGAACGCACTCCTCAAAGGGCGCCGCAAGGGGTCTTTCCCCATAGCTATTGTAAAGCTGCCTGATACAAGCCGATGTCTCCAAGTGAGAGCACTGTGTCTTCTGCAAGGCTGCTTACTTTGATCAAAACCTGAATTTGCGTGACGCTCGCTAAGTTGGGTAAGCTGGTTAAACTGGCTAAAGCTGAAACATCTTCAAAGAGCTCAAGCGAAGACCAGTCTCCGGCTGTTGCTGCCAGCTGTTTTTTCGCTGAACGTGTTTTGAACACAGCCTCACCTTCAGCATTCAAGCCGTGCAATGCCATTTCTGCTGTTCCTTTTGATGTCCCCGGAGGAGAATAATAGGCGGCTCTGCCCGCTAAAAGTCCTGTTTGCAAGGACACAGGGTGGATAACCAGACAATGGCCCTCTCCCGGATGATTCTCATTATTTACAAAAAAAGCAGCAGGATTGATGGAAGGCACGTTAGAAGCAATCGTTATATGTCCTTGTGAATTGGCATCATACTGCCATAGAGGAGCGGATTTTGCTACTGCGTTTAAGAGCACCTGCGAGAATTCAACCATTTTATCAGCCGATTTATTAGCCAATGTATTGGTGTCGGCCGCCCTGGCCAGCTCTTTCACTTTTTCAAAGACCAGGCCTCCGCTTTGTTCCCCAGCTTGATGATGTTCATTCTCGGATATGTAATCCTTAAGCCGCCAAAACAGCGAAGGGTTCCATCCGCTCCAGATAAATCCATAAGACGCAAAACGCTGGATAGACAATGGATGTTTCAAAATAGGGTCATTGTCAAGTGCTTCGGCCAGCTGCAGCCTTTTTTGGGCTAACTCGACCTTTCTGGTGATTGCTCCGTGCTGCAGCAGCGAAAGCGCAGTAGAAGCATCGGTTATAGGGGCAATTGTTTTCGGATAGCTCAAAACGCACGATTCATAGTATTCGAAGGCGTTCAACAGCATTTGCGCACGTATTTGTTGTTTATGCGTACCCGCATGGGCGAGGGCTGCTTCCAACAGCTCTTTGCTTTCCGTCATCTCTTCTTCACTAATAAGCTCAAGGTACTTAGCATCGGGGAAGAGTAAGTAAATCAGGTTTTTGCCTTCCTGAAACCACGTAGAATCTTGAATACGCTTTGTCCAAAAGTGTTCCCAATGGCTATAATACGCGGCTAAGTAAGGGGCTGCTTGAACACCGACTGCACGCTCAAGCCATTCGCTGACCAGAGCATCCACATCTGCATTTGGATCCCAGAGCAGCTTGGCGGTTACCCAGGGCTTCGGGCCTTCGCCCCAGTTCGGATACAGCTCAGCATACTGCACCGAAACTTTGTTTTGCTGGGCATAACGGTAATTATCCGCCATCTGATGGAGGTACATACGTGGAACCATATACGGAGACCCGTAAATGTAGTCGTACCACCCGGTTGAAGCGGCAGTCTTCTGCCATTCCTGCAGCCGCAGCTGATCGCCCGCAGCTACATCGGGATCGATCCAAGTCATTCGATCCTTTGTAATGACCGGAACTACACGTGGATGGAGCGGAAAGGAAGGAGGATCAATGACATTCTCGTATGCGAGCAAACCGAACCATTTATCAGGGTGAACTTGCAACACACCTTCGGCAACCTGATTGACCCACTTGTAATAAATGTCCGACATATCGACAAACCCTTTGGAATTCAGCTTGCTCGTATAATGGGGATGATCAGGATCCTCTTCACAGTAGCCGCTTGAATCGTTAATGCCAAGCGAGTAGCAGGACTGCTGCGGATTTCCATCAAAATACTGCACAATTGTTTCAATCGCCGCCTGTACAGTAGCTGGATTTGAGAAATCGGGCTGCCATTCGTAATTGATTTCCACAGGTGGAATATACCGTTTGCCTTCACGCATCGGGTAAAACTCGGGATGTGTTTCCCCATATTTCTCCGGTGAGAAGAGGACAGACATGTTGTGATGGGCATTGAAGCGATAAGGCAGCCTATTGCGCAGCGCCCACTCATAATGCAGAGGGCCGTTCATATTGTCGGCAAACTTGAGCGGACTGAACGTCCGGGACATAAATGCCGGCTGCTGGCGCAGCTCTATATGGGGAATCCATAAGGTAGGGCTCGCGGGAACATCTTCTCCGTCCGGACCTGGCATCAGCCAGCGGACGCCGACATATTGCTCAAGAAATTCGCAGACACCGTGCATTGTTCCCCATGAAGAATTACCAGCTATGAGGATAGCCTTGTCCTGTGTTTGGATGACAAAGCCTTCATCGTTCATGCTGTTTAAGCTATCCTGTACTCCATCAAAAAGCAGTGATCCCAAGCCTACAAAAATGATTGCATCATACTCTGCGCGTGCATTTGGTATGTCTCCTTCAGCCAAAATAGGAAGCTCTGCACCTGTGGCTAGTTGGATGTAGTACACAAGCAGCTCGGCTGAGCTGCGAACATGTTCGTTTGCAAGCGCAGCAGCGTTAACGGCGCTCCTTGCACCCCCGGCACCCCCCGCTTCCCCAGGTTCACCAGCTTTCATAGCTTCGATAGCTTCCAGAGCTCTCCCTGCTCCCATAGCTACTATAGCTGCTCTGCCAATGCCGTTGTCTACGAGCGTGAATCCATTCATTTGTTTCATATCAAAGCTCCCCCTTGCCTGCTTGCAACAATGCTTTTTTCATAGCTTGGCCTCACTTTTTTTTTTTTTTTTGAAATATTTATGTGATCTGGAAAATACTCCACATACTTCACTTTTGAAAATTCCCATCCTCTAATTGGAAAGATTGCTATCACGTAGCGATGGTTTAGATCGTTGGAGCAGGAATTTCCAGGTGAATCAGCCTTTTAATGATGCTTCCCTTTGTGGACATCAGATCCGTTATTTTTAGAAATACAAAGGTTTTTGCGGCGCTTAGATACCTTGCCGAAATCATGAAATTAAGGAAAATAACGGAACGTATGTCCGCAACTCTCGCGAAAAAGCGATAAATAGTAAAATAGCGGAACTCATGTCCGTAACCTTATGTCCATAAGTATGTCCCCTCGTAAACTAGCCACCAGCGATCCCTTACGCTCAGAAACAGACACCAACGGGCTGTCCGTTTGAGCGTGGCTTGTTCTGCAATTTGTAGCTGATAAACCCTATTGCCACTATCCCCATTCCTCAGAAAGCATCCTCTATTGGCAGTCCTTTTGAGCGCGTGTGATTCACTTAACGATGTTTTTCATCGTTAAAGCAAGGATGTGGAGTGGATCTTATGCTTTTAAAGATGAAAATCATCGTTAAAGTAGCAGATCCTTCTCAGCTGCGTGCTCTACATTCCTAGCGCTGCGCCCGCTAGGAAGTCTCTTCAAACCAAGAGAAAAACCCTTGCTGGCTGTCCGTTTGAGCTTGGTGTTCGCGCGATTGTAGCTAGAGAGAGGGAATGGGTGTGGGAGGAAGAGCGGAAGCGTCCGCCTTTAAAGATTTGTTCCAACCCCCTCATCCATTCCATTCAAGGGAACAAATCTTTAACAGCGGCTGGAGCCCACAGCCATTCCCTCCCTCCATGCACCAACGTCACGAATACGCTCCTCAAAGGACGCCACGTCAAGCGTCAGTCTAACTAATATGGTTCATCCGGCGGTATTCGCCAGGAGGAATGCCTGTAAACTTTTTAAACAAGCGGATAAAGGAATTTGCATTTTGAAAGCCGACTTGCTCCCCTACATCATGGATCTTCATGTTCGTGCCAAGCAGCAGCTCCTTGGCTTTGTTGATCCGCAGCTCATTTAAATAGTAGAGAAAGTTGGTTTGTGTTTTTTCCTTGAAAAAGATCGATAAATAGCCGCTGGATAAATTGAATTTTTCCGCTACCGATTCCAGGGAAATGTCCTCCTGATAATGACGGTGCATATAGCTCAGGATTGCATCCTTTAGAGGCTCCTGTCCCATCTTTTTCTCACGGATCATGCTCAAGGATTGATATAGAAAATCTTCGAAGAAGAGAGAGTAATCATCTACGGTCATACAGGTTTGCAGCTTCTTATAGGGAGACTCGGTGCCGAGTGTGGCATTCGTATCGATATTGGCAGCCGTTAGCGTTTTGATGACCCGGCCGACAATTTCCCTGGACAGATGGGTATATTGGTAAAGGTTCGCATCTTTTTTGTGAAGCTGCTGCAGCATTCGCTGCACGATTTGCACGACTGCATCATTGCCAGCCTGCAAATGATTGAAAAATTCCTGATCCAGAGAGGGGGCAAGCAGCAAATGAAAGCTCTCGGGTATGGGCTCAATAATCATCTGGGTTCCCGGCATCATTTTGCGCAGCTGCAGCATTTCCAGTGTCTCCTCATACGCCTCTGTAAATTCGGTGGAGGAGCGCAGGACCGGATTGACTGCCATCGTCAGCAAATAGTAATCCTGATCCCGGTCAAATATTTGACCCAGCCAGCGCAGCTTTTCTAATAATTTGCCACTTTGATCCTGCGGATCCTGCTCATTGACGAAAATCAGGGAGAAGATCTGATCCTTTTCCACCTGAATCGTGACGGACTTAGGAAACGCTTCGGATAAATTCAGTTGAATCAGTTCATTTATATAGTAGGAAGCCCGCGTTGGCTCGGCAGCAAACAGCTTGTGAAATTCACGGGTGAATGCCACGGAAAAGATCACCAGATAAAAGGGGCTGCCGGATTCGAGCAAATCCTCTTCCACCTTGTTGTAGCTTGAATAGATGCTTTTCAGCTTGTTGATGTAGCCGTATTTTTTGATGATTGAATTTTTATGGTGTAAATCGCTGCTGATCTCTTCGTTTCTTACCATCATAGTTCCGATTTTTTCGCTAATGAGGTTAAACTCATGAATGCTGGTGCCCATGGCCAGCGCTTGATTTGGTTTCTGTATCGCTTCAATAATTTGCCGTACTGGGCTGCTGAACCTTGAGCTGAGATAAATCGAGATTAGGATGCTGATCACAATAACTAGGCTGAGAATAATTAGCAAAATCATATTCAAACGCTGTATTTGCGAAGAAATCGTATTGTTGGGAACGACATGAACGTAGGTCAAGCCGGAGCTTCGTTCTTTTTTGTAAAAATAAAAATTGTTTCCTTGACTAGCGCTGCCCTCACCACTGCTCGCAAACGTCTGCAGCTCACTTTGGAGCGGCTGGTTAGCGGGATTGGAGCTGAATAAAACCTGTCCGCTGTCATCCGAAATATAAAAGTTGTCGTCAATGCCGCGAAAAAAAGCTTTGTAAGCTTCGTTGGCTTCGATCAAAGTAATGAAGTACATGTTCGGATTAAGTCTGTTTTTGAAAACAACCGGAACCAGCATACCTCTGGAGGAAATCTGCTTCGCGGATACTACCCGTTTAAATTCAGCAGTTGGGAACACTTTGTAATGATAGGGCTTGGAAATTTGATCCTGCCAGAAAAAATAACTGTACGTTTCATTGATTAAATCCGTTTGGAACAAATCATTGGCACTGCGAACGCCTTCTTTGCCGATCGTAAGCCCGGAGTCACCAAAGTAAATAATAATATCAGCCAGGTACAGCTGCTCGTTGGAAGCCAGGCGCTGCAGCTGAGAGCTGAAGAGATTTAACAGTTTGAAGTTATCGACCGTAGGATTGCTCTTGATCACATTCATTTTTTCATCAAAAAAGAGGTTGACCATTGTATTCTCAATAAGCTGCAAATGCTTCTCATAGCTTTCAGCCGTATATTTAAGATTCAGACTGTTATATTTAATAATTTCCTGCTGGATTCTATTTTTCAAAAAAGAAAAGGAGAAGAAATGAAATGCGGTAATCATCATAATGACAAGCAGGAAGCTCATAATCAAACGGCTCAACAAGGAATGATTTTGTAAATATGGTTTCAGGTGTGAGAGGGAAATTCTCCACATCAGCTTACTGCCCCCCTTTGGTCTCTTCTAGGCTCTTGCTGTCTCTATCCATACATATTAACAGGTCTGCTGGTAACTTAACATCTATAAAATTTCATGTTGTATTCATTTTTTTATGTAAGTTGAAATTTGCTATAATATATAAAATGGAGCCTATGCTCAAAGGGATAGAACCGTTACATTAGATTCAGTGCCAGACCATTCAAGGCCTCAGGCTTATAAAAGATGATGGGTAATCGATGCAGGCGCTAATCTAATCGAATAAGGGAGTGTAAGGAAATGAAGCGTAAAGGGGCTCGAAGGGTAGCTATTCTGATGGCGGTTATTTTCGTTTTTGCCGGCTTGCTGGCAGGCTGCTCATCCAAGGGGGACAAAGAAACGACGAAACCGGCGGCCACCAGTGACACGAAGGCAACGGCTGCACCGGGAGATACGGCGGGCGAAGCGGGGATGAAGGACGGCAAATATGATCCGCCGATCGAATTGACGACTGTATCCAATTATACCTCACTGGTGAAATTCGATAGCGGGGACGACATTAACAACAATATGTGGACACGCTACATGCTGGACACCTATGGCATTAAGGTAACAAGAAAGTGGGCAACAACTTCTGGCGAGGAATTGCAGCAAAAAACCAATCTGATGATTGCCTCTGGCGACATTCCTGATTTTTTTGCGGCTGAGCCTCAGCAGTTCAAACAGCTTAGTGAAGCTGGTTTGATCGAGGATTTAACGGAAGCTTACGAGAAGTACGCACCGCCCCATGTTAAGCAGTTAATGGAAGAAGCAGGTCCGGAAGTGCTGCAGTCGGCTACCATCGACGGCAAGCTGATGGCGATTCCGTGGACGGGACTTGAGCGGGAAAGCGTGCCAGTGGTTTGGATCCGCAGCGACTGGATGAAAAAGCTGAATTTATCAGCGCCGCAAACGATGGATGATATCCTGAAAATTGCTGATGCCTTCGCCAATCAGGACCCAGACGGTAATCAGAAAAAAGATACACTTGGCTTTATGATCGACAAAGATCTTAACGCTGCAAAGGGATTTCTGAACGGATTTCATGCGTACAACAATATTTGGCTGAAGGATGCCTCCGGCAAATTGGTGTACAGTAATATTCAACCAGAAATGAAGGCGGCACTTGGCAAGCTGCAGGAAATGTTTAAAGGCGGCCAGCTTGACGCGGAGTTTGCGGTTAAAGATATGACGAAAGCGTTCGAAACGATCGGTGCCAATAAAGTGGGCATGTTCTTCTCCGACAGGGGGGGGGCCAACTACCCGGCCAACACGAGCCTGCCGAATGTGGAGTGGAATTCTTATCCCGTTCCATCGATTGATGACCAGCCGGCGAAGCTGCAGCATGACTTGAACATTTTCGGTAATTACTGGGTTGTGAAAAAAGGAAGCAAACATCCAGAAGCAGTGCTGAAGGTGCTTGAAGCTTTCACTGAAAAATTTTATTTCACGACCTCGGATGAGGATTATAAAAAGTTTATCGCTCCTCCGGGCGATTCCAATCCAGTCTGGTTTCTGGCACCTGCCAAAATGTACAGACCGCTGAACAATCTGGAAAGCTTCCGTCAGGTTAACGCTGTACTGAAGGGTGAGAAGGATGCAAGCGAGCTTACTCCGCAAAATCGTGGCGTTCTTGATAGAATCAACGGCTATAAAGGCGGCGATCAATCGTTATGGTGGGAATATGCGCAAAATGGACCGGAAGGCTCAGGCCGGATCATCGAGCAATATTTGAAAAATGACCAGTTTATGCCGAACCAGTTCACGACGACACCAACCCCTGCCATGATCAGCAAGCAGGCTAACCTGCAGGCGATTATGATGGAAACCTTTACAAAAATCATTATGGGCACAGCTTCACTGGATGAATTCGATAACTTTGTTTCTTCCTGGAAAAAATTAGGTGGCGACGAGATGACGAAAGAAGTGAATGACTGGTACGCCAAGCAATAGCAATGTAGGATCAGCCGCACTAGTAGTACCAACTGTACCAGTATCGACAGTGCCAGTGCCAGCATTATCAGTATCAACATTGCTAGTGTCAGCAGCATTATCAGTAGAGTAATCAAGTGTAGAGTTCTTGAGTGGATGGAGGGCTTGGGCATATGGAAACCGCACACACTCTCTATTTAGAGGGCAATGCGGCAAGTAGTCCAGCCTTCATCCCGCTCATACCTTACAGCGGAGGGAAGCTTTCATGAAGAAGGGACTAGTCAAGCACAGGTATTTGCACCTGATGATTATGCCGGCATTTCTGCTTGTATTTGTGTACCAATACATCCCGATGTTCGGTATGGTCATGGCTTTTCAGAATTATATTCCGGCAAAAGGATTTTTTGGTTCCGAATGGGTCGGGCTTGATAATTTTATTTATACCTTCAGTTTGCCGGGAACGATGCGGGTGTTCTGGAACACTGTGTTCATCGCCTTAATGAAAATTGTGGTCGGTCTTATTGCGCCAATCTGTACCGCGCTTTTGCTGAACGAGGTGACCCAGCGTTTCTTCAAAAGAGGGGTTCAGACGATCATCTATTTACCCCATTTCTTGTCATGGACGATTCTAAGCGGAATTCTGATCGATATCTTATCGCCATCTGAGGGCATTGTGAATCAGCTGATTCAATGGCTGGGCTTTAAACCGATTTTTTTTCTGGGAAACAACGATTTATTCCCTTATCTGCTTGTTGTCACTAACGAATGGAAGGAATTCGGCTTCAGCACCATTATTTATTTGGCTGCCCTTACCTCCATCAATCCGGCGCTGTACGAGGCTGCGGTTATGGATGGAGCTGGTCGTCTGCGGCAAACCTGGCACATTACGCTTCCAGGCATGAGGCCGATCATCGTACTTCTGGCTACGCTAAGCATGAGTGGAATATTGAATGCGGGCTTTGAGCAGGTATTCAATTTATACAATCCGCTGGTATATCAAAGCGGAGATATTATCGATACCTATGTATACCGGATGGGTATTCTCAGCGCCCAATACAGCAACGCTACAGCAGTCGGAATGTTGAAATCGATTATTTCCTGCATATTTATTTCCGGATCCTACTACTTGGCATACCGCTTTGCAAGATACCGTATTTTTTAATATTCCTGTGTCCCCAAAAAGTATCTGAAAAAAATTCAAAGCAAAGGCTCCACTTTTTGGGGTTATCTTAGTGGGAGGGAACCACATTGATTGAAAGTAAATCGATCGGGAGACGATCATTCCTGCTTGCCAATCATATTTTTCTGGCAATTCTGGCTTTCCTTTGCCTGTTTCCGCTTATTCATGTGCTGGCGGTTTCGTTAAGCTCAAGTGTAGCTGCATCAGCAGGAAAGGTTACGCTATGGCCGGTCGGCTGGAATTTATCAGCGTATAAATTTGTCTTGAACAAAGAAGCTTTCTTGCTATCATTTGGCGTATCGGTCAAGCGGGTGCTGCTCGGCACCGTGCTGAATATGCTGATGGTCTTAATTACCGCGTATCCTTTATCGAAGGAGGCCGCTATATTCAAATGGCGCACCTTTTACGCCTGGTATTTCCTTGTTACCATTTTGTTCAGCGGGGGCTTGATTCCTGCCTATATGACGGTGAAAATGACAGGGCTAATCGATTCGATCTGGGCGCTGATCCTTCCCGGTATTGTTCCAGTAACGAGTGTCATTCTGATGTTGAATTTTTTTCGCGGGCTGCCTAAGGAGCTTGAAGAGTCTGCTTATATCGATGGAGCCGGTCCCTTCCGCACCTTATGGAGCATTTACATTCCATTATCCGCTCCGGCCATTGCGACATTAACCTTGTTTTCGATGGTAGGACATTGGAATTCGTGGTTTGACGGCATTATCTACATGAACTTGCCCGAGCATTATCCACTGCAGAGCTATTTACGAACAGTTCTGATTGATAAAACGCTCACGGCAGCCAGCGCTGCTGAGGCGGAGCTGATGAAGATCCTGTCCAATCGTACCATCAATGCAGCACAAATTTTCCTTGGTGCATTGCCGATTTTAATGGTTTACCCGTTTTTGCAAAAGTTTTTTATTAAAGGTATCGTTGTTGGAAGTGTGAAGGAATAAACGGAGTAATGATGTGCTCAGTTTAAATCTGACGAAAAAAGTGAGGCCTGCAGCTATGGCAAGATATGTGAAAATCAGTACGATCGGAAGCCGTAATCTGGTTCTGGGTATTGATCTTGATCTGAATGAAGCTGTGCAGACTATGAAAGAGCATTTGCGCAGGAAAGTACAGGAGGTGCTGCCGGATCGGCCGGATCTGATCGTGCTGCCTGAGGTTTGCGATGCTCCGCCTAATTATCCGCGTGAGAGATTGTTTGATTTTTACGAGGCTCGTGGGGATTCGATATTGACTATGTTTAGCGAGATTGCCCGTGAACACAGCTGCCACATTGCGTATCCCCGGATGCGCAAACTGGCGGACGGAACATGGCGCAATTCGGTAGAGTTGATAGGCCGTAACGGTGAGATTATAGGGGCTTACAACAAAAACCATCCGACCTGCGGCGAAATTAGCGATTTTCAAGTATTGTCTGGAAATGAAGCGCCAATCCTGCAGTGTGATTTTGGCACAGTGGGGATGGCAATCTGCTTTGATTTAAATTTTGAGCAGCTGCGGCTGCAGTATGAACAATCAAGACCGGATTTGCTTGTTTTTGTATCTATGTATCACGGCGGTATTATGCAGCAATATTGGGCCTACTCCTGTACAGCGCATTTCGTAAGCGCCATAAGCAATTCGTATCCGAGCCAGATCATATCCCCACTCGGTCACGTTCTGCGCACCAATACGAATTATTTTGACAGCTTTACAGAAACAGTTAACCTGGATTGTGTGGTTTGTCATCTCGACGGACATTGGGAGAAGCTGGAGGCAATAAAAAAGAAGTACGGCAGTAAAATCCGTATTTTCGAGCCAGGCAATTTGGGTACTGTGCAAATATCAAGTGAGAGCGATGAATTTACTATACAAACCATTGTCCAGGAATTCGAGCTGGAGCTTGCCCGTGATTATTTTCAGCGGTCATTAGAATTTCAGACGATTCCTGAGCATGTTGGGACGTTGAATGGGTAGTAGAACGAACAGTTAAACCTGTAGCTGGTTGATTAGCCTGTCTTCCTCATACCAGCATCAGGCATACAAGGCATACAGACTCAAAGGACGCCGCAAGGCGTCTTTTTGCATACCATTCCCAGATCACGCCGTATAAGGAGCTGGAGGGTGTATACTCTTATTTACATCTCCAATCATTTACTTGACGCCAGATCGAGTCAGGTGTATAACTTTATACAAAATAACAAAATGGGTGGTGTAGTTAGCATGCTTAAAGGATTGATGGATCATTGGGTTCCAACACGGGATCCTATCAGCAAGTTTTGGAAGCAGGATTTTGAAACTTGTGCTCAGATCATTGATGATCTGAAAAGGGACATGGATTTTAATAATTTTACTTTTTATACGAAATGGTACACCAATGGCGTTTACTCCCGGCTGCCCTATTTATATAACCATCCGGAAGCATCTAATATGAAGACGCAAAATGAATGGGGCAGAAAAATGATCAAGCACCTTCATGATAAGGAGATTACGGTCGGTGCAATGATTCAATTTCTAACCTATGAACAGCACATGTGGGAGCCGGATTTAACGATTGATGTGTGGGATGTCAGTGGGTTTGCGGAAACGGATCTTCCAGTTAGCATCGCGGACTTCACCTCTCCTCTTTTTCGGACAAGAATCAAGGAATTGATCAAGGAGCAATTGTCCGAATTTCCTGGCATCGATTATTTGTTTCTGGAGTTTGAAGGTGTCAAAAGTGAAGCTTTACAGGTGATCTACGACAAGTGGGTTAGGGAGAGAGACCGCGTCAGTGGCGAGGTTGGAAGTGGGAGTGGCAGTGGCAGTGAAGACCGGCAGCTGCACTATGCAGCGCATAAGGCAGAGCATTGCCGGCGAATCGGTCAGAAGCAAAGTCTGATCTGGTCCGATGAAATCAGCGAAATGCTGAGTTATTACTATGATCTTAACCTGCGTGCGGTACATGAGGTGCTTGAGGAAGTTGGATATCAAGGTGATGTAGGCATTGTATATCATGCTTATGGCTACGAAGCGTTTATTTATCCGGAAATTTTGCCGGATCCAAGCTGGTGGCTGGTGCCCTGGAATTACTGGGTGTTCGAGGATTACTCCATGGAAACCGAGCAGAAGAAGGCCATTTCCAAGGAGCTTATGACAAAATGGAAAAAGGATGGACATAAAGTCTGTTATATTGGCGATGTAACGATGGGCAGAAACGGCTTCGATCCGGCTGCAAAAATCAGAGATATCCGTGATTTTTATGATTTCAGCGTCGAATTGGAGCTAGACGGTTATCTCGGTATGGGCAATCCGGTGCCGGATATAGGACTGAGATGGGAAGCGGTAACGGATGAGCACATGCTGCAGGCGAGGGAATTGTATAAGGAGCTTTACGGGAGCGGGATCGCGAGCACGAACACAAGCATGAGCACGAATACGAACGCGAACATGAACATGAACACAAGCACAAGCAATAAGGGCGATGAAAAGAACTAATTGAACGAACAATGGATAGGACAGGACTGTCTCAAAAGCGGCTTTTGCTGCTGGTGAGACGGTTTTTTTTTTTTTTTTTTTAGAAGTTACTGGAAAATATAAGTTTTTGAAGGAAGCTAGAGCGATTTGAATAGTGAAATCTGAAAGATCCAAATGTTCATTGTCATCTCTTCCCTTTCCTTCAGGAAAAAGAGGGAAGGGATGTGGAGAGGATGAGTGATAGTGGCAGCAGCCTAGAAGCAGCCCACCCTCCGCCGAAATGAGCGTATACTGCTCCACTTAACGATGTTTTTCATCGTTAAAGCAAGTGTTACAGGTCAATCGGTCACGTTAATGATGATTTTCATCGTTAAAAGAGGCCGGATGGCCTTTCAGGGGGTTAAAAGTAGCAGATCCTTCTCCGCTGCGCGCTCTCTTCATCCCTAGCGCCGGCACCCGCTAGGGAATCTCCTCTAACCAAGAGAAAACCCTTGCTGGCTGTCCGTTTGAGCTTGGTGTTTCTGCGATTCGTGCGATTGTAGCTGAGAAGAGGGAATGGCTGTGGGAGGAAGAGCGGTAGCGTCCGCCTTTAAAGATTTGTTCCTACCACCTCATCGATTCCATTCAGGGAACAAATCTTTAACAGCGGCTGGAACCCACAGCCATTTCCTCCGCAACGCACCCAAGTCACGAACACGCACATCAAAGGACGCCACAAGGCGTTTTGTGGATCTGCCTTCCTTTTTCGCGGTCTTTGTAATACTATGGAAAGTACGAACGACGGCCACTTGCGTGTGAAAAGGATGGCTATTAGACCGATTCAGGGAAGGTGATGGAAATGACTAGCAATGTCCCCACGAAAACTCCCCCCACAAGGATTCCTCCCCAAAAATTTCTTTCGCTGAGAAGCATCTTGATCTACACATACATTCTTCTCTCGGCTCTAATCATTTTTACGTTTTCTGGGATAACGAGCCGGATTACGGAAAGAATTATTACGGAAAAGGAAAATATTGCAGTGCTGAATTCGCTGCGCAACGTCGATGACCGGATTGTTCTCAAACTCGACAAATACAGCGAACTGATGATCTCTCTTGCTTATGACGCAACCGCGCAGAAGCTGCTAAAAGATTTGAAAACGCTTACCGGACAAGAGCGGGTATCGCTGACTAACGAGCTGTTCACCAAGATGAACGAAGTCAACATCACGAATACAGAAATTGGTTCGATTTATATTATGGACCGTAGTGAAAAGAAATATTTTATAAACAATGGAAATTACAGCTCGGATCAGCTGATGAACAACTATTTGCTTTCTCCGCTGGATGAGAAGGTACTGAGTCTTAACGGCGGAGTATTTATTGATTACTCAGGAACCTATACCGGTGATCGTGATTACATCACGTTGTTTAGAAGCATCAACGAGCTGCGCGGCAGCGAATCTCTGGGTGTGATCGTAATGAATATTAAGAAAACAGCAGTTGAAGCGCTTCTGTATCAGGACGCTGGTTTGCAGCGTACAAGTCTGATCGATTCTGCGCATATGATTGCTGTCGACAAGGACAAGGGTCTGCAGGGGACGAAAAGTGAAATTCGTCTGATGGATGAGGCGTTGGGAAGTCCTGGGCATTCTTTTCAAGCTGAGCTGGGTGGGGAAAATCATTTCATTACTTTACTAAAAAATAACAAGTTTCAATACTCACTAGTAAATAGCATTCCTGTGAATCTTATGTATAAAGATGTAGCCTATATTCAGAAGGTCACTTTCTACCTGATCCTGTTTATTTTGTGCTCGGTAATCACGATAGCTTTCTTTCTCTCCAAATTTTTGGTTAAGCCGATTAAAGAGCTGGTCGGTTTAATGAATCAGGTCAGGCAAGGCAATTTGAATTTGAAAATGGATCTTCCGCCGAATAATGAAATTGGGATTCTCGCTGATAATTTTAATCAGATGATAGAAACGCTTAAAAATAGCATTCCCCTGCGCAGAGAAAGGCTTATTAGTCAAATGCTGCTGGGTAGAGCAACGGATGTCGACTATCAGTCTCAGGCGGTTGAGCTGGGGCTCCCTACCAATGAAGCACCTAATTGTGTGGCTGTAATTGAATTGGCAGGTGAACCGAATGACGGAGCCGAGCTGCTTCTGCAGGAAGAATTCGCCGCCTTGCATTCACAAGTCTTGCTGCAAGCCCTCGACACTAAGCGTGTTGCTGTAATTTTGCAGGAAACCGAAATCGATTTATTGGCAAAAGTGCGCACTGCTCTGTTTGAGAAGTGGGACTTTCAAGCCAACATTGGAGTCAGCCGTCCGTTTCCTGGCTTCGGGAAAATTCACGAATCTTACAATGAGGCGATAGAGGCGCTAAATTATAAGCATTTGTTCGGAGGCAGCGGTATTATTCAGACGGACGAGATCCAGGTGCGGGACTACAGCTACGAGCAGTTTGACATTATGGAAGATGAAATCATTCATGCGGTTAAATATATGCAGGAGGATCAGTTGGCTGTATGTACAGACAAACTTTTTGCCGCATTTAAGGAACAATTCGTCACTAAGGAAATCGTGAATCGTTGCTTTGCCAACATGTACCTGAAATTGTTAAAGCTGATGAGTGCCAGCGGCATTCAGTTGTTTGGCGACAGTGCTCAGGCTGCAGAGCTCAAAGCGATGGAAACACTCTATAGAATGGATCATCCGGATCAGTTGAAACGGGAGTTTATGGCTGTCCTGCGGACGGCTGCACGGATCATTGGAGAGACTCGTGAGAAACGGATGAACGAAACCATCGCTAAAGCAGTTCAAATCATTCAAAATCGTTATGCCGATAGTGAGCTATCCGTAGTCAGTATGACAAAGGAGCTGTTTGTCAGTGAAAATTACTTCTCTAAGCTGTTCAAAAACGAAACGGGAACTACCTTTTCCCAATATTTGACCACCATCCGTCTGGAGAAAGCCAAAGAGCTGCTTCAGCAATCGGATTTGAAAATTAGCGAAATTGCCAGTCGTGTAGGTTACAATGATGCCAACTACTTCAGCCAATGCTTTAAAGGTGTATACGGGCTTGCGCCAGGCAAATACCGGGAACAAAGCTGAGCAGTGAGGACCCTAAAAAAACTATCCACCACTTTTTTCGTGTAGGAAAGTCCAGAATAATCGTGGTTTCGCCCAGATTTCTCTATAGGCTTGCTGCCGGCCCTCAGCTAATCTTAGATTGTAAGCGCTTGATCGACACCAGCAGGACGACAGTTACTTTAGGATATATTTATACTTTTGAGTGGCGTCAAGCGCTAGTAGTATCAACTATATTAGGAGGGGTTAGCAATGAAGAAAAAGCAAGTAAGTGTGTTGGCAATTCTGGTTCTTCTGCTTGCTGTAGCGCTTATGAGTGGCTGCGGCAGTACGAAAGACACGAATGAGGGCAGTTCTCCTGCACCATCCGTTTCACCTTCTGCGGGAAAGGATGAGGGGAGCGGAACAACAAAAGGAAGCGGGGATACACCCGTGGAACTTGTGTTCTGGACGTATCCCGTCCTGAATCTGCCGGGTCAAAAGGCTGGGGAATATAACGCCAATCTGGTTGCCAAATTTGAAAAGAAATATCCGAATGTTAAGGTGAAGCTGGAAATCATACCTTATGACGGCGGAGATCAGAAGGTGAATGTGGCACTCGCTTCCAATACGGCTCCTGATATCTTCAATGATTATCCGGGACGTACAACCGGCTATGCAAAGCGTGGTTATACGGTGCCATTAAATGATTTAATTACACCTGAGCAGTTAAAACAAATACCCAAAAATATACTGGATCTGGTATCCCTGCAGGATGGCACTATTTTCAGTTACCCGCAGGGACTTGGCGGTACGATGTTTGTTATTAATAAAACGTTAGTAGAACAAGCAGGTGCAGCGGATCTTCTACCCAAGGGAGAAATGCGCACATGGACATTTGATGAATTCGAGCAACTGCTGCAAAAGGTAAAGGATTATCAAAAAAAGGAAGAGTATCCGCTGCTATTGTTTGGTTTGAACGAGCAGGGCGATATGCTGTATCACACTTTTATGGCAGGTTTCGGGGGCAGCAAGTTTTCTGAAGACCGAATGACAAGCGTGATGAATTCAGCAGAAAATGTGAAAGCGGTCGAGTGGATCAAATCCCTAGTGGATAAGAAACTGGTTTATCCTAACCCGGAGACAAGGGCTGCAACGATGAGCCAAGATTACTTTGTTCAGGGGAAAACGGCTGTTATTATGGGAGGTTTGAATGTTAGAGATGTTGTGAAAAAGGCGAAAGAAGACGGTGTTATTGAAAAAGAGTTCGAAACCATGCTGGTTCCGTTTCCGAGCAAAGAGAAAGACAAGGGAGTTATTGTTCCTGGCGGGGGAGCGTTCGTCGTATTTAATAATAAGGATGAACTGAAGATTGAATATGCAAAGAAATTCGTCCAGTTTGCCGTGACAGAGGACCCTGAATTTATACTGGCCATGAATGCCCTCGACGTTTATGGAAGAGACGTGTGGGGTTCAAACCCTGATGCGGAACAACTTTGGTTTTCCAAGGTGGTTACCAACTCGGAGCAAATTTCAGGTGTAGACTTGTCCTACGATATTGATGGTTATTCGCAGACGAGGGCAGTATTTTTCCCTGAAATGCAAGCGGTATTTATTGGGACGAAAACGCCTCAGCAAGCCATGGATGATTTTGTAAAGAAAGCGAATAAAATCATAAAGGATGCCTCCGCTTCTAAGAAATGATGTCTGTGGAAATGGAGTGGAGAATAGGATGCTGAAAAAGGAATTCGCTCTATTGTACAAAGAAAGATACGGTTATTTATTTGTTGCGCCCGCATTGCTTTTTTTTACACTATTTTATCTGTACCCGATCGTTGATGCTGTGAGAACAAGCTTTTATTCGTATACGTATTATTCCTCAGGATGGGCCGGACTGGATAATTACCAGTCTCTCCTGCAGGATGATGTGTTTTTGAAATCAGTGAAAAATACGCTGCTTATCGTGCTCATGCTCGTTCCGGCCTCTTTGATAATCAGCCTTCTCACTGCGATTATCGTTTCCCTTTTTAAAGAGAAAATGCAGAGTTTGTTTAAAGCGGTGTTCTACATTCCCGCAGTCACATCAATCGTAAGTATCACCTTCATGTGGCAATACATGATTAATTATGACTTTGGACTATTGAATTATGTATTAAGCTTGTTTGGGATTGGACCTCTGAACCTTCTCAGCTACGATTTGGCGTTGTTCACAACTACCGGAATCGTGCTGATGCTAGGTCTCGGGGCACCGATTGTTATTCTGACCGCTGCCTTGGGGGGAATTCCAGCGAGTTATTATGAGGCGGCGGAACTGGACGGGGCTTCTTTCTGGAGAAAACATGTGAGCATTACTTTACCCATGTTGAAGCCTTCAATCCTTTATGTTGTAGTTACGGGGACTATTGCTGCCTTCCAGTTGTTTGCGATCATCCTGCTGTTTACAGCGGGAGGGCCGCATTATGCAACTTCGACGATTTTGCTGCTTCTTTACCAAGAAGCTTTTGTCAACGGGGATTATGGCAGAGGAAGTGCAATGGCGGTCATTTTAAGCCTCATTATTGTAACGATCGCCTGGCTGCAGTTCAAATTTATGAAAACCGATATTGAGTATTGAGGAGATGCGTGTATGATGCAGAAGGAAAGGCTGGCAACCGGTAGTTTGAAGCTGCTGCTCGTCATCATCGCCTTGTTTTTCTTGTTTCCGTTTTATTGGATGCTTTCGTCATCGTTCAAAGAAATGTCAGTTGCTTATCAGATTCCGCCAGAATTTTTCCCTGTCCATCCGACCATAGGGAATTACATGAAATTACTGGAAACAGAAGCTGCGCGTTGGATGCTGAACAGTGTAGGCATTAGTGTTGTCACAACCTTAGCTGTGCTGGTCATCTCATCAATGGCCGCATATGCACTGGCAAAAATTCCTTTTCGGGGGAGCAAAGCGATCTTCTCACTGCTGGTTGGAGCAATGACCATCCCGACAACCGTACTCCTGATCCCGCAGTTCAAAATTGCGGTAAGCCTGAGTTTAGTTAACACTTATGCCGGATTGATCATTCATGCTCTGGCTTCACCCTATATGATTTTTCTGCTACGGCAGTTTATGATGACAATTCCCCGTGAATTGCTGGAATCAGCGCGGATTGACGGCTGCGGAGAGGCAGGTATTTTTTTTCGGATCATGCTGCCCTTGTCCAAGCCGGGACTTGGCGCAATTGCGATCTTTACCTTCGTTGCCAGCTGGAACGATTATATTTGGCAGCTTCTAATCATTAAGGATACAAGCATGATGACGCTTCCGCTAGGAGTGGCTACCTTGATCAACGTGGAATCGGTCGATTGGGGTCTTATTATGGCAGGCTCCGTGTTGGCATCGCTGCCTGTGCTCATTGTTTTCTTAGCCTTTCAGAGATACTTTGTGAAGGGTCTGACGGTCGGTGCTGTGAAGGGTTAAACTAAGGCAGATTGGAGAGAGCAGTCATGACTAAAGTTTGGAAGGAACAGGGGTATGAGGATTTTGCCGATGGCATATTTGGCAATGGGGGGCAAAATCTTTATGTTTCGCGTAGCGGAGTGCTGCAGCGTATTTTCCGTTTTGACCTGACCCGGGATGGCTATGCGGATATATTATTTGTGAACAGCCAGGATATGGGGGAACGTCCGCCTGTGTATGTATACACTAATCCACTGCATACCTCAGAGAGAATTGAACTGCCGACAGCGGGCTCCTATTACGGTGCTGTAGGTAATTTAAATGGTGACGGCTATGACGATCTCGTTATAGCTAATCAGCATAACGGAACTCATGCCGATGTTACCGCCTATATTTACTATGGCTCTGCGGAGGGACTCAGCGAGCGACACAGGATTGAGCTTCCAGTGCCGAATTGCAGAGGGGTTGCTATCGGTGACTTTAATGGCGATGGATACCAGGATATTGCTTTCTGCAGTGAGGGCAAGATTGTCATTTATTATCAGACGGATGAAGGCTTCCGCCATATGGACAGTATCATTCTTGATGTAGAAGCGACGCATATAGCTGCTGGCGATATTGACGGTGACGGCTGCGCTGATCTGTATGTGCGGGTCAAGGATGGAACTCCGCTTGTGTTGTGGGGCGGAAGCGAGGGACTTAGTCTGGTGGATGGCAAGCAGGTAGGCGGCGCAGATGATGAAGCGGTTGAACTAGCGAGCACTACAGCCGGTTGGATGACTTTTGTTGAGGGATGGAAGCCGAAAATTGTCATGCTAGGCGGGCGTGTGCATCTATTCCGGCAGGAGCAGGAGCAAGCGTATTTCTATCCAGTTGGCAGCAGTCGTGAATGGGGAGAGCCTCTGGTCATCCCTTGCGCCAATGTTGTCTCTGCGGCTGCGGGTGATATCACGGCAAGCGGCTTCGAGGATATTGTCCTCGCGGTTTGCAGCAGCCGGGATATGACCGAGCAATCCTGGATTTATTGGGGAGGAGCGGGTGGTTTTGATGCAATCCGCCGGACTGCACTGGACACGATAAGTGCACGGGATGTATGCCTTGGCGACCTGGATGGCGACGGTCTGCAAGAAATCACGATATGCCAAGGCCGGACTGATATCATGAATACGACCGAGTCACTTATATTTCGTGCTTCTTCCGAAGGGACGATTCATCCCGAGCCTGTGCGGCTCGAATCCCATGACGCATCAACAGCGCTTATCGCCCGAACTTCGGATACAGCCCAGCCACAATTGATTTTTATCAACCATGTGACAGGCCGTGTGCGGGGAGATGTATCTGCCTACGCTTATCTAGGGGGACCTGACGGGTTCACCGAGGATCGGCGGATCGAATTTCCAGGCTGGGCAGCCGTGGATTCGATCTGCTGCGACTTTAATGATAATGGCTGGGGAGATGTGCTTATTGCCAATTGTGCCGAAAATGCCCCGCACTTGGACCCGGGCTCGTTCTTGTATTGGGGTGGTCCAGACGGATTCCACCCGGATAACAAGCTGGTGCTTCCGACACTCCGGGCACACGGGACAGCAGTAGGAGATTTTCGACGCACAGGATATCTGGATGTCGCTGTTGCCGGAGCCAGTAATCCAGAGTTGATGATTTTCCGGGGCGGCCCAGACGGGCTTGATGTGGAACATCCGCAAAGAATTATAATGGATCCGGAGCTGGATGCATACATTCCTGTCAAAGCGCTGCATCCTTATGAAGACCTGCATGGAATCTCATACCGTGAACCCAGGTGGATGCTAGCAGCTGACTTCAATAACAACGGCTGGCTGGATCTTTTTGTATCACAAATTTTTGGGTTTAGCTATATTCTTTGGGGTGGTCCTGAAGGCTACAGCATGGAACGCTCGACGCGCCTCAATTGCGATGGAGGCATTTGCGCACAGGCTGCCGACCTGACAGGCAATGGCTGGCTCGACCTTATTGTTGGCGGGCATATGGTGCCAGGCAAGAAGTCGCGTTATGAATCTTATGTCTACATTTACTGGGGTGGGCCCGATGGCTTCCGTGAGGACAGGCGTACGCAGCTTCCGGCACATACAGCCAATTCACTGACGATTGCTGATTTCAATCGTAATGGTCTGCTTGATATTTTTGTTACTTCGTATAATTCGGGCAGAGAGCGGGATTTGGATGCTTATTTGTACTGGGGACAGCCTGGGGGCCATTACTCGGCTGAATATTGCACCCGGCTTTTCACGCATTCGTCTTGCGGCGCGATGGCTATTGATTTTAATGAGGACGGCTGGGTTGATCTGGCAGTTGCAAACCATAAAACCAATGGTGACCATAACGGGTATTCCTTTGTATTCTGGAACGGACCTGAAGGATTTTCCGAGCAAAAGGTGACGAAGCTGCCCACACATGGCCCGCACGGGATGATGTCCGTTGATCCGGGTAATATCAGGGACCGTGGCCCAGAGGAATATTATATTTCAAGTCCTTGTGAGCTTGCTGCAGGTTCCAAGGTTACCCGGATTGAGTGGGAAGCGGAAATTCAACCAAAAACATGGGTCAAGGCGCAGATTCGCACGGCCAGCACCGAGGATGCATTAGAGCAGGCTGGCTGGCAAGGACCTGATGGAAGCGCTGAAGCCTGGTTCAGTAATGGTCAGGAGGCGGAGAAGCTTCATCATGCGGGGTCTTGGATCCAATACAGGCTTGCGCTCGGTGCTGTCAATGGCGGCAACAGCCCTCGGGTTACGGAAGTGCGTGTGGCGTATATGTAATTAATATTTCCCGTTAGGTGGAAGCCTGACGGGATTAATATATTCATGGAGAAGACTTCTACGAAGGGGAATCTAGTTAATCTATGGATACTATGATGGATCCACATTAAAGAGCCGTCAGGGCTATCCTGACGGTTTTTCTCATTCACAGAAGTGAGAAATTGTCTATATATCGAAACCTCTCCTCTTAAAAAGATGTGAGAGCGCCAAAACGTTGATTTATCCTGGTTTTCATATCAGAATTGCTTTTAAAGTTCTTACAAGCAACAAGCAGGAAAAAATTTTATTTTGCACCAACCCTAAAATAAGTATAATATATTCAATAGCTAGTTTTCTGAATGGTCCCTGTAGTCTATTGGTGAAAGTGAATGTTGTAATATTTAGGGAGGAATGACAATGTCTGTAGTTTCGGAGTTATTGAAATTTAACCAGCAGTTCGTCGAGCAAAAACAATATCAAGCGTATCTAACGGACAAATTTCCTGATAAAAAAATGGTGATTTTAACCTGCATGGATACCCGTCTTGTCGAGCTTCTGCCTAAAGCGCTGAATTTGCGCAATGGTGACGCCAAAATCATTAAGAACGCAGGTGCAATCCTGACCCAGCCTTTTGGCAGCGCGATGCGGAGTATTCTGGTTGCTGTCTATGAAATGGGGGCGCAGGAGGTGCTGGTAATCGGGCATCATGGCTGCGGAATGAGCAATCTGGACACAGGTGCGCTTGTCGACAAATTCAAATCCAGAGGTATTTCTGATACTGTATTGTCGACTTTGGAAAATTCCGGGATTCGCATGGAACGTTTTCTGAGGGGCTTCACCAGCGCTGAAGAAGGGGTCGCTCACAGCGTAGGCATTATACGCAATCATCCCTTGATGCCAACTGACGTTCCAACACATGGCTTTATTATGGATTCGGAGACAGGCAGGCTGGATCTGATCAGTGAAGGGTATGGAGGAGATGTCCCGTCTTAAATGTTGTATAGCAGCCGATCATTTTAGAGATAGGAAGGATCTTGACGTTGACTGACAACTCCCTTACCCCCTTTTTTTTCGCTGTACCCTCCGAATTCCGCCGATGGCTTGAGGAGAATTATGATAAATCCCGTGAAGTATGGGTTGGTTTCTATAAGAAAGATTCTGGCAAGCCGAGTATGACTTGGCCGGAGTCTGTAGATGAAGCGCTCTGCTATGGCTGGATTGATGGTATACGTAAAGGAATAGATGAAGTAAGCTACACCATAAGATTTACTCCACGGAATCCAAACAGTATCTGGAGCGCTGTAAACATCAAGCGTGTCAAGGAGTTAGAAGCAGCGGGACTTATGGAGCCAGCCGGTCTTCAATCATTTGAACAGCGTTCTGAACAAAAAACAGCTATATATTCATACGAGCAAAAGGATGCAGCTGTTTTCAATGAAGCATCTGAGCAGCAGTTTCGCGCACATACAAAAGCTTGGGATTTTTTTCAATCTCAGGCGGTATGGTATCGGAAGCAAGCCACTCATTGGGTTATGAGCGGGAAAAGAGAAGAGACCCGACTGAACCGGTTAGCCAAGCTTATCGAAGAATCAGGGCAGGGGCGAAGAGTTTAACCAAATAGACGAGACCTTTCAACGAGAGAATGATGTTGAAAGGTTTTTTTTATATTTCTGAGTTAACAGACGATGAAATGGGGAGGCACGGTGTGATACAGGGTGGAACTGTGAGGGACACGGGGGCGGGAAAGGGCGCGGTAAAGGGAGGGCCAAGGCGACACAGGGGAAACAGCGGCACAGTGTGATGCAAGATGGGCCAGAGTTGGACGATGAGTCGGGCGTTAGACAGGAGAGAAGTCCCGTAGCAGGTCGTAGCAAATGTAGCAAATGTAGCAAATGTAGCAAATGTAGCAGCCCCCCGCCCCCGAAATGGAGCGTGTGCTTGACTTAACGATGAAAAACATCGTTAAAGGAAGGATTCCCAGTCAATCCGTCACGTTAACGATGATTTTCATCGTTAAACACGTATGTGGACATGCCCCCGTGCCTTTAGCGATGAAAATCATCGCTAAAGTGCAGTTCATCTCGCGCTCTTCATCCCAGCGCCTGCACCCGCTAGGAAATTCCCTCTAATCAAGAGAAAAAACCTGATTGCAGTCCGTTTGTGCTTTGTGTTCGTGTGATTCGTGCGATTGTAGCTAAAGAGAGGGAATGGCTGTGGGCGGAAGAGCGGTAGCGTCCGCCTTTAAAGATTTGTTCCTACCACCTCATCTATACCATTCAAGGGAACAAATCTTTAACAGCGGCTGGAGTCCACAGCCATTCCCTCCATACGCACACATGTAATGTACACGCTCATCAAAGGACGTCCAAGAAGGGCGTCCTTTTTAATAAAACATCTGGGGAAATTGCTTAATGATTGCATGAGCAAGGATATCCGACATTTCTAATGCTTGCTTCTCAATGCTGTCATACAGCTTAATGCTTTCCTTGTAATCCTTGCTTAATATGGCTACTGCCTCAGCTTTAGTTAAGGCCAAATGTTCATAGAACATTTTTCTGAATTCTTCTTTGGGGATATATGGATTTATGCGGCTTAGAAATTCAACAATCTCGTCTGCATTGGAGTACCATCTTTTCTCTGCGGCTGCCGCGGCTTTTTGATCCCCAGCTTTAGCTGCTTTGACCAGATCAGCGGCTATGACTAAATGGTCTTTTATCAGTTTGCTGTATATGGCTGCATTTTTTTCACCATAGAAGGGTTTGAGTATAGCGCCCATATCAGATGCATTTTGGAGAAGACGTGCGGTAACCGGATCTGCATCAGGTAGATTATTCACGATACTGAGGATAGTCATCCGTGTCCACGCAACATGCTGTTCCCAAAGTAGACGCATATTATTTCTGAAATCCATCTCAGCATTACTGATGCAATGCTTTGCCCGAGCTGATTGAAAAGCAAAAGCAGGTACAGGATATGTGACCGCATAAGGCAGGCCCAGTGAATGAGGAGGATAAGGATATCCTCTAAATGAATAACTATTCATAGTAATTACTTTCCTCCCAATATAAAGTACATACTTCAAAGTATGCCGCTTAGCCTATTAGGTTCATTGCCGGATAAATAAGTTTCTTTTCAACGGAGTGAACAGTTTGCTGCAGAAGCGCGTCCAATTCATAAAAATGGCAAGGAAAGGAAAGAATTAGAACGAGTTTCAGCTCTGGTTGTATGAGTATTATATGGGTGAGCCGGACAATGGGTTACCTGCCGAGCGGGGCAAAAGTATTACAGTGACGGCAACGAAAGTAGGTACTAATGACCTTCAAGAAGGTATTTGGAAGCTGAGCCATATTCCTTATTGAAGATAGTATAAAATTGTGAAAATGAAGAAAAAAGGCTGTTCCTGCTTACAAGGAATAGTCTTTTTTCTTGTGTCGAAAAATGAAGGATAATGTCGAAATGGAACGAATAATTATGAGTAAATACCTATGAGTATAGTAGGGTATGATTCAATGAATTATTTTATGAAGTAATGGGGGTGCATAATAGGTACTTTTTACTACATGTTTTCATGTTGGTGTTGTATGTAATTAGAAAGTGGAAGGCTTGGAAAATACGATATAGGGGTGAATAAGATGAAATGGTTCTTAAATTTAAAAACAGCGGCTAAATTGATTTCGGCTTTTATGGTAATTGCTCTTATTTTAGCAGGGGTAGGGGTCTACAGTCTTCAAAATTTGAAAGCAATAAATACGGATATCAACGAAATGTACGGAAATAATTTGATTTCTATCCGCAACCTGTCTGCCGCTCAAGTTAATTACCAAAATGTCCGAATATCCATTCGTGATTTAAGTACGGCTGCAACCAAAGCGGATAAAGATAAATACGCAGCGGAGATTCCTTTAGCACAAAAAGAAATTGAAAAAACGATGGATATCTACGGTAAAACTTCGCTTAACGACATTGAAAAAGAAGAATTGAAGATTTTCTATGAAGCTATGTCTAAGTACAATGAGGCTCTTAATACAGCACAGCAGCTGGGGTACAGGGAAGATCTGAGCGAATTTTCGAAATTTAAACAAGAGGTTCTGGATGTGGCTTCCGGTAAAGTAAGAGAAAGCATGGACAAGCTCATTGCAATGAATGTACAGCTGGCTGAGGATAAGAATACAGAGTCTGCAGAGGCTTATTCTTCCGCACGTTCCATAACGATTGCTGTCATTGTGATTGCTTTCATTTTCAGCATTCTGATCGGATATATCATTTCCCAGTCTATTGCCCGCCCGCTGCATAGGATGGTTTCGTTAGTAGCAAGAGTTGCAGATGGTGATTTGAGCGATAATGCTGTTGTTACGAGTAAAGATGAGGTTGGGCAATTGTCAGCATCCGTCAATCATATGCTGCATAATTTACGCGGCTTGATCGGCGGTATTATTCAATCCTCGCAAAGTGTGGCCGCAGCATCGGAGCAAATATCGGCAAGTACACAAGAAATTGCCAGCAGCAGCACGCATCAAGCTCAGTCAGCGATTTCTATAACGGCTCTTTTCAAGGAGCTCTCGACGGCGATCAACTCAGTAGCTGTTAGCGCGGAACAGGCTGCAGAATTATCTGATGCAACGGTCCGGACAGCCAGAGAGGGTGGCAAGGTTGTCGAAACCTCAGTAGCCGGGATGCAGCAGGTCAATCAGACGATGAACAAGCTGGAAGAAGATTCCTTGAAAATTGGCGATATTATCGAGGTAATCGACGATATTGCTGATCAAACAAATCTGCTTGCACTGAATGCAGCTATTGAAGCAGCAAGAGCAGGAGATCAGGGCAGAGGTTTCGCTGTAGTAGCTGACGAGGTTAGAAAGCTGGCCGAGCGCAGCAGCGGGGCAGCTAAAGAAATAACAGCAATTATTAAAGTTATGCAGGAAAATACGAAGAAAAGTGTGTCGGCTGTTATGGACAGTGTAGCCCAATCCACACAAACCGGAGAAGCCTTCCATGAAATTATTGATATGGTTAACAATTCATCGCATAAAGTTAGCGAAATCGCCGCAGCTTGTGAAGAAGAAGCAGCACAGGCGTCGGAAGTGATGCAATCAGTGGAATCTATTGCAGCGACTAGTCAAGAGGCGGCAGCAGCATCCGAGGAAACAGCGGCTACTTGTCAGTCATTGGCCCATTTGGCAGATGAACTTAATACTTCCGTCGCTATTTTCAAGCTTACCTAAAAAATGATGCGGATGTGATGCTATGACAACGGTTCAGCAGGATCAATATATTGAGATGACGGTCGGTAAAGAAAGCTATGCTATAAGAATTGAAGAGATTCATGAAATTATTAAAATGCAAGCGATTACTGATATTCCCCAAAGCAAGCACTATGTCAAAGGGGTGATTAATTTGCGGGGGAAGGTCGTTCCAGTAGTCAGCCTGCGCAGTTTGTTTTCCCTGCCAGATGAAGCATTTACAAAAAATACCCGTATTGTTGTGGTCCGGCATCAGGAAGAATCGATCGGTATTATTGTCGATCAGGTGAATAAGGTTACTACTTATCCGGAAATCGGTCCGCCTCCGGAAAGAGTAAGCGTTGGGAGCAGTGCTTATTTCCAAGGCATCGGTTTATGCGAAGGCAGTCTTGTAGGGATTCTAAAGCTGGATGACGTGCTTATTCGCGACTAAGAAAGGAGTTGTTCGCGAATGGAAGATTTATCGGTCTATCGGGAAGTATTTATAGAGGAACTGGTCGATCAACTGGAACGGATGGATCAGGATTTCCTGGCACTTGAGCAGTGTTATTCAATTGAGCGGGTTCAATCGTTGTTTAGGGCGGTGCATACAATCAAGGGCTCTTCCGCGGCGATGGAGTTTGAGGAAATGAAGCATTTGACCCATGAAATCGAGTATGTGCTTGATCGGGTACGAAGTGATAAATTGCAGGTGGACCAGATTCTTATGAATCTGTTGTTTCAATCACTCGACTTTTTGAAGCAGCTTCGTGATGAGTATATGAAAGGAGGCCCTTTCTCGGATCATTCCGCCCTGTTGGCGGATATTCGGAGCTTCTCGCAAGAGCCGAAGAAGCAGCAGCATGTACCGGAGTTGCCAGAATTGACACTTGAGCAGGCACTGAAAGTGGAGGAGTGCAGAGAATCCGGACTCCAGGTATGGACGATCCGTCTGCGGCTGTCTGCGGATTGCCTGATGAAGGGAGCCAGGTTCCATCTTGTGGCTCAGCGGCTTGCGGAGGAGTTCGGGGATCTTATTATTTCGAACCCTTCTGCAGCTTCCTTCATGGATTCGGAACAGGACGACGAGTGGTTTACCAACAGTCTGTTTGTGCTTGCCAGCGGGAACGCAGCCAAGGAGATTGAGGACGAACTGCTGAGTTATTCCGATGTGGAAGAGGCGGATGTCTGTATCTATAGTCCCTTGGCTTCAAACGCAGGTGCTTATGATAACTCTGACGCTTCAAGTCATTACGGGATGCAGGGATCAATAAATATACAAAGCATCCACAGCACTCCAAGTGCACCGAGCATTACAGGTAATCCTGGAAATACGGACACTTCGATGAGTTCATCCAGGAACGCTGCGGCAGAATTCAAAGGAACCCAGCCAGAAGAGAAACAAAAGCAGGGGCCGCAAACGATTCGCGTTCATGTCGAACGGCTGGAGCAGTTAATGAATCTAGTCGGGGAGCTGTTAATCGACCAGACTTCCTTGGCGGAGCTGAAGCAAACAGCGGCACAGCGTTTTCCTGGTGAAGAGTTCGCAGACAGGCTTGGCGCCGTGTCTGACCGGATGACCCGAATCGTGGGGGAGCTTCAGGAAAGTGTGATGAAAGCGCGGATGCTGCCTATTGAACATTTGTTTAACCGTTTTCCACGGATGGTTCGCGATCTTTCGCAGAAGCTGGGCAAGGAAATCGAGCTGGTCCTGGAAGGCATGGAGACGGAGCTGGACAGGACCGTGATTGAGGAGATTGGCGATCCGCTCATTCATCTGCTGCGTAATAGCGTCGATCACGGAGTGGAGATGCCGGATGTGCGCACAAGCAAAGGAAAGCCTGCCAAAGGCCGCATCAGATTAAACTCATTTCATGAGAATAATCAGGTTGTCATTACGATCCAGGACGATGGAGCGGGCATTTCAGCGGAGAAGGTCAAAGCTTCCGCCCTGCACAAGGGCATTATTACCGAGGAGGAAGCGCTGCGGTTGTCGGAGCAAGATGCGATTAACCTGATCTTTCGTCCAGGGTTTTCAACCGCTGCTTCGGTGAGCGAGGTATCTGGGCGAGGGGTAGGCATGGATATTGTCCGCAGCCAAATAACACGCTTGAATGGCCTGATCGATATTCAAACGAAGCCCGATCAGGGCACCTGCTTCTCCGTAAAACTCCCGTTAACGCTGGCTATCATTACAGGTCTTATGGTCAAAGTGGGAGAGCGGGATTTTGCAATACCGATGAATAATGTGCTGGAAATCGTCAGGCTGCCCGTAGAAGAGATTCAGACCATCCAAGGGGACACCGTGGTGATGATACGCAACCAGGTGATCCCGCTGTTATGGCTGCACGATGTGCTGCGGTATGAGAGAGCAGAGCGGAGCCATAAGTTTCTGCAGATTGTAGTCGTAGGCTCAGCGGAGAAGAGAGTGGCATTAGCCGTTGACGAGCTTCGCGGCAATCAGGAAATTGTGATTAAATCGCTCGGCGGATATTTAGGCAAAATGGATTACATAACCGGAGCAACCATTCTTGGCAATGGGCGCGTTGCGCTTATTTTGGAAGTAACGGCTCTGGTTCAAGCCTCACGGACATTTCGCTTTTAATATATATGCAAGGATGGCAGCGTTGAGTGTGCAAAGTTATGGGTTACAACACTGTCTGCAATTATGATTTCAGACAGTGTTGCAACAATGACTGACTGTAACTGTAACTATGACTATAACTGCAGCGCTGCCGCATCCTAAGCCTGGAGCCGATACCTCGTCGGATATACACCGGTTATTTTTTTGAATATAGAATTGAAATAGCTTTGATTCAAATAGCCGACCTTTTCGGCTATTTCGTTTACCTCCAAGGCTGTACCGGTAAGGAGCTTCATGGCCTTCTCAAATCGTTTTGTGTTCAAATAATTGGTAAATATTTTATTTTTTTAATAAATAATTGTGTTAATCAGTGAGGTCAAATTTCACTTCTGTTGACAAGAACATATTAAATCATGCAATGTTGTTTCGGATTGAAAAGGGATATAATGGAATCATTCATAAATGTGCCTAAAGTATAGTGGCAATATTGAATCGATTAGAATAAAGGGAGGCAACCATGTAATGACAGAAGCAAACTTCAATTCCATATCAGGCTTGTATCCGCGTACTAGAAGTAAGCGTATTTATATTCATCGTCCGTTGGACGAAACATTGGTTGAAGTCAGACCTGATTTAACCGTGCTGATCAAGGACGCTTTCGGAAGAAAGGGGAGCCTGCGCCGTGGATATGGGTTTGCCTTTGCTGCTTCCAGCGAGAAACCGCAATTTTTGGATTATAAGAAGGTCGAGCAAGCTTTTCTTTTCAGGAAGGCTCCGGTAGTTAGCTCTTTGATCCGGGAAGGTGATTTTGAACACCGCTGTACGTTTTTGACGAGCAGTGATGTTCATGGGCAGGGGCGCATCCATCTTTTTATGGAAGTAAAGAATGTTCACGCTACCAGGAAAAGAACCGGGCACTGCTACTTCCTAAGTACGGAAAGGCAGCATGACCAATTTTACGTACATACGAATGAAGATTATATTCCATTTCGTTCGGAGGATGGACCTTGGCTCGCTGGAATGGCTGCTGTTCACGAACAGGGGAGTCCAAGCTCGGGACGTTTGCTGGCTTCATCTGGTGACGTGCTCGCGCATTATCAGACGAAAGGCTTTGCCGGGATTGGATTGAGCAAGAAGGGCGAAAAGTTTGTTAACGCATTAAAGCTGACGGCTGAGCTGGAGCCGGGTGAAAGTGCGTATATCGAGCTGGAGGTGCCTTATCCGTTCGGCTTAGGCACTCCGGCACAGTCCACTACGTCCACTGCGTCCACTGCAGAAGGTATGGGCAGCAGTCATGTAACCGGCAGAGAAGCTGCACTGGCAGCCTGCCAGAAGCTGTGGGCTGATGTTTTGGCCGACGGGATGATCCTTGAGGTGCCTGATTCGCAGGTACAGCGTGTGCTGGATACGATTACGATAAATCTTTTTCAGCTTATGGCATCTAATGAACGTGGGGATTCTATTATTCCCGGCCAAGGCGGGTACAATGATTTTGCCATGGTGTATTCATGGGAAGTCGCCTTCTATATCCGCACGCTGGACCGGCTGGGCTATAGCAGTATTGTCGAGCGCATCCTCAATTATTTTATGAGCACTCAGGATGACAGCATCGGGCCTGATGGAGATATTAAGTCTGCCGAGGGCTCCTTCCGCCCGCACATTCATTGGATGTGTGAAACAGGAGTCGTTTTGAATATTTTAGCTGACCATTATATGCTGACACGTGACAGGAAATGGATCCATGGTGTCATTGAAAGGGCGCTGCGTGCGTGCGGATGGATTGCCAGCGAACGGGCTGAGACGAAGCAAACGTTTGCGGATGGAACGAAGGTGAAGCATTATGGCCTGCTGCCTGCTGGAAGACCACATGATTGGCCGGTGAAGGGCTACTTTTATTTCTCAGATGTGAATACTTGGAAAGGGTTGCAGGCTATGGCGCAGGTGCTTAAGCAAATCGGGCATCCGCAGGCGCAGCAGTTCATTGATGAAGCGGATGATTATAAAGCTTGTATTCTGCAGGCAGTGGAGCATGCCACTTATCTTCTTGAGGATCAAGATATTCATTGGATATCTAACGAAGTTTATGCGAAACCAGATGAACGTGTTGGCGTATATTCGATTGATGGTCCCATTTCTTTAGTAGAAGCAGGGCTGTGGGAAGCTGATCATCCTTTTTTAAAAGAACTTGAGCAATATTTGCGCAACGAGGGGATCATGAATGATTTGTTCTCATGTAAACTACCTGGTATGGAGGACCCGCTGCTGGGGATTCTGCAGGAAGGCTTCGCCCATGGGGAAATTGATTTGTACTATGTGAATAATTCTGAGCGTACTTGGCACAGGATCTGGATAGAGCAAGGGGAACGGGAAAAGGCGCTGCGATATTTCTGGAGTACCATGGCCTTCTCCACAACTCTGGACACCGGGCACTGCCATGAACGTTTCAGCCCTCAGCTTCCCTGGCTCTCACCTTGGCAGCCGAACGGGAGCGGAAGCGGCCGTTTGTTTGATATGATCGCGGATTCTTTATTTGTGGTACGTGAAGGGAAAGAGCAGTTGGAGCAAGGGCAAGAAGAGCAAGGACGAGGACACCTGGAGCTGCTTCCTTGTGTGCCGGGTGATTGGCTGGGAATAGGGAAGGAAATTCGTGTGGCCGGAGCGCAAACGATGTATGGAGAAGTGAGCTTCAGCATCGTAAGAACAGCGGCCAGTGAATTGAAAGTTGAGGTTGAGGCTGCTGCGGAAATTACAACCCTTCATGTAAACGTACCTGCTATTGCCGGGAGCATCGATAAGGTGAGTGTAACCGATGTACTCGGAAACCCGCTAAGTTTGAACGTATCCTTTGACTCTGATCGTATTACCTTATCGAATCCGCTGCAGCCAGTATGCCTTCATATTGGAATTGCAGGGACTGCAGGGATTGCATAATTGGACAGAAGCACCAAATAAAAAGCATCACCTTCTGCAGCTAAGCAGAGAGGTGGTGCTTTTTCCATTTCTTAAGCTTGCTCAACCGCGCTTACGGTTAAGTTGTATTGAGCACGATAATGCGAGGGAGATATGCCTTCCAGCTTTTTAAAGGTTTTGCTGAAGTATAGCGGATTTTCGAAGCTTAATTCATAGGCGATATCCTGCACAGATTTCTCGGTTTCGCGGAGCAGATGCTTGGCCCTTTGAATGCGCAGTTGATGGAGATATACGTTAATAGTTATACCTGAATACTTCTTGAATATATTGCAAAGATATTCGTATTTCCGGTCCAGCATGGCTTCAATAGATGCGGCCGTGCATTCCAGATTGTAGCTTTCGTTCAATGTTTCGACAAGCCGCTGGTATGTGATGATGGATGTAGGCAGATTGGTATCGGACATGACCTTCTCCAATAGATCTTCAGCTGAAATCTCGATCAGCTTGGCCAGGTAGCGATTTAAACGGAAATGATAATATCCCTTAGGCTTGTTGAATTCAGCGACCATTTGTTCAAAAGTATGCAAGCATTCAAAGCGGCGCAAGGGAGCGAAGCGGCGCGGAATAATCAATTGCCCGGCCTGATCCTGCGTGGAGGTCCGCAAAAAATTGGAGCTGGTATGACAAATCTTAAGCAGCGAAGTTAAATTATTGCCAGCCTCGATAAATTCCAGCGGTGGATCCGATGAGAATTGAACCCAAAAAAAGCCGCCACCACCGGATTTCCAGGCGAAATGCTCTTCCCAAGGCAGCATTAACAGGCACTCACCACTGTTTAGTGTATATTTCTCTTGTCCTACTTGGATAAATACAGGACCGTCAGTAATCATGATCAATTCATAGTTTGGATTGGCACGAGGCGACAAGAAGCCGGGTTCGACGTTGTATAATCTGGACCACTTAACATCCAGCCTGGATAGCCCGTTAATTGCAAAGTAGTTCATCGGAATAGCTCCCCCCTACACTTCTGATGACTTGTAAATATTAACCCAAGCAATGTTGTTCCTGCAGGAAAAGAAATATAATGAAACCACTTACAATTGTACCTAAGAATCACCATTCAAGTCAATGAATAGGTGGTGTTGGAGGCAATGGTTGAAGTTTTTGGGATAAGGGGAGGTAAGTGATTTTGGATAAAAGCATATTAAATGAACAAGATTATTATCGCAAAGTATTTGGGGGATGGCTTGGTAAAAATATTGGAGGCACCCTGGGTGGCTTTGTTGAAGGAAGAACGGAACTTATGGACATGACCTTTTACCCTGAGGTTCCTGATAAGCCGCTGGCTAACGACGATCTTGATCTGCAGCTTGTCTGGCTGCATGCTTTGGAGCAGTATGGTGCGAGAATCACCTCGAAGGAATTAGGCCAGGAATGGGTCGAGCATATTTTTTTCCCGTTTGATGAATACGGCTATACGCTTACGAACTTGCGGTGCGGTTTGCAAGCACCTGTGAGCGGATCGTTCAACAATCCGTTTAAAGATTGCATGGGATCGCCGATTCGCTCGGAAATCTGGGCCATGGTTGCGCCTGGAGCGCCCGGTGTGGCAGCCTATTATGCTTATCAGGACGCCATTGTAGATCATGCGGGGGGCGAAGGGGTATATGGAGAAATGTTCTTTGCGGCAATCGAAAGCGCAGCATTTCTCGAATCAGACCGCGACCGGTTAATTGAAATCGGCTTGGCTTTTATTCCGGAGCAATGTCGGACTGCTCGCGCGGTCAAAGATGTAATTCAATGGTTTCAATCGGGAAAAACATGGATTGAAGCTCGCGAATTGATCGTTGGTGAATACGGACGTTACAATTTTACAGATGCTCCTCAGAATATAGCCTTTACGATACTAGGCTGGCTTTACGGAACAGACTTCGAGGATAGCCTGCTGAAGGCAGTAAACTGTGGTTATGATACAGATTGCACGGGAGCAACACTCGGGGCGATTCTCGGTATTATTGGCGGGGCTGATTGTATTCCGGAACGATGGGTGCAGCCCATTGGGCATAGTGTTGTGGTGAGTCCGCAGATCAAAGGCTTTCAGCCTCCATCTGATCTGGAAGACCTTACAAGGCGAACGCTTGCAGTCAGTAAAGAAGTAATGGCCATTTGGAATATCCCGGTTGTTATAGACCCTGTAGCTCCAACCCAAGTTGTCGAGGATAACATACGTATACCGGGGAACTGGAACGGCGACTATGATCCACGCTGGCTTGTGGGGCAAAGCGCGCTGACCAACCGCTATTTGCTTCCTGGCGGTGCTGCTTTAAACCGGGGGCTGGAGGTTACGATAGACTATGGGCAAGGCGGTCCAACAATTGGTGTAGCAGAACGAAAAACGCTGACTATAACTTTGTTAAATCAAACAGAAGAGCTTTGGGAAGGAAAGTTTGGGCTAGAAGTACCGTCCTTGTGGAACAAGGAAGAGGGCCGATACTACCAGCTGCAGCCGGAAGAAAAGCTGGTGTGGGAAACGTTTGTGGAATCGGGAAGTGAACAGCTGCCGTTCTATGAGCTTTCCTTCCAGATCGACCGGTGGCATGACGATTCTCTGTGGAACAGTCATAACGTACGCTTTACATTACTTCCAACAAATTATTGGAAGCTTTGGGGACCAGACAGCACAGAGTCTGTCGAAATGATGATTCCAGGGAACCGGATTTCTTTCCCTGAGCTGCTTGGAACGGAAGCGTCTGGCACATATGCGGCACAGACAACCTTGATCAATCCGCGTAAGCGTAATGTCAGGCTCATTGTCGGTACCCGCTCACCCGTGAAAGCCTGCTTAAATGACGAAGTGCTGCTGGAAGACCGGGAGATGAGCGAATTTGTACCAGGCTATCATCGCAGCTACATAAAAAGATTGTTCGAAGTGGAGCTGGACAAGGGATCGCATGTACTCGACATTCAAGTGGAAAAAGGGGATGAACTGTTGGAGCTGTATGTTCTCCCAGTCGCATTCACTCAGACGAAGACACCGGGTGGCAACTTCTATTTTACCGATATTTTATTTGGACCCGCCAATAAGGATGTTAATAAGGATGCCAATAAGGATGCTAGTAAGGAGTAGAGGCATGTTATGAAATTTGGAATCAGTACTTATTGCTTATGCCAGAAAATGTATGCCAGGCAGATGAATGTCCTGGACGTCATTCAGTGGATATCCGATCAAGGTGCAGAGCATGTGGAGATCGTTCCAGCAGGATTTGAACTGGAGAATGATGAGAAGCTTGTTGATGCTATTAAGCAAAAGGCAGACGATTTGAAATTGGACATATCCAATTATGCGATCACGGCCAACTTTGTTTCTGGAGACGAGCAGGCTTGTGAAGATGAGATTCAGCGTGTTATGAAGCATGTGGACATTGCCAATCGTCTGGGTGTAAAGCTTATGCGCCATGACGTGGCCTTCCGGGAGCCTGATGAAACTTCTGAAGCTTTCTTCATAAGCGATTTGCCCAGAATGTCGGCTGCTTGCGGCCGGATTGCCGACTACGCTGCTAATTATGGCATTACAACAAGTGTAGAAAATCATGGCACCTACATTCAGGCAAGCGAGCGGGTCGAGCGTCTTATCCAAAGCGTCAATCGGCCCAATTTCAAAACGACACTGGATATAGCCAATTTTTTGTGTGTCGGTGAGGACCCTGTCGATGCCTGCAAGCGCAACATCCCTTATGCTTCGATGATCCATGCGAAAGATTTTTACGTGCGTCCATCGGGCTTCAATCCTGGAGAAGGATGGTGGGAGATGGGGAATGGGAGTTATCTCAGAGGCGCTATTTTCGGCAATGGAGATATAAATATCAGGGAGGTACTGCGTTTAGTTCAATTATCCGGCTATGACAGCTACCTCTCCCTGGAGTTTGAAGGTATGGAGGATTGTCTGACGGGCACAAGAATTGGACTGGATAATTTGCGGAGAATTTGGTCGGAAGTATTGCCTATTACGCAGTAAAGGGATGAAACGAATCAATGAGCATGAACATGAGAATTGGATTTATCGGTGTCGGCGGAATTGCCCAAGATCACATTAGGGTATTAAAGCAAATAGAGAACACGGAAATTGTAAGTGTATTTGATCTCAATAAGGAACAGGCCCAAAAGGCAGCTGAAGCTACTGGAGCCGAGGTAATGGAAAGCGCAAATCAAGTACTGGATAAACAACGGATCGATCTTGTATTTATTTGCACACCGCAATTTGCCAGAGGAGATCTGGAAGTTACCGCAGCCCGCAGGGGAATTCCTTTTTTTGTGGAAAAACCAGTGGGTATAGATATGGAAGTTGTCAGGAAAAAAGAGCAAATCATCCGTGAAACGGGAATTGTCCATGCAGTAGGCTATGTGCTGCGTTATATGGATACGGTACAGACGGCAAAGCGATATTTGCAGGGAAGACCAGCCCACTTGATTCAGGGCTTCAGGCTTGGAACCTCGCATCCCTCCAAGTGGTGGAGGCAGCTGGATATGTCAGGGGGACATCTGGTGGACACCGTCACTCATCAGGTGGATATGATCCGCTATCTTGCCGGTGAATTTCGTGAAGTAAGGGCTCAGTTTGGACGCGTTTCTTTTGATCAGACAGATCCGGAAAGTACGATATATGACGCAGGAGCCATCTCTTTTTCGATGAACAGCGGGACTATTGGTTCGCTTACGGAATCCTGCGTGTCGCCATTTTACTCCGGCTCGGACATCAAATTTTTCGGGCATGATTTTTTTGTCCATTTAAGCGGCAACGGAAGCAACTTGACCATCATAGACAATGAACAGCACATAGTGGAAACGAATAAACTCGATCCCGGCTATGAGCAGTGCAGAACTCTTATAGAGGCTATCAGATCGGGATCACAGGCATCGATTTTATGCAGCTATACAGATGCGCTTCGGACATTGGAGGTTACGCTGGCAGCTAATCAATCTGCCATTTAGCAGAGGGAGAGCGAATTATTGATCCGGTCCTCCATAAAACGATGCAGGTTAATGGGCAATTATGGGGAATTATATTATAGAATACAGACAGAATAGGAGTTTGAAGAATAGGAAGTTGAAGTTTGAAGAATAGGCAGCTGGTGGGAGGTCTTGCATAAATGCTGAGCAACAATCGGATTTGGACTAAAGGCTGCTTATCGTTCTGGTCCTGGAATGATAAGCTGGAACCGGAAGCACTTGTCGGGCAGCTGGAACAATTTCGCGCGGCAGGTATGCATGGTGTATTTTTACATGCCCGGGGAGGGCTGCTTACCGAATATTTGGGAGAAAGCTGGATCGCTGCCGTCAGAGCTTGTATTAATTATGCGCGCCAGTATGGCATGGAGATATGGCTTTATGATGAGGACGCCTGGCCGAGTGGTTTTTGCGGGGGGAAGGTGCCTCAGTCAGGTGAGCAGCATCAGCAGAAGTGGCTGGAATACGAATATGTGGCTGCGGAATCTGCAGTGAGCAGTCACCGGACCATAGCCTGGTATTACAAGCAGGAAGGAAACCGCTGGACGCTGACAAACCATCCGGAATCAATGCCGGCTGGTGAAGAGCTGCTTCATGTGTATTATAATGTAAATCCCTATTACAGTGATTTGCTTAATCCGCAAACGGTGCGCCTTTTCATCGACAGCACGCATGAGGTATACAAGCAGCATTTTGCCGCTGAATTCGGCAAAACAATCCGCGGTGTATTCACGGATGAGCCGCAGTACGCTGCTGCAAAGCACCCATGGTCGCCTGCGCTCATTCCTTATTTTGCTCAATTGCACGGGTATAGCGTATTGTCTAAATTGCCTGACCTATTGACCGGCTGTAAGGATCCGATGTCTGTTAAGCATGATTACTGGCAGTCGGTATCCAGTCTATTCACGAAGTCATATGCTGAGCAAGTAGGATTGTGGTGTGAAGCGAATCATCTTTGTTTTACCGGGCACTTTGCCTGTGAGGATACGCTTAAATTCCAGATGACGGCGGTTGGAGACGTCATGCGCAAGTATGAGTGGATGCATATGCCGGGCATTGATCATTTGGGCAATCGGGTGACAAGGCCGGTTATTCTGAAGCAGGCCGCCAGTGTGGCTAATCAGCTCGGCAAGAAGCAGGTGCTGTCGGAAATGTTCGGCTGCAGCGGTTGGGGGGTAAGCTTCAGCGACTTGAAGCATATAGCCGATTGGCATTACAGTATGGGGGTCAATGTGCAGTGCCAGCACTTGGCTGCGTATTCATTGAGGGGGAGAAGAAAGCGGGATTATCCGCCGTCTCTGTCTTATCACCAGCCGTGGTGGAAGGATTATTCGCTATTTACGGATTATGCGGCTGAAGCGAGTGATTGGATTACACGGGGAAAAGCGCGATCCAATGTACTTGTTCTGCACCCTTTGACCAGTGCATGGTGTGTGCATGATGCTCATAATCCGAGAGCGGTTTGGGAGCTTGACCGGCGTTTTGGAGAATTGACTGAGCTTCTGGCCTCGATGAAGGTTCAATTTGATTATGGCGATGAGCATTTGCTTGAGAAATACGGTGAGGTGGCCGGGGGTGTGCTGCGAATCGGAGAGATGAGCTACCAAGCGGTAGTTATGCCCTCATTGCTGTCCATGGAGCCAGCGACCTTCTCAATGCTCAAGCAGTTTCAGCAGCAAGGCGGATTGATCATCAGTGCCGGGGAAAGCCCTGCCCGGATCGCTGGAGCGCCAGCTCCTGAGCTGGAGCAGTGGTGCAGGCAGCATGTCCAGCAGGTGATGCCGATCCGCAAGGCGCTTGAAGCGGTGCTCCCTGTTGATCTCAGACCGTTGAACATTTATGGTCCCGGAGGAGTACTGGACGACACGTTATATGTGAATGAAAGGCAGGATGGCGGGACAACGGTTTATTTCTTGTATAATCGGGAGAAGTATCAGCCTTGGTCTGGCCTTTTACAATGGAAGGGTGCGGTCCGGGTGAGCCTCATGGATACTGGAAACGGTACGGCTTCCGAGCTTGCTGTTACTTATGCTGACAATCAGTCTATTGTACATCTTCATCTGGAAAGCGGAGGTTCTGCTTTGTTGGCCGCTGTTCCTATTCATGAAGAAGCAGAGAAGGCGACTGTTCTGTTAGATCAACATCCTGAAACAGCACAAACTGCAGCAGCAGCAGCTCTCTCCTCATATGATCATTATGCCAGCAAAAAGACGTATTTGCTTTCGGATACCTGGGAGCTGGTCAAGCCGCTGGATAATGTGCTGATGCTCGACTATTGTCAGTATCGCTTAAGCGATTCGGAAGAATGGAGTGAACGGATGCATCATCTCCGGCTTCAGGAGTACTTGACCGGTCTTCGTCAACAAGTGGATGTGCAGCTTCGGTATGAGTTCCTCATCCGGGATGATTTCGACTTGCACCATTCGCTGCGAATTGTTCTGGAAGATGCCGGGGAGAGCGCGTTGTTTTTGAACGGTAACGAGGTATGTGCTGATAATGCCTGTGCCTGGCTTGACCCGGCTATGCAGTCGATTCAGCTTTCACTCGGGGTGAAGCATGGAAGGAATGAACTGATCGTTCAACGTATCTTCCGATCAGGCGAAGCCGATTCCAGCTATTCAGAGGATGAAGATGTTTTTGAGACGGAGAAAAACCGTTTTTTCCAAGCGACCGAGCTGGAATGTTTATATATAACAGGGGAATTCGCCGTTGTTCCTGACAGCAGCTCTTACCAGCTTGTGAATCATGTGCATGCATGCCAAACACAGGATTTCGTTATTGTCCCTCAGCCTGACAAAGTCAGACCTGAAGACTTGACCTTACAGGGCTTCTGGTTTTATGCCGGGACGGTAGAGCTGAAGGGGAAACTTCCATTCCACGATACAGGTGAATCCGAAGTTTTTATTGAGCTGTTATCACCCCAGGCTGTTGTGACTGGATTGGAAGTGAACGGTCAACAGGTAGGATCGCGTGCTTGGGGACCTTATGAGTATAGGCTTACGCCTTTTCTCCAGAAAGGAGATAATACCGTGACGCTGCGGCTTACGAGCGGCCTGCGCAATTTGCTGGGACCCCATCATCATAAGGACGGGAACCCTTCTTTTGTCGGACCAAGCAGCTATAAAGGGAAGAGCGGATGGGAGGATCGTATTTTTGCCTACAATCCGCCCGATGTAACCTGGAGCGACGCTTACCAGTGCATTCCCTTCGGAACGGGCAAGGCGCCAATGGTGCATGTATTGTCTAGTTGAACAACTATGCAGGCAGGCGATCCGGGTGAAAAATAGGGGGTTAAGCATTTGTCAGCACCGATATTGATTTGGCCGCAAGAGGAACTGCGGATGCATACAGGAGAAAAGCAAATGGGGATGATCGGGCCCGTTTTGAAGCCCTATATCGTAAATAGCATTAGGCCCACTGGAGCTATTATCATTTGCCCGGGAGGGGCATACGGCATGCTGGCAGAGCATGAGGGTGAGCCGATTGCTCTGTGGTTAAACCGGATTGGCATTTCTGCTTTCGTGCTGAATTACCGGGTGGCGCCTTATAAGCACCCGATTCCCATGCTTGACGCCCAGCGCGCGATCCGCTTTTTACGGTATCACTTCAAAACCTGGAATATCGATGCCAGCCGCATCGGCATTATGGGATTTTCCGCAGGCGGGCATCTGGCCTCCACAGTGGGCACACATTTTGACAAAGGCCAGCTTGAAGATCCAGACCCAGTTGAGCGGCAAAGCAGCCGGCCAGATGTCATGATTGCCTGTTATCCGGTTATTAGTCTAGGGGAAATCGGACATTATGAATCGATGGTCAATTTGCTGGGGGAATTTCCTGCTGATGTTCAGCGCCAGCATTTATCCAATGAACTGCAGGTCTCTGCAGATACACCTGCTGCCTTCCTATGGCATACGGCAGATGACGAGGCTGTTCCAGTAGAGCACAGTCTTCTGTTCGCACAGGCATTAAGCAGGCATAAGGTTCCCTTTGAATTGCATATTTACGAGAGTGGACCACATGGTATGGGGCTGGCAGAAAATAAGGACAATGAGGTCAATGCAGCCAATGCAGTCAATGCGGACAGTGTGCGGACATGGACATCGTTATGCGGGACATGGTTGAAAAAACGGGGATATTAACGAAACAAATATTGGAGGCATACATGAAATTATTACATGCCTATATGAACCAGGAAGAGGATCAGCTTTACTGCTGATCCTTATTAGATACAAGGCTTCTTATCCATTATACATAGCTGGAAGAGAGAAAGGATTTGATGAATAAGCGGGCATAATTAGTGTTTCAGACCCTGATAAATCTTAATGTGAGCAATTGGTGCCTGTTCGGATCATTGTTATAATAAATGCAACTGCACGATCAACTTGACGGTAACAAGAACGGAAAAGGCATGTAAAACATGTAAAACAACAATCGTGAAATGGGAGGATGACAGTATGACGGAAAACAATCAGCATCAGCAACAAGTTGAACAGGAGGGATACGAAGGTAAGAGTGATGTTAGGGTAAGCAGAAGGAAACTGCTTGGCGGAATAGGGGCTGCTGGAGCGGTAACGGCTGGGGCATGGCTTCTGGGAACAATGGGCGGCAAGCTGCCTGTTGCCAATGGCAGTGGTATGAAAAAAAGTATTGAATATGAAGAGTGCTGCAAGATGGTCACTATCGCACAATTGAGAGCGCTATCATCACCGGAAATCGACCGCATTTATTTTGTTAAGGATCGTGATCAGGAAGGGTCCTTCTATTATGATAATACGGATACGACTTCAGCGGACAACACCGGAATTATCCTTGTCTCCAGCTCCGGCGCCAGGTTTAGACGTATATTTAGCGGCCCTGCGCATGTGAAATGGTTTGGTGCCAAAGGTGATGGCACGACGGATGATACGGCAGCGATTCAGCTGGCCATTAATTCTTTTTCGCACATTTACTTTTCCGCTTCTTCCTACAGAATTACGGACTACGTGTTTTTGCAGGATAATTCCAGAATCGAAGGTACGCGGGCATCCAAAATTTTTATGACGACCAATCCTGATGGTGTGAATTTAATTTCGGCGAAGGATAAAGTGAATGTTACGATTGATAACCTGTGGATTGAAGGCGTTTATGGTGTAGGAAATCCTTTTCCGGTTAAAGGTGTTATGGAAGGACAAGGTGTTACACTGGCTGTCTACGGATGTAGGAACGTGGTCATAACCAATTGTTATTTTACGTATAACGGCGATGGCTCGGGAAATATATATGTATCCAAATGCAAGGATGTGGTGGTGACCAATAATTATGTAGAGAAGTCGATGAATGGCATCTGCTTCGATAACTGGTATGGCGAGAATGATACGCCGGGCGGTACGCATGTGGAGAACGTGACCGTGGCCAATAATGTGGTCAGTGATATGGGCGGTAGAGCAATTGCCTTTGATCTGGATGATGTTGTGGTCAGAAATTCCAATATTGCGGTAGTTGGCAATACGGTTCGGGCAGCTGCGTATGCGGCAATTGCATTTAATGGCAAAGGAATCACGGTTGTAGGCAATATCATCGACGGCAGGAGAGACCGGGGGATATCCACTGTCGGCGGACAGCAGTCACTGCCAACCTACTATGGCTTCTTATCGAATTTTAATTGTGAGCAAGTTCATCTAGCAGACAACGTATTTGAAGAGATTTTCATGAATGGTGTTAAAATTCTAAATGGTTCGGAAGTATCAATTGCGAACAATCGTTTTTCATTTGCGCTGGATTATTTGAACCAGAACAATCAACAATTGACCGAGCTCCATGAGCCTAACAATCAATTGATCTCTTTGGAATGGGATACCAATATGTATGTCGCCCCCTATTCCATGAAGGTTGAGAATAACGTGCTCGTTAACAACCGGAATCCTACAGGTCAGCAGCCGGTATCCGAAATGATCATTTTGAAGGATTCTTCTAACAAAGCAGACATGGCAGCCAATACGTTCATCCATATTGCTAACAATCAAATTCGTTCCAAGGTTCTTTCAACAGCCATCCGATATTCGAAAACACTAAACCAGGATCTGGACACAAGCAGACTGTATATAACGAACAACACGATCTATTCTCCATTGAAAAAAGGTACCGCCATTATGACTTCTAAGCTAGAGGAGCTGCACATTGAAGACAATAATATTAACGGCGTTGCGATAGCTATCGAGACCGGTAAGAACGGACTTTGCTATTTTTCCGGCAATCTGATTCGCAACTATAACACAGCTTATTTCTTCCAGGTGGGGAATTTAACGAATCAGATCGCGCAGCTGATCGTTAAGGATACGATTATTGGCGACCCGGCAGAAGGTTCCTATGTCTTTGCAGGGCTTGTTAATAACCCTTACATCGTCGGCATTTCGAATGGCGCAGGGATGAAGTTCATAGGTGTAAATATTAATAAAATCAAAGGCACCTACTATCCCGAAAACCTGACCGTTGATCAAGGCTCAGACACTGCACCTACTGACGGGAAATGGACTATCGGCGATCGGGTTCTAATCAAAAATGTTGTTGCTGGCGGCTACTCCGGATTCATATGCACACAACTGGGTACTCCCGGCACGTGGAAAAAGTTCGGAACGATTGAAGTTTGATGGGTGAAAAAAGCTTTACATAGAAGCGATAATGAAAGCCAATCCCCTGCAAACTGAAAAACTTGCGATTTTAAAGATATATCCAAAAACAGACGATATTCGATTCAGCTCTCTGAATCGAATATCGTTTTTTTTATAAGATAAGAAAATTTAAGTGCTTTACAGTGATAAAGCATAAAAGAGGGAACCCGAAGCACCCCGCCCTCCGTCGAAATGAGTGTGTGCTTCATTTAACGATGTTTCATCGTTAAAGTAAGTGTTCCAAGTCAATCCGTCACGTTAATGATGATTTTCATCGTTAAAAGGGGATAGATGGCCTCTCTAGGTGGTCAAAAAGGGGTTTTAACGATGATTTTCATCGTTAAAGTAAGGGAAGTGGAGTGACCTCATGCTTTTAACGATGAAAAACATCGTTAAAGTAGCAGATCTTCTCGGTTGTGCGTGCTGGCGGGGCCATTCTTCAGTCCCAGCGGCTTGGCCCGCGGGGGAATCCCCTCCAATCAAGAGAAAACCCTTGCTGGCAGTCCGTTTGATCTTGGTGTTCGTGTGATTCGTGCGATTGTAGCTAAAGAGGGAATGGCTGTGGGAGGAAGAGCGGAAGCGTCCGCCTTTAAAGATTTGTTCCTACCGCCTCATCGATTCCATTCAGGGAACAAATCTTTAACAGCGGCTGGAGCCCACAGCCCTTCCCTCCCGTAACGCACCCACGTCACGAACTCTTGCTTCAAAGGACGTCGCAAGACGTTTTTTTTTTAGTATCTAGATCTGTAAGGTTTCTCTTGATAGTCGTCCACAATTTCATTAAGTTAATTAACTTAAAGTCTAGTTAACTAGGGTGCTAGTCCAATCAATAGTATGAAAATTTCATAAGATAGAAACATTACAAGGAGGTGTCAATTCATGAAATGCCCCAAAAAAAAATCTAACCAAAATTGTAACAAAAAAAAGGAATGTAAACAGGAAATCATACATGTAACTTGTCCTTCCCCTACATCAAATGCTAAATGTCCACGTGGTCCACGTGGTCCGAGAGGTCCGCGAGGTCCTCGTGGTAAAAGAGGACAGCAAGGTGAATTAGGCGCAACCGGCTCGCCAGGAGCTGCCGGGCCTGCTGGAGCAACTGGCTCGCCAGGAGCTGCTGGCCCTGCTGGAGCAACTGGCTCGCCAGGAGCCGTAGGCGCTGCTGGATCCACAGGATCCACAGGATCCACGGGATCAACGGGAGCAACGGGATCCACGGGAGCCACGGGAGCTACGGGAGCCACGGGAGCCACCGGATTCACGGGAGCCACGGGGCCTACGGGAGCCACGGGATCCACGGGAGCAACGGGAGCCACGGGATCCACGGGATCCACGGGAGCAACGGGATCCACGGGAGCAACGGGAGCAACGGGAGCCACGGGAGCCACGGGATCCACGGGAGCAACGGGAGCCACGGGATCCACCGGAGCAACGGGATTCACGGGAGCAACAGGATCCACGGGAGAAACGGGAGCCACGGGGCCTACGGGAGAAACGGGAGCCACAGGATCCACGGGAGCAACAGGAGCAACAGGAGCCACGGGAGCCACGGGGCCTACGGGATCCACGGGAGCCACGGGAGCCACGGGAGCAACAGGATCCACGGGAGCCACGGGAGCCACGGGAGCCACGGGGCCTACGGGATCCACGGGAGCCACGGGGCCTACGGGAGCCACGGGAGCCACGGGAGCAACAGGAGCCACGGGAGCCACGGGATCCACGGGAGCCACAGGATCCACGGGAGCAACAGGAGCCACGGGAGCCACGGGGCCTACTGGAGCCACGGGAGCCACGGGAGCCACCGGAGCCACGGGAGCCACGGGAGCAACAGGAGCCACGGGAGCCACGGGGCCTACGGGATCCACGGGAGCCACGGGAGCAACAGGATCCACGGGAGCCACGGGGCCTACTGGAGCCACGGGAGCCACGGGAGCCACCGGAGCCACGGGAGCCACGGGATCCGCAGGAGCTACGGGAGCCACGGGAGCCACCGGAGCAACGCCTACAGAATTTACAAAAGTTATTAATTTTGGTGGAAATAATCAAGGATTTCAACGGATAGCAGGATCACCAGGAGCACTATCCAATGCTGTTCCCTACGTTGATGCGGCAGATGGAAGCGTAGTTGGACTATCAGGAGCAATTAGTATCAACAACTTACCAATCGGAACTTATATGTACCAAGTGTGCTTTGATGTTATTAATAATGCTGCAGCACCATTAGCTGCGAATGTAATATCAACGATTACTCTTACCACTACAGCTCTCATTACTGGAACCATAGTTTTCTCAATTAGACCTACAGATGTAGGTGCTCAACCCGTACGTGTATCAAATGGTGCTGCGTATGCAGTTACGCCTAATGCAACAGTAACCTGGACCAGTAACATAGCTGGTAACCCTGTTACAAGAAATGATGCAATTTCTTTATTCTTGGACATGAATGTCACACAAAGTGCGGTTTATTCAGTCTATATTTCCACTGCTGTGTAAATTCAGCCGTAATAGCCTGACAAAAAAAGCAAATAAGACGACCCAAAATCTCAAATACCGGGACCGTGGGTCGTCTTTTTTTATGTCCCTGCAGCCCTATGTCCAACCTACAGGTTTTTCAGCGGCCTCGCTGCTTCGGGTTTTTTTTTGTGATCACTCTAGTGATAGCTGTCAAGAATAGTGACTTTATATGAAGAATTTAGGAGAAATTGAGTAGAAAAAGTAATTACTTACTGGTATGATGCTAATACGGAAGGTGCGGGTGCTTGGACTCCTATAATTTGTTAGGGCTAGGTATGACAAATCTTAAGCAGTGAGATTAAATTACACCCACACCTTACTAACTCTAGTGGCGAATAGGACAAGAATTACAGTCGGAAAAAGCCGGCACTATATAAAACTCAGTCACAATACTTCTCATCCGGCACTATTACCAGCTGCTATCCGCTGTTAGGCATATAGTTGTCACGTCCGACTTGTCTATCCATCCAAGCAGTGCCCCTACACTTTTAATGACTAGTAAATATTAACCCAAGCAATGTAGTTCTAGATGGAAAAGAAATATAATGAAATTAAATGATAACGCTATTTTTGGTACTGTTGTCATTAATATTAAGAGGGATGGGTGTCTATGAAAAAGTATGGTTTGATAAAAATTGTGACAACGCTTACGGTTTGTTTACTGTTAGTTTTCATGATGTCATGCAGCAGCAAGGGCGGGGAGCCGAATAGTACGGAGCCAGTGAAGCAGCCGGAGCCAACCAGTACCAGTACAGTAGTGAAGCCAGAGGATCATGAGCCGATTACATTAAAAGTAGGATGGGTTATTCCACCAGAAAATCAGGATTGGCCCAAAATGTTCGAAGCCTTTACGAAGAAATTTCCGTGGATAACGGTAGAGGGCGTCTATGCGGAAAATGGGGAAGATGAGCTGATCAAGAGTATTGCGTCAGGACAGCCGCTTGATATTATATGGAACACCTCGTTAGACCGGGCGATAGAGGAAGGGCTTATCGAAGATTTAACGCCTTATGCCGAGAAGGACGAGGAATTTAAAAGCTACCCTTATCGGGCCGGATATTTGGATAACTTCAAAAGGGATGGCAAGTTGTATTCACTTTCCCGGGGAAATGACGGATTTTTTATTTTATACAATAAAGACTTGTTGAAGCAGTATGGGCTGGAAAAACCGAAGCTCGATTGGACATGGGAACAGTTTAAAACGATGGCTAAAGCGGCTACTAATCCGGCAGCCAGTCATTACGGCCTGGCAAACAGCGTGTGGTGGCATGACTTTGTTTCGATGATTTTGCCAATGGCTAATGGGCATGCACCGAACGTCGGAGCTATGAATGAGGATTTCACCAAAAATCTTGCGGATGGCTCAGTTCCGGAAGTGCTGGATGATTTGAATTTCTTTACCGACATAATGATCAAAGATGGTGCGCTGTTGAATGCCAAGCGTGCGGCAGATGCCAAGATTGCACTCAACTCGTTCCATGATGGAAAATCCTTATTCTTTACGGCGATCGGACCCGTACTTCCCGGCTTTAAGGAAGCGTTCCCCTTCGATTGGGATATTGCCGCCATGCCGAAAGGAACAGCGCAGCAGGTCAACTTCGGCTGGTTAAGCCCGATGTCGATCTCGAAGGCGAGCAAGCATAAAGAAGCTGCGTGGGAGCTGCTTAAATTCTGGGATGCGACCAAGGAAGGACAGAAGGTACTATTCCAATTCGGTGGATCATTCCCGAACTCGGATGATCCGGAATTGGTGGAGGCTTTCACGAATGCCAAGGTATATGAAGGCTTCGATAAAGAGGTTCTCCAGTACACGCCGGGAATCACCCGCTTTGATCCATCCAGATTTATTCCGGCTGGCAATGAGCTGAATAAGATGTTTATGGAATTCGGCGGAATCGCTTATGAAGAAGAGATCAGCTCACATGAATATTTCCCGTCTAGAGCGCAGAAGCTCAATGAGATGATTCAACAAAATCTGGCCAAGTAAGTGTAAGTAAGCAAGCAAGCAAGCAAGCAAGCAAGCAAGCAAGCAAGCAAGCAAGTAAGCAAGTAAGCAAGCAAGCAAGCAAGCAAGCAAGCAAGTAAGCAAGTAAGCAAGCAAGAAAGCAAGCAAGAAAGCAAGCAAGGGAGAAGAATAGAGCGGTGGGTATGACCGTCAAGCTTCGGGTAGCTCCGGAGCTTGGCGAATTATGAGGGGGTAGCAACCGTGTCGAAGGTGTTGTTTCATCATATTTATAAGCGATATGCCGGGGAGAAGCGGGCAGCCGTAAACGATTTTCACCTTGAGGTGGAGGATGGCGAGTTTCTAGTGCTTGTCGGGCCTTCAGGCTGCGGCAAATCCACACTGCTCCGCATGCTGGCCGGATTAGAGGATATTACCGAAGGCAATATTTATATTGGTGACAGGATCGTCAATTATATTTCGTCCAAAGACCGCAACATCGCCATGGTGTTCCAAAACTATGCGCTCTACCCGCACATGACCGTTTACGAGAACATTGCCTTCGGTTTAAGGCTGCGGAAATTGCCAAAAGCGGAAATACACGAGCGCGTGAGCCGGGCTGCCAAAATATTGGAGATTGAATCACAGCTGCCAAAGCTGCCGAAGCAAATGTCAGGTGGTCAAAGGCAGCGCGTTGCACTGGGGCGGGCCATTGTCCGTGAACCGGAAGTGTTCCTGATGGATGAACCGCTATCCAATCTGGATGCCAAGCTGCGCGTGCAGATGCGTGAAGAGATCGGTAAGCTGTACCGCAGGCTGCGCACAACGACCGTGTATGTGACACATGATCAAGTGGAGGCCTTGACGATGGGAACGCGCATCGTTGTTATGAAGGATGGCATTATTCAGCAGGTTGCGAAGCCGGAGGAGATCTATAAACGGCCTGCGAATCTGTTTGTGGCCGGCTTTATCGGATCGCCGCCGATGAATTTCGTAGAGGGAAAGCTTCGGCTTCGCGAGGGGCAATGTTTGTTTGAAACACGCAAGCACACGCTGCTTATCCCGGAAGAGAAAAGTACGATTTTACGTGATAACGGCTGCATCGGTAAAACGGTTATTTTGGGTATTCGCGCGGAAAACCTGCTATATCGGGATGAAGATTTAGCGCGCCCGGAGCTGCTGCCGAACCAATTTGAAGCTGTTGTGGAAATCAAGGAGCTGCTGGGCTCTGATACTTATTTGTATACCAACAATAAGGAGCAGAGGATCGTCGTACGCGTAGATCCGCATACTGCATTTGAAGAAGGACAGTCGATCCGTGTTGCTATTGACATGCAACGGGCGCATTTTTTTGATAAAGTGTCGGAGGTTTTACTATGCTGAAGCGCTGGCAATACTTCGGAACGCTGCTGCTGTCCTTTATGCTTTTGTTCTCAATGACATTCTCTTCATCCGCGCTTCCCGTTAATGGGGAAAGTTCTCAGGAGGCGAGTTCCCAGCCCAAAGAGGTTAGTAATGTGTCTGTGGATGAGTCAGCTATTGGGCCAACTGTTGAATCAGCCAATGAATCAGCAAATGATCGGGCCAGTGACATTCCAACGTATTTGCAATGGCTGGCTTCGACGACAGAGGGAGCAAAGGATACAGCTGCGCTGAGGGAGCCTCTGATGCTGCCTGCACATGACAGTTCGGGGGTGTCAGATGAGGTTCATTTTGAACAATTGAAGGATGGCGAGGGGGTTGTCTGGAAGCAGGGTGAAGGCTGGATCGAATGGCAGGTGGAGCTGCCTGAGGCTGGCTATTACAATTTGGGTGTTATTTACGATAGTGCGGACGATCATATGACCGATTTGGTAAGGGGAATTCAGATTGACGGCGCGCTGCCCTATGCGGAAGCGGAGCGGATTGTGCTTAAGCGCCATTATGCAGACAACGTGTTTCCACCTGAACGGGATGAGTTCGATAACGACAAAAGGCCTAAATCTATAGAGATCAAAGGCTGGAAGAATGTGCTGTTAACCGATTACGCGGTTGATTCGAAGCCATTAAAGTGGTTGTTTACGAAAGGGACCCACACGATCCGGCTCATATCTGGCCGGGAGGCAATGAAGCTGCAGGGATTGTATGTGTTATCACCGCAAGCATCGGAAGCAACACAAGTTCCGCAAAATCCAGACCAAGATAAAGAGCCACAAGATCCAGACCTTGCTAAAGCTTCAAATTTAGCTTCAGGCAATTGGCTGCAGAAGATAGAAGCCGAACAATTCACGCAGAAATCGAATGTATCGATCCAACTGCAATCGAATGAGAGTGCCTTGATATCTCCGGCGGCAAAAGGCCATATTCGCTATAACACGATCGGCGGCGATCAATTCCGGAGAAGCGGAGAATGGATTGAATGGGAATTCAACGTGCCCAAAGACGGCATTTATCATATCGGATTCAAATATTTACAGGCTTATGCCAACAATGCTTATGCCTACCGCACGATTACGATTGATGGCAAGTCCCCATTCAAGGAGCTGCTTGAGGTCGGATTTCCTTACAATTCGTCTTGGGATTGGGATAGCTTGACGCTGAGTGATGCTGATAATCAACCGCTGCAGCTGCAGCTGGAGCAAGGAAAGCATACGATCCGCATGACTGCGAATGCCGCTCCGGTCATGCCGGTGTATGAAGGGCTGCTGCGGAACCTGCGGAGCATTGGCAAGCTGGAGCAGACCATTCGCAAGATTACCGGAAACTTCGAGAAATCGTATACGTCTGCTGGAAATACGGACTTCAACCGGGATTGGGAGCTGGAGAAATACATTCCCGGGCTTCATGAGCAGATGACAGGCATTATCGATGACTTGCTCGCGATGTCGAACCATCTTGCCGGAATCACGACCGGGCGTTCGGATATTGAGAATGCATTTCGTGCTGCAGCGAATGATTTAACCGATCTGCGGGATCATCCGCGCACGATTCCTAATCGCTTGAACCTGTTCGAGACGATGCAGAACAATTTGGGGACATGGACATACCGCTTGCTTGATCAACCGCTGCTGCTTGACTATCTCTGGATTGCGGAGCCAGGTGCGGAGCTGCCCCGCGTCAAACCGAACTGGTTAGAAAAAACAGGACATTTTCTGCTGGGCTTCTTTCGTTCTTTTACGAATGATTATGACTTTGTGCGCAAGCGTTCCGACGCAATAGATGTATGGGTGAACCGAAATCGGGATTATGTGAATGTGATTCAACAATTAGCGGATGAGCAATTTACGGCCCAGACAGGCATTGCTGTTAATATCAATATTGTGCCGGACCCGCAGCTCTTTATTTTGGGCAATATTTCCGGCAAGCAGCCTGATGTGGCTTTGGGTGTTGATACAGCGATGCCGATTGACTTCGCAACCCGCGGAGCGCTGGTCGATTTATCTCAATTTCCTGACTACGAGGAAGCAGCCAAGCTGTTCCATCCAGGCGCATTGTCGGTCTTTCATTATGACAAGAAAGATTATGCATTGCCCGAAATCCAGGGCTTCAATGTACTGCTCTACCGTACAGATATTATGGAAAGACTGGAGCTGAGCCCGCCGGATACATGGGACGATGTCCTGAAGATGCTGCCAACGCTGCAGCAGAACGGGTTCGATTTCTACATCCCGCCAAAGGACGGATTGCCGTTTATTTATCAGCAGGGTGCATCCTTCTACTCGGCTGACGGCATGCGTTCTGCGCTTGACAGCGAAGAGGCGCTGCAAGGCTTTGAGCAGTGGACTGATATGTTTGCCTTGTATCAGATGCCGAAGGAAGTCCCCAGCTTTTACAGTCACTTTCGGCTTGGTGATATCCCGATTGGCGTAGTTGACTTCAATACTTATCTACAAGTGCAGTTTGCCGCTCCTGAGCTTGCCGGACGCTGGAAAATTGCTCCGATCCCCGGAACGAAGCAGGCTGATGGGACGATTGCCCGTTGGTCCGGCGGGGCTATGCAGGCGGGCGTTATTTTTAAGCAAAGCAAGAAACAGGAGGACGCCTGGGAGTTCTTAAAATGGTGGACTTCAACGGACATGCAGCGGCGCTTTGGCAATGACATTGAAGCGTTGTACGGACCGGAATACCGCTGGAACACCGCGAATGTAGAAGCCTTTACCCAGCTGCCATGGCCAATGGAGGACATTCAGACGATCAGCGATCAGCGTGAATGGTTCAAGGAAATTCCACAGCTGCCTGGTGGTTACTTCACAGGCCGGCATCTGGAAATTGCCTGGAACAAAGTCGTGCTGGAGCGGAAAAATCCGCGCGTTGCGATGGAGCAGGCCGTCAATGACATTAACCGCGAATTGGAGCGTAAGCAGGTTGAGTTTGGACTGAGGAATAGAGAGGGCGATATCCTTCACCCCCTTGATGTGCCGCAGATCAATCAGCCCTGGAAGGGAGGAGCCCCATGAGGAACACCATGAGAAGTACCATGCGTACTGGCACATTGAAAAAGCACGGATGGCAGGGCATCCTGGCAACGCTCTGGAAGCAGCGGATTTCCTATCTGTTTATCGCTCCTTTTATGATCTGTTTTACGCTGTTTATCGTGATTCCGATTGTGGTAGCAAATGCACTCGCTTTCTTTTCATTTAATGCGATTTCGATGCCGACCTTTATCGGCTGGGACAATTTTCTGGCGATTTTGACGCAGGACCGGATCTTTTTGCAAAACGCCATTCCAAACACATTCAAATTTGCCATTATCGTCGGACCGTTGGGATATGCGCTATCCTTTTTTCTGGCGTGGCTGATTCATCAGCTGCCCAAGCGAATCCGTGATATTTTCACTATTGCCATCTACACACCTTCCTTATCGGCGGGTATTGCCATGTCGGTCGTTTGGCTGGTCATTTTCAACGGAGACCGGGTCGGATATTTGAACAATATTTTGCTATCCCTTGGCATTGTGAGTGAGCCGCAGTTGTGGTTGCAGGATCCGCAATATTTTATGAATATTATGATTGTTGTTTCATTGTGGGCGAGTATGGGCGTAGGCTTTCTGGCTATGCTGGCGGGTCTACAGACAGTCAATTCTGAACTGTATGAGGCTGGGTCCATCGATGGCATCTCCAACCGGCTGCAGGAAATTTACTATATTACGATTCCGTCGATCAAGCCGCAAATGTTGTTTGGAGCTGTGATGTCCGTAGTCGGGACGCTGAAGGCAGGTGCCATCGGTACGATGCTGGCGGGATCGCCTATTACACCGCAGTATTCGGGTCATTTGATCACAAACCATATTGACGATTTCGCTTTTATCCGGTACGAGCTTGGCTACTCGTCAGCATTATCGGTGGTTTTACTGCTTATCGTTTATGCGAGCTCTAAGCTGGCATTTCGTTTGTTTGCTACGAAGGGAGATGAGTAGGAGATGGATAGGGGGATGAGCAAAATGGAGCCAGGGCCCGCACACAATCCACAGGTTGATGGTGCTAGGCCGGCAGACCGGCGTTTTCGCATTCGTTTTCGCCTGCGCATAGGCAAGCTTGATCCTTTTCAGACGTTTACTATGATCGGACTCTCTCTGCTGGCGCTGTTCATGCTGCTGCCGATCGTCTTCATTATCAATCATGCCTTTAAGCCGATCAGTGAATTATTCCTGTATCCACCCAGGTTCTGGTCGAGTCAGCCGACATGGTTCAATTTTCAGCAGCTTATATTAAAATCGCAGACGACGGTAATCCCGTTTTCCCGTTATTTGTTTAATAGTGTGCTTACGACAGGAGTTACAGTGGCCGGGGTCATCTTTATTAGCTCGATGGCAGCCTATGCCTTCTCCAAGCAGCGCTTTATGGGCAGTGGATTGCTGTTTTCCTTCACGATTGTCGCGCTGATGTTTGCTCCGGAAACGGTGGCAATTCCCCGGTTTTTGGTCATTGCCAATCTGGGGATTATGGATACCTATCTGGTCCATGTGCTGCCGCTGCTTGCTGCCCCGGTAGGGGTGTTCCTGATGAAGCAGTTTATTGATCAAATTCCGAATGAGCTGATTGAAGCTGCGAAAATAGACGGGGCGCAGGAGTTTATGGTGTTTTTTCGGATTGTGCTGCCCGTGTGCATGCCTGCGGTGGCGACGATCGGCATACTTGCCTTTCAAGGGTCATGGGCTCAGACGGAAACGTCGTCCCTATTTACCCATACGGAATCGATGAAAACGCTGCCCTACTACACGATGACGTTAACGAACGGACTGGCGAATAATGTGGTCGGCCAGGGGATTGCCGCAGCTGCAGGATTGATTATGTTTCTTCCGAACCTGGTTGTTTTTCTGCTGTTTCAACGCAGAGTCCTCAATACGATGGCTCATTCGGGAATTAAATAAAGGAGTGGGACGATGCCTACAAGTAGCAAGGCGCGCCGGAAAATAATGAGAATGCTGCTGGCTGTTCTCCTGGCAGTTGTTCTGCTTGGAGGAGCGGAGCGGGCTGTTTATGCCGAACTACCTTACACGACTTATTCGGGCGACGTTAATAATAATTGGATAAGAACACCCAATGCGTTTGTTCCCAAGGCTGTATGGGGCGGGCTGAAAAACCCGGAGGATCTGTTTATAACAGCGAAGGATGAGCTATATGTGGCGGATACGGGAAACGACCGCATCGTGCAGTTTAATCTTGCAGGTCAAATTGTGCGCACGATACCCGAGCCGGACAGCACAGAGCCCAAAGCAAAGCTTCGCAGCCCGGAAGGCGTATTCGTAACGGAAGCAGGCGAGATTGTGGTCGCCGATACCGGCAGCCGCAGAGTCGTAGTGTTCGACCCGGAGGGGCGGTATGTTAGAGAAGTGCTGGCACCGGATTCGGAGCTGATTCCGAAAACATTCGTATATGCGCCATTGAAAGTGGTTGTCGATCAGCGGGGGTATATGTATATTGTGACGAAAGGCGGCTATCAGGGACTGCTGCAGCTCGCTCCGGATGGCACCTTCGCAGGCTTCTTCGGTGCCAATAAAGTTCCGACCAGTTGGATGGAAAGCTTCAAGCGGAGATTTTATACCGAGGAACAATTGAAGGAAGAGCAGAAGCGTTTGCCGGGAGCGGTCACGAATGTGGCTGTCGATGCCAAAGGCTTTATGTACACTGTAAATAAGGATTTGAAAAGCGGGCAGTTAAAACGGCTTAATTTTGGCAGTGTAGATCTGCTGAAGGATCATAATTTTGCACCTTGGTTAAAGCCCTTGGAGCGCTTTTCTTTTCAAGATGTTCACGTGGATGCGCATGGTGTTATGACGGTAGCTGAAACTTCCGAGGGCAAGATCTACCAATATGATAAATACGGCCAGCTGCTGTTTATTTTCGGGACCAATGTGGTGAATTCGGAGCAGCGGCTTGGAATGTTCAAACGAATGACGAGCATTGCCGCAGACTCGCAAGGCAATATTTACATAGCCGATGGCGAGCTGAACCGGATTCAGATTATGAAGCCTACCCGTTTCGGTGAACTCGTTCATCAGGCTGCGTACATGGACAACCAAGGCAAATATGAGGAGTCACGGCCGCTGTGGGAAGAGATTCACCGGATGAACGGGATGTACGATCGCGCCTACCTGGGCATGGCAAAGGCGATGTACAAGGAAGGTGAGTATCAGCAAGCGATGGCGTATTTTGATCAGGCGGAGGATAAAGAGGGGTATTCCGAATCGTTCTGGCAGGTGCGCATGAACTTGTTGCTGCGCTACTTTGGAACAGGGATGACGGTCCTGGTGCTCCTTATTATTGGCCTGATTATTTATCGTAAAATAAGGCGGAGCTACAAGTCACGTTTACTGGCTGACGGCATGCCGGAGGAGAAAGTGTCTATTCGCCCGGAGCCAGGGGAGGAAGCATCTAGGGAAGCATCTAAGGAAGCATCGGGATCGGCAGCGGGAGGGGAAGTATGGCGGGCATGGACAGAGCCCTGGAGACAGATGTTCGCCATGCTGCGCCATCCGATGAATGGAATGTACGATATCGCTGAATCCAGAGAGGTCAGATGGCGGTTTGCACTTATGTTTGTGGTGCTTGGGTTTGTCGTCGTCATCGCTGGTAAGGCGGTCGTGAGTCTTCTGTTTGCCTCGCAGCGGTTCGGCTCGCTGGATATAACGATGGAGGCCATGACATTTTTCCTGCCGTGGTTGTCCTGGGTGATTGCTAATTATTTGACAGGATCGGTTATGCGGGGGGAAGGGACGTTTGGCAAGGTCGTAGTCGTGAACAGCTATGCGATAGCCCCTTATGTACTTTTTCTGCTTCCTGTTCAATGGTTATCGAATGTGCTGACGCTGCAGGAAGGGATATTCTACCATGCGGCGATGTATGGGATTGGCATCTGGGTGTTTATTCTGATCTTTATCGGCAGCCAGACTGTGCATAATTATAATTTAAAAGAGGCGATCGGGATGATGTCCGTGTCCGTGGTTACACTCGTTTGCCTGTGGGTATTTGGTTTTGTGCTTATCGGATTGCTCTACCAGGCGACCGACTTCGTAACGGGATTTGGGAGGGAGGTGTGGGAGCGTGTTCGATAAAGCGGTAAATGGCTTCAAACGATGGAGTTGGAGAAAAATAACGCTGTGGATAGCTGTATGCATCCTGTTGGCGGCCACGTTGGTCTGGTTGCTTAACCGCCCAGCATCAGTCGTGACGAATGCAGGCAATCACGCCACTTCCAGCGCACTGGAATTCATCTCCAGTCTGAACGTTACAGCGGCAGTGCCCGAAGAAGAGTCTCGTTATTCCGAAGGCACACAATGGTTCAAAGCGCACGAAGAGCAATCCATGATCTTGTGGTTTGATCCGAAGAAAGGGCAAATTGCCGTTGAGGACAGACGCAGCGGGAAGCTCTGGTCAAGTAATCCGGGCCCGGAGGTGCTGGCTCAGGAAAGTACGGTTGGCATATGGCGCTCTAATTTGGAGTCTCCTTTTATCTTCAATTATTTTGACGATAAGAAAAAGAATTTGTTAAATTCCAACACACAGGAACATCCGACTACAGTAGAATGGGCAAAAATTGATCAGGGGGTAGCCCTCTGTTACAAGATCGATGATCTTGGCTTCCAGATTTATGTGGAATACCGCCTGGATAAGGGGCAATTGACCGCTCATATTCCCCAATTAGGGATCGTGGAAACGAAAACGCATCTTTTAACAGAATTAGATCTGCTGCCGTTTATGGGAGCTGCACCGAACAAATCTGATGGCTATTTGCTGGTGCCTGACGGTCCGGGCGGCTTGATTCGATTCAATAAGGAAGGGCTTGAACTGATCAATTCCTACAGTGCCCCTGTATATGGTCTTGATTGGGCTGTTCCCAGCAACACTTTTTTTACAAGAAGGACACCAATCTCTTACCCGGTATTCGGTATTAACGCGGGTGATGGCGGCTACGTGGCTATCATTGAGGAAGGGGCTGCAAGGGCGAATGTAGTAGCGACCCCGGCTGGCATCGTGACCCCATTCAATGAAGCGCATGCCAAGTTTGTGCTCCGCAGATACTACAATCAGCCGTCGGGCTTGACGACCAGTAAGTTAGGCTATGACAAGAAGCTTCCACAAGAAGCGATCTCGGTCCGCTACATCTTTCTGGAGCAAGCGAATGCAGATTACGTGGGAATGGCAGAAGCATACCGTGGCTATTTAATGGAACATCGCAGCATAGTGCGGCTTGATTCGGGGCTGGAGCGTTCTCCGATGCAGCTCCAGTTCGTGATAGGTTCAAGCGAAGCCTCACCGTTAGGTGAGAAGCTCAGGATGGCTACCACGTTTGCCCAAGTGGAGGAGATCGTTCAAAGGCTTGCTGAGCGGGGTGTTACCGGGATCGAGGTTGGGCTGAATGGCTGGCAGAACGGCGGTGATCCGGGACAATTACCAAAGCGCTTTCCGGTTGAAGCGGATGCTGGAGGCGAGGCGGGGCTGCGGCAGCTGATTGCTAAGCTGCAATTGCAGGGCGTTAAGGTCAGCCTAAGCGATCGGATTGATATCGCTTCCGATTCGAGGAAGAGCGGGTTTTCCCCTTCCAAGGACGGCATTCGTGCCATTACAGGCATCCCGACCACATTTACGAATCCTGCAGGAAACACTTTTTCTCTAATTAGTCCGATAATAAATCTACAGAAGTATATGCCTAAGCTCGTGAGCGAATGGAAGAAGCTCGGCATTGAAGGTGCTCATTTGGTTGATCTGGGAAACAAGCTGTACAGCGATTTTCATCCGCAGCACACGTTGACCCGTCAGGATTCCATGTCTGTCGTCGGGCAAATGGCGGATACGGTGCGCGGAGCACTTGGGAACGTAAAGGTATCCGGAGGATTTGACTATTTACTCGGTCACGTGGACCATATGTTCAATTTTCCGCTGGAATATAATTTTGATCTGATTATTGATGAGCAGGTGCCATTTTATCCGATTGCCGTACATGGTCTTGTAGCCTATTCGTCGGCTCCCGCTAATTTGCGTGAGGATCAGTCGATGCAGTTTTTACGGGATATTGAGTATGGGGCTGTTCCCCTATTTACTTTAACGCATGCAGATCCGCGGATTTTGAAAAAAACGTCTTATAGCAACTTGTTCAGTTCCCAATTTGATGTACTCGAAGAGCAGATTTTGGCTGAATACGAGGCGCAGTTGGCGACTGGGGTTAGAAACAGCTTTATTACCGGGCATCGGAAGCTGGCTGATGGTGTGTACGAGACCGAGTATGAGAGCGGGCAGCGCGTCCGGGTCAATTATAAGGACCAGCCTTATCGCGGGGATGGGTTTGAGATTAAGCCTTTGTACTATCAGGTTTCAGAGAAAGGGGGGCGATGAGCCGGATGAAGACGCATATGGAAATGAGCAGAGAAGAACATGTCCGGCAAAAAAGAAGGCAGTCCTTCAGAGAAGCCCGGCGCGGCTATATGTTTCTGCTGCCTTGGCTGATCGGGATTGCCACATTCGTTGCCTACCCGCTGCTATATTCATTTTATATCAGTTTTCACAAGGTTGGCGTCAAGCAGGATGGCTCTGGGCTGAAATATGATTTTGTCGGCATGACCAACTATAAGTATGCCTTTGTGTTTGACAATGTCTTTCCGGTCGAGATGCTTCTCTTTATGCGGGAAGTGCTGCTGGTCGTGCCAATTACCGTTATTTTCGCCCTCCTTATTTCGATTATGCTGAACCAGAAGTTCAAGGGCAGGATGCTCTTTCGGGCCGTGTTTTTTCTGCCTGTTATTTTTGCATCGGGACAGGTGCTGCTCGAATTGTTCAATCAAGGGCAAGGCTCCTTGCCCTTTGTGGAGCAATACAATGTGGCAGATATTATCTACGATGTGCTTCCGGTTACGGCGGCGGATACGGTTATGGACCTGTTGGGTAAATTCGTCATTATCCTCTGGTTTTCCGGTGTGCAAATCATTTTGTTTCTGGCCGCTTTCCAGACGATCTCCAGATCGACTTACGAAGCAGCGCAAATTGACGGGGCAACGCCGTGGGAGTCGTTCTGGAAAATTACATTTCCAGCGGTCACGCCATTTATTATTTTGAACCTGATCTACACACTCATTGAGCAGTCCTCCAACCCGTTTAACCCTGTCTTAAAGCATATTTTACAAAACACGAGTGATGTAAAAACAGGCTATGGCTACGCCAGTGCGCTAGGTTGGATCTATTTTGCATTTATTATGATTCCTATTGGAATTCTTGTTTACATCGCGAGGGTTCAGAGCCGGAAAAAGGAGGAAGCGCAATGAAGGTTCCAGAGCTGCCGACTGGCGACAAACGAAAGAGCAGCGGCTTGTTACGCTGGGGAATGGGAAGTAAGGGAAGCAAGGGAAGTACGGAAACTGTGGGAAATGCGGGGAACCTGGGAAGTGGGCCTTGGCGAGAGAAGCTGAGGGCAAGCGCGGGGGTACAGAAAACCCGCATGCTTATTTTGGGACGTCATTTCAATGATGGCTGGATATTTAAGCTGGCGATCTATATCATTCTCTCCGCCGCTGCGTTATTGTATCTGAATCCGATCGTCTATATGCTGACGACATCTTTAAAGCAAGCGGCTGATCTTGTTGATCCAACGATTCAGTGGCTGCCGAGCAAGCTGGAATGGTCCAATTATGCGAGTGCCATCATTGGACTTAAATACTGGAAGTCGCTTATGCACACCGCATGGATCTCGACCGCTGCTTCCTTTCTCCAAATGGTGTCGTGCGCCATTACCGGATACGCCTTTGCCAGAATGCGGATTCCAGGGAAGTCTTTGCTCTTCTTCATTGTATTGCTAACGTTTCTGATCCCGCCACAAACGTTGTCGATTCCGCTTCATGTGCTCTACTCCAAGCTCGGCTGGCTGAATACACCGCTGCCTTTGCTGGTGCCAGCCCTGTTTGCACAAGGGTTGAAGGGAGCCTTGTTTATTATTATTTTTCGCCAGTTTTTTGCCACCTTGCCGAAGGAGCTGGAAGAGTCTGCCCGCATGGATGGAGCCGGATCACTGAAGACCTTCTGGCGCATTATGCTGCCCTTGGCCAGACCAGCGCTGCTGATTGTCTTCTTGTTTTCCTTCGTCTGGCATTGGAACGACTTTTACGAGCCAGCCTTATATTTAAAAAACGGAGATTTTACTTTACTAGCGCAAAGCATGCAGTTTTTACAAGGCAATTTAAATGCATCTGTTGCCACCGGATCTGCCATGGGCGGAGCCTCCTTTACACTGAACGAGTCCATTACGATGGCTGCAGCCTTCCTGATTATTGCGCCGCCGCTGCTTGTGTATATGTTCGCCCAAAGATATTTTGTTGAGGGCATTGAGCGTACGGGTATAGTGGAGTGATGCAGAACTGCCTATCCGGTTAGCCGGAGGGCAGTTCTTTTTATGACGATATGACCTTGCATCCTCCCAATCTCCAAGGGAATCAGAGAGGATGTTGGAAGCCCTTTTCCGGCGAAATGGGCATGTGCTTCTTCACTTAACGATGTTTTTCATCGTTAAAAGAGGTCGGATGGCCCTCTCTCAGGGTGAAAAACAGGGATTTAACGATGAAAAACATCGTTAAAGTAAGGATATAGAGAGGACCTGATGCTTTTAACGATGAAAATCATCGTTAAAGTTCGTCAAAGTAGCAGATCCTCTCGGTTGTGCCTGCTGGCGGGGCCGATCTTCAGTCCCAGCGGCTTGGCCCGAGGGGAAATCTCCTTCAATCCAGAGAATAACCCTTGCAGGCAGTCAGTTTGAGCCTGGTGTTCGTGCCATTCGTGCGATTGTAGCTAAAGAGAGGGAATGGCTGTGGGCGGAAGAGCGGAAGCGTCCGCCTTTAAAGATTTGTTCCATCCCCCTCATCCATTCCATTCAAGGGAACAAATTTTTAACATCGGCTGGAGCCTACATCCCTTCCCTCCGCAACGCTCCCACATCACGAACATGTTCCTCAAAGGATGCTGCAAGGTGCTTCTTTTTTATCTTTAATCCGGTATTGTCTGGGGGTAAGACCAATCTTCTTCTTGAACATGGAATGAAAAAACTTAAGATCGTGATAGCCGACAAGGTAGGCGATTTCATTGATTTTCTTGTTGGTAGTGCGCAGCAGCTCACAGCTTTTGTTCATACGAAGGTTCTGGACATATTCGACAAAGGTTTGCCCGGTTTGCTCCTTAAACAAGCGGGTGAATTGTCGGCTGCTTCTTCCGCATAATGCGGAAATTTGCTCCAGGGTCAGAGAGGTGTGAAAATGCTCGTCGATATAACGGATAGCCTGATCAAGCTCAGGAAACGGATAGGCTTTGGCCGCTTGAGCCGCATGCCGATACCTGTCCAGCTGGACAAGCAACTGCAGCAGTAACGTAAAGCGCATTAAAGGAAAGCCGCTTTCGCGGTGGTAAAATTCCTGATACAGTTTATTGAACAGGCTGGAGAGTTCACTGCCCTGCTCCCTGAAATGGAGGCAGGTCTCCGGTGCAGGCTGCAGAACATACTGAACGGCTTGCTCCAGAAAGTCGTCGATCGGATACGCTTCGCTGAATTTGATAATGGGCTCCAACTGAAACAAGCAATTGTAGACGATAAGTGGCTGTCGTTGATCGGCTGAATAGGGCCGAAAAACATGTGAAGCGCCTATGGGAATAATGAACAGGTCCCCTTTGGAGATGGGGATAATATCATCGTTGAAGTAATGAAAGCCTTTGCCCTCGCTGACATAGCAAATCTCCACAAAGTCATGCGTATGCTGGATAATATCGAATGCTTCATTTTGCTTGTTGACATAAATCGGAACGGTGTGAAAAAATTCCTCGCCTTTTGACTCAATAATCACTTTTGAGATCGTCATGACTTCACGCTCCCCAACAAGGTCGAATTCGGTTTCCTTGCTTCTATCATACGCGAAATGTCCTGAATAGCCTATAGAAATTTCCCGAAAGCCCCTGATAATTTGGCAGTGCACAGCTTATAGTAGAAAGCAGGTAGATATGTAAAGGGGTGACTGACTTGACAAGGCGAGTAGAGCAAGTATTTCAAGAATTTCAACATCCATCCTCCAAGTTTCGCGGCAAGCCGTTCTGGTCCTGGAATGGCAAGCTGGAGAAGGAGGAACTGCTGCGGCAAATTGGCGTGATGCAGCAAATGGGGCTTGGCGGGTTTACGATGCATTCCCGCACAGGGCTGGCAACGGAATATTTGAGTGAAGAATGGTTTGAACTGATCGAGGCTTGCGCCGCAGAAGGAGAACGCTTGGGACTGGAAGCCTGGCTGTATGACGAGGACCGTTGGCCCAGCGGCTCTGCCGGGGGGATGGTGACTGAGGATGAACAATACCGGATGAAGTATTTGATGCTGGATGTTGTGCCTGCAGCTTCTTTTGAGTGGACGACGGACACTGTCGCGGCCTTTGAGGCAGACCTTGATGGGGTGCGTTTGCAGCGATATGAGGCCTTGAATAAGGGGGATTCGCCTTCACCGGACAGCACGGTGCTTGTATTCCGGGTAGAGAGTATGCGGGCGTCCAGCTTTTTTAACGGCAATTGTTATTTGGATACGATGAAAAAGGAAGCTGCGGAAAAATTCATTGAGTCCACGCATGAGAAGTACAAGCAAAGGATGGGAGAGCGCTTCGGCAAGTCCATACAGGCTATTTTCACAGATGAGCCCTATCGCGGGGAAGTGATGTCGAATGTGTGCCGGGACAATTCCAATCCGGAATGGGGCATACCTTGGACGGAGGCGCTGTTCCACGAGTTTCAGGAGCGCTTTCAGTATGATTTGAGGCTCCGCTTGCCGGAGGTGTTTCTGTTATATGGCGATGAGGAAATGTCCGAAGTGAAATGGCATTATATGGAGCTGATTCAGCAGCTGTTTCTGAACAATTTCGCCAAGCCGCTGTATGACTGGTGCCGGGAAAACAAGCTTTTGCTCACGGGGCATGTTTGGCATGAGGATTCTTTAACCGCCCAGACGATTCCCTGCGGCTCGGTCATGCGTTATTACGAATATATGGACATTCCGGGAGTCGACGTCTTGACGGAAAACAACCGCAATTACTGGATCGTCAAGCAGCTGACCTCCGCTGCCCGGCAGCTCGGGAAACATTGGCTGCTATCCGAGCTGTACGGCTGTACAGGCTGGCAGATGTCCTTCGAAAGCCATAAGCGGGTAGGCGATTGGCAGGCATTGTTCGGCATCAATGTGCGTTCCCATCATTTGAGCTGGTATACGATGAAGGGAGAAGCGAAGCGGGATTATCCGGGCAGTATTTTTCATCAATCCGCCTGGTGGGAAGACTATGCTTATGTGGAAAGTTATTTCGCCCGCATAGGGGCGGCCATGAGCGAAGGTACCGCGTGCTGCGATACCCTTGTGATGAATCCGGTGGAAAGCGTCTGGGGACAAGTACACCCGGGCTGGACGCGTGACTTTAAACCGTTGTCAGCCAGCATTCAGCAGTTGGAAACCCGCTATGAGCAGATGTTCCACTGGCTGTCAGGGGCTCAGATTGACTTTGATTACGGGGACGAAGAGATGCTTTCCCGTCTGGGCCATGTAGGCCGCGATGAAGCAGGTCTTCCTTATCTGCAGCTAGGAGAGGCCCGGTATAAGCAGGTTGTAATAGCAGGCATGACGACCATTCGCTCCACCACCTTGCAGCTGTTATCTGCATTTATGGAGCAGGGAGGCAAAGTTATTTTTGCCGGGGACGCTCCCGCTTATGTCGATGCGCGCCGGTCGGAGCAGGCTGAAATGCTAAGCGGGCAGGGGCTGCGCGTCACTTTTGAGCAGCAGGCGGTTACAGCGGCCTGCGAGCAGGGCATCGGCCGGAGGGTGAAGCTGTGCGACAAGCTAACAGGGCAAGCCATCACAGATATTTATGTGCAGGTGAAAGAGCTTGATGACGCGCTATTCGTGCTCGCCGTCAATATGAACGGGACGCGGGAATACGAGCAGGTGCTGGTTACCGTAGAAGGAAGCGACGGATTTGTGCAGGAGTGGCATTGCCAAGATGGAACTCGCTCCGCGATCACAAGTGTGCCGGTTAGCGGTGAACGCGAAGCGCAGGGAATCGAGTTCGGCACGCGCTTTTATCCTGGGGGCGAGAGACTGTTTGTCATGATGAAGCAGCAGGACCCGGAGCTGACTGAACAACAGGTGTTTAGGGACACCAAGACGATAGCTTTGGCAGAGTCCTATGCGTATGCTTTGAACGAGCCGAACGTGCTTGTGCTTGATCGGGTTCGCTATCAGGTACAGGGCGAGTGGATGCCGGAGACGGATGTGCTGAAGGCCGACCAGGAGATCAGACGCCGTCTGCAGCTTCCGCTGAGGGGCGGCGAAATGGTGCAGCCGTGGTTCAGAGAGCTGCTGGAGCAAAAGCAAGCCGAAGCGATCGGAAGCGGTGGCAGTGGGGGTGACGGTAGCATCGGCGGCAGGGGCAGTAACTTCAGTCGCGTGGACAGCAAGTTGAGCGAGGAGGCCTGCATCACGCTTGTATACGAATTTGACGTAGAGGTGCTGCCGCAGCAGGATCTGGAGCTTGTCGCGGAAAATCCCGAGCTGTTTACCGTTAAGGTTAACGGCGTAGAGCTCAATACCGGCGATTCGCAGTTCTGGATCGATGTATGCTTCAAGCGCGTTCGTTTGCCGATCGGGCTGATCCAAGAAGGGCGCAACGAGATTGCTCTTACAGCGCAGTTCCACGAGGGAGTCGACCTCGAAGCTATTTATGTATTGGGCGGTTTCGGGGTCAAGCTGGAAGGGACGCACAGAACGATAGTCCGGCTTCCTGAGCGACTTGCGGCTCAAGACCTCACGTCTCAGGGACTGCCATTTTATTCTGGTAAAATTACCTATAGGCTTGAAGGAACTGCGGAAACAGGTCTAGCTGAAATCAGTTTGCCTGGAAGTCCGGATCATACGCGCTGCTTTGTGAAGGCAGGACGCTATGGCGGTGCGTGCATCAAGGTGAATCCGGAGGGCGCAGTTCCACAACTCATGGCCTGGCAGCCAAATGAAGCGGATATTACGGATGAGCTGCGGCGGGGAGAAACGCTTAGCCTGGAGCTCACCTTGACCCGGCGCAATACCTTTGGCCCGCTGCATCATCATCCGCTATACCCGGATTGGTACGGACCGGAGCAATTTATTTCGGAGGGCGACTTCTACCGGGAGGATTATGCGCTTGTGCCCACAGGTTTACTGGAAGCTCCTGTGCTCGTGATTAAGGAGCGCTTGTAAGCTTGGAACAAAACCATATATGCAATCAAGGCTGTCCCAAAGCTGTCCCAAAGCTGAAAAAATGCTGAGGGACGGCTTTTTTTATAATTATTGAAAGTATAAGTTTTGGAAAGCGAAAGAATAGGCAAATGAACAAAAACTTGATAAAGGTAGAAGCATGAAAACGAATATTCTCCATGATATTTTTTGATGAGCATAGGCTCTGGGGAGCCTTTATGGGGAAGCACAGAAATAACATACGGGCGATAGTCATCAAAGAAGTAAGCAAATGTAAGGGCTGCGGAAATGTGAAGTATCACTTAGGATGCATATCAATAGTTGTAACCCACCGTCTTCACCTATCATGCCGGTTAAATCTGTATGATTTTTCATATTCAATCGCAGAATAAAACGCCAAATGACGATTTGTATATGATATTTCATATAGAAGTAGCCATTTTGTTGGTGAACCAGAAAATTTGTATGATTTTTCATACACAATTGTTTTACAAGCAGGTAAGAGAGGTGGTTAAATTAGCAGAGCCTTCTCAGCAGCGTGCTCTTCATTCCTAGCGCTGCGCCCGCTAGGAAATCTCCTCCAATCAAGATAAAAACCCTTGCTGGCTGTTCGTTTGAGCTTGGTGTTCGTGTGATTCGTGCGATTGTAGCTAAAGAGAGGGAATGGCTGTGGGTGGAAGAGCGTTAGCGTCCGCCTTAAAAGATTTGTTCCTACCTCCTCATCGATTTCACTTAAGGGAACAAATGGAACAAATCTTTAACAGCGGCTGGAGCCCACAGCCATTCCCTCCGCAATGCACCCGGCACCCAAGTCACGAACACGCACATCAAAGGAGCAAGACGTTTTTCTCATTCAACGATTACTTGGCTGCCGTCTGCGACAGCTCCCTGCTCCCTTTCTTTCATCCGGTATTGCCGGGGAGTAAGACCAAGCCTTTGCTTAAACATGGCATGGAAAAATTTAAGATCGTGATAGCCGACCAAATAGGCGATTTCATTGATTTTGTTGTCGGTGCTGCGCAGCAGCTCACAGCTTTTGGTTATGCGGATATTTTGCAAATATTGGACAAAGGTTTGTCCGGTTTGCTGCTTGAACAAGCGGTAAAACTGCCTGCTGCTCAGCCCGGTCATTTGGGCAATCAGCTCAAGTGTAAGAGGCTGGTTGAAACGAAGCTTCATATAGTCTAAAGCTTGATTGATGCTGGAGGATAAGCTGGTAAGCGGGATTGACGGATCGCCCTTGTTCCGGTACCTGGAAATTTGGACCAGCAGCTGAATAAGCAGAGTAAACCGCATGAGCGGATAACCAATGGTGCGCTGTCCGAACTCCTGGTGCAGCTTATTGAACAGCTCGGCAAGCTCGCTGCCCTGCTCTCTGCAATGAAGGTAGGAGGCTGAGTTTTCCTGCAGCAGGTCTGTTATCGAATAGTCCGGGTCGTCATCGATCGGGATAGCCTGGCTGAACTCAAGGATAGGCTCCATTTGGAACAGACAGTTATAAACAATCAGTTGTTGATTTTTTTTGGCTGAATCGGGCCGGAACACATGAGATGTCCCAATAGGAATAACGAATAAGTCCCCTTTCGTTACAGGGATGATCTGGTCATTGACTACATGAAAGCCCTTTCCTTCACATACATAACAAATTTCCACAAAGTCATGAGTGTGCTCGGCAAGCTGGAGGGTTTCCTTGGCTCTATTTACATGAATAGGAAGCGCCGAATTGAAATACGTCTCTCCTTTGGCTTCAAGAACAACTTTGGTTACGCTCATAAGATAGGCTGATCCTCCTTCTTAGGTCTGAACAGTTCCGGTGCAGAAGCACAGCTTACGCATTCAGTATAAAGGAAATGTCTGGAATAGCCTATATAAATATCATGAACACCACCTAAATGAAACGAGTTTTTATTATATAGTTATGGGGAAGCCGGAAACAAGTCTAAGGCAAGCTGGAACGGAGGTGAAAATGAAGAACAGGACAGGAGGTATGGCTGCCGGATTCGTTAAATGTTCTAACTTGAAGCATTTAGAATGTGTTTAAACTGTGATTGGAAGGGGATGTGCATATGAAAAAAGCAACATTACAGGCTAAAATGCTAACGCTTACATTGATAATCAGTTTGATATTTGGCTCATTGAGCCTCTCAGTAAATCCGGCTTATGCAGCAGAGCAGGCAGAGCAGAATAAGCCTATGCCTGGACAGTCCGTGCCCGATATAAAAGGACACTGGGCCGAAACGCAGCTGCAAAGATGGGTCGAAGCCGGATTACTTCAAGGTTACGCAGATGGCGGGGTAGCGCCCGACCAGCGAATTGCCAGAGGAGAGCTGGCCGCTTTGATCAACCGTTCCTTCGGATTTACGGAAAAAGCGGAAATTGCCTTTGGGGATCTATCGGCTGCGGACTGGCAATATAACGATATCTCTATTGCCGTCAAAGAAGGCTATCTCAGCGGCTACGAAGATAGCACTGTCCGCGTAAATAAGGAGATCAGTAGGCAGGAAGCGGCGGTTATGCTGGAGCGCATACTGCAGCCGTATGTGCTGGAGCCTGCGCCGGGCTCTGCGACAGGTACTGTGCCAGGCACAGCACCAGCCTTTACGGATAGCGCATCGATTGCGGCATGGAGTCAAGCAGCGGTACAGCAGCTGGCAGCCCGCAAGATACTGTCCGGCTATACAGATGGAAGCTTTAAACCGCTTGGTTCATTAACGCGTGCTGAAGCGGTTACGCTGCTGGATCGGGTGCTGGCATGGCTGGAAGCAGAGAAGAACGGGCAAGGGAGCACAGGCACAAGCTTTGATCAAGCGGGTGAATACGGCTCTGCTGAGAAGGCACAGATCATATCCGGCAGCGTGCAGATAACGGCCAAGGGAGTTACGCTGCGCAATATGACGATCAACGGCGATTTATTGCTGACTGAAGGCATTGGCGAAGGAGACGTCCTGCTCGACCATGTGACTGTCAAGGGAGTTACAACGATTCGCGGAGGCGGGGCGCAGAGTATTCATATTCGCGACTCCGTGCTGGGCGAGGTTATCGTTGACAAAAAGACGGGTACCGTACGCATCGTGCTGGAAGGCAGCAGCAGGACTGGCGTTGTTACCGTTCGTTCTTCAGTGATCTTAGAGGAAGAACAATCATCTTTGCAGGGAGGCTATACAAGCGTCAAGCTTGCTGCTGAAATGCCGGCAGGGAGCAAGGTGAGCTTCAAGGGTCACTTCGCAACCATCGATGTGGAAGCTTCGCAAATTATCGTCGAGCAGTTGCAGGGTATCATTGATCAGCTGACCGTCCAGGAGCAGGCCAAGGGAACAGAACTGAAGGTAGACAAAGACGCCAAAATCATTCTTCTGGTTCTGAAAGCTATCGTAAAGGTGCTGGGACAAGGAACCATTGAGAAGGCGGATGTTAGCGGGCAGGCCAAAGGAACAACGTTCGAGAAGCGGCCGCTGCAGCTTTCTGGAGCAGGTGCCCAAAACCTTGGAGCATCAACTGGGAGTGGCGGCGGAAACAGCGGTAACGAAAACAACGGTGAAAATGGTGGGAATAATAACGGGAATAACCCGCTTCTGCCTGTCAAACCGGTCGAAAATGGCCAGGGGCATGCCGTTATTCTAGTCGCTCCGAATGCGGGTGAGCAAGTACAGGATGCTGCTGAAACCTTGGCAGAGTATATCTACAAATCTACTGGGGTCGAGCTGCCTGTACAAACTACCGGATCGGAAATGCCTGAAGCATCTGCAATCCGCATTTATGTCGGCATGAGTGCCCCGCAGGATCAGCAGGAAATTAACACTTTATTAACTGGATTGACCAATGACAGCTTCGTAATTGTACCCAAAGAAAACAGAATTTCAATTCTGGGACCTGCAGCCTGGGGGACGGAATATGGCGTATACGATTTTCTGGAGCGATATGTAGGCGTGCGCTGGCTCCTGCCTGGACCGGATGGCGAAGATGTGCCTCTACATCAAACACTTGAGATAGCTCCTGCTGTTGTCCGTGAGAAGCCGGCATTTATGTCACGCAGGCTGGTCGGTTTATTTGACGAGCATTCCAGACCCAATCCGACGAATTCGGATGTGTATGACAAATGGGGAAAAAGAAACCGCAACCTGCAAACAATTGAATCTCATCATAATTTGTATAATTTATTCCCGCCTTCTGTATATTTAGAAACCCATCCAGACTTCTATCCGCAAGGAAATCAGCATTTGGATAAAGGTTATGGCTGGCAGCCTTGTTTTTCCAACCCGGCAACTATCGATGAGGCCATCAAAAATATCAAAGCCTATTTCGCCCAGCATCCGGAGGCCACTTCTTATTCACTCGGCATTAATGACTTGTTGTCCGATTATGAGGGTTTTTGTGAAAGCTATTCCGGAGAGAAGAACTCCATTGGTAGAGCGAACATGTCGGATGTTTATTATGATTGGGTGAATCAGGTGGCTGAAGGCGTACTATTGGAATACCCCGATAAATATTTTGGTCTTCTGGCCTATGCTGAGGTCTATGATCCGCCAAGTGATTTTTCTTTGAATCCGCATGTCATTCCATATATTACGGATGAGCGTTTCACCTGGGGGGATGAACGGGTAGAGGCCATAGGAAAATCGTTTACAGAGCGGTGGAACCAGGCTGCAACCTCCATAGGCTGGTATGAATATTTGTATGGAGGAACCTATACGCTGCCGAAGGTATATAACGAAAGAATGGCAGATAACTACCGTTATGGTCTGGAAAAAGGTGTCGTGGGAACCTTCTCGGAATTGTATCCGAATTGGGGAGAGGGGCCTAAGCCTTGGCTGTCCCTGAAGCTGCAGTGGAATCCTGAACAAGATGAAGCTGTGCTGCTGCAGGAATGGTACGAAAGAGCTGTGGGTGCTGAAGCGGCTGCTGATTTGGCTGCATATTACGAGCATTGGGAGGAATTCTGGAGCACTCGTATTTTTGAAACGAGCTGGTATGAAACTTGGTATCAAAGCAACCCCAGGGCGAACTATATGCCTTTTTACGATGCCAGTTATTTAAAGGCTGTTAAGGCTGAGGAAATTGTGGAAAGCCGCCGTCTCTTGGAGGCTGTTGTAGAGAAGGCGAGCACCGCTCAGCAAAAAAAACGCGCAGAGATGCTTTTGCACAACTTTGAATATTATGAGGCTTCTGCTTTAAGTTATCCGATTATTTCGGATGTCAATGAGTTTCCGGATAATACGACTGAAGCGATTGAATTATTGGATGATCTTATGGCTCGTCAAGTTCGGGATCCCATAGCTATGTACGCAAAGCGCCTGAGTCTTGTGGATGAGTATGAAACGGACCCTGTTCTAGCGCTCCCTTCAAGACCGCAGGATGTAGGGATGGTTTGGCAAAGCATCTCTTATACGCCGCTGCTTTTAGTATGGTTAAACGGACAGCCGGAAGAAGGAGCGGTCTGGCAGCATCTTCAGCAAGTTGCAGAGGTTGAAGAGGGTTCGGAAGTCGGTGAGTATGCCGCGTACTTATTGGATCAAGCCCAACATGTTTCCAAAACGCTGTTGAATCTTAATCCCTCTTTTGAGGAATATGACGCTTATGATGGTCCCAGCTCGATCCATTCAGCCAATTGGAACTACGGGTATTATAACGATAACCGGACAGAGGAAGAAGTAGCGTACCGCACGAATGCCTATGCCCGGACAGGAACCTTCAGCATTGCCGCTAAAGGGATTTCTAAGGGGATTATGATGGAGGGTGTGGATCTTTCTGCCCCACCGCAAACGCTTGAAGTCAAAGGCTACTACTACACGGCACCAGGTACCGGAAGCAGCGGGAAAGTGAAGATATCCCTGAATTTCTATGGCGATAGCGGAGTCATTCATACGGCTACTTCAGCCTGGAAGACGGTATCCGCTACAGAAGGACAATGGGCTCCGGTGCAGTTGTTCCACACCATCCCGGAGTATCTGCAGCCATCCGTAAGGTGGATTTTGTTGATTGTCGAGCAAGAGGGCTTCCAGCCTGGCGAAATCGTGTATATCGATGATGTGGGCATGTTTGAAGTGAATATCAATGGAAGCGGCATTCTTTTGTCAAATCCGGTGGGGAATGAGGAAAGTATTGCCGTTACCTTAAGCGAGCCGCCTGCGGCTGCTCCAACTGTCGAAGATTTTAGGGTATTCAAAAGCATCAACGGAGGCCCGCAAGAGCCGGTTGTGCTGAGTACAGTCAGCTGGGATGAAGCCAGCCAAATAGCGATTGTCCACTTTGATCCATTATTGGCGGCTGTCGGGGGAGATAAGGTAGTTTACCGGGTTCAATATTTGAATGGTGCTCCTGTTCAAACGGATGAATTTCGCCTATTTCCTGGATCGGCTATCAATCTCAATCCATCCTTTGAGGAATATGACGCTTATGATGGCCCTAGCTCTATCCATTCCGTCAATTGGAACTACGGGTATTATAATGATGACCGGACAGAGGAAGAAGTCGCGTACCGTACGGATGCATATGCCCGAACAGGTACCTACAGCATTGCTGCCAAAGGGATTTCGCAGGGCATTATGATGGAGGAAGTGATCCCTGAGGAGCCTCTGGATAGTGTGGGAGTCACAGCCTACTACTATACGGCTCTAGGTACTGGAAGCAACGGGAAGGTGAAGATATCTCTGAATTTCTATGGGGCAAGCGGGGTAATCCACCGGGCTGCCGGAGATTGGAAACAGGTGTCAGCCTCAGAAGGGAAATGGGCGCCTGTACAGTTGTTCCACGTCATACCAGAGAACCTGCGCTCTTCCGTAACATCGATTCTATTGATTGTCGAGCAGGAGGGCTTCCAACCTGGCGAAATCGTTTATACCGATGATGTGGGCGTGTTTGAAGTGAATATGAACGGGGAAAGCAGCATTCTGTTGTCAAATCCGGTAGGGAATGAGGAAAGTATTGCCGTTACCTTAAGCGAGCCGCCTACGGCTGCTCCAACTGTCGAAGATTTTAGGGTATTCAAAAGCATCAACGGAGGCCCGCAAGAGCCGGTTGTGCTGAGTACAGTCAGCTGGGATGAAGCCAGCCAAATAGCGATTGTCCACTTTGATCCATTATTGGCATCTGCCGGAGCAGATAAGGTAGTGTACCGGGTCCAATATTTGAATGGTGCTCCTGTTCAAACGGAGGAATTTCGCCTATTTCCTGGATCGGCTATCAATCTCAATCCATCCTTTGAGGAATATGACGCTTATGATGGCCCTAGCTCTATCCATTCCGTCAATTGGAACTACGGGTATTATAATGATGACCGCACAGAGGAAGAAGTCGCGTACCGCACGGATGCATATGCCCGAACAGGTACCTACAGCATTGCTGCCAAAGGGATTTCGCAGGGCATCATGATGGAGGAAGTGATCCCTGAGGCGCCTCTGGACAATATAGGAGTCACAGCCTACTTCTATACAGCTCCAGGTACCGGAAGCAACGGGAAGGTGAAGATATCTCTGAATTTCTATGGGGCAAGCGGGGTAATCCATCGAGCTACCGGAGATTGGAAACAGGTGTCAGCCTCAGAAGGGAAATGGGCGCCTGTACAGCTGTTCCACGTTATACCAGAGAACCTGCGCTCTTCCGTAACATCAATTCTGTTGGTTATCGAGCAGGAAGGATTTCAAACGGGAGAAATTGTTTATACCGATGATGCTAACGTATATGGAGGAAGAGCCGAGCTCTCAGCAAAAGCTGTCAGGACACAAGCAAGCAAAGCTGAAATATTGCAAACGCTGGACTTCAGTACGGGGCCGTGGGTGGATGCGGAGCCGTTCAACGACTTTTTGGTTATGGATAAAATGACTGCAGGACAGGAAGAGACGAAGGTGTACCTGTTATGGGATGACGAAAATTTTTATGTCGGGTATGAAAATAAGGATAAAAACTTGCAGCAGATGACGCTCAGTGAAGGTATAACGGCGGATGGATGGTGGAACAGTGGGGGCGATGACTCCGTTGAAACCTATATAACGCTTAATCCTAAAGGGATGTTGAAAGGATATTTCTCCAATCCAAATAACATCAAGTTCATCTACAAAGGAATTCCAGGAAGTACTCTGACTGTGGACACGTCTACGGAATGGGAAGTGAATGCCCAAATTGGGAGTGACAGGTGGAACACGGTTCAAGTAATTCCATTCTCGCAAATTGATGTGGACCCGAATGTGTCCAAGACATTAATGGGATATTTCTTAAGGAATTATCACGGTCAAACCGCTTTCTTGGGTTGGAAAGGTGGCGCGCCCTGGAGGGCACAGAGCTTTAATCCGATTCAACTTATTGAGAAAGAATAATCACTCTATCCCTTATCATCTATAATCAGGTCGGTCATTTCAAAGTATTTACCGTTGTTGGGAGATGGGTCGCAGATTATGATGATTATATAGACGGATAAAACAATTAAAAAAATTTTGACAAGTAAATGAAAATGATATAGAGTATGATTCGTAAGTGAAACGAAATTAAACGAATGTAAAATGAAATGATGCATGGATTTATTCTTCATGGGAAAGTGACCGCCTGTTTGAGCAGCGAGGGACAGGCGGTTCGGGTTAGCTATGACCTGAAAGGCATCAAAATGAGATTAAAAGTGGGTTGGAGAGAGGGGGACAATATATCGTAAATTTATATATGTGAATTTTTTTTATCTATAAAAATAAATGTTGACTATTTAAGTGTAGTGGGATACCATTTATGTAACATAAAACATTTTTTGTGCAATATAACATATTTTTTTATGTTTTATGTGATTGTAATGATCTGATAATCGAGGGGGAAAAGAGAATGCGAGTTTCATCAAGAAATTGGATGGCAAAAATTTTCATCGTAATGTTAGCGTTTGCAATGGTAGTCGGATGCAGCTCTGGAGGCAAAGATACGACGACTCCGGCGCCGTCAGACAATTCAGGAACACCTGCACCTTCTGATGCAGCGGGTGATGTTTACGAGAATGGACTTTCGAAAACGGAAAAAGTGAAAATCAGATGGGGCTATTGGGAAAATGGGTACGGACGCGCCTGGGCGGATAACGCCGTTGCGAAGTTCACTGAGAAATATCCGAATGTGAGCTTTGAGATTACTGCTTCTCCGGTTATCCGTGACCTGATTGGCACGAAAATAGCTGCCAAAAATGATGAGGATATGTTCGATATCGTCTCACCAAGCTTTAACGGAGATGAAGGGACGATCGCTCAGCAGGCAGGTATGTTTGAGGAATTGACGGATCTGTGGGAACGTGAAGTTCCGGATGCTCCGGGCAAGAAGCTGAAGGATGTCGTGCTGGACAACACGGTTGAGTATTCAGCCAAGGTGGACGGTAAGTTTTATCAGATTCCGATGGGTGCTGGAACGTTAGGATTGTTTTATGACAAAGCATTTTTCAAAGAGCATGGCTGGAATGAAGCACCCAAAACGTATAGCGAGTTCTTGGCTTTGCTGGAAGACATTAAAGCCGATGGCATTATTCCCATTACCTATCCGGGAGTTTATCCCACTTATGTTCACTTTGCTTTGACTATGAAGCCTTTCGAGCTTGCCCAGCAGCAAGGTAATCTGGAGGCATTCACGAAAGACTTCAGAGCGGGAGTCAATATGTACTCAGCGCCGGAAGTAAAAGAAATGTGGACCCGCTTATATGACATGGGTAAAAAGGGATACTTCCCTGAAGGCGCAGCAGCCCTCAATCATACACAGTCACAAATGCAGCTGCTTCAGCATAAAGCAGCCTTGGCCGCAACGGGAGACTGGGTAGAAAACGAGATGTTGGATTCCATTCCAGATGGCTTTGAGTGGGGCTTCATGGCGATTCCTTTTAGTGAGAAAGCCGGGGAAGAGATTTGGGTTGAGAACGTAATTGGTTCCGGAAGCTTGATGATCTGGAAAAACAAACCGGAACTGATGAAATCATGGGCCAAAGAGTTTGCTTTGTTCCTGATGACCAACGATATTCAAGCGGTTAACGGGGCGAGCGGCATTGCTCCTATCCGTAAGGACTTTGCGGACAATGCAGAGAATTTGACTAAGCTGCAAAAAGCACCACAAGCTGTACTGGAATACGTAAAAAATAACAATGGCCGATTTGGTTCCGGTGTTCGTGACGTAACCTTCTCTGAGCCAGATGCTGCTAAAGCAACCAAGCTGGTCACAGAAATGATCGTGGAAGTGACAGCTGGTAAAAAAGATCCACTTCCTGTTCTTGAAGAAGCTGATAAGCTGATGAAGAAGGTTTTGGAAGGGAAAAAATAAGTGCGGGCTGATTTTGGAAATGACATGAATGCAGTGACATGAATGCAGTGTCATGAACTGTTGAACACAAGGGGGAGGGATTCCGGTCCCTCTCTTCTTTTATGAAAGGAGGCAAGCAGATGGCCAAAGCACACTATGCGAATGCCGTGAAAACAACGAGTTTAAGCAAAAAGAAAGTGCAAAAGTGGGTCTTTGTTATTTTGGCGTTAAGCCCAAGTTATCTAGGTTATTTACTATTCACGCTATATCCAAATATATTGTCGGCTTACTACTCCTTGCTCGAGTGGAACGGGATCACCGCAGCTAAGTTTGTCGGGCTTGATAATTACATCTATTTATTCAAGGATCATTATGTATGGAGAGATCTTGGGCATAACCTCTTATTAATGATTACTGTTCCTATCTTGACGATTATCCCTTCCATTCTTCTTGCGTATCTGCTGAATGTCAAAGGGTACCGCGAGTCGGCACTCTATAAAGTCATTTATTTTCTGCCAAACGTATTGGCTATTATCGTAATTGCCTTGTTATGGTCGTTCATTTATGACGGGAGCAATGGATTGTTGAACGCCATTTTGAAGCTTTTTGGCATTGATAACAATGAGTTTTACTGGTTAGGTGACAAGCGAACAGCCATTTGGGCTCTTTTGCCGCCGCTTATCTGGGGTGGAGTCGGATTTTATGTCATTATCTTCATGAACGCTATGAAATCGATCCCTTCATCTTTATATGAATCGGCGATACTGGATGGGGCCTCTCATATGACAAGACTGTGGAAAATTACGATTCCACTGATTAACCCCATTGTCCGTATCAGTACCTTGTTCCTCGTACTTGGTGTATTTAAAGGATTTGAAATTATGCTGATCATGACCAATGGTGGACCTGCAGGCTCGACGGAAGTGATCGGATTGTATATGTTCAATATGGCGTTCGGCAAAGATTCTCATAGCTACGGATATGCGTCAGCGATTGGCATGTTTTTGTTTGTTATTTTGATCATCTTGAAGCTGCTGATTGACAGGCTTAGCCCTAAGGATCAGATTGAATTTTAGAACTGCCGAGATTTCTAGACAACAGGAAGGAGGACTCCCTTGGATACGAATAAACGCACTTTTATTGATGTCATATGGCGGCTTATCATGTTTATATGCGCGTTAACCGTCATTTTTCCTCTGCTATGGATCATACTTGAATCACTCAAAACGAATAAGGAATTTTTTGCAAATGTATGGGCACTGCCCTCGCAGTTCAGGTGGGAAAACTACAAAAATGCCTGGGAAATGTATCACTTGGGATCCACGATGTTAAATACACTCTATTATGTTGGGGTGAGCCTCGCGCTGGGTACGTTCTTAGCCACACTGAGCGCCTACACGCTAACGAGAGTTGAATTTACCGGACGTAAATTTATTTGGGGAACCATTATGATTTCGTTGTTTTTGCCAGGTATTAATGCGCTTGTTCCTCAATATGTATTGATGAGGGATTTGGGCTTAACGAACAGTCTGACTGGACTCGTTATTTTGGACAGCTTTGGTGAAAGTGTGTTTTTCCTGATGCTGCTCGGAGGATTTATGCAATCCCTGCCTAAAGAAATGGAAGAAAGTGCATTTATTGATGGAGCTTCGCTCTTTCAAGTGTTTATTCGCATCATTCTGCCTCTATCGACTCCAGGTATCGTGACTGTTGCGATCTTTAAGTTCCTGGGTCTGTACAATTCTTTCCTGGGCCCCTTTATTTATTTGAGCGATGCCAAGAAGTACACGATCGGAGTAGCGATGTATCATGCCAATCAGCTTATGCAGTATAAAGCGGACTGGGTGACGTTATTTGCAGGGGTTACGATTGCTATGATTCCAACGATCATCATTTATATTGTGTTCCAAAGACAAATTTCCGAAGGCGCTACGCTTGGCGGGGTTAAAGGGTAAACATACTAACTTAAAGAAAGCAAAGGGATAAATCTATGAACATTTCTAACTTGCAAGATAAAGTGATTGTGATTACAGGGGCACTTGGTGATGCCGGTCGTGAGGCCATTACCTTGTTTCTGAAAAAAGGTGCGCGTATAGCTGCAAGTGACATTAAGGCGATAGAGACGTACCCGGAATGGGAGACATTACTTCAGCGCTATGGAAATAACCGTATGCTCTACGTGAAGGCCGACTTTACCGATGAGGATCAGGTCAGGGATGTTTTTGAGCGAATCAAGCAGCACTTCGGCCGATTGGACGGCTCCTACCACAACGTTTATATAAATCCTAGCCTGAGCATCGCTGAGATGTCGGCACAGGATTGGAACCGCTCGATGGAGGGTACATTAACAAGCGCATTTCTCGTGTGTAAATATGCCGCTCAGCTAATGATCGCTTCCGGAGGCGGCTCGATCGTGAACACATCCTCGATACTAGGCACCGTGCCCAGATACAATAATGCCAGTTATGGTGCGGGGAAAGCGGGAATGGAGCAGCTCACCCGCTATGCGGCTGTTGAATTTGCCCCATACGGCATCCGTGCGAATGCAATCGTTCCGGGTGACTTCAAGGGTGAAGAGCTGCTGAAGACGATGTCAGCCGAATTTTTCGAGGCGATGAAAACGACAACTTTAATTGGAAGAAACGGAACGCCCAATGAGATTAACGAGGTAGCTGCTTTCTTGTTATCCGATGCGGCTTCGTATGTGACGGGCTCTGTGTATCCGGTGACGGGAGGATTATGGATATGAATGAAAACCTTAAGAATGAAATCCCTGTGTTCGCTAAATACCCCATCCCAAAAGGAAATGCCAAGCGGGTAGCTGCTATCGTGACCCAGTATTGGCAGGATTCTCATGCCCATGTCATTGTAGGCAGATTGCTCGGAGATCTTGATTATAAGCCCAAGGTAGAAGTCGTTTCGCTTTACACGGATCAGGTGCCGGACAACGACATGAGCCGGGAAGAAGCTGCACGCTGTGAAGTCCCGATCTATGCCACGATTGAAGAAGCGATTAAAGCTCCTTATGCGGATGGCGGGCTTGATGGGGTTATCATTATTGGGGAGCATGGCGATTATCCGGTGGATGAGCTGGGACGGAAATGGTACCCTCGCCGCAGGTTTCTGGAAGAAGTTCTGAGTGTGTTGGATGATTTAGACTTACAGGTACCGGTATTCTCCGATAAGCACTTATCCTACAACATCGAAGATACAGTATGGATGTATGAGCAGCTTCAGAAACGGGAGCTTCCGTTCATGGGAGGTTCATCGATTCCGCATACACCGCAAGTTCCCGCGTTTGACCCCAAGCTGCTGGAAGAAGCGGGGGAAATATTTGTAGTCAGCTTTTCAGGGGCTATTGAAATCTATGGATACCACGCGCTAGAGCTGCTGCAGTCACTGGCTGAGAAACGTGCGGGCTGGGAACAAGGCGTACGTGCTGTTAAGGCGCTAAGGGGAGCACAAATCTGGGAAGCACTGGATCGCGGAGAGTGGCCTGAGGATCTGCTGGTCCAGGCATATGCCCACTTTCATACAGGCACTGCCTACCCGAAGCATACAGAGGATACGGCGGTACTGTTTATGGTCGAATATGTCAATGGAACAAAGGGATATGTGCTTCAGCAGGAGAATTGGATCAACCAGTGGGGATTCGCGTTTCGTCCTGAGTCAGGCGAAATCGTCAGTGCCATGAGTGTAGGGGATCTGGAGCGCCCGTACCGCCATTTTGAAACATTAACGAGAATGGTTGAGGAATTTATTATTACTGGGATCCAGCCGTTTCCTACCAAACGAATCCTTTTGTCGAGTGGACTGACCAACTATATCATGGAAGCTTTGCACCAAGATCAAAGATTGGAAACACCGGAGCTTCAGTTTGATAAATAAAAAGGATACGCGGAGGTAAGATCAAATGAAAATACAAACAAATTTTGCGGAGCTGCCGGTATCTGGTGCATTCGAAACGGAAAGCTGCATTTATGTGTCAGGCCAAGGAGGTCTGAATACGGTCACAGGTCAGATTGTGGGTCCAGATGTCGAATCACAAACGGTGGCCACGATGGAGAACATCCGGGCTATTTTAGCGGCGATCGAGCTGGATCTGGATTCCATTGTTAAAGTGAATGTCTACTTATCGGATCGGGCTTTGTATCAATCATTTAATGAAGCATACAGACGATTCTTCAATGCGCCATATCCTGCACGTACGACCATTTATTGTGATTTGAATTATGATTTGCTCGTTGAAATTGATGCGATTGCTGTGCGCAGGCCGAAATAACGAAGCTTCGCTGAAATAATGAAGTGTAGGAGCAGGTCAAAGGCAGGCCAAAAGCAGCCCGAAATAAGGCAAACAGTACAACGGGTGGTAAGGAGGTATGGCAGTTATATGGAGGAAAATAAGAATGGAGGAGGGGGAGAAATGAAGGGTAAAGGTGAGGACAATGGAGCGGGCACGGGCACGGGCACGGGCACGGGCTTGAAAATTGCTGTTGCCGGTCTTTTTCATGAAACGAATACGTTTGTTCCAGCTCCGACGTCGGAAGAGTCATTTCGTGAGCATTGGTTAAGCGGCAATGAGCTTGTTTTCGATTTTTACAAAGGGACCACGACTACGATGGGTGGGGTGATCGATGCAGCAAAAGCACAAGGCGTGGACCTTGCAGCAGGCTTGTATACGGAAGCCCCGCCCGGCGGCATTATTTCTGCTCAGACGGCTGATGTGCTGCTGGATGCCATGGTCGGCTCGATCGATGCCTCTGCAGACGGACTAGTTCTGCTCCTGCACGGGGCGATGGTTTCCGAGAATTACCGTGACTTCGAAGGCGAGTGTCTTCGCCGGGTTCGTGAACGGTTCGGAGATAAGGGGCATTTTCCCATAATTCTGACGCTTGATCTGCATGCCAATATCTCCGGGCAGATGGTTCAGTTGTCGGATGTGATCATCGGTTATAATACGTATCCGCATGTGGATATGTATGAATGCGGCATTGAAGCCGTTGAGTTGGTGATCCGCCTGCTTCGCGCGGAGATGGCTCCTTGTCAAGCACATGCGCACACCCAGATGCTGGTCGTCCCCCAAGGAATGATGACGGAAGAAGGCAGCATGAAGGTACTGATGAACCGGGCATTTGACATGGAGTTGGACGACAAGGTGCTGAATGTTACAGTGGCTGGCGGCTTTCCCTACAGCGATGTAAAGGAGGCTGGTATGTCATTCGTGGTCACAACGGATGGGGATGCTGAACTGGCGGAGCGCTATGTCAATGAGCTGAAGGCATTCGCCATCGAACAAAGGGAAAGCTTCAATGTGTCGTATTGCTCCCCGAAAGCGGCGATTGAACAGGCTTTGGCACAACCCGAAGGTCCGGTTATTTTGGCTGAAGGCTCAGATAACGTAGGTGGAGGCGGGCCGGCAGATGCTACGCATATCCTTGAGCACCTGGTAGATATCCCGGAGAGTACTTTGATGGTGATCTGCGACGCTGAAGCGGTTCAGGCTGCCGAAGCGGTTGGCGTTGGCGGGGAGTTTAGCGGATATGTGGGCGGAAAGACTGATAAGCTTCATGGAAAACCAGTGCTGATTCAGGGGAAGGTCCGTCATTTATATGATGGGATTTTTCAAAACGTAGGCGCTTATCGCACCGGACAGCAGGTGGACATGGGAAAAACCGCAGTTATTCAGTGCGGGAACCTGACGCTGATGCTGACGACCAAGCGGGTGCCGCCATTTGATTTGGGACATGTGCGCTGCGTCGGGCTATGGCCGGAGGACTTCAAGGTGATTGTTGTGAAATCTGCAGTGGCTTGGCAGGCTGCCTTTGGTGCTTTTGCCAAACAGGTTATTCATGTGGATACACCTGGCTGCAGCAGTGCGAATCTGCTTCATTTTGACTATCAGTATGTAAACCAGCCAATATCGCCTTAATAGACTTAATAGTCTTAATAGCCTTGATATCCTTATTAGGAGATGGAAGAAACGATGTTTGATAGAGAGAAGGAATATTACCAGTCCGAGCTTGATAGTATGAAGAAACAGGGTTTGTGGAAGGAAGAAAGGGTGATTACAGGGCCACAGGATGTGCGGATTAACGTGGAGGGGCATGAGGGCGTACTCAATATGTGTGCTAACAACTACCTGGGACTCTCGAATCATCCGGAGGTTATCGCAGCGGCGAAGGCCAGCATGGCAGAGTGGGGCTACGGGCTTTCGTCCGTCCGCTTCATATGTGGTACCCAGCAGATTCACACGCAGCTCGAGCATGCCTTATCTGAATTTCTGGAAACCGAGGACACCCTTCTGTACAGTTCCTGCTTTGATGCCAACGGTGGCCTCTTTGAAACGCTGCTTTCCGAGAAGGATGCTGTGATCAGTGATGAGCTTAACCATGCAAGCATTATTGATGGCATACGGCTGTGCAAGGCGAGTCGTTACCGCTACAAGAACAATGATATGAAGGATTTAGAGGAGAAGCTGAAGGAGGCACAGCATGCGCGGTTCAGGCTGATTGTGACCGACGGCGTATTTTCTATGGAAGGCACGCTGGCCAACTTGAAAGACATCTGCGATCTTGCCGATACCTACAAAGCGATGGTAATGGTGGATGACAGTCATGCGGTTGGCTTTATCGGCAGCCGCGGCCGCGGAACTCCGGAATACTGCGGTGTGTCTGGAAGAGTGGACATCCTCACGGGAACGCTGGGAAAAGCATTAGGCGGGGCAAGCGGTGGCTACACTAGCGGCAGGAAGGAAATCATTGCGCTGTTAAGGCAGCGTTCGAGGCCGTATCTTTTTTCGAATACGCTGGCGCCGACGATTGCCGCGACGTCCTTGAAAGTGCTGGAGCTTCTTTCAGGATCTACAGACTACAGAGACAAGCTGCACAGCAATACGATGTATTTCAGGGAGGGCATGGTGAAAGCCGGGTTCCCGATCCGGGATGGCATTCATCCAATCGTGCCCATCATGGTAGGAGAAGCCGCGGTTGCCCAGGAAATGGCGGGACGGCTGCTGGAGAAGGGCGTCTATGTCATTGGCTTTTTCTATCCTGTCGTTCCCCAGGGAGCGGCCAGAATTCGCATCCAGATATCAGCGGCACAGTCGATAGCGGATTTGGATGCGGCCATACAGGCGTTTCGTGAGGTGAAAATGGAAATGGGGGATGCCTTTTATGGAACAAAAGCTCCACGGTAAAGTCGCCTTGATCACAGGAGCTGCCCAGGGAATGGGCAAGGACATTGCCAGGCTTTTGGCCCGGCAGGGTGCGAAAATCGTAATGAATGATCTCAACGGCGAGGCGCTGCAAGCAGCCGCGGAAGACATCAGGAGAGATGGAGGAGAGGTCATCTGGGTGAAAGCTGATGTCAGCAAACGCGAGGAAGTAGCCTCGATGATTGATCAAGCGACGGAGGCTTATTCCACGATTGATATTTTAGTGAATAATGCCGGCTTGCTGCGTTCAACTCCTTTTGTAGATGTGGAAGATGAAGAGTGGGACCTGGTGATGGAGGTCAATTTGAAAAGCGTGTACCTGAGCACGAAGGCTGTTGTGCCGTTCATGATAGCCGGTGGGGGAGGCAAAATCATCAATATGTCTTCCTCAGCAGGAAGAAGTGTCAGCACACTCGGAGGCGCGCACTACACGACTTCAAAAGCGGCTGTTCTCGGTCTGACCCGTCATTTGGCTAAAGAGTTGGCGTCCCGCAATATAAGGGTCAATGCGGTATGCCCGGGACTAATTGATACGGAAATGGTCAGAAAAACGTGTCCGCCGGAGCAAATCGCAGCTTATGAAAGCAGCTTTCCGATCCAAAGACTGGGCACTACCCGCGAGGTTGCCGATTTGGTATTATTTTTGGCAAGCGATGACTCCTCTTATATAACGGGCGCATCGATAGATATTAATGGCGGAGATTTAATGATATAGTCAGGTTGTTGTTTTGCAACAAAAAAACTACAAAAGCTAAAAAAGCTAAAAAAGCTAAAAAAGCTGCCTACCAGCCAAGCGGGTAAGCAACTTTTGTATGATGATTTTGAAGCTCAGCGATCTACCCCGAATGGTGCATGTGCTTCACTTAATGATGTTTTTGATCGTTAAAGGATGTGTTTCCAGGTCAATCAGTTACGTTAATGATGATTTTCAACGCTAAAAGAGGATGGCTACCCTCTATGGGTGGTAAAAAGGGAATTTAACGATGTTTTTCATTGTTAAAGGAAGGTTGTGGAGACGACCTGGTGCTTTTAGCGATGAAAAACATCGTTAAAGTAGCAGGTCGTCATCCTCAGAACCTTTGCCCGCTAGGAAATCTTCTCCAGTAAGAGAAAAACCTTGCTGGCTGTCCGTTTGAGTTTGGTGTTCGTGCGATTGTAGCTAAAGAGAGGTAAGGAGTGTGGGAGGAAGGGCGATAGCGTCACACCTACACCGTAAGAAATTTTACGTCGCGTTTAAAAATTGTTCCAACTCCACATTCCAATCAAGGAACAAATCTTTATCAGCGGCTGGAGCCCACAGCCCCAATGTTGTCAAGTTAACATGCAAGTTGAGGTTTAGCTTTCCCCAATTAGAAGGCAGGCCCAATCCGAAGCGGCCGAATGTAGGCGAAAAACCAACCACAATGTGCTTACTCGGAGCAGAAGCGGCCAAATGTAGGCGAAAAACCAACCACAATGTGCTTACTCGGAGCCGAAGCGGCCAATTGTAGGCGAAAAACCAACCACAATGTGCTTACTCGGAGCCGAAGCGGCCAAATGTAGGCGAAAAACCGACCACAATGTGCTTACGAGGGGTCGAAGCGGTTAAATGTAGGTGAAAAACCGCACATATTTGGCCAGCTTAACCTGGCAACATTGGCCCACAGCCATTCCCTCCCAATACGCTCCCACGTCACGAACACACTCCTCAAAGAACACCGCAATGCGTTTCCATTTATTTCTGCGAAGGAAATTTCAATTCCTTATAATAGGCCGCAAAGGCTGCCCCGTCGTATCCGGCATAGTCTTGCGGAATATCGCGAAGCAGGACAGGGCGACCGTCTTGCTCGGCAGACAGCTTGGCTGCGATCGCTGCCAGTTCGGCTTCAATTAATGATTCGAACGGCAGCAGCGGTGGAGCTTCTCCTGCCAGATATGGAAGCACGCCTTCCAACAATGATTGATACAGTTTGTTGTTGTCTGCTTGAATGTACTTCACCTGCTTCTGCGTGACTAGAGTCGCGTAGAAAGGCAAGTAGCCAGCCGTTCCCCCGATGCTGACAATACCGCGGCGACCGTCCGCCCAGGTCAGCTCGACCTGGCGCTGTACAGTTGTGCCCAGGTGCTGTGCTTGCACAATGCCGGGGCCCAGAAGGCCGTGCAGCATGCTGTATCCATGAATGCCATAGTTAAATTCATCCACGGCACATCCGGCTAATCCATACACCCATTCCTCCGGAAGCAGCTGACTGACCTGCTCCCGCACTTCGCTGCAATACCGCAGCGCCGAGCCGCCGGTAATAACGGCTCCTTGCTTGCTCCACTCCAGCATTTGCTGCAAATCACGAACATTGCCGGCCAGCGGCTTGTCGATAAAAACAGCTTTGCCAGCCTCCACAAAAGGTCGTGCACGCTGAACATGCACATCCCAATTGCAGCTGTGAATCAGTACAGCATCAACGAGGCCGACCATCTCCTCCAAAGATTCGCAGGCATGGGGAATTCCATGCTCCAGCGCAAATTCGGCTGCATATCCGGGGGGATACACAGCTCCTCCGTCAAACACCGCGGTAACTTCATGCCCTAATTCCCTCAGGATCGGTACAAAGCTGCCGGGATGGGAAGTATCCAAATCTACATGACCTATGCGTAAAGGCTTGCTTGCTTGGCTTGTCATTTTTATGATTCTCCTTTGTTTTGAAGCACTGCTTCATAATAAGGGCTTATTTCCAGCGCCCCGCCATTAGCCGCATAGAAGCTATCGCTTAACTGGTAGATGCCATTTACAGCTTCGATCCACTCAGCGTTTGCGAGCGGATGGTAGCTTTTCATCTGCTCCCAGCTGCGGTAATTCTGATGACCATTCGTTTCGATCACGCCAATTTTCAGCTCCGGCAAAGGAGCGAGCAGGGAGGCCAGGTTTTTGTTCCAATCCGCAAGCAGCGGGTTAGCGGTAAGGTCAGCACAGAAGCAGGGAACATTATGTTTGAAAGCCAGCTTCGCCACCTTCAGGCTTAGGCTCATGGTCTTGGCAACAGGCTTTAAAGCAAAAGCTCCATAGCCCATTTCGATTCGCGCCAGGGCATCGTGCTCGTCGTGTACACTTTCATCAGCTGCCAAACGAACTGGCAAGTCGGCCACATTCACCTCAAGCGACTGCGGAAAAGGCTCCTCGAACAGGACAATCCGTTCCAGGGCTCCGATCTGTCCGGCGTGCTCCAGCAAGCGGAGCAAACGCTCTTTGCCGTCATACCTTCCGTTGGCATCCAGGTAATAGGCAATTTTGCCGCTGTGAGTATAAGCGGTCTCGTAACGCTCTGCGATCTCGTGGATCTGCGTCAATCTGCGCTTATCCCACTCGAGCATTTTCTCCTGATCGTTATCTTGATCGGGATCAGCACCTAGCTTGATTTTTAGCAGAAAATAGCCCTCATTAAGCATTTGCTCAATATCTGCTGCCGACATCCCGTAAGGAATTAAGGGAATGCTGGCCAGCTGAGGCTGGCGCTGTCCCAATGCGCCGCGGTAGGTTTCCGGCACCAGCTCAGCGAAGCTTTGATTTTTTCCTCTGCTGTATAAGGCCCAGGCTGCCTGGTCGACAGGAACCAGTGCATTCAGCACGAAGGTTTCATACAGGTTGTCGATACCGCTCTTGGTTCGTGCAAAAGCAGATACCTCTGGCAAGATACTATCTAGCAGGTCGATAGGCGTATCGAAGCTGGTGCGCTCAACGGCATTCAAGGCAAATTGCGTAATATCGGACATAAGCTGGTTTCCGGCAGCCTCGCCATGCTGCTCGAAAACTTTTGAATCCGACCACAATACACTTTGAACACCTACTCCGATTCCGTAAGCTCCATCAGCTCCGCGAAGGCCGACAGCCGACTGCCATAATTCCGATAGGTAAGCGCCTTTGAATCCAAAAGGGGAAAGCAGGGGCTCCTTCTGAATGGCGTGATTTGTTTCTATGACCCGGATCATGAGGAAGATACCTCTGTAGTTGTCTCAGCAGCCTTAGATGAAACGGCCTGCTCTACGATTGAGGCGATAGGTTCAGGCTTTCCGCTCTTGAGCGAGGTGATCGCCTGCAGGATCATCAGTGTTGCATACAATCCGTCTATGTGGTTGATTGGTGCTTCCGTATCCTCCTGCAGACAGCGGAGAAACGCTCTGTTTTCCTCGATGAAGCCGGATTCCGTTCCTTTAAACACCTGTGGTGCTTTGCCAGCCTCTGTATAAGTCAGCGTCGTAAGCCTGTCGGAAATAGTTATCGATTTATTCTCAGCAAACAGCTGCATGAAGAATTTGCTGGTAAGCGGCGGGCATCCGCAGTCTCCCTGTACCAAGCTTCCTGCCGCGCCGTTGTCGAAGCGGTATACAGCAACCAGATTGTCGATCACACCTGTCGGTTGATAATAATTTCCTCCTGCCGCGTATACCTCAACTGGCTCCGCACCTGCCACGAAGCGCAAAATATCGGTGGAATGGCAGCCTTGGCTGATTACATTGCCTCCGCCCTTAACCGGGTCGTTCGGCCATATGCCGTTCCCCCATCTGTCATCCATCATTTGCATCGTTACCATAAGAGGCTGAGGGATCAATTCTTTGGCTTTCCACAGCAGTTCGAAGTAACGCATCTTGAATGCAGTAAACAGCTTTTTGCCAGTGCGCTCCACAGCTTCCCCGATACGTACGCAATCTTCTACTGACATAGCCAGCGGTTTCTCCACGAGCACATGCTTCCCGGCTTCCAAGGCGCGGATACAATAGTCAGCATGCGTATCATGTACGGTAGTGATATAAATGGCGTCGAGAGAAGGATCGTTAAAAAAACGATCTACATCACTTGTTGCATATTCCCCGCCGAACTCCTCTAGTAATGCCTGGGCACTTTGCTCAAATACGTCGCAGAAAGCGGAGACCTCCATTCCTTCCAGCTCTGCAATGCATTTTGCGTGTGTCTTTCCTAAATTTCCACAGCCGATAATGCCAATTTTAATCGTTTTCATGATTGATTTCTCCCTCCGGGTTTTAATTATTGCAAAAATTATTACAAAAACTGATGTACATCTGAAAACGTTTTGGTTGTAATTCAACCATCTGATGTATATATTGATGTGTATCTCTTTCCTAAACTAAACCGCATTTTGGCCTGAGTGTCAACACTTTTTTATACTGCTTTATATGTAGCTTGAATTTATTGAAAAAAGAAAACTGATGTACAAATAAGATGTATTGCTGTATGATAGGCTTAAAAAAGTAAAGGTTGGAGTACAGATGGATTCTACTGCTAAAACGAGCCGCAAATCATTCCACTCCCGTCTCCGCCATATGGTCGACAGCCTGCGTGCGGATATTTTGAACGGTACCTATGCTCCGGGAGAGCTGCTGCCATCCGAAAGAAAGCTCGCCGAGCAGTTCCGGTTAAGCAACAAGTCTGTACGTATAGGTCTGGAAACGCTTATCAGCCATGGCTTCATTCATAAAGTTGATCGTGTGGGGAGCCGCGTCAGCGAAGGGACACCCGAAGGAGTGTCTCTTTCCTTTGGCTATAGTACAACGATTGAACGTGATTTCTCGCTGTCATCGCTGCTGGAGGATTTTCGCAGCCTGCACCCGTCCATTCGGGTGAAAGCGATGCCGATCAAGTCCACATCCGACTATATGAGTACGGTCAAAGAATATATGGAGAACGGAATTCTGGACATATTTACACTGAATAACCTTGATTTTCAGCACAGCTGCGACAACAGCTGCAGGGACATTTTGGAACCATTGGACTGGGATAAGGAGCAGTATCGTTTTGCCCAAGATGCGTTCGTTTCCGAAGAAGCTCTGTTTGCAAGACCTGTGCTTTTTTCTCCTATTGTGATCGCTTATAACCGCAGTCACTTCCGCGAAGCAGGCGTTCCTGAGCCGGATGGAAGCTGGAATTGGAGCGATATGATCCAGCATGCGTCTGCCCTGACTGTGCCCGGCAAGAGACATGGGTTTTATTTCTACTTGTTGTCTGACAACCGCTGGCCGGCTTTTCTGCTGCTAAGCGGAATGCGCTTCGAAGCGGATAGCGGGGGCGGTTATGAACTGGCGGGCAGCAGGATGCTGGAGAGCATCCGGCTCAGCAAGCAGCTCATCGATAACCGCAACATTTTCCCAAATTATTTATCCGAGAATAGTGATGATGTCAATGAGCTGTTCCGTCAGGGCAAAGTGTCCATGATCATGACCAACTATATGACCATCAATGATTTTAAACATACAGATTTGGACTACGATATTTCCCCGCTGCCCCATTTGTATGAGCCCCGATCTCTGCTGAACGTTATCGGGGTCGCTGTCAGCCGAAGCTCGAAGGAGAAGGAGGCAGCGAAGCTGCTGGCCGATTATTTCGCTTCTCCCCGCGCGCAGCAAATCATCCGGGCCAAGACATTGAGCCTGCCCTCACGCAAAGTAATAGCGGAATCACCAGTGGAGGAGCCGGATGGCATGAACCGCCCTTCGCGTTACTTTCTGTTTCGGGAAATTATGGCCTCGTACCGTCTCCACCGCGAGCTGAATCTATCACCAGAAGCATTCAATGCCTTGAGGCAACTGCTCAAGCAGTACTGGTTCGGCTTTATTGACGAAGTCGTTTTGTGCGAGCTGACCAAGGAAATGCTTAACAGAGAATGAGGGGGCCAGCCGGGTAGTATAAATGATGAGACAATGAGATGAATAATTGGCATGAAAGGAAGCCCTGATTGATTTAGTATTTTTTTAAGGCTAATGATTAAGGGGGGGAGACCATGAAGAGGCAAGGCTATCACCGCTGGCTGCTGGCGTACCTCCCCATTTTTTTTATTATTATTGCAGTGCTTATCCTGATTTTTTTCCTGGCGATGAGCAGCTATTCGAGAAAACAGACGGTTATGGCCAATGAAGTTTTTGCCGGGCATATGATGCAGACGATTGATGCTTCGCTGGAATATACGGATCAGATGATCGTCAAAGAGCTGATTACGGACGAAAAGCTAAGGCTTTTTTATGATACCAGGCAGCAGTTAAGCCCTTTTGATTATTACGAAATATCGCAAAGAATTAAAGATATTACGACGGCCTTCCCGCCGATCAAATCGATTTACTTATACAGGACTTCGGATCAGACCGTCTTGACGACCAATACGATGGTACCGCTTGCCCAGTTTGGTGACCGCGCTTTTGTGGAGGCTGCTGTCCGGGAGGGAGGGCTGCCTTATGCCTGGACACCAAGCCGGATATATCTGGAGTTTGATAGAATCCAATATAAGATGAACGTCATAACCTTATCGAAGCAGGTTCCTCTTGGTTCTGGCAGCCAGGGGCTGCTTGTCGTTAATATGCTGACCAGTTCAATTCGCGATATGTTTCCTAATTTGTCCGAAATGAAAGATGTGTACGTTCAATTGTCCGATGCCAATGAAACTTTGTTGTTCGGAGAGCCTCTTCCTGCTGCCAGGCAGTTATCTGAGGTGAAATCTGCCTATACTGGATGGGTGATTAAATCTGGATTGAAAAATAAACAAGCGTATAGCCTTTTTGTGCTATTTTCTAATATATGGTTTAAATTTGGTTTATTTACGGTGCTGTCGGGCACTTTCTGGATGGTCTACATCGTTCGCCGCAACTACAGGCCTATAGAAGCGATTAAGAATCGCGTTCAGCTTTACGCATCACAGACAAACAGCTTGCTTGGAAACAAAGGGATCGATGACGAATTTCACTTTATTAGCCACTCCATTGAAAACTTAATCGAAACTTCAAATAGCTATGAGCGACAATATAAAGAGAATTTGATTTTTCGCAAAAGATGGTTGTTTGACGCATTGATTGATGGGGAAAGTCCGGTCGATTTAGAGCAGTGGCAGCAGGAAATGGGGAGATTGGGGCTTTCTGAAGGGTTCGATCAGCTGGCTATTTCTGTGCTGGAAATTGACCGGTATCCGGATTTCTCCACACATTATTCACATAGCGACCAACAACTGTTGAAATTCGCAGTCGGAAGCGTTATGAAGGAAATGGCCCCCAATCACTCCCTTTATATTTGGAATGAATGGGTCAGCCATTATCAAATGGGTATCTTGTTCACTTTAACCAAAGAGCATGAAGACAAGCAGCTGGCTGTCTATACATTCTGTGAAACTGTCCGCTGCTGGATCGGGGACAATCTTAAATTTACGGTATCTTTTGGCGTAGGGGGTCTTGTAAGTTCCATTTTGGAAGCTTCCCAATCGTACCATAACGGCCTGGAGGCTTTGCAATATAAGCCGGTCTTGGGCATGAACCGCACGATTGGATTTTGGGAAATCAACCGGCTGCCGCAGGGACAGATTTATCACCATTTGCCGAGTATCCGCTTGATGGCCCAGTATTACCGTTTGGGTGAAGAGGAATGGAAGCATTACTACAATGAGCTGCTGCATGGTTTAAAGACGGTCATTTCACCGCGTGATGAGATTATAAGCTTAATGAGCTATGTTATTTATACGATGCAGAAAGAAATGTCTTTGCTGCCAGTAGAGATGAACTCCAAATGGGAGCAGCAGGCGCTGCAGACATTAAACCAGGCGTTGAGCAGGTTTGACGTGCTGGATGAGCTTGAAGTTCAGTTTTATGAAATCTTGGATCAAGCTGCCACGAGTATACATGCACTGCGGGAAAAAAGAGACAATCATACCTTGATTCATGAGGTTAGGCAGTATATCCGGGAAAATTATACGAATCAAGACTTGTCTCTAACCCATTTAAGCGATAAATTTCTGATTCAATCGAAAAACCTCAGCCGGATCTTTAAAGAAGAGTTCGGCGAAAATTTCGTCGATTACCTGACAACGATCCGAATGGAGCAGGCCAAGCTGCTGTTAGCCGAATATCCGGACAAGCCGGTTCAGGAGATTGCCCAGAGCGTGGGATATAACCACTCGATGTCATTTATCCGTGTTTTCAAAAAGCTGGAAGGCCTAACGCCTGGAGATTTCCGCAGAGAAATGTGTTAATTGAGAAAAAGGTATACGAGCTGCATGTCTAGCGGGAAAAACATGCTCCTCAGGGGTCAAGGTAATTTGTCAATAGTCCCGCAAGGCGTTTTTTAAGATAAAAAAGTTTAAGTGCTTTACAGTGATAAAGCATAGAAGAGGGAAGAGCATATCCCGAAGCAGTCCGCCCTCGGCCCTCCGCCGAAACGAGCGTGTGCTTGATTTAATGATGTTTTTCATCGTTAAATCAAGTGTTCCGGGTCAGTCCGTTACGTTAATGATGTTTTTCATCGTTAAAAGAGGAGGAGTGGCCTCTTTGGGTGGTTGAAAGGGATTTTAACGATGATTTTCATCGTTAAAGTAAGGATGTGGACCGGACCTTGGCTTTTAATGATGAAAAACATCGTTAAAGTAGCAGATCCTCTCGGTTGTGGGCGCTGGCGGGACTGTTCTTCAGTCCCAGCGGCTTGGTCCGCGGGCCGCGGGGAAATCTCCTCTAACCCAGAGAAAAACCCTTGCTGGTTGTCCGTTTGAGCTTGGTGTTCGTGGTGTTCTTACGATTTGTACGATTGCAGCTGAGAAGAGGGAATGGCGTGGTCGGAAGAACGGAAGCGTCCGCCTTTAAAGATTTGTTCCTACCTCCTCATCCATTCCATTCAAGGGGAACAAATCTTTAACAGTGGCTGGAGCCCACAGTCATTCCCTCCACGAACCACCAACATGACGAGTACGCTCCTCAAAAGACGCCCAAGAAGGGCGTTTTTCTTATGTGCACGATTTTGGTAGATGGCTGGAATCATGTATATTGCCGCTCAGGCTGTTCTATTCTATAGTCGTTGCAAGGGTTGCCTTCCGTATAGAAAGGCCGGCCGGAGAAAAGACAGAATAGGAGGCATATCGCTATTGCACACAAAGAAAGGGTACGCAAGGCTGAACACTCGGAGGTTTAAGCAAAACAGGATTTTATTCACTATGTTTATACCGGTTCTTTTATTTTTTATTATTTTTAAGTATATTCCTATGCTTGGAACTGTTATTGCTTTTAAAGACTACAACTTTGTAGACGGTATTTTTCATAGTCCTTGGGCTGGAATGAAATATTTTGTTCAATTGTTCGATCAGCATCAGACCTTACAGATTATCCGCAACACCTTAATGCTAGGGGCTCTTACGATTTTTGTGGGCTTCCCGTTTCCGGTTATCCTCGCGATATTGTTGAATGAAGTCAGGAAAATGTGGTTTAAGAAAACTGTCCAGACCTTGGTCTACATGCCATATTTCTTCTCATGGGTTATCGTCGGCGGAATTGTTCTCACTTTGTTTTCCCAGGACTCAGGATTTATCAATCACTTCATCCGTCAGACGGGAGGAGAGATCTATCCTTTTCTTTACAAGCCTCTGTCTTGGATCTCGATTTTCTTAGGCTCGGGAATTTGGAAGGAAACGGGGTTTAACGCCATTATTTATATGGCTGCGCTCACGACGATTGATCCCAGCCGATATGAAGCCGCTTGCATCGATGGAGCGAATAAATGGAGACAAATTTGGCACGTCACCTTGCCTGGCATTCGTTCAACCATCGTATTGATGCTTATTATTTCCACAGGCTCTGTGATGGAGGTCAGCTTTGACAAGGTGTATGTCCTGCAGAATAGTATCGTGTCGGATGTATCCGAAGTGATCAGCACCTATATTTACCGGGTGGGTATGCAAGGCGGGCAGTTTAGTCTGACAACGGCAATGGGCTTGTTCGAATCCGTAGTTGCTTTTATTTTAGTTCTGACAGCCAATGGGATCGCCCGGAAATTTGACCAGGGACTATGGTAGGAGGAGCTAATCATGAAGGATGCATTAGATGAAAAATGGTTTCGAGGTATCGCGTACCTGCTTCTGGCAGCGACAGCATTAAGCTGCTTGCTCCCTATGCTGCACATTATTTCTTTAAGCTTAAGCGATCAGCAGTCTGTTGTTTCGGGAAGGGTTGCTTTCTGGCCCCAGGGGTGGTCGATGGAATCCTACCGCATGTTATTTCACGGTACACGCATTCTGCCGGCCTTTGCCAACAGTCTCGTGATTACCTTTGGCGGTATTTTGCTGAGCATGGTGTTTACCATTTTTGCCGCTTACCCGTTATCCCGCAAGACCATGTATGCCCGCAGAACGTTTACGCTGATTATTGTGTTTACGATGATTTTCAATGGTGGAATGATTCCGACCTTTCTGGTTGTGAAAGCATTGGGGCTGCTCGATTCCTATGGGGCGATCTGGTTTCCTTCACTTGTCAGTGCTTTTAATATGCTAATCATGAAAAATTATTTTGAGCAGATTCCGGAAGAGATGGAGGAGGCCGCAAAAATCGATGGGTGCGGAGAATGGCGCTTTTTGACCCAAATTTTGCTGCGTGTCTCACTGCCTGTAATCGCCATGGTCACCTTATTTTATGCGATTTTGTATTGGAACTCGTTTTTCGTGGTTCTGATTTATATCCAGGATACGGAGAAATACAATTTGGCGGTGCTTGTACAGCAGATGCTGCAAAGTCAATCCGTGCTTCAGGAAATGAATAATCTTAGGCCGGAAGATCAGATGGCGACTACGCCTGAGGGGATAAGGTCGGCGGGAATTATGGTTATGGTGATTCCGATGCTGCTGGTGTACCCGTTTTTGCAGAAATATTTTATCAAGGGAATTATGATAGGTGCTATTAAAGGCTGAGGTTGAAAGGTTTGAAGCATGTATCCGGGCAGATTGATGTTCGGTGGCATGTTCAAATAAATGATGCTGGAGGGATTACAAATGATGCGAAAAGAAATGAGAAGAGGGTTAGCATTGGCTGTGGCGCTTGTTCTGCTGCTTAGTATCGTGCTGGCAGGCTGCGGTAAAAGCGATGGCGGGAGCCAGGAGCCTAATGGGGAAAAGAAGGATGCTGGAGCTGAAAAGAAAGAAGAAATTACGGTATCCATCTACGATCGCGGCAACATACCGGCGGAGGAGGGGACACCAGTCAAAAACCGCTGGACCGACTGGATCAATGAAAACGCCCCGGTAAAAGTAAATTTTGTGGCAATTCCGCGCTGGGAGGAGGACCAGAAATACAATACGCTGCTGGCTTCCGGCAACGTTCCGGATTTAATTATGAACTGGTCTCCCAAGCTGCGCAGCAGGCTGTATGGACAAAATATGTTATTGCCTTTGGATGAATGGATCGAGAAACACAGCCCGGCATATAAGAAAGTGCTGGAGCAATATCCGGCTATGAAAACGCTGGGGACAAGAGACGACGGAAAGCTGTATCAGTTGGGCGGCGTTGCCAAAATGGAGCCATCTTTAGCCATGTGGATTCGTGCAGACTGGTTAAAGAAGCTGAACCTGGAAGTGCCGGCTACTACGGAGGAGTTGTTTGCCGTCATGAAGGCATTTGCAGAGCAGGACCCCGATGGCAACAATAAAAAGGATACGTATGGGGCTCATTTGAGCTTCGTTGGCGGCAAGATTATTGAGAATATGTTTGGCGCGGACAACGCTGTCGGCTGGTACCTCAACAATGGAGCCTATATCCATGACTGGGACCGGACTGCAGCAGCTGCTGCCTATAAGAAACGTATGTATGATGCGGGTCTGGTCGACAAGGATTTCCTCACCGACCAGAATGGGGAAAAGGCGCAGCAGGATTTCGTAAACGGCCGTTTGGGCGTATACGGTGTGCTTGGAGTGGCGCAGCCCAGAGGCTTCCAGATATTCGAAACCTTGAAGAACAACAATCCGAATGCGGAAATAATTGCAATTCCTTTGCCGAAAAGCGAGTTCGGCCAGTTCAGTCCTGAAGTGTCGCCGCCTTACTCTATATCTGCTGTTGTTAACAAACAGGCCAAAAATCCGGAAGCTGTAATGAAATATATCGATTTTCTGCTGCAGGATTCGACCCAGAGAACTTTAAAGTACGGTCTGGAAGACGTACATTGGAAAGCGGATGCGAATGGATGTCCTGCGCCTATCGATGTGGAGAAGAACAGCAAGGAGCTGAGCTGGAATTTTGATTTATCCATGCTGGCACAGCCCATCTCGGAAGGAGACTGCCTGGACTATGCGGCAACCCAGCTAAATCCCGAGAAGCCTCTCGAGAAGGCGTATATAGAAATCGTCAAGCAGGCGAGAGAGGTATATTTATCACCGGAACGCCCGATTCAACAGGATATCGATTTGAGTACCTCGCCCGAATTGCCGCAGGATCTGACGCTGAATAAAGAAACAGCTCTTAAAGCGGCTCAGGATATATTCGCTAAATCGATTGTCGGCGGAGCCGCGTATCCGATCGATAAGGCCTTGACAGACGCCAAAGCGGTCTGGGAAAAAGGTGGCGGCATTCAGGTAGATGAAGCTACCGCCGAGTGGTATGCCAAGAATAAAGAGAATATTTTGCTGACTAAAGATTATTACGATAAAAAATAGTAACAGGCCGTGCTATCCATAGAAGCTTATTCTATGGATAGCTGGTGTTAGTGGAAGTGTGAGTGGAAGTGCCATCCCGCAAGCATAAATGCTCTGTTCCGTGACGAAGGTCACAAGCTTGTAGTATAATGAAAAAGATGAAGTGAAACAAGCTTCAAAAACAGCAGTAGAGCGGAGGAAATCAAATTGAATCGTGAAGTATACGAGAAATTTAAAGAAGAATTAGGCTTTAAGCCAGCGCCGGGAACGAAGGCGCCAGGTCCTATGGTGAGTGTTAAGGTTAGTGGTAACATTGCTTACGTATCGGGGCATGTTGCATTTTCCAGCGGCGAACTGCAGTATAAAGGACGCATCGGAGCCGATGTCTCCATTGAGGATGGCAAAAAGTCAGCTGCTTTGTCCGTAATTAACTGTCTGGATTCCTTAGACAGCGTTGTTGGTTTGGACAATATCGATACTATTCTTAAAGTAACTGGATATTTGAGCTGTGCCGAGGATGTAACTGAGCATCCGTCGATTATGAATGCAGCCAGTGACGTACTGTTTGGTGTGTTCGGCGATGATGGCCGTCATGCCCGTGCTGCGCTAGGTATTCATACGCTTCCACTTGGAGCATCAACTGAAGTTGAACTGATTGTACAGCTTAAATCATAATACTTAGTTAAGAGCTGAGTTTAGTTCCCGATGAGGGACAACACATAAAACAATAAAACTGACATTCGAACTGGCGACATTTTGGATGTCAGTTTTATTGTTTTATAAGATGGCATTATCATCCCTTCACCTACTAGCTCAATTTCAAATGGTATAGCTTGGCAGCTGCAGCACAGGTCGGAATTAAGTCCAGCTAGTGGGGACAAGGCTCTTTAGTGATGAAAAACATCGTTAAATGGCCGGATTTCTGGAAGTTTTCTCTCTTAGTGATGAAAAACATCGTTAAAGAGCATAATCAAGCTCAGCTAGTGAAATTTCAAGCTATTTAGCGATGAAAAACATCATTAAAGTGCCAAACTCATGGAAACTTCCTCACTTAGTGATGAAAAACATCGTTAAAAGACTTGAATAGATATAACTCGACAGAACGGAACTGCCCGTCGGCTTGGTACAGTCCGCTTTTGCATGCAAAGGCGGAAGTTAATCAGTCAGCACAATAAACACACCACGTATCACGCATCAGACAACACTTTCCACATATCACATAAGACACAAGACACTAAAAGAGCTGCTTATTTTACAGAAATTTTCTCATTACTTTTCTTTCTATAGGAGATGCATTTTATTTGGTGCAGAGCCTTAAATTTACTGGCGGCAGTTGATATAATAGGAAGAAAAGCCGTCTGATTTTGATTAGACTTCAGGTTCAGTTGCTGGTGGCGGCGGATGGAGACTATAAGCTGATGGAGATCAATTTGAATTACAAGCCTGCGGCTGTTCAACTGCCTAAGGTGAGACGGGTAAGGCAGAAGCTTGAGCCGAATCCCTATGATGCTGCTGAAGTGCTGCTCAGCGAGCTGGCGAGCTGGTTGAAAAGCAACCCGCTGCCGTCTGGAGGCCGGGTCGCTATTGCGGCTGGAAGCCGCGGTATTAGCGGTATTTCGGAAATTGTGACAAAAGTTGCCGGGCTGCTGAAGGCGCATCATTTGCATCCATTTATTGTTCCGGCGATGGGGAGTCATGGTGGTGCTACAGCAGAAGGACAGCGCGAAGTGCTGGAGCATCTGGGCATTTCCGAGAGCATCTGCGGCGTGCCGGTCATCTCATCCATGGAGGTAGTTTGTCTTGGCACGTCACCTTCAGGTGTTCCCGTTTATACCGATCGCCATGCGGTTGAAGCAGATGCTATTATTCCCATTAACCGGGTGAAGCTCCACACCGATTATCGCGGCCCCTTGGAAAGCGGCATTATGAAAATGCTCTCGATCGGGCTGGGCAAGCAAAAAGGGGCGAATTCGCTCCATCGCATGGGGACGGAGCATTTTTCCAGGCTGATTCCGGAGGTTGGCCAGTATGTGCTGGAGCATGCCCCGGTCTATTGTGGAATTGCCTTGATCGAAGATGCGCACCACCAGATCTGCCATGTTGAATTGCTCGCTCCAAAGGATATCCTATCAAGGGAGCCGCAACTGCTGCAGCTGGCGAAGCAAAAACAAGCGAAGCTGCCCTCAGCTTTATTGGATGTGCTTGTTGTTGGGGAAATTGGCAAAGACATCAATGGGGATGGCATGGACCCAAACGTAACGGGTAGATTCGGTGTTCCCGGTTTAACAGGTGAATCTGTCGTTCAGAAGGTAGTTGTGCTTGATCTGTCAGAACATACAGAGGGTAATGCATGCGGAATTGGCTTGGCGGATATAACGACGGCAGCCACCGTGTCCAAAATTAATTTTGCCAAAACGTATATGAATGTCATAACCGCGCTGGTAACCAACGGTGCAAGGCTGCCGCTTATTATGCAGGATGACCAGGATGCGATCATGGCAGCGGCACAGACCTGTTTGAATGTAGAGCCCGCTCAAATCCGCATGGCTATGATCCGTAATACGAACTGCCTCACGGACATATGGGTATCCGAGCCTTTGTGGAAGGATATGGAGCCAGAAGGTTTATGGGAAGCGCTGTCTTCTTCCGGGCAGATTCTTTTTGATCAGGATGGTCGTTTAATGACAGGCGTAATGAATTAGAATGATCAATGATAGAAGAGATAGAAGTAGGGCTGCCTTTTTAAGGCGGTCTTTTCTTCGTGATTCATCCCAAAATCTATTCACTCGCTATGGGGTGGTGTAAAGTAGCCTTTGTCATCAAGCCGGAAGTCGGCCATTGTTTCACGGTAGATGTTAAGGCGCTCCTTTACAGGGATGCCCAGCTTAGAAAGACCGAGCAGCAGGCCGCCAGCTGCCGGCTCGAAAAGCGGAGGGGCAATTCGAATGTCCGGGAATTCGGCTTGCAGCGTAGCGAGGTAAGATTGATACACCAGTGGGTGCGACTTCCATACTCCCCCGGCTGCAGTTACGGTAACTGCACTGCTTTCACCGCAGCGCCGTAATGCTGAGGCCATCTGCTTCGCGAGCTGAATGCCTGCGTTCACGATGATATCGCGTGCTATATGATCTCCTTCAGCGGCACAGTGCCCGACAAGCGGACATAATGAGGAAATGAGGGCGCGCTGATTGGCAGGGCTTCCCCTGTGCAGTTGATCCATAAGCTGCTCCAGATCGTTGTTTTCAATCCCCCATGCGTTAAAGATTTGCTGCTTCAGCAAGGTGTGCGCCCCTCTGCCGTCCGCCATGTGCACACATGCCGTCAATGCCTGCTTGCCTATATAAGTTCCTGAGCCTTCGTCCCCGATCCAGGCACCCCAACCGCCGACACGATAAGAACCTGTCTCCGTGCGGACCTCCGCGAACGAACCGGTTCCAGCTTGTACGAGTCCCCCGTACTGTTCCTGAATGGCACCATAGAGCGACATTGTGAACTCTGTGACAAGACTTACTGAGGAGCCGCCGCCCAGAAAATTACGGATAAAGTCGTCCAGATCGGATAAAGCAGCCGGCATCGCTGCATAGACGATAGATATTTGATCTCCGGCCAGATGTCCGTCAGCCAATGCTGCGGCCATCGTCGATTGCATGTTGGCTATAATTGCAGGTTGCGAATCATAGTTGGAATTGAACGGTCCTTGTTTGCTTTTACCCACGATATTTCCAGCTTCATCCGCGATCAAGCAGGCGAGCTTGGAGCCGCCTCCGTCTAACGACATAACATAGTTCATGTGTTTCACTATGAGTTCCCCCATTGTCTATGCGCTTGCTGCATCCGAATATCATTCCGCAACGAGCAGCTTGATGCCTTTCGCTTGAAACAATTCCTGAAATACCGGGTCAGGATTACGATCCGTCACGACCGTGCTTACGACATCGAAGCTGGCAATGCTGAATATCGTTTGCTGAGTTGTAAATTTGCTGTGATCCGCGAGTACAATCACTTCGTCAGCGGATTCGATCATTTTTTTGCGAATGGCCGCTTCCAGCATGATATGATCACGCAAGCCCTCAGGCAGAATACCCTTTGGGGCGATAAAAGCTTTGCTGACGCGTAAGTTGTCAATCATTTGTTCGGCAAGCGGGCCGACAAACGACTGAGTGATTGGATTTAACGCTCCGGGTATGCTTATCAAGGTACCTCTGCTGTACTCCTTAAGCTGATCGAAAATAGGGATCGAATTGCTGATAACCGTAACGTTGTCCATTTCCGCCACATATTCCGACAGGAGAAGGGTCGTAGTGCTAGCATCCAGAAACAGGCTGTCCCCTTGGTGAATGAGCTCCGCGGCAGTTCGGGCGATTGATTTTTTGGCGTCATTCAGAAGCATTGTAACTTCCGAAAATGGCGGAATTGCAATGTCCTTGATCGTCGCTCCTCCGTAATTCCGCTCGATTTTCCCTTCGGCTTCAAGCATGCGCAGGTCGGAACGGATCGTGACTTCCGATACATCGAAAAATTTGCGCAATTCGGCGACAGAAATGTAGCTGCGCTCTCTAGTCATTTTTATAATTTCTTTGCGTCGTTGTGAGGCGTACATGGAATGTATGGATCTCTCCTTTAATCGAAAGGTTCCTTTCGAAATTGAAATCAAATGCAAGGTTTTTGCCCTCTTATTGGCCTTCTCAATAGTATCCTACATGAAATCGCCTACATATTCAATAATATTCGGATTTTATGATCATTTTTATGATTGACACTTATCATTTTCGGTGATACGATCATAAACATCGAAACAAAACAAAAGAAAACGTTATAAAACGTTACGGATTATTACAAAAAAGTTATAAGAAACTTCGAAACGTTGTATAACGAAAGGTTGTGTGGATTATGCAGGATAAGGAGAGCGTATCAATGAAACAATTGTATTTTCGCAAACTTGGCGATTTGCTGGGAAGAATTGAATCCGAACAGGGGGAGAGCATCGACCGCGCGGCGGAATTGATTTCTAATGCGGTTGCTAAAGGCGACTGCATTCATATTTACGACACTGGACATATGTTGGACAGCGAACTCATCCATCGGGCAGGCGGACTGAACTGCTTCAAGCGGCTGGCATTTGCACTTACCGTGGATAATGATGTGCGAAAGAGAACGAAAGATATGGATAAAAACCGGAACCTCGAAGGAGTTGTCCGTTATGCCTTGAACGCAAGCAATGTCCACCCGGGAGATGTCCTCTTTATTGGAAGCGTTTCCGGTAAATCAGTACTTCCCGTCGACTTGGCCATCCATGCCAGAGAGCTTGGGGTGACTGTCATAGTGATAACGAGTGTGGCTTATTCTTCCATTGTCCAAAGTGAGCATTCCAGCGGCAAACGCTTGTTCGAAGTTGCTGATTTGGTTATCGACAACTGCGCTCCTTCACAGGACGGCATGATTGAGCTTTCCCAGATGGAGGTTTCGATGTGCCCCGCCTCCGGTATTGCCGCAGCAGTCATTATGTGGGCGATCGAAGCCAAGACGGTAGAGCTGCTCTTAAACAAGGGTATTAAGCCGACGATTCTGAAATCGGTCAATTATCCCGGCGGCCTGGAGTACAACGACACTGAGTTCCGGCGATATGAGGAAACAGGGTACTGAGCGAGTTTTTGCAGATTGTTGTCCCCGTATAACTAACGTTCATGATATGCGGAGTAACCCGAAAATCCGAATAATCCAGGGAAGGAGGCGGCAGGGCCGAGCAAGGTAAGGGACAAGCTTAAAACTTAATAAAAAAAGGGAGCGGTTCAATTGGCAAAAGCTAGCCGAATGAAAATTTTTCTTATGTTGGCAATAGCACTCATATTGATGTTAAGTTCTGCATGCAGCAGCAAGTCGGATGGCGGTAATAAAGAGGAAACAACAGGTGCTTCGGAGCAGCCAACGCAGGAGAATAAACCGACAGACGAAGGCAAAACGTCAGGGGAGCAAGTAAAGCTGCTTTTCGCAATGAGTGGAGAAGGTCCGACTTACGAACTGTACAAAAAAATGATCAAAGCTTATGAAGACAAGCATCCTAACGTGAAAATCGACACACAGGTCATTGCCCAGGATTACAGTACGGCGATCTTGACGCGAATTGCCGGCGGGAATGCGCCAGACATTTTCTGGATCAGCAATGAGAATATCATCTCCTATGCGGGAAGAAGCGCACTGCTCGAATTAAACCCTTATGACGGCAAGTATTTCAAGAAGGAAGATTTTATGGATAACGCACTGGACGCGTATACGTACAAAGACAAAATATATGGACTACCTGGAGATTCTGCCGGCAACGTGCTTTTCTACAATAAGGAATTGTTCGACAAAGCGAAATTACCGTATCCGAAAGCGGATATTTCCTGGACGGAATTGCAGGAGCTCGCCAAGCAATTGACGATCAAAGAAGGGGATAAAGTATCGCAATACGGATACGCAATGGATATCGACTGGTTTTACTGGCAGCCGTTCCTATCGATGGCAGGTGGCAGCATTCTCGACGAAACGGGAACCAAATCGGTTGTCAATTCGCCGGAAAATACTGAAGCGTTCGAATTCTTACGCAACCTGATGGTGAAGGAACAGGTAGCGCCGACGATGTCCGCTCTGAAATCGACGCCTGGCTACCAGCTGTTCCAAAACGGTAAAGCCGCCATGTATTTTGGCGGGTCCTGGAATGCATCGACCGCATTCCGGCAAGAAAACCTGAAGTGGGATGTCGTCAGACCTCCTATGTACAAAAACAAAGGCAATGTGCTCGGCTTGGGCGGTTTTGCCGTAGCCGGCAATACGAAGCATCCGGATGAAGCGAGCGAATTCCTTTCCTGGTTCAGCGGTGAAGAGGCCCAGCAAATGAAGTTCGAAGGCGGCTTTGCCGGAAGTCCGACCGTCAAGTCGCTTGTAGATTCTCCGGTATCAACGAAAGGCTTTGAGAATCCATACGACTCAACGATCCACCTGTCAGAGCTCGGAGAATCGATTAAAGTAGCTGTAACGGCTCCGAAATCGCCTTATTGGGCGGAAATTTCCAGCGAAATGGCGAAGCAGTTGGAGCTGTATTGGTTGAATAATCAAGATATTGGTACGACGCTGAAGAAAGTAGATGAAAAAATCAGCGCGATTCTAGAGGGGAAATAAGCCCGATTCGCATGTAAGCATATATGACCCGACAGCTTCCGCCTGACATATCCAACGGGATCCTTACGGATCCCTCCGGTGCGGGGCAGTTGTCGGGTGTCATGTTTGCGGAGCGGGTACATGGAAAGGAGAGTCGTTATGACTGGAAAATGGGCCAGATCGAAGCATCTTACGGGATACTTGTTCATATCGCCGTGGCTGATCGGGTTGCTTGTATTCACCTTGTTTCCACTGGTGTATTCGTTTGTGCTTTCGTTTACCGATTGGAACATCCTGGAGAAAGCCAATTTCGTTGGATTCAGCAATTACGACAAGATGGCGCATGACGAGAATTTCTGGGCGGCAATCAGAGTCACCTTTATATATTCGGCTGTAAGCGTCCCTCTGGGGATCATCTTCGGCGTTCTACTGGCCATTTTGTTGAACCAGAAGCTGCCGGGTATCCGCCTGTTCAGGACGATTTTCTACTTGCCGGCTGTCGTATCAGGTGTTGCTGTATCCATGCTGTGGCTGTGGGTGTTCGATCCCAATTACGGAATCATCAATACATTCCTGTCCTGGTTTGGCATCACAGGCCCGCAATGGTTGTCGGATACAAAGACGGCGCTTGGATCGCTCATCCTCATGAGCTTGTGGAGCATCGGGGGTGCTATGGTCATTTATTTGGCTGGTCTGCAGGGCATTTCCCGTGAGCTTTACGAGGCGGCGGATGTGGATGGTGCGACGACGGTGCGCAAGTTTTGGAACATTACGATTCCGATGCTGACGCCAACGATCTTTTTCAACCTGATCATGGGGATTATTAATTCGTTCCAGGTGTTCACCCAAGCTCTCGTTATGACGAAGGGCGGCCCGGGCAATTCAACCTTGTTCTACGTGCTGTATTTGTACCAGAATGCATTCCAGTTTTTTAAGATGGGGTATGCTTCCGCTTTGGGGTGGGTGCTTTTTATCATCATTATGATTCTTGTGCTGGTGCTTTTTCATACGTCGGGAAGATGGGTTTATTACGGTGGAGATACACCTGATGCGGGGAAGAAGCCTAAACGTTCCAAACAAGCGGCCGGACGCCGCGGGAAGGGTGGGGAAACCGTATGAAGCAGCAAAAATGGACTATGGCCCTCATCAACTATTCGCTGCTTGCGCTGATTTCCATCGTGCTGCTCGTTCCCTTTATGGTCATGCTGACAACGGCGCTCAAAGATTCGGCCACGGTTTTGTCGATTCCGCCTGAAATCATTCCAGTCAAGGCACATTGGAGCAATTTTATGACGGCTATTGAAAAAATGGATTTTCTCCTGCTGCTGCGCAATACGCTGATTCATACAGTGTCGGTCATCATCGGAACGCTGATCTCATGTTCGCTCGTCGCCTACGGGTTTGCACGTCTGCAGTTTGCGGGACGGAACTTCTGGTTTCTCGTGCTCATCGTCACGATGATCATACCCGGGCAAATTACGATGATTCCGATGTACATCATGATGCGTTGGGTCGGCTGGATCGACACGTTTTATCCGCTCATCGTACCTGCTTTCTTTGGGACGGCTTTTTACATTTTTTTGATGCGGCAATTTTTCATGACGATTCCACGGGAGCTCGACGATGCGGCGACGATCGATGGCTGCGGTCCGTTCCGTATTTTTTACAGGATTATGCTGCCTTTGGTGAAGCCGGTGCTGGCCACGATTACGATTTTTACGTTTATGGGCATATGGAACGATTTTCTCGGTCCGCTCATTTATTTGCAATCGGACAATATGAAGACACTCAGCCTTGGGCTTTACGTATTCCAGGGCACGCATGCCACAGAATGGAATTTACTAATGGCCGCTTCAATCATCGTAATGCTGCCGTGCTTGCTCATCTTTTTCTTCTTCCAGCGGTACTTCATTGAAGGAGCTGCTGTTTCGGGGATTAAGGGATAGGGATGAGAGATAAGAGATAAGAGATAAGAGATAAGAGATAAGAGATAAAGATAAGAGATTTAGCGATAACAGAACTTACGCTAAATTCAACAGATGGAGGAACTATCATGACAGTAAGATTAGTGGTCATCACGGAAGCTGAATCGGATTTGCTTGGCATCCTGCGCGGGCTTGTCCCGTCACTTGCCGTGCTGAAGCCGGGAGAGATTACGTCCGGAGCGCTGCAAGGTTGCGATGCAATTGCCATATTGGGAGGAGCGACCAGTCAGCCGATCCAATTCAGGCCGGGCGAAAGGGTAATTGTCGAACAACATGTGCGCAAAGGAACGAGAATATTAGCCGAGTTTTGTACGAGCATAGGGAGCATGTTTGCTTCTGCGCCTGAGAGCACACGCTATGAGCGGATCGCGTTCGTTTCCTTAGATACGGCAATTGAAGGAGTCGCCATAGGTGATCTGCTCGATGACCAGAGCGGCTTACGCATGAAGCCGCACGCCGCTACATGCGCGTCAGGAGTGCCGATCCTGCAGTATGTGAAGCAGCATGCTCACGACCGTGTTGAAGTGACGGACGAGATTCGGTCCGAAATCGCGGAGCGCGCACTTTGGTTTGAACAGCCTGACAATGTGCTTGTCTGCTCATTCCGGCTGGCCAATTTCTTGCGCGCACGGTTTTCGCCGCAGGGACGGGTGCAAGCAGTTATCGAATATATCGTTGGCTGGCTGCTTGGCGAACAAGTGAAGCTTGGTGAATTGCCCCATGCTTACGAGACAGGCCATTATAATCCGGACGAGCCACTTGCTCCGCAAGTGCAGCGAAGCGCCTTGCTGGCGATGCAGTGGTTTCGTGATGCCGGGATTTTGCTTGACGATGGTAAAGGCGGCGTGGAGGAAGGGATTGCTTCGGAGATTTACCATAACGGAGAGCAGCGGATGTTCCAATGGATTCGCAGCGACTGCATCGGGGAAGTGGCGATGTCGTACACCATGGATTACTTGCTCACCGGCAAACGGGAAAGCCTGGACATTTCCAATTCGCTTGCCGGCGTCATTTTCAATTCGATGCAATGTAAGGACGAGGGCGATTTACACGGCATGATCCGCTGGACGGATGAGCAATGGAACGTTTGCTACCAAGATGATGTGGCTAGAGCAATCGTTCCTGAATTGCTGAAGCACGTTTTCGTCGGCCACAGCGACTACTTACAGGAATGCATGCACGCGCTGGACTTTCTTATCCGGACAACCGGTACCGACGGGACTCGTTTCTATTGCACCTACAACAGCCTGCTTAGCCCTAAGGAAATCGCCAGGCTGAACGGCACGCCAGGCGATATGCCTAGCGCGCATTTCAATGCGTACTATCATGCTGCGCTGCTGCTTGCCTATAAACTTACCGGGAAAACGGAGTATCGTGAAGTGGCAGTTCGTGGTTTGACTACAATAATGTCAGCCTATCCCGTGACGTTCCGTGTACTTAGCCAGACGCAGGAATACAGCAGACTCATTTACCCGCTCAGCTGGCTGTATTGGATTACCGGCGATGATGAGCATCGGGATTGGTTGTACCGGGTTTCCAATGACTTGCAACAGTTCAAGCATCCATCGGGCGCTTATCTGGAATGGGATGAGGGTTACACGGCGATGATGCGCAGAAAAATCGGGGAGGACGAGAACTCGTTGCTCGCTGTGAATGGTGATTGCGTTGCCGATCTGCTGTATACGAACAACTGGCTGCCCTTCGCCTGGATGCAGGCTTATTGGGTGACGAAGGATCCATTTTTCCTGGAGCAGTGGAATGATACCGCGAAGTTTCTCGTCTCTGCCCAACTGCACAGCAAATATGCAAAAATCAACGGCGGCTGGGCAAGAGCGTTCGATCCGGAGAAGAAGGAAGTGTTTGGTTCGCCGGCCGACAACAGCTGGGGACCTTGGGCGATTGAGTCCGGTTGGACGGTCGCGGAAATTTCTTCGGGGCTTATGATGGGGCTGCTGGATGAACGTTTGTCGTCTTTCTTTGGCAAGTAATTAAAAAAAGAAACGGGCAGGTCGAATACTAAGATTCGTCTGCTCGTTTTTGTGAACTAAACATATTATTAAGTTTAAGTGATTTAAAGTGTTTAAGAGTTGAAGTGTTAAAGTATTCAATTGGCATCAGCTGGCACTATTATCTTACTTTGGATGGCTTACAATCAAAAAGAGGGTGCAGGAAGGGTACAGGAAGAGTGCAGGAAGAGCGAGGCGCTAAAAAACATGGATGAAGCGAAAACAAGTTTGGGGAGAATGAGCGTTAGTAGCAGCAAAGTAGCAGCCCACCCTCGCTGAAATGAGGGTGTACTCCACTTAACGATGAACATCGTTAAAGTAGCAAATCCTTCTCGGCTGCTCGCTCCCTTCATCCCCAACGCCTGCTCCCGCTGGGAAATCTAATCTTCACTAGAAAAAACCTCGCTGGTAGTCCGTTTGAGCTTGATGTTCGTGTGAACCGTGTGATTCGTGCGATTGTAGCTGAGAAGGGAATGGCTGTGGGCGGAAGAGCGGTAGCGTCCGCCTTTAAAGATTTGTTCCTACCACCTCATCGATTCCATTCAGTGAACAAATCTTTAACAGCGGCTGGAGCCCACAGCCATTCCCTCTCGTGACGCTCCCTAATTTCGAACACGTACCTCAAAGGACGCCGCAAAGCGTACTTCGTATTAATCCCCTTCCGATAAACCGATCTGTTCGAAAGCGGAGCGAATGTCGCGGATCAAATCGTCCGGATGTTCGAGTCCGATGTATAGTCGAACGAGGATGGTACAGGGTGCAGAGGCTGAATTCGAATTCACACCCGCACCCAGTGGTAACGGAAATATCGTTACCAGGCTTTCATAGCCGCCCCAACTAACACCGATGCGGAAATATTTCAGCAAGCCTGTCCATTTACGCATGTCCTGCAGTGGAATGTCTGTTTCAAAAGACAACAGGCTGCTGAAACCTTCCATCTGACGGACGGCCAGTTCATGCTGGGGATGGGAGGTCAGACCTGGGTGATGCACTTTGCGCACATATGGAAGCGTCTGCAAAAAATCGGCAATCTGCAATCCATACTTCTGCTGCTGCTCCAGTCGCAGCGGCAGCGTCCGCATTCCGCGTGTTACCAGAGTCGCCGTATGGGGAGTCATCAAACCACCGATCAGCATAAACTCATTCTGGTTCAGCCTTTCCAGTCTTTCGTGGGATCCAATGACGGCGCCCCCAGTTACATCACTATGTCCGCCAATATATTTGGAAATTGAGTGCACGACCAGATCGACCCCGAACCGGAGCGGATTCTGAAAGCATGGAGTCGCCCATGTATTATCAATAATAGTGGCTGCGCCCGATTTTTTGGCTAATTGGACACAGGCTTCCAGATCCTGCAGGCTGAAAAACAACGATGTCGGACTTTCCAAATACAGCAGCGTCGTATTCGGAAGTATGGCCGCTGCAATGGCATCGATTGACGTCCCGTCAACAAATGAGCAGGTAACGCCAAATTTTTGCAAATACGAACCCATCATGGCTTGTGCCGGACCATAAGCCTGATCGACACACACAATGTGATCGCCCTGCTTGACGACAGACATGACTGCAGCTGATATCGCTGCCATGCCTGAGGCGAAACATCGTGCTTCTTCTCCGCCTTCGAGCCCCGCAAGCCGTTTCTCCAGCTCCCGCACCGTCGGATTATTTCCCCGGGAATATACAAAATGGTCAAAGAAATGGTCTGATGCCGCATCGAAATCATCATAGTTGGCAAATGTAAACAAACTATTCTGATAAATGGGAAACGTCACAGCCCCTTGATGGCGCTCATCGTGGTGGTCATGTACTACATAAGTTTGTTTGTTCAACCAGCATCTCTCCCTGAAAGTGCATTATGATTACTCTATTATACACCCTCGGGAATGAAATACTAGAAGCTGAAATTGGGATAATTGCTGTCAAATGATAGCTAGAATGTCAGAATTCACTCCGCTTCTGCTTCCGATAAGCTTGGGGCGTAAGGCCTGTCTGCTCTTTAAAAGTGCTGCTAAAAAGTGAGTAAGAAGCGAAACCAAGCTGGGCAGCAATGCTCGTTACGGAATCTGTTGAGTTTTTCAGGCGGTCTTTGCCCTCTTCCATACGGATGTCGGTCAGTTTTTGGCGGAAGGTGGTATTGTACATTTTTTGCAGGATACGGTTCGTTTGGCGGGGGCTAAGGCGCAGCTCGGATGCCAGATCCTCGATGGTCAGACCCGACCGGTATTGATCGAAAAAAGCATCGATGATCATCCCACGCTTATCATAAGCAATTCGTCGCGGAATGGTGTAAGCAGATTGAGTGCCGGGAGCGGCAGCGCGGATCAAATTGACAAAAAGCTGATTAAAGCAGGATTGAAGCTTCGTATAGTAGCCTATTGGACGATTCTCCAGCTCCTGATTGATATCGGTCAAGAGCCGATAGTTTTCTCCAGTGTCCTCCATGCAAAAATAAGAGACTTCTGCCAGAGCAGACTTTAGGGCTTCCACTTCATTGGCAGGGAAAAAAAGTTCATGCTCATTAAGTTCGGTATAAGTAAAACGAATCGTAAATTTGCGCAGCTGGCTGCCCTTGTCAGGAATGACGGCATGATAAATGCCGGGCGGAATTACATAGCAGTAGTGGGGCTGCAGCTCCACTTCCAGCCGGTCCATGACGAGCTTGCCCTTGCCCTCAATAACGAAATGGATTTCATAGACGGAATGGTTATGGCGGTTGAACAGGCTGGGAGCGTTCGCCAGGCGGAACGTATCGTCCAGCACAATGTCAAACAAGAGGGGGCCGATCCGGGTTTTGATATTATAATTTTCTGGCGAATCATGCTTCATCATGCTCACGCTCACCTTCTATGCTGCTGCTGGAAATGTCGGGTTCCCCTTCATTATAGCCAGAGTCGTAAGTCTGTGACAACAGACATGGGAAAATAAGACACGATTGCCCGAATCATGTCCGCAAAGCTTCTATAATCCGTTAGGAGCCGCAGCTATAATAAGGCTGTACTTCAGAAAACCTATACAAAATGGAGGAATAAGCGATGATAAAAGCATTTGTCAAAAACCTGACCACACTGCCTGGATATAATGAAGAAGGGGTAACATTTCTGGATGAGCAGGAAGCAGAGACGATTTCCAGTAATTATGTACGGCTGAAAAAAGGCTTGTCTACACCGGTGGGCAATCATGATGATGAAGAGGAAGTATATATCATTATTGGCGGTAGAGCCCGTCTGCAGCTGGATGCAGCGTTCAGTGAAGTTGGAGTGGGCGATGTGGTCTACATTCCACGCGATGTTGAGCATCAGGCTACCTGTATCTCCGAAGAGGATTTTGAATACATTTGCGTTGCTAATTGGCCGGACAGACTTCCGAAGCTGCCGCTTCACTCAGAATGATCCTGAAGCCAAAGCAGGTTTTGGTATGGGGATAATGTTTGGGGAATGAGGACGTAAGGAGGGACTACAATGCGCTTTGGGGCAGCCAAAGACTTAATAACACCGGACCGTAAAACTTTTATGGGAGGGTATGCCTCCTTTTTTAATAATCCGTTTGTGGGAATTCATGACGATTTGTTTGTTAGGGCACTGCTAATGGATGACGGTAAGGCTCCGCTGTTGTTTATTTCCGTCGATCTGTTGTTCCATGATTTTAAGCTGACGCGGAAGGTACAGGAATATGCCAAAAGTCGATACGAGCTGAGTGCGGACCATCTGTTTCTGGCTTATAGTCATACTCATGGAGGTCCCGCTGTGGAGGGCTATGATGATGTAAGCCAGCATTCCCCTGAATATGAGGAATTTCTATTAAGCAGAATTTTTAGCTGTATCGACCGGGTGATGGTCAATTGTTTTGAGGGCAGCCTGGAATACGGCAGTGTGAGCGGTGATTGGAATATCAACAGACGGCTTTTTGTTGACGGCGCTGTAGAGAATATGCCCAATCCGCAGGGATTGAAGGATGATCGGCTCCATGTACTGCGTGTGAATGATCAGAGCGGCAAAGCGCGGGTGATTCTGTTCAATTACGCCTGCCATCCTGTTACCGTGCGCGATACGCCTTACTTGTCCGGGGATTTCCCGGGGCGGGTATGCCATTTGCTGGAGGCTGAATACTTTGGCGCTATGGGGATATTCTTCCAAGGCTCAGGCGGCAATTCGCGTCCTAAGGTAACTACCAAGGGAGGGGAGTTCATCACCTGCACCTACGATGAGGTCGATGAGATGGCTGCTGCGATCACATTGGGCATCAAACGGCTGTGCCGTACTTCTGGGGCTCTTGTGCCGGTACAATTGGATTTAGCCGCACTTCAATTTGCCGTCAAGCTCGAACTTGATCCTTTTCCTAAACCTCGTGTAGCCGAAGCCGCCAGCGATGCTAATGGCTTTCCAGGTCTGCGGCAGGTGGCTGCAAGGGTACTGCACAATTATGAGGATATGAAAGCGCAAATCTCCTTGCCTGGAGGCATGGCGAGGCTGAGCGAGAGCTTGTATATAGCTTATATGGGCGGGGAACCGTGCTATGAAGTAAAGCTCAAGCTGGAACAATTGTTTCCCGGGGTAACACTGCTTTTCTTCGGTTATGCCGATTCCACGGCCTACATACCTGACGATTCAATTATAGCTGAGGGCGGTTACGAGGCGGACGGATCAGCTTTAGAGTATGGACTGAAAGGGAGCATCAAGCAGGGAACTGACGAAGTAATGGCGCAGGCTTACAAACAGGCTTTTGAGGAGCTGCGGCTAGCGGGGGAAGCGTAGGTTGCCCAGGGCACTGAAAGTGTGACACGAGCTTTTTCCAGAAGTAATTGTTGACCTTAAAAAGAGCGGACCTTTGAGCGAATGTTGTTCAGAGGTCTGTTCTTTGTTACGTTAAAACGGGGTAACCTTTGGTCCAACTTATCAATGTGACAAATTTGGATACAAAGCAGACAAATAACCGCATATACGACTTAGCGTAATGAGTGTATCTTGAAGGTAGGTACATTTTACAAAGAACGATATACCCAATATAAACCAATGTGAAAAGAGGACTTATAACCATGGAATTAGGCGTATTAGTTGCTTTAAACCACGATGTTCGCAACGAAATGAAGAAGGTTAGAGATCTTGGCTTGAATACCTGCCAGTTGTGCTGCTTTGACGATTCCTTTTTTACAGATGAAATGGTAGTTCTGATTAAAGAAGCCAGCGAGGAGTTTTCGGTACGGATCAGTCACTTTTGGTGCGGATGGGCAGGTCCTATGGTGTGGGATTTCCAGAGCGGACCTTCAACGCTGGGCTTGGTTCCAACGGCTTACCGGGACAGCAGAATGCAGACTCTTGTTAAGGGCATTGAGTTTACACATAAGTTGGGAGTTTCCGACATCATCACACATGTGGGCTTTATTCCAGAGGATCCGAACGATCGGGAATACAATGGCGTGCTTAATTGCCTGCAGTATCTTGTGCAAAAGTGTAAGGAGCGTTCGATTCATTTCCTGTTCGAGACGGGACAAGAAACGCCAGTTGCTTTATTGCGCATGATTGAAGATCTCGGCGGTGAAAACGTGGGAATTAATCTGGATCCGGCAAACCTTGTTCTATACGGAAAAGGAAACCCAGTGGATGCGATGGATGTCTTCGGTAAATACGTCCGCGGCGTGCATGCTAAAGATGGTTTATACCCAACGAATCCGAAGTTTCTTGGTCACGAAGTACAAATTGGTCATGGAAAAGTCAATTTCCCGGCACTTATTTCACGTTTGAAGGATTTTGGTTATGAAGGTGCGATTACGATTGAGCGGGAGATTAGTGGAGATCAGCAAATTGCGGATATTTTAGAGTCCAAGAAGCTGCTGGAAGCGTTGATTTAATAAATTACAGTAATTTGTGGTAGTAAGTGGAATGAATTTTTCCTGATGTATTTAAAGCTAGGGCTGAGCGGAGGATAATCTGCTCAGTCTTATTTTATGAAATTTATTAGAAAGTACAAGTTTTTTGGGGATGACTGGAGTGAAAGGAAATAGTCACATGGTGCAGCTTTAGAGTGGTGAAGTGTTCGGTGAGACTGCTCATTCACTCAGGGGATCAGAAAGGAAGCACAGATTTCCCTGTCGTCACTACCCCCTTCCCTCAGAAAGCAACCTTTATTGGCAGCCCATTTGAGCGCATACTCCACTTAACGATGTTTTTCATCGTTAAAGTAAGTGTTACCAGGTCACTCAGCCTCGTTAATGATGTTTTTCATCGTTAAAAGAGGTCGGATGGCCTCTCTCGCGGTTAAAATGGGATTTTAACGATGATTTTCATCGTTAAAGTAAGGATGTGAGCGGACCTGGTGCTTTTAACGATGAAAAACATCGTTAAAAGCACCAGGTCCTTCTCAGCTGCGCGCTGGCGCGCGTCGGCGGAGGGCGATGCTCATCCCCAGCGCCTTCGCCCGCGGGGAAATCTCTCCAGCGAAGAAAAAACGTTGCTGGCTTGCCGTTTGAACTTGGTGTTCTTATGGTTCTTGTGATCCTTGTGATTCGTGCGATTCGTGCGATTGTAGCTGAGAGAGGGGATGGCTGTGGGAGGAAGAGTGGTAACATCCGCCTTTAAAGATTTGTTCCAACCTCCCCCATTCATTTCATTGAAGGGAACAAATCTTTAACAGCGGCTGGAGCCCACAGCCATTCCCTCCGTCCATGCACCATCGCCCCGAATACGTATATCAAAGGACGCCCAAAAAGGGCGTCTTTCCTATCTTTCCTATTCACTTTGGATCTTGGTATGAGCAGGAAGCGTAATGCTAATTTCGGTGCCCTCGCCCTGTGAGCTGGCTACATGTAGGCCATATTGCTCGCCGAAGATCAGCTTGATGCGCTGGTTCACATTTTTGATGCCGATGTGCTGGCTGACCAGGTTGTATTTTTCCTTCAGCTCCTTGTTGATCTTGGTCACCTGTTCAGCGTCGATGCCCATGCCGTCGTCAACTACCTGCAGACTGACTGTTTCACCCTCCAAGCTTCCCGTTATAGAAATTTTGCCTGGGCCCTGCTGGGGTTTGATGCCGTGATAAATGGCGTTTTCGAGCAGCGGCTGCAGGGTGAGGCGGGGGATTTTGCAGGCGTCAATCTGGTTGTCAATTTGCCATTCAACTTCAAATTTGCGCGGATACCTAAACATTTGAATGTCAATATAATGTTTGCAGTTCTCGATTTCGGCACGGAGTGGCACTAAGTTGTCTTCGCCTTCCAGGGAGAAGCGCAGCAGCTTGGATAGCGATACGATCATCTCGGAAACCTGATTTTCCCCGCCTGTCAGACGCAAAGCCTGCCAATTGAGAGATTCCAGAGTGTTGTACATAAAGTGGGGATTAATCTGGGATTGTAAGGCAACAGCATAGGCTTTATTCAAAAGCGTCAAGCGGTCTGTAAGCTCCTTTTGCAGCTCCTGTTTTTCCCCGTAGGCACTAAGCACGTTCGCAGTAATATACTTGATTTCATCCAATTGCACTTTTTTGTGACCTGGAGATGATTCCTGCCAATCCTCGGGCTGTGTCACTACAGCCATAATTTGTTTGATGGGTCTGAACATTTTCCAGGAAAGGAATAATGCCAGAAGTAGAGAAACTACAATACTGCATAAGGAAGAGATCAGCAGAAAATGACGAATATAGCTTGCTTTTTCTTCATATAGCCGCAGTGGCACCACAGAAATAAATTTCCAATTGTTATACTGGGAATTGACGAAGGATACCGATTCTTTTAATTGATTATTATAAATAAAGGTGGGCTCATTAGGCTGTGAGGAAACTATATTGGCATCGGGCAAAATAGCTGAGATCGGCTGATTGATCAGATTGAAGTTATTGTTATATAAAACGGTTCCGCTGGCATCCAGGATGAAAATATTATCAATGTAATGATTGCTGACGTTATTGATCGTACGGCCAAAGCGCTCCGTGTCGATATTAATAATGATCCCGCCTGTTTTGCTGGAATAAAGCAGAGGAGCAGTACGAATCAGGGTTAGCAGCTGCAGTCCTTGTTCATCGGTAGGATATAGCTTTATTTTTCTGGGAAAAGGCCATTCCTTGTAGGCCGTTTTTTTCTCGTTGAACGTTTCCAGCCAGCCATGATCGGCGAATTGATACATCGGCCACAGTCCGGTTGAGGAGGACACGAGCAGTTGATTACGCTCTGAATACAAATAGACTGAATGAACAAAATTTCGGGAAATTTCGGTAAGCTTCAGTTTTCTGAATAGCAGCTCCATATCAACTGAAGAGGTATAGTCAGGCGGATAGGTCATGTCCTTCTCAAGCATATCCGTTAGCAGCTGGTCGGAGGCGATGCGCAGAGAGAAGGCATCCACATCCCGGAGGATCATGTCCACCATATCGCGCACACGGGAGAGCGAGGTCAAATGAACGGTGCTGATTTCCTCTGTTACCGTTTTGCTGTAAAGCTTGTAAATACCTATGCTCAGGCCGACGATCGGCAGTTGAATAAGCAGCAGAAACATAATAAAGTTTTTAAAAAATACACTCTGGAATTTGTAATTGCGGATCACGGACCACAGGGAAAGTGGTTTTTTCATAGTGATTCCTCAGGGCTTTTGCCCGGACCCAGCTTGCGTCTGTATTCCGAAGGCGTATACCCCGTCTGTTTTTTGAAAAGCTTGAAGAAATATTTCGTGTTTCTGTAGCCAATGATAGCTCCAATTTCATAAACTTTGAATTGCGGATTTTTTAAATATTCCATCGCTTTATTCATGCGCAGCTCTATGATGTAGTCGGTAAAGTTGATGCCGGTATACTGCTTGAACAGGCGGCTGAAGTAATCGGGACTCAAATAGACATAGTCAGCAGCGGCTTTTAAGGAAATATCTTTATCGAAGTGAAGGGCGGCATATTCCTTGGCTTTGTGGATCAACGCGGACGGTCCTGATGAGAGAGAGTTCTCCACTTGTCCCGCAATGTGCAGCAGCTGCTGGCTTCCCCAGCTTTTACAAGCAGTCAGACTATCAAGACCTAGTATCATATCGTAGTTAAAAGACCCCCCAGTCATACTCTCAATCCGGATCTCCCGTTCATTCAGCTTGCGCCATAACAATGAAAAAAGCTCAATGAGCATACTATGCATCGCTCTTAATGGAATATCTTCCTGTACGGCCTCTTCCAACAATGCCTCATATTGAGCAGTGAGGATTTCGTAGTTGTCAGCGTTTACATAGGAGAGGAACTTTCTTTGCTTCTCGGTCCAGAGCAGTCGGCTTCTTTCGCTCGGGAATGCAGGCGCTTCCTCGGACAGGCTTTTTGCAGCGGAAACGGAAACTGAAACGGCAATAGAGGCAGCTTCAGCTTGCAGCTTCTGTAAACGGGCCAGATGCTCATTCGCAGCGTGCTCTTCGTCAAGCTTACGTTTCACTTCCGTGAAAACACGGGAAATTTCGTCGAGCTTCGTTGGTTTAAGCAAATAATCAACCACATTGTAGCTTACGGCCTGCTTGGCCAGCTCGAATTCCTGATATCCGCTAATCAGCACAATTTTGGTTGGAAGCCGGCGCTCATATACATGACAAGCAACCTCCAGGCCGGATACTGAGGACATTTTAATGTCAGTTAAAATAACATCGGCAGGCTGCAGCTGGATCCAGTTTATAATATCTCTGCCATCTTCAAGCTTTGCTACTACCTGAAAACCAAGCTTGGCCCAATCGACCAGATCGTTTAATCCTTCACGAATATGCTCCTCGTCATCCGCAATAATAAGCCTGTATGCCATACAACCCCTCCTTGGATGATGTGTTCAGGAAAAAGTGCTCTGGGAAACGATTCCCTATATTGTATACCCAGCCATGGGCAAGTTGTCAATAAGAGATGACCAGACTGTCCTGAAGACAAAGTGGACAGAATGGGAGACTAAATCGCGGATTTGTGCCATTTCACTTGCCTGGCTCTATCCGTATAATCAAGAGAGAGCAGCAATGCTGTTTATTACAAAAAAGGAGGGTCTATTAGCAATGGGAAATAAGAAAAGGTTTACATGGTTATTGATTGGAACTTTGATACTATCTTTAGTTATAGCAGGCTGTGGGGAAAAGAAAGATGTTAAGGACAAGGAACAAGCGGTAAGTCCATCTGAAACCGCAACAGCTGAATCAACGGAACCTTCAGCGTATGCGCTGCCACTTGTTGAGCCTGGCTCGGTAACACTTAGCTTTGCCACCTATGATAATCATTACGCCCCGAAAAGCTATGCACAAAATCTGCCTGTCTGGCAGGAAATCGAAAAGAACACGGGTGTGAAAATCAAATGGGATGTTTCTCCTAATGCTCAATACTCAAGTGCCATGAACATCCGTTTGGCAGCTGCCAGTGATCTGCCTGACATTATTAATTTGCCTAGTAACCCTGTGAAATTAAGTCATGATGGTGTTATTATTCCCTTGGACGAATTGATCGACAAGTATGCACCGAACATCAAGAAGTTTTATGCTGACAATCCGGATATTTATAAAATGGCTAAAGCACCGGATGGACATATTTATTCTCTGTCCTCTGTGACTTCAGGAGCGGCATATACGGATCCTCTCAGCTTGCTCATACGCAAGGATTGGCTGGATAAGCTTAATCTGAAGGAGCCAACAACGCTGGATGAATGGTATACCGTATTGAAGGCTATTAAAGAAGGCGATCCAAATGAAAATGGCAAGCCTGATGAGATACCATTATCACCACCGTATTCCTGGCTTGGGTCTTCCATATTTGGCAATGCGCTAGGACTTCACTTGTCCTTCTACAGTTTGGGATATTCAATTGACGATAATGGTAAAGTTCAATATGATTGGCTGAATCCAAAGGCTGAGGAAATGATCGTTTGGTTGAATAAATTGTACAGCGAAGGCTTGCTTGATCCCGAGTTCATGACGAAGAAAGACGATAAAATATTGGCAGACGTCTCCAGAGAGCTAATTGGCTCAACGGTTGGTTTTCTGAACGCTACTGAGAAATATAACAGCTCTGTTACTTCCGGAAAAGCTGAATGGATCAATGTGGTACCGCCAGCTGAAGCGGGCCAAAAAGGTTTTTACGAAAAATATGGTCCCATAAGTGGGCATACTGCAATCAGCAAGGACAGCAAAAATCCGGAAATTGCGATCAAATGGCTGGACTATATTTATGCAAGCGAAGAAGGAGCACGACTGGTTGCAATGGGTATAGAAGGGAAAAGTTACACGATGGAAGGTGGCAAGCCGAAATTCACGGAATTTATTACTAACAATCCGGATGGATTGGATCCTTCAAGTGCATTGAGATCTATTGGCGCTTATCCTGTAACTCCATGGATTCGTACTGACAAAGGAGTATATGCAGAATCTTCCAATGCTTTGCTGCAACTGAACCCTAAACAGGTAGAAATGGCTGAAAAATTGAAACCCTATTTAATTGACGCGGTTCCTTTAGAGTTTATTTTACCTTCCGCAGAGGAAGTGAACGATATTTCCAGAATAGGGACAGATATTCCGACTTATCTGGAGGAAGCGATTGTTAAATTCATTGTTGGACGTGAACCAATCGATTGGGGCAAATTCACTGGGAAGTTAAAGGATTTGGGAATTGACAAGTTGATCGAGATTAAACAGCAGCAGTATGACCGATTCATTAAGGAATAAACAGCACTAGTTCGGAGGTAGGTTCGGGAAGACAGTTCGTTTGCACGAACCTACCACCGGATTTATCCGCATACCGGGAGGGGATTTCCATCCAGCAGCTCACAAAAACAATCGCCCGGGACAAATACCTGTTCCTTCTTATTTTTCCAGTTATTGCTTATTTTATTATTTTTCACTACATTCCGATGTATGGTGTTGTGATTGCTTTCAAGGATTTTCATCCGATCAAAGGGATTTTGGGCAGTCCGTGGATTGGCTTTGGAAATTTCGAACAATTTTTTAACTCGATCTATTTCTGGCGTTTGATGAAAAACACGATTTTGCTTAGTCTATACTCGCTGCTGTGGGGATTTCCGGTACCGATCCTTTTTGCTCTGCTGCTGAATGAGCTGCGTGAAGGCTTGTTCAAAAAATCGGTCCAAACAATCAGCTATCTGCCGCATTTCATCTCCATTGTCGTTGTTGTCGGGATGATCGTTAATTTCACCTCGATTCAGAGTGGGGTTATTAATCAGATGCTTGCCTGGTTTGGGGTGCAGCCGATCAGCTTTCTGAGTGAGCCTGGGTGGTTCCGTACGATCTTTGTATCGTCTTCGATCTGGCAGGGATTTGGTTGGGGATCGATCATTTATTTGGCAGCGATTAGCGGTATCGATCAGCAGCTTTATGAAGCGGCAGAAATCGATGGAGCGAGCCGTTGGCGGAAGATGTGGCATATTACATTGCCTTGTCTGGTTCCTACGATCGTTATTTTGCTTATATTAAACGCGGGGAGCTTGATGGAAGTCGGCTATGAGAAGATTATTCTGCTCTATAATCCCACTACCTACGAAACAGCGGATGTCATTTCCACCTTCGTGTATCGCCAAGGTATTGAAAAAGCGGATTACAGCTACTCGGCGGCAATTGGACTATTCAACAATATTATCAATATGATTTTGCTGCTTAGCGTTAACAGAATTAGTAAAAAAATGACAGAGACTTCGTTATGGTGAGAGGAGGATTTCTATGACGGCAGTCAAACCTTTTGCCACACGGTCACGGTTCAAGGGAGGCAAGCGTCCCCTAAGTCATATCATTTCGGACGGGCTGATTGTTGCAGTGATGTGGTTCGTTATCGTGCTTACTTTATATCCTTTTATATATGTCCTGAGTATGTCCATCAGCGATCCGCAATATGTGGTGGAGGATGTCATCTGGCTGTTCCCAAAAGGATTTTCACTAGAGTCGTATGCCCGGGTATTCGATAATCCCGATATATGGACTGCCTATGGCAACACGCTTTTCTATGCGGGGGTTGGCACTCTGCTGAATATTTTGTTTACGGTACTTGCCGCTTATCCGCTGTCGCGTAGAACTTTTTCCCTTCGTACGCCGATCATCATACTGGTTACAATTACGATGTTTTTTGGCGGTGGGCTCATTCCGAATTTCCTGCTGATCAAGGAACTTGGCTTGTACAATACGAGATGGGCTATTTTGCTGCCGGGGTTGACCAGTGCCTTCTATATCATTATTACCCGTACGTTCTTCCAAAGCATTCCGGAAAGCTTACAGGAGTCGGCAAGAATCGATGGCGCCAATGATATCGGCATTTTGATGCGCATTATTTTACCGTTATCTCAACCAATTCTGGCTGTGCTCGCATTATTCTATGCAGTAGGCCATTGGAACAGCTATTTCACGGCGATGATTTATTTGCCGGATGTCAAGCTTCAGCCCGTATCTCTCTACTTGGTCAAAGTGTTGGTTCAGGATCAGCAGTCGATGATGGAAGGCATGATGAATCAATATGATCGGGCCCTGATCTCTGTCCAGTTGAAATATTCGATGATTATCGTGACGATTTTACCGATTTTGTTCATATACCCCTTCCTGCAAAAATACTTTGTTAAGGGCGTTATGATTGGATCGCTGAAAGAGTAATTACCAGTGGTATAACAATGCAAATAAGAACAAGAGTGCCTCCAATGTAATTGGTTTCTGGGGGACTCTTGTTTTTTACATATAAGACTTGGGGGCAAGGGGGCGCACCAATCATTGTTATGGACACCAGAGACCTTATTTGCTGTAATTCCCCTAATTCAGGAAAGCTTACGGACATCAGATCCCTTATTTGGATAAAAAGAAGCTCATTTAACGTCATGCAAGGCTAATAACGTACCTCATGTCCGTAAGATCCAAAAAAGACCTTGAAACTCACAAATAACGTACCTCATGTCCGCAAGCTGCTTTTGATTTGCTCTGCTCTGCCCCGTTTAATGCCGGATGATTGAGAAAACATTCCTTGCTGGCTGGTCGTTTGAGCTTGGTGTTCGTGCGATTGTATCTGAGAAGAGGGAATGGCTGTGGGTGGAAGAGTGGTAACGTCCGCCTTTAAAGATTTGTTCCTACCTCCTCATCTTACCCATTCAAGGGAACAAATCTTTAACAGCGGCTGGAGCCCACAGCCATTCCCTCCCTCCATGCACTATCGTCCCGAACACGCACCTCAAAGGACGCCCCGCAAGGATCGTTTCCAAACTACCAAAGCAAATCCCAAACACCAGTCAAACCTTTAGCAATAAACGCATTTGCAAAAGGGCTTGGATGAATCGCATCATCAAATAGTAAATCGTCATCCAATTGGCCTGCTTCGACCTTATCGACAAAAAACTGACGGAAATCGATGATTCCATAGCTGTGCTCGCTGCAATATTGTTTGACCGCATCATAATACTGATCATACGAAATAGGCAGGGAGGGGGCTCCTTTGAATTGGATGTTTTGATCCCCTAACGTGGTGAACATCAGTACATCCATTTTACGTTCGCCCGTTTCGTTCAGATGTCCGTTCAATTTTTGGATAAGCTCCGTTAAATGACTCGTAAATTGGGCAAGCTCCGTCTGGCGCAAATATTCGTTCACGATGGGCGCTTGAATGATAACGAGGGTCGGAGTAAAGGGCACGTAATTCAGCAAATGATCGACATGGGGATGAGGGCCGTCGTTGTAGCTGTGGGTGTTGTCACCGAGCCATTGACCGACAGTATGTCCGCCCATCGAAAAATTGCGAATTTGGTTGCCATCAAAGACGACCCCGCGAATGAGCAAAGCTGGGGTACCCAACTGGACTTCGTCTATGCACAATCGCTCGGCCTTCTCACTAGCACCTGCATAGCTGAACGTTAATGTTCCCTTCTGCTTCACCCCATAATCGATGCAATACACGGTTTCCTCCAACCCGTCAGCGGCATAAGTATCGATCCAGATGCTTTTCACTGCATGGGTTCCAGCTTGACCATTCCCATTCTCGTCCCCATTCCCAACTACATCTACATCCTGAACCTTGCCACCTTCTTGTTCTCCCAGCTCGAGCTTGTTTCCGGAAATTACCCTAAATACTTTTGGGTAGTCAGGAGGACTGTCGTAATAAGGCTGTGTTTGCAAGGCAACTTCAAGCTTGGCGCCATGTGGGCCAGCCAACACTGCGATAAATAGCTCTCGTGCATGCGCCTCCATTTCGATCCGGCATACGGCATCAGTCAGCTTTTCACTACCTGCATCTCCGGGAGCCATTACACATACAGAAGCATCAAATTTAGACGCCTCCGCCAAATATCCCAAATCGGTAACGGCTTGCTCATCCCCCAGAGCGGTCGCAGCATAAAACCCTTTCGCGCTGATGGGCTTAGTCAAATCTATTTGGGCAGTTTTAAATAGACCGCTGATCGGAGATACTTGCTTGGACAAAAAGGGTACTAGTGGCGATGGATACATTTCAAGGTTATGGCGGACGTGAGCAGCTAAACTGGCGTAATACCCCTTGCTGTAAGGATAGGCCATATGGGAGGAATAATAGCGTGAAGTATCGCTATCGGTGCTGCCTTGACCCCAGCTGTGGCTATCCCCGAGAAGCACGATTTCGCGTTCTACGGTTTTCTTCTTCCTGCGGTTTTCCGTTACCACCGGGAAGCTGGAGGTTTGTAAATGAGCAGCATATGTATGTAAAAATGAAAGCATACTTACAGGGTCATTTCCATCATGTATGGGCATGAATAATGCCTCCTTCATTTTTTGTATATTCCATTTATTATAATGATGGATTTAGTATAGGGGAGAAATGGCTAGAAATCAACAATAAAAAGTATACAAATGATTGTTGACAATAAAAACTGACTACTGGCTTATCACGGAGCCTGGTGTCCGGGTTTTTAAAAGAAGTTTAAGTGCTTTATAGTGATTAAGCGTTAAAGAAGGGTTCCGAAGCAACCCGCTCTCTGCCGAAATGAGCGTGTGCCCCACTTAACGATGTTTTTCATCGTTAAAGCAAGCGTTCCAGGTCATTCCGTCACGTTAACGATGATTTTCATCGTTAAAAGAGGATGGATGGCCTCTCAGGGGGGATAAAAGGGACGATGTTTTTCATCGCTAAGTAAGGATGTGGAGCGGACCTGATGCTTTTAACGATGAAAATCATCGTTAAAGTGGCAGGCCCTTCTCAGCTGCACGCGTTCTTCAGTCCCAGCGGCTTGGCCTGCGGGGAAATCTCCTCAAATCCTTAAGTGAAATGGCTTTGGAGCTCTCTCACCCAAGGTCGTTCACGAGTCCTTTTTACATCGACAAATGTTATCTTGTCAATTAGAATATAAGCAGTATCGGCGATCAGACGTTCTAGTGTTCGAAGGAGGAAAGCTATGAAGCTTTTTCGTATCCATTCAGTTACTATTTTTCCTAAATTAGTTGTGACTTTTCTGTTGGTTGTCGTTCCGCTTTATTTAGTTAGTTTGGCTGCTAATGAGTCAGGGGCGCAGGGAGTGAAGGATGAGGTCGAACGATCGCTTGTTTCGCGGGTTCATTTTTATTTAAGCTCATTTGATGCTGAGTTCAAACGGATTATTCAAATGCGCAATGAGTATGTTTTTGACAGCGATTTGCAGGAAATTAGCGTCATAGCTCCAGCGATGACTGATTTTCAGTTTTCTCAGAGTGTGAGCCGGATCAGAGAGAAGCTCCGCTTGTTGAAGGTATCGAGTCTGTATGTACAGAATGTGGAGGTTCATATCCCTTCTTTACACAAGACTATATCGACTACTGGTTTCGTGGACAATATACCGGAGCAGGAATTGGATCTTTTGCAACAATCGAGCGGCACCTTGGATACGTCCATTCTGAACCGGGAAGAGCAGTATTTCATTGGCGGCGTGTATCCTCTGCCTACGATGAGCAGTGCTGAAGCGATTTATTTAATGAAGGTGCAGTTGTCCCGCGAGAAAATACAGCAATCTCTGATTGAAATTAATGATAGTTTGAAGGGCGGGGTCATCCTGCTTGATAATGGCGGCAGTTGGTCGATTTCGAGTAAAGATGAAAGCGCATTTGCTGCGGAGCTGCAAGCTTTCAGTGAGGTCGTGCCACAGCCTGGCAGTATGAATACGGAAACAATTCTTCAGGGAAGCAGGACGGTCAAATACGAGGGGAAAAAGTTTCTTGTCATTTTCGAGCGCTTCTCCACCTTGAACACCACACTGCTTGTGTATGTGCCAGAGGAGGAAATTATAGGGGCCATCAAAAAGAGCCGAACATGGCTCTGGATTGTTTCGGCCACTTCCATTGTAGTCGTAGTTGTTTTTTCTTACTGGATTTATCGTCTTATTCATCAGCCTATCCGCCGAATGGTTATGGCTTTCCGGAGGGTGGAGAAAGGAGATCTTGGCATTACGATCAATCATAAGCAGGAAGACGAATTCGGGTATATGTATATGCAGTTTAACGCGATGGTCAGCAGACTGCAGGTACTGATTCATGAAGTGTATGAGCAAACGATCCGCACCCAGCGGGCTGAACTGAAGCAGCTGCAATCGCAAATCAACCCGCATTTTCTGTATAACAGTTATTTTGTTCTATACCAGATGGCCCAGCTTCGTGATATCGACAATGTGATTAACCTGACTAAGCATTTGGGCGAATATTTTCGTTATATCACACGCAGTGCCATTGATGATGTCCCGCTTTCGATGGAGCTAAGGCATACTTATGCTTTTGTGGAAATTCAGATGCTGCGCTTTGGCAAAAGAATGAGCACTCATTATGGAGAGATTCCGGCGGTTTGCGAAGAGATTTACGTTCCGAAGTTGATTATACAGCCAATCATTGAGAACACCTATGAACATGCGCTAAGGGATAAAAAAAGCGGGGGACTCGTGCAAATAGAGATTGTCCTGCAGCAGCCTGAGCATATTACAATTGTGATTGAGGATAATGGAGATAAGATAACGGATGAAGACATTCAAGCGCTCAAGCGGCAATTAGAGCAGACGGATGGAATCAATGAAACGACAGGCATGCTGAACGTGCATCGCAGATTGCTGCTGAAGTTTGGGAAGCCATACGGCTTGACGCTTTATCGCGCAGCTATCGGGGGCTTGGGTGTTCATATCACAATTCCGCTCCGGCCGCCCAATTCTAAGGAGGAAGCAAATGTATAGATTATTAATTGTTGATGATGAGGCTTTTATTGTGGATGGCCTGGCGAATTTTTTCACCGAGTATGAGGGTCTGGAGCTTGAGATTTATACAGCTTATTCTGCGGATGAAGCGCTGGAGTGGCTGAGGCGGACCCAGATTGATATTGTGCTTAGCGATATTCGCATGCCTGGGATGTCGGGCTTTGAGCTGCAGCAGCAAATTATGCAGTTGTGGCCGCTTTGCAAAGTCATCTTCCTGACGGGATTTAATGATTTTCAATATGTCCAGACAGCGCTTAGACAAGCCAGCGTGGATTATATTCTGAAAACGGAGGAAAATGAAACGATTGTTCAAGCTGTGAAGAAAGCCGTGCTGAGTCTGGAGAGCCAGTTTGAAATGGAGCGCTTGCTTCAAGAGGCACGCAGCCAGCGGCAAACGGCCATGCCCTTGTTGCAAAAGGAGTTTCTGATAGACTTGCTGCAAGGGGAAGTCCGCGAGCCGGCATTGGCCCAGCACATATACGAGCTGCAGCTTCCAGTCGATGCGGGGCTTCCGGTGCTGCTGCTGCTTGGGCGTATCGATGATTGGGATAAACGGAACCAGCGTGCAGATCAATCCCTCCTCTTATATGCCGTGCAGAATATCTCCAATGAGTATTTGTCCCCGGCATCCCGACTGATATGCGTAACCTATGACCGTTCGCGTCTCGCTTGGCTTATACAACCATCTGGAGATGCGGATTGGGAAAGGACTGTGCGCTATGTAACCGGCATGATGGAGAAAATTCAGATGGCATGCCGCAGCTTTCTGAAGCTGACCGTCTCGCTGCTGGTCGCACAAAGTCCTGTTCCCTGGCAGCAATGCGCGGAGAAATTCCAGACACTCCAATCCTTATTTTATATGGATTACGGGATGAGGCATGAACTGCTCTTACGGGAGGGTGCATTGGGGCCAAAAAGCCAGCAGCAGATAGCGAACGTAACAGGACGCTTAACATTAAATAAGCTTTCGCTATTAGAGACATACCTGGAAACGGGGCAAAAGGAGCAATTTCACAGCCTGTTCTCGCAGCTGCTGAAGCTCGTGCCGGCGGCTGGGGATGAATCGGCTGGAGTGAGAATGCAGTTCTATTACATGGTCATAGCCATCTATTTCTCCAGATTAAACCGCTTGGAATCGCTGGCCGAGTTTGCTACCCGCTTTGACTCCGCCCGTCTGACCAGACTGGAGGACTACCGCAGCTGGGATGAAGCGATGGAGAGCTTGCTCAGCATAGCGGGCTTTTTATTCGATCAGAAGCAGGATCAATTGGCTGAACGGGAGCAGGAAATCGTTAATATCATTAAGATGTATATTGAGAAAAATATGTCGGGCGATCTCTCCCTAACCCGTATCGGGGAAGTCGTAGGCTTCAACCCGTCCTATCTTTCGAGGCTGTACAAGCAGCTGACCGGAGAAGGACTATCGGAGTATATTGTCGAGGTTCGACTTGCCAAAGCCAAGGAGCTGCTGCAGCAGCAGCATCCCAAGGTTCAGGACATCAGCGAAGCGCTGGGGTTTGATTCGGCCACTTACTTTGGACGTTTTTTCCGCAAGCTTACGAACATGACCCCGACCGAATATCGGGAAACTTTCATCCGCCGGGAGTAAAAAAGTAAACGTAAGTCGATCCAAGTAGAGAGAATCCGATTGTTGCAGGAATGGCCTCCCCCTATAATAGAGTTGTAAGCTTACATCAAAAATGATTGAAAAGGGGTCAAACACCTATGCAAAGAAAGAAATACCGGCCATTGCTGATTCTGTCCATAGCTTGTATGCTTATCGCTTCGACGGCTTGCAGTAAGAACGAGAAAGAAGCGGCAAACACCGCATCTCCTGCACCAACTACTCCAACATCGGCAACCGGGCAGCCTGTGGAAGCCATCGATCCGCTGGGTAAATTCGACCCGCCAATCGAGGTGACGTCTGTTCGGGACGTATCCGCTTCTACACAATTCCGCCCGGGTGAATCGATCAGTAATAATGTATGGAGCCGGGAATATGAAGAAAAGCTTGGGATTAAGGTCAAGTATTTATGGACGACCAATGGCGACTATATTCAGAAGCTGAACGTGTCGATCGCATCCGGTGAGCTCGCAGATATATTCGGCGTCAGAAACGTTCAACTGAAGCAGCTCGTAGAAACGAATCAGTTGGAGGATCTGACAGAGATTTTTGAGAAATATGCGTCTCCCCTAACCAAAAAGATAATAAACGAAGATCCGCGCCAATTGAATTCGGCGAAATATAACGGCAAGCTGATGGGTATTCCTCATGTTGGATCACCTTCCGACTTCTCGGAAGTGCTGTGGATCCGTGCGGATTGGCTGAAGAAGCTGAATTTGCCGGAGCCAAAAACGATGGACGATGTGTTCCGTATTGCTGAGGCTTTCGTTACCCAGGATCCGGATGGCAATAACAAAGCGGATACGTACGGTTTGGGTATGACTTCCGGTCTTGCAACACTGAAAGGCTTCTACAACGGTTATCACGCATACCCTTACGCCTGGATTAAGGACGAGACTGGCAAGCTGGTCTACGGAAGCATTCAGCCGGAGGTCAAGCAGGCGCTCGGCAAGCTGCAGGAAATGTATAAGAATAAATGGATTGACCGGGAATTCGCGGTTAAGGATCCGAACAAAGCGATCGAGCTGCTTACCTCGGGCAAGATTGGCATGCAGTATGGAGCTTGGTGGAATCCGACATGGCCACTGCAAATGAACAAAGACCAGGATCCGGATGCGGATTGGAAATCCTATGGGTTACCGTCCATTGATTCCGACACGGCCAAGCTTCAGCTTGATTTTCCGACAGGAGAGTATTACGTTGTGAAAAAAGGGGCAAAAAATCCCGAGGCCGCTATTAAAATGTTGAATCTGATGGTGGATCACGCTTTTTCGGAAACAGCAGACATAGAGAACTTTTTTATCGCGAATGATGGCTTTTTATATAATAATTATCCATTGCTATATGTGGCTCCCGTTAACGGGAATTTGAAGATTCACTTGAATTTGACCAAAGCGCTGGAAGCGAAGGATCCTTCTACTTTAAACTCGGAGGAAAAAGGGTACTATGACAAGATCATGGCTTACCGTGGCGGAGATAATAAAAATTGGTACCAAGAGGGCATGTATGGCAATATTAGCGCCTGGCCCAGTGTGAAGGAAAAGCTCGACCAGAACGCGATTCAATATGAAGAGTTTTATGGAACGCCAACGAAGACGATGGGTCAAAAAGGCGCAGTGTTGGCGAAAATGATGACTGAAACCTTTACCAAAATTATTATGGGCGAAGTTCCGCTCGATGATTTTGATACATTCGTAAAAAATTGGAAAAATCTTGGCGGCGATGAAATTACGAAGGAAGTTAATGAATGGGCTGAGCAGCAACAGCAATAATAGAGGTAAAGTAGTTAAGGGAGGGCAATTGACCTTGTCCCTCTCTTTTCTTTGACTTTTTTGATGGAAGATGGTGGAAAAGATGGACAAAAAGTTGATGAAACAGCTTCCGCTGCATATGATGCTGCTCCCCGGCATTATTATCGTGCTTATCTACAGTTATGTGCCTATGGCTGGTGTTGTGATTGCCTTCCAGCAATTTGTTCCTTCGAACGGCTTATTCCGCTCCGAATGGATTGGCTTTGAAAACTTTCGTTATGTGTTTACGATGCCTGATTTTTATCTGGTGCTGAAGAATACGGTTTTCATTGCTTTTATGAAAATTACAGCCGGCTTGTTCGCGCCAATCGTAATCGCCATTTTATTAAATGAAATTAGTGTGCGATGGGTGAAAAAGAGCTTTCAAACATTGGTCTATTTGCCGCATTTTCTATCATGGGTTATCCTTGGGGGCATTCTGGTTGATCTGTTGACGCCTTCAGGAGGGCTAGTTAACCAATTTCTTGGTATTTTTGGCATTGAGCCGGTTTTTTTTCTGGGCAGCAACGACTGGTTTCCCTTTGTTATTGTGATATCGGACGTATGGAAAGAGTTTGGCTTTGGTACGATCATTTACTTGGCGGCTATAACTGCCATCAATCCATCGCTGTATGAGGCAGCAGTTATCGATGGGGCTAACCGCTGGAAACAAACTTGGCATGTTACACTGCCAGGCATGCTGCCCATCGTAGTATTGGTCGCTACATTAAGCTTGGGTAACGTGTTAAACGCCGGGTTTGATCAAATCTTCAATTTGTACAGCCCGATTGTTTATGAGAGCGGAGATATTCTGGACACCATGGTATACCGGATGGGGCTTGTCGATTTTCAGTACGGTCTGGCTACGGCAATCGGTACGTTCAAATCGCTTGTGTCTTTGTTATTTATCGGAGTTTCTTATGGTTTAGCTTATAAGCTTGCTAACTACAGGATTTTTTAAGAAAGGGATGTAGAGGTGATGGTGGATCGCTCCAAAGCCAGATTCGTATTTCAAATTGCAAATTACGTCTTTCTGACGATTCTTTCTTTTCTGTGTCTATTTCCGATGATTCATGTGATTGCCATTTCACTTAGCTCCAGCAGTGCTGCCGGGGCAGGCCTTGTGACACTATGGCCGGTTGAGTTCACATTGAAATCATACAAGTTTATTTTATCCAAACCGGAATTTATGCGCTCGATCTGGATTTCTATTGAACGTGTCTTTCTAGGCACGTTGCTCAATATGTTGTTCACGCTAATTATTGCTTATCCCTTATCCAAGGACAAGAAAGATTTAAAGTTCAGAATGGGCTATGCCTGGTTTTTCGTATTCACTATGCTGTTTGGAGGCGGGCTTATTCCGACCTTTATGGTCATTAAATATACAGGGCTGCTTGATTCCATTTGGGCACTCGTCATTCCTGGGGCCGTACCTGTATTTAATGTGATCCTGCTCTTGAATTTTTTCCGGGGCTTGCCCAAGGAGTTGGAAGAGTCGGCATTTATAGATGGAGCGGGATATTGGTCCGTATTGTGGAAAATTTATTTGCCATTGTCTCTGCCAGCGCTTGCGACAGTAGGACTGTTTACGATTGTCGGACACTGGAATGCCTGGTTTGACGGATACATTTATATGAATTCACCGGATAAGCAGCCACTGGCGACTTATTTGCAATCCGTACTTAAAGGCGTTGATTTATTAAAAGTAACGGGGCAGGACGTGAAGACCCTCGCAGAGGTATCTGACAGGACAGCCAAAGCGGCACAAATATTCGTCGGAGCGCTGCCGGTGCTGATGATTTATCCTTTTTTACAAAAATATTTTGTCAAAGGCTTGGTATTAGGCAGTGTCAAAGGGTAAAGCTGAACATTATCCAATTTGAGGAGGCCAGGGATTAAATGAACACATATACGATAAACGTAAAGAATTTCGGAGCGATGGGTGATGGAACTACTGATGATACGATGGCTTTGCAAAAAGCGATCGACACCGCAGCAGCCCAAGGAGGGGGGACGGTGTATGTTCCCGCCTCCACCAGCGCATATCCAATCTCATCAACGCTCTTTGTGGAAGCTAACATTACACTTTATCTAGACAATGGAGCTGTTATTTACTTGCAGGATGGCAGTAACTGTCCAATGCTGAGCAATAAGTACAGAACGAGCCCGGATCAGTTAGCGATAACGGATCATCATATTTCTGTGATCGGCGGTGTTTGGGACGGGAACGGATCACGTAATGAACGGATTGCTGCGGATGGAAACCTGAATGCAGGCTTTGCCTTTTTTGGAGTCCGCCATTTGTTGATACGGGATGTTACTGTAAATGCGACTGTACTTTATGGGATTTTTATTTGCAATTGGGAAGATGTAAAGATTTCTAATGTGGACATCAATCAGACGAATCTTAACAATCAGGATGGCATCCATTTCCAAGGCCCTGGAAACCACGCAATTGTAGAAGATATTTATGCGTACACCTTTGATGATGCAGTGGCGTTTAACTGCGACGACGTACCAAGCGGACCTTATGCAACAGTCGGAGATCAGAGTCATATTCAAATTCGTAATATTACTTTTCGTAAATCGCTAAATGGCATTCGTCTGCTATGTGCCAAGCACTCTCTGCGCAAAGTCACTGTATCGGGGTTAAGAGGCGAGGTGACAGACAATGTTGTCGCGCTTAGCAATTATCAGCTGGGTACAGGCGGGCAATTTCAGGACATTCTGATTGAAGATGTCAAGGTCGATGCCAGTGGTGCACATTGTAATTTCATGAATGAATATGGTGGCTATATTACGATTAATGATCATGTCCGCAACGTGACGGTCCGCAATGTTCATCGCCGGGATGAGGATGGCAGGGCAACCGTTCGGGTGCAGAGCAGGGCTGACATTCAAGACCTGTTGATTGAAGATGTCATCACCTATGGCGATGGCCTTCATTCGGAGTATGGAGCTATCAGGCTTGAAGCCGGATCCAAAGTGAGGAATGCGACCGTCCGTCATTGCAAGCTTTACAACAATCCGGAACTTGCGGGAAGCCGTCAACTGATCGATACAGCCGGGTCCAGGGTGGGCATGTTGTTAATGGACTCCTGTATGATTCATCAATAAATTTATCAATGAATTAAGGCTCAACCTAATAATCAGTGCTTGACAGTCAAGCTAACATTCGATGGCGGTTAAATGCTACGAAAGTGCCAGCGTATCGGCGAGGGTAATACGGGCGCTAATGGTCACCGCAGTCCGTAAGAAGCGGAAATGCAGCGAAATGAGATTGTAACGGTCACGGATGCCCCTTACAGGCTGAAAAGGGGGCGATTGTGGGGAAAACCGCCTTCTAATGGTCGCGGATGTCCATTAGAATTGTGAATATGTAAAAATCAGTCTCTAAAGGCCAGCGGTGACCGTTAGAGATAGGTCCTTTCCGTATCTGGAAGAATGGAAGATATCTTCCGTCGTTGTGATATACGGATTCTGCATCGGTCTATTCCTCTTTTGTTGTTGGGTAGGACATTCAACCGTACAGGATTGGCAGATGTTTTTCCAGTTTTAGCTATCCATTCATTTGTCAAGCACTTATTGGGGTGTTAAGCCTAAATTTATCAATGAATCCACCCATACATTTATCCATACATTCACCAATATGGTAAATGAAAGACTGAAAAGTAAAGAGAGTCTGATTGTTGTTCATATTGGTTAAATCTATAATAAAAGTTGTTACCTGGAAAAAAATTTTGGGTGAAAAATTTGAAGGAGGTTAATGACTGTGAAACCAAATGAATCTACGGAGGAAGAGTTGGCAGACAAGGATGCTGGTGCTGTACCTGCAAATTCATCGATGGTGAGCCGAAGGAAATTATTAAGTGCTATGGGGTTGGCCGGGGCGGCAGCTGCAGCTGCCGGGATGGGGTTAAACGGATTTGTGGGAACGGCTTCGGCCAAATCACCGCACGTCGCTCTTCAGAGTAAGGTTGAATCGGCGTCGTCGATCACGTATTTACAGAGCGCCACGACCAGCGATTATTACCATGTTAGTGTTGCGGCGTATCACACTGGAAGTGAGCTCGGCGGCGGACTGTTCTATTGGGACGCCACGCGCGCGAAAAGTCAGCATAATGGCGGCACGATCATCAGTCCAACCGTTCCGTGGAACGGGCAGTACAGCACCTTGGCTACCTATTTGGCCGGCACCGGTGAGACACAGCCAGCGGGTACAGGCTGCTGGCTGCGAATGGTCGATGACTCCATTTCATCTGCGGATTTTGGAGCTGCTGCAGGGCAGAATATTACAGCGCCTATGCAGGCGGCGAGCGAAACAGCCACGGCATTGTCTGTGCGGATGTTTGGCGGCGTCTCAGGAAGCCTGACTGGAGATGTGCTGCTGCCGAAGATGTTTGACGGAGCTGGAGCCCAGTACACGGGCGGGCGCTTGATCGTCAGGATGACCAAATATGCGGATATCTGCAACTTTACCTGCAGTGAGCTATTAGCGCAAGCTGTCTGGCATGCCAATATCCGTTCCATCCAATGCGATACGTTCACTGTCGACGGCTATGATGGAGATTGGGGCTCGTTCTGGAATAAATTCGAGAATATCCGGTCCGGACAAATTGTGCTGGACTGTCAGGCACAAGCTGTCAACGCCAATGAATTTCTGAAGTGCAACGGCAATGCTGAATCCGTATACGGGCTGCTTATCACGGACCGTGGAGCGCCTGGACCGGCAACGTCCGAGGCACACGGCAACAACTTTATCGGCTGTGATTTCTCTGTTTCACTCGGAGTGCATAATGCAACGCCTGCTCCGCAGCAGAATATATTGACGAACTGCTACCTGGAGCGGGGAGCGCTTGTCAACGGAAACTTCCTGATATTAGGTATGACGATGGACGGCAACTCGCCACCGGCGGTATCCCCGTTATGTCACGTTATCGGCATGACACAGCAGAACGCGGCAACCCGGGGGGATATGCTTTCGCTTGCGCTCAGCAACTCGGCAATTGGCGGAGATTGGTCTGTCCGGGACTCTAACGACAAGCCGCCAGCTTTCTCAGCGTCCTTCCCTTCTGCTACAACGGCATTGTCCAGCAGCCCTTACGGCTACAAAGCTGCATATGGAGGCACGGCCACTGGTGCATGGCAGTTCATGGATATCAACTTTGAGGTCAGCACGAAGGAGTTTTCCTCCACGATTTGGCTTTACAGTCCTACTGCCGATTTGCCGGTAGCTATTGTAGTTGTCGACAAGGCCAATAATGCAGAAAGCTACAGGGACACCAACTTTTATAACTATGGCGGCGGCTTTTATCTACTGCGTATTTCAGGAAAGATGACCGGTCCTGCAGGGATCATTCGCTTACTTTATACGACTGGCAGCTCCTCCACCTTTACTGCGTACCTGGGCAGTGTCTATATTTCTGCCTACAAAGGTGCACCACTTCCTTATTATGCTGTATCCGCATCTCCAGTGGAAAGTATTGTTTGCGGAGGAGCTGAAATCAAGCGTGGAATCAAGGAAGTGCCTCTAACCAGCAGCGGCTACACCGATGTTACAATAACTTTCGGAGCCGGGTTTTCTACCACACCTTCATTTACATACTCGCTTTGTCCGGCAAGTGCGTATTATGGAAACCTTAGCAAATCAGAGCTGCACAGCGTTACCCCGCAATCTGCTGTTGTGCGAATCTATTATACGACTGGCTGGGCTGGCGAAATGCATTGGCAGGCGGTCTAGTACTGAATATGTAATCGCTACCAATCTAAGGGGGATCCAAATATGTGGAAAAAAGGGATACAACACTTTATGTTAGGCATTCTGATGATTGCCGTTTTAGCGGCATGCTCAGGAAATGGCGGTAAGGAGAGTACTCCAACTCCGGCTAATAGTGAAAACACGCAAACAGAGGGGAACAAAGAAGGGCAGACTGCCGCACCGACGGATGCGCCTAAAGAGCCTGTAGAATTGATTATTTCATCAACTACAGGCGCTCCGGTTGAAGCTTTCGATAATGCTGTTGGAAACGTTCTGCGCAAGAAATTTCCGCAATACAAGATCACTTATATTTCCAATCCAACGCAAAGCTTTGATGAGCTGCTGGCACTTAATAAAAAAATTGATATCGTGTATCACGCGGACAGATGGTACTTTGATATGCTGGAAAAATATGATTTGCAATTTGACATGACAGATTTACTTGCCAAGCACAACATCGATTTGAATGCTTTTGATCCTGGCCTTATCCAAGGTCTTAAAGCTTCAGGAGGAGGCAAAATCTACGGATTGCCTGCCTTCAGTTATGTTGAAGTTCTGCACTACAACAAAGAAATCTTTAAGAAATTCGGTGTTCCGTTTCCGAAAGACGGGATGACCTGGGATGAAATTCTGGATATCGCACGCAAGCTGACCCGAGAAGACGGAGGCACCCAATACCTTGGACTTCTTGCCCATATGGGTCATTTCCTGAGTATGAACCAATTATCGCTGCCTTTTGCCGATGCAGATCTGAAGCCAACCTTTCTCAGTGATGATTGGAAAAAGATTCTCGACACCTATGTGGTTCGTCCGGGGCAGGATCAGGGCTACCAGAAAGCGGTCAAGGACGCAGGCGGCTTTGGGGATGGCTGGTTAGGGTTTGATTTCTTTACCGCCAAGAAGAATTTGGCTATGCTCGTATTTTTCTCTGATGTGTCCAAAGAAATTCCAGATCAAATGAAAGGTGTAGATTGGGATTTTGCTGCACTGCCAACCTTTGCTGATTTGCCTAATGTGGGATCTCAGGCTATGAGTACCGTTTTCGGTCTCACCAGCACAACCCAGCACGTTGAAGAGTCCATGGAAGTGCTGAGCTATCTCGTATCCAAAGAATATCAAATGGAAGTGTCGAGAAGCGGCTCCATTAGTGTACTGAATGACGAAGAAGTGAAAGCCGTATTAGGCAAGGACACCCAATTCCCTGATAAAAACTGGGGAGCATTAACCTACAACAAAATTGCTCCACTAGCGCCTATTCCTAAATATTGGACAGATTTTCAAAATATTTTGTTATCCAAAGTACCGGAAGTCATGAATGGCAATCTAGACGTGAACACCGCACTTCGTGAAGCGCAGGAGTTTGCTGAAAAAACAATGGCGGAGAAGCCAAAAACCGGCAATTAACTAGACCGGATACGAGGAAGGAATACGATTATCGATGAGTGTACGTATTGGATTTATTGGAGTTGGCGGCATGGCCAAGTATCATATACAAACTTTAAAGGGGATTGAAAACGCAAACATTGTAAGCGTCTACGATGTGAATCTGGAAGCAGCTGTTCAGGCTGCCGAATCGGTTGGAGCTTCTGTTAAGGACAGTGCAGACGAGCTCTTGGACAGTGCTGCCATTGATGCTGTGTTTATTTGTACGCCGCAGTTTGCCAGAGGTGAGCTTGAAGAAACGGCTGCCCGCCGGGGCATTCACATGTTCGTCGAGAAGCCGCTGGGTTTGGACATGAATATCGTGCAAAAAAAAGCGCAGATCATCCATGATTCAGGTGTCATCAATGCGAGCGGTTATTGCTTGCGTTACCTGGATACGGTTCGCAAAGCCAAAGCGTATTTGCAGGGACGGTCAATTCATATGGTTCAAGCGAATCGTTATGGTACGAATCATCCAGCCAAATGGTGGAGAACACTGGAGCAGTCCGGCGGCCACTTGGTCGACGCCGTCACCCATCAAGTGGATATGATCCGCTTCGTGGCAGGCGAATTCCGGGAAGTATACGCCAAATTCGGACGCACGAACATTCAGTTTCAATATCCTGATGCGACGATTTACGATGCTGGCTCGATATCCTTCTCCATGGATTCCGGGGCTGTGGGCAGCATAACCGAATCCTGCATTTCGCCTTATCATGCTGACGCTGAAGTGAAAATATTCGGCCGCGATTTCTTCGTCCATTTAAGCAACAATGGTACCACTCTATCGATTATGGATGAAGAGCAGAAAATAACAGAAACGTCAGAGATCGATTTTTATCAAGAACAAAACAAGACATTCGTAAACGCAGTAGCTTCCGGGGTGCAGGATCAAATTTTGTGCAGCTTTGCTGAAGGTGTGAAAACGTTGGCGGTATCTCTTGCAGCCAATCAATCTGAAGAAGAGCAGAAGAAAATTGTGTTGTAAAGTGGATCCTTAATGCTGTTCGTACGGGAGACAAAATTATTTTTTTGTCTCCCTGTTATGATTTTGAAGGTTACGGGGGTACTCATATATGGCGCGTATATTGTTCAATCAAGTATGCAAGCAGTACGAAAAGGACAGCCAGCAGGTAGTCAAAGATTTCAATCTCGAAATCGCTGACAAGGAGTTTATGGTTTTTGTCGGTCCATCGGGATGCGGGAAATCGACGACGCTGCGGATGGTGGCCGGACTGGAGGATATTAGCCGGGGAGAAATTTATATTGATCAAGTGCTGATTAATGATTTGCCTCCCAAAGATCGCGACATTGCTATGGTATTCCAGAATTATGCCCTCTACCCGAACATGTCTGTTTACGAAAACATCGCATTTGGATTGCGGCTGCGCAAGCTGCCGAAGCATGAAATCGATTTGAGTGTGAAGCGGGCGGCGCGTGTTCTTGAGATTGAGCCCTTTCTGGAACGCAAGCCGAAGCAGCTGTCTGGCGGCCAGCGTCAGCGGGTGGCGCTGGGACGGGCGATCGTTAGAAATCCTCAGGTGTTCTTAATGGATGAACCGCTATCTAATCTCGATGCGAAGCTGCGCGTGCAGATGCGCACGGAGCTGATCCGGCTGCATAAGCAACTCGGCGTTACGACCATCTACGTCACGCATGACCAGACGGAAGCGATGACGATGGGCAATCGTATTGTCATTATGAAGGACGGCCTCATTCAGCAGGTGGATACGCCCGAAGGCATATACAACAATCCTGCCAACACCTTCGTTGCCAGCTTTATCGGTTCGCCTCCGATGAATTTCATCGATGGCAAAGTGCTGGAGAATGGGCCACGGCTGGAGTTTCATACGAACCGCTTTTCTCTTGAAATTCCCGATGGCAAGGCACATGATCTTCGCAAGGTCAATATGGTCGGCAGACCCGTAACTCTGGGCATTCGTCCAGAAAATTTAAATGTTGATACCATCACGTTCGAGGCATTCCCTAACAGTGTTATTCCTGGTATCTACAAGCTAAGTGAATTGATGGGGGCTGACCGTTTCCTTTATCTTGATATTGCAAGCGGAGCACAGCTCATCGTACGCACAAATCCGCGAAACTGCTGGGACGAGGACGAGAAGCTCACTGTGGCAGTGGATATGCACAAGGCACTGTTTTTTGATCGGCAGTCTGGTGTAAGGCTCATTGAACCGTAGAAACTTAGAACCATGGAAGTAAAGAAACATGAATCATAAAACCATGGGAGTAAAGAACCATAGAATCAAGCAAGGGGGACCTCGTGTGCTCATTCGCAGGAAGAAATCATTTCGTATTTCCGCTGTACTGCTGGCGGCACTCGTCCTGGCCTGCTCCCCCGGCATCACGCCGAAGGCCGAACGAGCTTCCTATGCAGCCGAACAATCCGGACAAACAGAGCCATCCAAGCCATCTGAGCAAACAGATCAAACAGAGCCATCCAAACCATCTGAACAAACAGATCAAACGGACCGCTCCCCGAAGCAAGCTGCTCAGCCTGACCCCGACAGCAGGATGAACGTCCAGATCGATCAGTTCGAGCCGTATTACTCGGAGGTGCTGGCTGCTTGGCAAAAGCAGGGTTATGCGGATGCCAAGGATGAAATCATGGTGAACGGGCGGGAGATTAGCTCGCAATCTGACTATAAGCTGGCGGAGGTAGGGGCTTACGAGGGCAAGGATCAGGTATTGATCTGGAAAAGCAACCGGGATAACTGGATCGAATACCAGATTGAAGTGGCTGAATCCGGCTTGTATGAACTGGAGCTATCCTATCATCCTTATGATGCAAGCTCCTCAAGCTCCTCATCATCAACAGGGGTGAACCGCCGGCCTGTAACGCTGTCCATTGAGGTCGACAGTGCGTACTCGTTCCGGGAAGCACGGGCTGTCTCTTTTCGCCGATTGTTTAAGGATGAGCTTCCGGTTAAGCGGGACGCAAATGGGGATGACATCCGCCCAAGGCCGGTTGAAATCAAGAAATGGATCAAAGAGCCATTCCGCGATTCAGGAGGCATGTATACAGAGCCGCTGAAATGGTATCTCGGTTCAGGTGTACATAAGATTCGCCTCACAGGCAGCGAGCCTGTTGTCATCGAAGCGCTGCGCCTCAAGCCTACGAAGCAGCTGGAAAGCTACGAGCAGACAGCTGCCAGCTATCCGGCAGGAGGTGTTGTGCAGTCCCAGGAGCCAATTATTGTTCAGATGGAAGAAATGGCTGCCAAAAACGATGTCTCCATCCAAATACAGTCGAACAACGATTCGAAGACTTATCCCGATGCGGGTGGACAAATTCGGTTTAATGCTGTCGGAGCGGAGAGATGGGCAGGCGGCGGGCAAAAAATATCATGGACCTTCACCGTGCCGGAAAGCGGCCGCTACAAAATGGCCATGCGTGCTTTCCAGGGCTACAGCTCCAACAAGGCCAACTACCGGACGATTTATATCGACGATAAAGTGCCGTTTAAGGAGCTGCTGGCGTACAGGTTTCCGTATTCAAGCAAATGGAGCGGGACGATATTGCAAAAGGACGATGGGAACCCGTTTGTGTTCTATTTGGAAAAGGGCGAGCATGTGCTGACGATGGAAGTCACGATTGCCCCGTTTCAACCGGTTATTGCCAAGACGGATGAAATCAATAGACTGCTGCGGGAGATCGCTCAGGAGCTGAAGGCCGTAACGGGCGGGCAGGTGGACAAAAACCGGACTTGGAAAATGGAAACGGAGTATCCTGAGCTGCCTGGCAAGCTGCAGCAGACTTATGAGATGATGCAGCAAATGGCCGGGGAACTGCTGCAAGCGAACGGCAAGCGTGACAACACGCTGCAATCGCTGGGAACTGCTATGAAGGATATGGAGCAATATCTCCAATACCCGAACGAAATTCCTTACTATGTGAATGAAATTGCTGCTATGCAGGAGAAGATGGGCGCGATCCGCGAAGCGCTGATCAAGGCTCCTCTGCTGCTGGATCAGCTTTATATCGTTCCGGCGGAGGGCGAGTTTCCAAAGATGGTCGCAACGTTCACGCAAAAAGCGGGTGCGATGATAAAAAACTTTTTCCACTCGTTTCTGAAGAAGGACGATCTCAGCAATCTGGAGGAAGATGCCTTAAACGTGTGGGTATTTCGCGGACGTGATTATGTGAATCTGCTGCAGGAGCTGGCGGACGAAATGTATACGCCGGAGTTTGGGACGAAGGTGAAGATCAACCTGCTGCCGAGTGAAAACCTGCTTATTTTGGCTAATGCAGCCGGATTGATGCCAGACGTAGCGCTTGGTCAGCCGCAAGACAAACCGGTAGATTTCGCGATGCGCAATGCGCTGCTGGACTTGAGCCAATTTGCCGATTTTCCGGAGGTGGCGAGCCAGTTCGCCCCGGGAGCGCTGCTGCCTTATTACTATAATAAGGGGTACTATGCTCTGCCGGAGACGCAATCGTTCCGCGTACTTTTCTACCGCAAGGATATACTTAGCCGATTGAATCTGAGCCTCCCGGAAACGTGGGAGGATGTATATGGGATGATTCCGACGCTGCAGCAGAACGGTTTTAATTTCTATATGCCTTCAGGGGATTACCTCCATTTTTTCAATCAGAACGGAGCGGACGTGTTCACTGAGGACGGGATGAAGACGGCACTCGATACGCCGGAGGCTTTCAAGGGATTCAAGCAGTGGACCGACGTGTTTAACATTTATGATATGGATCCGGCAGTCTCGAACTTTTATCAGCATTTTCGCAAAGGCGATATGCCGATCGGGATTGCAGACTATAACATGTATGTCATGATGTCGGTCGCGGCTCCGGAGCTGACGGGCTGGTGGGGCATTGCGCCGCTTCCAGGCGTTAAGCAGGCTGACGGAACGGTAGCCCGATGGGCAGCCGGAGGCCAGACCTCCGCGTTTATTTACAAAAACACGACGCGTAAAGAGGAAGCGTGGACGTTCGTGAAGTGGCTGCTGTCTGCAGATGTGCAGGAGCGTTACGGGGCTGATCTGGAGGCATTCAACGGCATAGAATTCCGTTGGAATTCTGCTAATATCGATGCGTTTACCCGCTTGCCCTGGCCGAAGGAAGACCAGAGCGTCATTCTGGAGCAGTGGAAATGGTATAAGGAAATGCCCAGTTTGCCGGGTGCCTATTATGTGGGCCGCGAGCTGACCAACGCATGGAACCGGACTGTCGTAGACGGGATGAATTACCGCGAATCGTTAGAGCAGGCTGTCGTTGACATTAACCGCGAGATGCTGCGCAAAGAGCAGGAGTTTGGATTTGTTAACAAGGACGGCAGCATCGTAGATACGCTCCATTGGCCACAGGTGAAACAACCGTGGGAAGGAGTGGATAAATATGCTGACCAATAAGGCAGGAGCGGAAGTTGGGCTGCCTCAAACGCATAAGCCATTAAATAATCCATCAAACAATCCATCGAACAGTCCGACAAACAAGCCGACGGGCCGGTTGAGATGGGTCCACCTCTTGAGAGAGATTTGGAAGCACCGGCTGTCTTATGTGTTCATTGCTCCATTTGTGTTTTCGTTTACCGCATTTATTTTTATCCCGGTCGTGATTGCAGTATTTCTCAGCTTTACTTACTACAACGCGCTGGAACCGCCGAGATTTATTGGCTGGCAAAACTTTCAGTATTTGCTGTCGCAGGACTTGATATTCCTGAAGTATGCGCTGCCCAATACGATCAAATTTGCCTTGATTGTCGGGCCGTGCGGGTACGCTGCCGCCTTCCTGCTGGCTTGGCTTATTTCGCAGCTGCCTAAGTATGCGAGAACCTGGTATGCGCTCGCGATCTATACGCCGTCACTCACCTCAGGGATCGCCATGGGTGTGATTTGGGTACCGCTGCTTTCGGGTGACCGGATCGGTTATTTGAACAGCTTCCTGCTCAAGATCGGCATCATCGAGAAACCGATTCTATGGGTGAGCGACAAGGCATATTTAATGGGCTCGATGATTGGCGTGACACTGTGGTCGAGTATGGGGATTGGCTTTCTTGCCCTGCTCGCGGGCATTATGAACGTCAATCCGGAGCTGTATGAGGCTGGACGCTTGGACGGAATCAAAAGCAGGCTGCAGGAAATATGGTACATTACGATTCCTTCCATGAAGCCGCAAATGCTGTTTAGCGCTGTAATGGCGATTGTCGGTACATTCAAGGCGGGGGCTATTGGCACCGATTTATCCGGGCAAAATCCAACGCCGCAATATGCCGGACATTTATTGATGAATCACATCGGCGATTATGGAGAAATTCGCTTCGAGCTCGGCTATGCTTCGGCCATTTCTATTTTTTTACTGGTGATGATGGTGATGTCCAATAAGCTGGGCAATAAGCTGTTCGGCTCCAAAGGAGATGAGTAAATGGCTGTGGGGACTAAAGGCTTCTCGCTGTCAAGATTGCGTACCAGGATTTGGCCGAAACGAATAAGCAGACTGGGTAGGGCTGAACCCTTTGAGAAGTTTCTGTACGTACTGTTGACGCTGCTCAGTGTATTTATGCTGATGCCGCTCGTTTACATTTTCAACCATGCTTTGAAGCCTTACCATGAGTTATTTGTATATCCTCCGAATGTCTTTGTAAGGGAGCCTACCCTGCAGAATTTTACGGATTTATTTCTTCTTACAGGTTCCTCGGTTGTGCCGGTAACTCGCTATATGTTCAATAGTATTCTGGTCACACTGCTAACCGTTGTTCTTGTGACTATCATTAGTGCTATGTGTGCGTATCCGCTGTCCAAACACCGTTTTCCGGGGAGCAAGCTATTGTTCGCTACCATTTTGCTGACGCTGATGTTCGTGCCTGAGGCAGTGAGTATTACGCGCTACCTGGTTGCCGGTCAGATGGGCATTATGAACAGCTACTGGGGGCATTTGCTGCCGCATTTGGCGGCTCCAGTCAGTGTGTTTCTTATCAAGCAGTTTGTCGATCAAGTGCCGAATGAGCTGCTGGAGGCGGCCAAAATGGATGGTGCCGGGGAATTTATGATCTTCCTGCGGATTGTCATTCCAGTCGTGATGCCAGCTATTGCCACAGTTGCTATTCTGACTTTCCAGGGAACGTGGAACAGCACGGAAACGTCAGCTCTGTACATGCAGGACGAAAGTATGAAAACCTTCGCGTTTTTCCTTTCCACGATGACGGGCGGACTGGTGAACAGTGTGGCTCAGCAAGGAGCGGCAGCGGCAGCGGCGGTCATCTTATTCCTGCCCAACCTGATCATCTTTCTGTTTTTCCAGCGTAAGATGATTGCTACGATGGCGCATTCCGGCATCAAGTGACTTTATGTGCGGTAAGGCTAATCAAGGCTAATCACTAGGGGGAAGTATTGGGGGATTTACTATGAAAAGGCTAACAGGCAGATGGTATCTACTGGTCTCTTTGATCCTTGCAGCCGTCGTCATGCCAATGGCTGCAGCGGCCGAGGTTGTATATGAAACGAATACGAAGGACAGCGAAGGATATTTGCTGCGTACACAGCCAGCTTATTATCCTTCGGGAATGATAGGTCTGGACCTGGTTGTTCCGGATAAGGACCAGCCGGATGTCAACGTCCCGTCACCCATGCGCAATCCGAAGGATGTGTTTATCGACAGCCGCAATCATATTTATGTTGCTGATACGGGGAACAGCCGGGTTATCGAATTCAGCGAGACAGGGAAGTGGCTCCGTTATATTACTTTACCGGAAAGTCCGTTAAATAAGCCGGAGGGCATTTTTGTCAGCGATAGCTTCGACATCTATATTGCTGATACCGGGAATAAACGGGTTGTACGCCTCGATAAGGAAGGCAAGCTGCTCAAGGAATTCGGCCGCCCGGTTTCAAAGTATATTCCGGAAGCTTATAAATACGACCCGGTCAAGCTTATTGTCGACAAGCGCGGATTTCTTTACATTGCGACGCTTGGCAGCTACCAAGGGCTGCTTCAGCTGGATACAGAAGGGGAGTTTCAAAGCTTTTACGGTGCTAATGCAACTCCGTTCTCGGCTTTGGACGCTTTGAAGCGCATGCTGTATACGAAGCAGATGTACGCCAATGAAACGAGCAAGCTGCCTGGCTCGATCAGCAGCATCGCAGTTGACAATGACGGCTTTGTTTACACAACGACATCAGGTTTCAATGTCACAATGGGGCAAATCAAGAAATTGAACACTCGCGGCAAAAATATCCTGCATCAGGATCCGGGAAGTACTGTAACTCCCGACAATTACGGAGTTACACGGCCGTCAGACCTCAAAAATATGCCCGGAGCTGTGCCACAGCTGACGGATCTGTGCATTGATGAGAACGGCAATATAACTATGATTGATGCAACCTTCAAATACATCAGCCAGTTCGATTCGGCTGGTAATCTGCTTTTTTTCTGGGCAGGTCCGACGTCCAGCGATACGACGCAGCTTGGTCTGATCAAGAACCCGGTAGCGATCGATGCAAATTCCAATAATGATTTGTTTATTCTAGACGAGCAAGAGGGTGTTGTACAAATATTCCGGCTCACAGAGTTTGGGAAAAAGGTGAATGAAGCGAACCGGTTAACGCTGCAAGGGTTTTATGAGGAAAGTGAGGGACCCTGGAAAGAGGTGCTCCGGCTTCATGCAGCCTTCAGTCCGGCGATGGGTGGCTTAGCCAAAGCAGCCTACAAGCGGGGAGACTATGAGCAGGCGCTCGATTATTTCCAGCAGAGCGGTAAGCGGCAGGGCTACTCGGATGCATTTTGGCAAATTCGGCTGCAATGGTTTCAGCGCCATTTTTCAATGTTAGCTTCTGCTGTCGTTATAATAACGCTGCTGTTATGGCTGTCTAACTTAGTGACGAGAAATAGGTCATGGCGTCAAAGCCTAAGAAATCGCCAGCGCTCTGCTCACCCTGCTGTGGTTCAGCTAAAGCATGTATTTTACATTTTAAAACATCCGATCGACGGCTTTACCGCCATTCGTCATGAAGCGAGAGGAGGGTATATAAGCGGCTTTATCGTTCTGCTTTTAGCTTATTTAGGGCATGCCTTCAGCCGTCTGTATACCAGCTTTCCTTTCAACCCGGTTCCTATGCATAAAGTCAATCTGCTGGGTTTGTTGGGGCAATTTCTGCTTATTTGGATCGGATGGGTCGTTTCAAATTATTTAGTCAGCTCCATTTACCGCGGGGAAGGGCGTTTCAAGGATGTATGCGTAGGCAGCGCCTATGCGCTGATGCCTTTGGCCCTAGTTGGGATTCCACTAGCCGCCATTTCCAATATCTTGACCTATTCGGAATTATCCATCTATCAATTTCTTGATCATGGAATGATGGTATGGGCAGCATTGTTGTTTTTCTGGAGTATTCAAGCGATTCATAATTACTCGGTTGGCGAGACGCTGATGAACATCGCGCTCAGCATGTTTACTTTTATCATTCTGGTCATTCTTGCTATCATCATGCTCGGGCTGACTAACGATTTATTCGATTTCATTTATGAAGTGTTCCAGGAGGTGCGGCTGCGATGATATGGAAACTACCTATCAGCAAAAAGAATACGATGCTTTTGCTGCTCGCAGCGGCGTTGATTGTATTCGCTGCTTTTCATCTTGACCTGACTGCATTGGATGAGGGAAAAGGGGAAGCGCTGCAATTTCCGGCAAGTACGGTGCCGCAAGTTGAGCCGGGGTTGGATGAGCTGCCGAACCCTGCGGATTTTCAACTGGCTGCACAAAATGACAAACTGAGGCTGCTGATGGACCCGAAGACCGGCCATTTCAAGGTGGAGGACAAGCGAAGTGGCAGCGTCTGGCATTCTTATCCAAACCCGGAGCAATGGGAAAAAGAGGATCTCATTAAAGAAGGCAGCCTGTGGCGCTATCATCTGCGCTCTCCTGTCATGTTTCAATATATGGATTTTTCCGATCATAAAAGCTCGCCGAAGGATGCCAATATGATCAGCGAAAACGGAACGATCAAGGATTTGCAGATGCTGCCTGACGGTTTTAAACTGACGTTCGACATGCCCTCCAAGCAAATTGCCGTACCGGTTGAGGTGAAGCTGGAAGATGATTCTGTCGTTACGCGTATATTGGATGAAGGCTTAAGTGAAGGCAGCCTGAGCTTAATTTGGATTCGGCTGTACCCGTTTTTCGGTGCCCAGCAATCAGCAGACCCGGATGGATATATGTTTATTCCTGATGGCTCCGGTGCGCTGATGAAGTTCCGGGATAACCATATGAACGTGAACAAGCTTTACCGCGAGCCGGTTTACGGCCAAGACCTGTCTTTTAAAGTGAGTAATTTGGACGGGACGCGCAGCCCCGCTATGATGCCGGTATTCGGGATTAAATCCGGAGCGCAGGGCTTCATTTCGGTTGTGGAGGATGGGGCGGAATATGCAGATATTACGGCTTCGCCTGCCGGTGTATTTGGCCGGTATAACTGGAATACGGCGCAAATGAATTACCGGTCGACGTTCAAGCAGGTTACGAATGCGAAGAAAAACCGCTCCTTCATCACATACAACAAGGAAGAGCGTTTCGGCAGCGACCGGGTTGTGCGTTATATGCTGCTTGATAAAGCGGATGCCGATTATGTGGGCATGGCAGCCCGTTACCGGCAGTATTTGATGGAGAAACACGGACTTAAGAAGCTTGAGCCGAAGAGCTCTAACATTCCGCTGGAAATTACGCTACTTGGAGCCGATACGGAAACAGGATTTGTGAAGGACAAGTATTTGAAGCAGACAACGACAGCCCAAGCGAAGCAAATTGTGAGTGAGCTGCACGAGCTCGGCATCAAAAACATGACAGTCCATTACAAAGGCTGGCAAAATGGCGGATACAGCTCATCCGGAGGACTGCTTCCGGTCGATTCGCGGATTGGTGGCAACGAAGGGATGAAGCAGCTCGTGGAATTCGCGCATTCGCTGGACATTCCGGTTTATCTGGATGCTGATTATTCGAGTAATAACTCAGGCAGGGACGGGTTCAGGAAGAGGAACCATGGATTACGTGACATGGGAGGATCGCCCATTCGTGATTTGGTGAGCTTAAAATTTCTGGACAAAGTGATTGACAAGGATATGGAAGCTTATCAAAGCTTAGGCATTGACGGTTTGCGGTTGACCGGACTCGGGCGCTACCTCAATAGCGATTTCAATTCAAAATACGCAGCGTCAAGGCACGAAAGCCTGCAGTTGCAGGGAAATATTTTCGACAAATTCAAGGAAGGTGTAGGCCAAGTGCAAGGTACTGCTGCCAATTTCTATACCTTGCCATATGTGAACAGCATCAGCCGTCTGCCCAATGATTACTCGTACGATCTATTCTCGGACAGCTCCGTTCCTTTTGCACAAATTGCCCTGCACGGACTCATCTCGTATACATCGGAGTATATCAACGAGCGGCAGCAGTATCGCAATGATTTTTTGCGTGATCTGGAATATGGCGTCAACCCGTCATTTATTTTCACCTATTCAAACGAGGAAAAAAGCAAATATACAAAAGGGCTGCATCTCTTTAGTTCCAATTATGCCGTATGGGAGCAAGCAGCCGTAGAGGAGTACCGGATTTTCAATGAAGTGCTGGGCAGCGTCCAGGGACAGTTTATTGCAGCTCACCGGACACTCGCCGACAAAGTAAAAGAAACGACCTATGAGGATGGCACGCGTGTTATTGTCAATTACAATCCGGAGCCTTATGTCAGTGGCGATACCAGTGGCGAAAACAGTAGCGATACTAGCGGTGGCATTCGCGTAGAAGGGCAGAGCTATATAGTCATCCGGGGAGGAGGCACAAAATGAGCGGCAAAAGAAGAATGAAAGCTGGAATGCTCCGTAAAATCGAAGGCTCCCTGTTCATTGCCCCATGGATCATCGGCTTTCTTGCGTTCATGGCATACCCGCTTGGTTACTCGTTCTATATGAGCTTTAACAATGTCCGAATCGTAGCTACAGGTATCAAAGTCGAGTATCAGGGGCTAAACCACTACAAGTATATTTTGTTCGAGAACGGGTACTTGCTCTACAATCTGCTCTTCCCTTTCTTGCGCCAAGCCTTGCTGATGCTGCCGGTCATCGTCGTTTTCGCCCTTCTTGTGGCTGTCATGCTGAATCAGAATTTCAGAGGCCGGATGCTGTTCCGCTCCATTTTCTTTCTACCTGTTATTTTCACGACCGGGCAAGTGGTGCAGGAATTTATTTCGCAGGGGAAAGGCGATCTCGGTTTTTTGACCAGATACAACATCTCGGACGTAATTACGCAAAATTTGAATCCCGTATGGGCGTCGCCGATCATCAGCATCATGGAATCATTTGTGCTCGTATTGTGGTATTCTGGCGTGCAAATTCTGATCTTCCTGGCCGGCCGGCAGACGATTTCGAATTCAGTGTATGAAGCAGCGCGCATCGATGGCGCCAGCCCGTGGGATACCTTTTGGAAAATAACGCTGCCCGGCATGATGCCCTTCGTGCTGCTCAACCTGATTTACACGACAGTCGATTTGTTCACGTTTCCGACGAATCCAATCCTGATGCAGATGACCATGAGCAATAGCGGGCTTTCCAGCGCAATCGCCTGGATTTATTTTGGGATCATTTTCATATTCCTGGGCACTGTGTTCTGGCTGTTCAGCAGGATTACAAGGACTTCACGGGCTTAATTCTAATGGCTCAAAACAGAAATCAGTGCTTGACGAAGAAAACAGAAGATACAAATGGAAAACATCTGCTAATCCTGTATGGTTGAATGTCCTATCCAACAACAAAAGAGGAAAGACGACCCATGCAGAATCCGTAGTTCACAACGACGGTAGATATCCTCAGAAATGGAAAGGAGCTGTCTCTAATGGTCACCGCTGACCTTTAGAGGCTGATTTTTACATATTCACGATTCTAAGGGACATCCGCGACCACTAGAAGGTGGTTTTCCCCACAATCGCGCCCTTTTCAGCCTGTAAGGGACAAAAGTGGCTGTTATAATCTCATTTCGCTGCATGTCCGCTTCTAACGGACTGCGGTGACCGCTAGCTCTAGTGTTATCCTCGCCGAATATAGCTATGACGAGTACCGGGCCGGTATAAAGCTGGCATTTTCGTAGTATTTAACTGCCACCCTAATGTTAGCTTGACTGTCAAGCACTGATGATTAGGTTGAGCCATTCTAATTTAGGAAGAAAGTTTTGCTCGTGCAGAACTCTAGGGAGGGAAGCAGATGGAACCTTTGAATGGGTGGGGAAAAAAGGGATATAACGATTTGACTTGGCGAAAAGGACTGCGCAGCACCCGTTACTTCATTTTGGGGAAAGAAGCTGACAAAGGGCTCATTTTCCGGGTATTCATCTACCTGATTTTGATAGATACCGCCTATATATATTTGAATCCAATCTTTTATATGATCGCGAGCATGGTCAAAAACGCCACAGATCTTATCGATCCGGCGGTTTATTGGGTGCCGCGGGTTATTTATACAGGGGTGCTTCAGGAAGCTTGGGAGATGCTCCAGTATCCAAAGGCGCTCATGCTGAGTACTGGCTTGTCATTGAGTGTTGCCCTGCTGCAGACAATTTCTTGCGCGGTGGCGGGTTACGCCTTTGCAAGGCTGGAGTTTCCGTTTAAAAGGTTTTGGATGTTCTGCCTGCTCCTCTCATTCATCGTGCCGGTGCAGGTGCTCATTTTGCCCAATTTATTGGTAGCCAGCCAGTTGAAGCTGATTCCGTCTTATCTTCCGATTATACTGCCAGCCCTGTTTGGACATGGACTTAAGGGAGCATTGTTCGTCATTATTTATCGTCAATTTTTCTCTACGCAGCCCAAAGAGCTGGAAGAAGCAGCGAAGATAGATGGGGCCAGCGTATTCCGTATTTTTTTCAAAGTGATGCTGCCGCTTGCCAAACCGGCCATACTTGTTGTCTTCCTGTTTTCGTTCGTTTGGACATGGAATGATTATTATTTGCCCAGCATGTACTTAATCGGATCCCAGGACGTTCCACTATCTATGGGCATCTCGCAAATCGCTTTGCAATTGAATCAGAAAGCAGCTGAAGTCGGCCCGTCCATCTTCGATGAACCACTGAAAATGGCCACGTCATTCCTTATCATTCTGCCTCCGCTGCTACTATATGGCTTTGCCCAGCGTTGGTTTGTCGAAAGTGTGGAGAGGACAGGGATAGTAGAATAGCGGTAATCGGGGTAATGGATGTTCGATGTTTCCGCTTAAACGTTCCGTGCAGGCCAAGTATCAAATTTGTTGTAAAATCGTAAAATCGTAAAATTGCAGGTATCTCCTCACAAAACCAAATGTTGAGAGAAAACTTCTACACTTATGCTGGCTTAGAAAATCATCTACCTTAAAATGGCGCCTTCGGGGACTGTTGACAAAAGCCAATACTACGAAAAATGACTTTTAGATACCCAGTGTTTATGCGGGTTCTCAAACGTCAATTTTCGTCAATAAGGTAATTTGTCAACAGTCCTTTCGGGCGTCATTTTGATGAGCGTGTTTTAGATGATTTTACTATATCGATTTAAAGCTTTAAATCAATAAATTTATAAGACTACAGAGCTATAAAGCATTAAACTGAACACGAAAACCGCGCATCAACTACACAAAAACCACACCGAACACCACAAGCACGAAACTCAAAGTTACGATCCTCCATTTAGTGATGTTTTTCATCACTAAATGGAGGATCATGCCGTCAAATTGGCTCTTTAGCGATGTTTTTCATCGTTATTGAAGCCATTTGTTTGCTTTTTTGCTAGGTTTTGAACTTTTAACGATGTTTTTCATCATTAAGTGAGAGGTTTACAGTAAATTGGGCTCCATAGCGATGAAAAACATCGTTAACTCAGGCGTTGGTGTGTAGCAGTATACTTCAAGCCTGCTCCCGCCAATAGGTGGGGGTATTTGTTGCTCACACCGCCGCAGGAGTCAGCGGATGTTTACGGGGGCGGCTGATCCCGGGTGAAATGGAGGTCGTACGTTTGCTCTGCATCCTTACAGTCGGCGGACCATTCCGAACGACTGAATGTCAAACGACCGGGACTAGAACTTTCCACTCGACAGTAATTTATAGTATGCTAAAACTATAAGAGAGGAGAGGGATTTATGGTTAAACAACTGATCGTAGGCGACGCAATGAAAGAAATGGCCTCTACGCGCCGCATTCTGGAACGCTTGCCAGAAGAGCATATGTCGTGGAAGCCGCACGAGAAATCGATGACGCTTGGCGGGCTGGCCACGCACCTGGTCAACCTGCTGAACTGGAAAATCGCGATTCTTCAGTACCCGGAGTTCGATCTTTCGACCGTGCCGCAGCGGCGGGAGCCTTTGGTAAACCGCGCTGACGTTCTGGAGGAGTTCGATGCGAACGTCGGCAAGTTTGAAAAGCTGCTCGCCGAATGCGACGAGCAAACGCTCGGCGAGGAATGGACACTGCGCCACGGCAGCCATATCATCCTCAGCGAGCCGCGGGCGATCGCGCTCCGCACTTTCGGATTAAGCCACATGGTCCACCACCGGGCGCAGCTCGGGGTATACTTCCGGCTTCTCGATATTCCGGTGCCGGGCTTCTACGGTCCCTCGGCCGACGAGCAAGCCTAAAGAACTAAGTTTCTCGATCCGTTACGCGACAAACAGTCGCAGGGCACCCGCATAGCCATGAGATCATGTAAGCGTCAAAAGGCCCCCACCTCAAACGAAGTGGGGGCTAAAGCTACTTAAAGGTCTTAAAGGCAGTCTTCTCGCTACACAGTCTTATTTCCAAGACGCTCCAAAGCAAGAGTTGCAAAAATAGCCGAACCCAAAGGAATACAGGCTTCGTCCACGATAAAATGAGGACTATGCAGGCCTGCAGCTTTCTCGGCGCCTTCCTGAGGTCCCGAGCCAAGGAAAAAGAAGCTTCCCGGTACCTTCTGCAAAAAGAGCGCGAAATCCTCGCCTCCGGTGGATGGCAGTGCTTCGATCAAATTATCATCACCGATTAGCGGCTGGATCGCTTGACGCAGATAGCCTTCACAAGCCGGATCGTTGTCTACTGACGGTACTTGCGAAATGTAAGTGACGGAAGCTTTGCAGCGATATGCCGCGGCTATTTGTTCCGCGAGCCTGCTGATGCGGTCCGGCATGCCATCTCTCACTTTAGAGGAAAAGGATCTTACAGTTCCGGTCATATCCAAAAATTGCGGAATGATGTTATTGGCTGTACCCGCCTGGATAGTGCCAATGCTGATAACAGCAGGTTCAAGCGGAGAGATCTCCCTGCTGACCGCCGTCTGCAAGCCCATAATGATCGCAGATGCAGCAACGATAGGATCTATACACTGGTCCGGCATGGAGCCGTGGCCGCCTTGTCCTTCTACACGAATTTCAATCCTGTCGATCGCGGCCATAATCTGGCCTGGCTTGGTCGCTACCTTACCGGCAGGCAGAGTTGGGAAATTGTGCAGCCCGTAAATTTCATCTACGCCGTCCAGTGCGCCATCCTCAATCATCATGCTCGCCCCGGCCAGCACTTCCTCCGCCGGTTGAAAAATAAAGCGAACCTTGCCCGCCAATTGCTCGCGATGACGCGCAAGCAGCTCAGCGGCGCCCAATAAAATACTCGTATGTACGTCATGACCGCAAGCATGCATCACACCCGGATTCTCCGAGGAGAACGGCAGGCCAGTTTCCTCCAAAATCGGAAGGGCATCAATGTCGGCACGCATGGCAAGCGTTGGGCCTGGAAGGCCTCCGGTCAAATCAGCAACAATGCCATAACCGCCGACACGGGTAGTAACGTCCAAGCCCAGCTCGGAAAGCCAGGCGGCAATTTTGGAAGCGGTCACGGTTTCCTGCAGGCTTAATTCCGGAAAGCGGTGTAAATCCCGCCTGAAAGCGATCAGTTTTTCTGCAAGTTCGTTCGCTTCCTCTTTCATTTGAATACGGAAATCAGTTTGTAGCATGGGAATTCCCCCTGATTGTTCACAGATTGTGTAATTCAACCAGTGCTGCTGCCACCTCTTCTATGAATAGTTCAGCCGCACCTTGTAAGAAAGGCGAGGTTTCTACTTCGTATCCACCTTGGGGGTAAGCTTCGGCGATTGGCAGATAGCCCAGATGCCCATTTGCATAACCGCTGAAGAGGGTAACCCGGAACGGCGACTTTGCTTTCAGACTTAATCCGATTTCCACAAAAGGCTCCAAAGGAACGCCAATCAATGCAGCATCGCCTATGGACATCAACTGCACCTCAATATCACTGTGGCTCATTCCGTTGTATTTATTGGAAGTATCCCAAGCGAGGAAAGCTCTCTTCATTTGGAATGCGATCTTGCGGATTTCTTCCTCGTCAGCGTGGTTTGATTGCAACCTGCCCAGTTCCTGCTCCAAGGCTTGATAAGTAGCCTGTGCCTCTTCTAATGGTAGCATTTTTTTCAGGGGAAGTGTGATTTTTTTAGTTATCATATGAAAAGAGGACTGGGTCTGTTTCTTGGAAGTATGCCAAATGCCTAATGAGGCTCCGGATTCAACGACACCTTCGAAGCGATGCTCGAAAGAGGCTGCTTCGATGTCCAGAGAAACCTTCATGGCCACTGCACCCAGAGCTGCTCCCATGCGTCTAGTAGCGGTCAAATTCGCGAGGAAGCCCTCCGGTCCAGGTCCAATGTTACCAGCACTTCCTTGCAGGAAGAGGCAGATGCCTCCGGTAGCTTGCTCAACTGCTTTTTTCATTATTCCTGGATAGTCAGGACTATGCAGCTTGTAAGGGTAGCCGAGTGTTGTCGGATGGCATGAATAGTGGACTATGGTGGCCACTACCTCGCCCGCCTCATCTTCAAATCGGAGGACGCCAACATCAGGATCAGCAATGCCGTTCTCATTATATCCGGTAATGGTTTTACCGTTATCCAAGAGCTGTCTGCGATTTTTGCCAATCGAACAGGCTCCTACACCTGCTCCCATCGTGACACTCTTCATATTTTGCTTAGCCTCTAAAGCGGCGTTAACCGTCTGCTCCAAGAGGAATTGAAAATATTCCTTGTTAGCTGCTTTTCCTTCCTCATAATAATCACTCCAGAAGCAAGGACCAGCATGCGTATGCGTTACGGATAAACGAATCTGCCCGAAGGAGAGACCAAGCGCCGCAGCCACTGCCTCACGAACGAGATTGGATTGTTCAATGACGAATAACCCTGCATCTACATCTATAAGCACCGCTTCTGAATCTGCAATTCCATTCGTATCTTCAGGACCAGCGTTAATGATCATAGCAGTCGTATAAAAATCAGCTTCGATACCGGTCGCAAACACATGCGTTTGTGCCCCCCATCCTGCGTGAGGTACGGAAAGCTTGGGGTTGATTTGCTTTTTGGCAACTCCAATGTTTAACAAGAAATTCCCCTCCCTTATAAAAAACGATTACCAGTCCGTGCACATACTCGTGTACATGCCGGATAAAAGCCCGATAAATGCCCGATAAATGCTGGTTTACATAATCGCATTATATGCCTATCATGTAGCATCAGCCTGTAAAGAGCGGTCTGTTTCGAGCCGATCATCCATATAGCCCAGATCACGGGAGATCAGCGCAGCGGTTTCTTTAATTTGTTCGCCGATTTTCATGAATTTGACTGCAGGCAAATCCTTGCTGAGTGCCGTAATGCTCATTGAAGCGACGACATTGCCAGACGAATTGCGGATTGGCGCTCCGATGCAGCGGATGCCCTCCTCGAATTCCTCATCTTCAATGGAGAAGCCGTGCTCACGCACGAACTCGATATCCTCCAGAAATTTTTCGAGGGAGCGGGCTCCCTTGGATGGCGTATCGTTCATCTCTTTGGGCAGCGCCCTTTTGATTTCCTCAGGGGTCATGCCAAGAGCCAGAGCTTTGCCTACGCTTGAACGGTACAAAGGCTGCCCTTGTCCAATCGATGTGGCGAACCTTACGAAGCCGCTGCCTTCAACTTTATCGCAATATACTGGTTTATCACCGATTAATACTGCCAAATGAGCCGTGTAGGGAGTTCCCTCTACAAAATTTTGCAAATGGGGGCGGGCTGTCTGCACCATATCCATAGAGCTCAAGTACCGGTTGCCCCAACGAAGCACACCCGACCCGAGCTGATATTTGCCGCTGGGTGTCTTGCGGATAATTTCATACTGTTCCAGGGTATTGAGTATGACGAATGTGGTCGTTTTTGGCAGCTTGAGTTGCGTGTGCAAATCCCCGATCGATAATTCCTCGTCGGAAAGCGCATTGAGAATCAGGATCGCTTTCTCCAATGCGGGCACCGTATAATCCTTTGTTCCTTGTGCCATTTCGAAACCTCCAATTTCATTTCATACTACAGTTATATTACACTTCACCGGCATTTGCCAAGTGGCCGCCATCTACGACTAATGTGGTGCCGGTAATATAGGAGGCTTCATCGGAAGCAAGAAATAGAAAAGCATTTGCTGTCTCTTCAATTGTACCTAACCGGCCCATCGGAGTTCTATGGGATAATTGCAGCGTGTTTTCTTCTTTTTTCAGCTCCCTGTCCAGTGGGGTATCGATGAAGCCTGGAGCTACAGCGTTCACACGAATGCCGTGCTTGGCCAAATCGACCGCCATCGACTGGGTCAACAGAACAACACCGCCTTTGGAGGCATTGTAATGAGCGAGCATTGAGCTGCCAGACAGCCCGTTTTTGGAGGCCATATTGACAATGGAACCTTGAATCTCATTTGCGATCATTTGCTTGCTAACCCATTGGCTGAGCAGAAAAGTCGCATTAAGATTAACATTAATAATGTTCAACCACCGCTGGTAAGGAATGTCTGTGAACGTTTCACGAACGGCAATGCCTGCGTTGTTAATAAGAATGTCCAGACCACCAAGCCGGCTCCATGCTTGCGCCGCGGCTGCTTCAATCTGTTCAGGAACGGATAAATCGCAAACGGCGGATTCAACCTGGGCAGGTACGGACGTTCCGAGGACAGCTTGTGCCTGTTGGATCTGCTGTGCCTGCTGCTTCAATAGTTCGACTGACTCAGCAAGCTGCTCTTCGCGCATATCTATTAGAAACACGCTTGCGCCTTCCTGTATAAAACGGCTGGCAATACCCTGCCCGATTCCTCGGGCACCGCCTGTAATAAGTACTCTTTTGCCACTTAATCTCATCGCTTTACGCCTCCATTACATGGTTTTTTATTTTATGAACCACCTCAAAGGATCCCGCCAAGTAGCTGAATTAACTTTGAAGTAAAAGCCCGGCTCCATCAAGATGGACTGACCACCTATCAACGGCGGAGATTTGCTGTATTGACTTGCCGCAAGCCCTTAATTAAACGGTACTAACCATAGCGGACTTTTGCGACTCTTGCGGACCTCAGATCCGTTATTTTAGCAAATCAAGGTTTTTTTGCGGCCTTACGGACATGAAAGCCGTTATTGATCCTGAAACAGCGCCAATAGCATGAATTTAGGGCAAATAGCGGAACCTATGTCCGTAACGCTCGCAAAAAAGAGATAAATGGTAAAATAGCGGAACTCATGTCCGTAACCTTACGTCCAAAAGTATACCCAAATCTACAGCTGGAAGAGGAAATGGGTGTGGGTGAAAGAGAGCCAGCGTCCGCATTAAAGATGTGTTCCTACCCCCTGATCCAAAATCAAGGGAACACATCTTTAATAGCGGCTGGAGCCCACACTCATTCCCTCACCCAAGCACCCACGTCATGAACATGCTCATCAAAGGAAGCCGCAAGACGTCTTTTCAACCTATTTCTTTGCTTTACGGTTTTTCATGAAATCCGGAAAAGCGACTGTTTGACCGTTGTTCGCAATAGATTGAGCGGATAACGGGAATACCGAGCTCCAGGTTACTGCGTCATATACATCGACGGCTGGCAGACGGTTTTCGCGAATAGAGGAGACAAACTCATCAATGACGAAGAAATCTCCGCCGCCATGGCCAGCCTGCTCAGCCTCTTTCATCGAACGCTTCCACAGCGGATGCTCGAATTCATCTGCATAGTTCCATAGAGATTCCCATTCCGCATGCTCTTGACCTGGAAGACCTACGGAGTAGCCAGGTGAGCGCCCTTCAATCCAGACGAGCGGATCTTCCTTGTCGTGACGCGGTGCCAGGTAGGCGCCCTCGGTGCCTTGAAGCCCGTAATGCACCATATTGTGGGGACGGCTGGATGCCCAGTCGAGACGAAGGGAGATGACGATGCCGCTCTTGGTGCGGATCGTGCTCACCGTTGCATCTCCTTGCTGCCAATAGGCAGGCTTGGAACCGGGGTGACTGTCGCCATACTGCTCATGGAAGTATTTAGCCATTGAGCCTCCGCGGGTAGAGTATGTGCTCATATAATCCAATTCATCCGTGCGGTTGATCCCGAGCCATTGTGCCAAGGGTCCGAGAGAATGAGTGGGATAGTTCATGGCATTATGATCCCGATTCAGCTCTCCGCGCCATGTTAACGATCCATCCGGGTAATTGGTCAATGAGCGGCAATCATGCAAATAAGCGCCTTCTACAAAGGATACTTTACCAAAAACCCCTTGATGAACCATGTTCTCAACCATTTTATTAGGACGCATATAACAGTAATTTTCTGCCATCATATAAGTTAAACCTGTTTGTTCAACAGCTTCCACCAGCTCCCAAGCATCTTCAAGAGTATGGCAGGCAATAACCTCACTCAGTACATGCTTGCCAGCACGGAGTGCTTTAACAGCTTGCTTGGCATGAATAACTAATGGAGTTGCCAGTAGGACAGCGTCGAGATTCGGGTCTTCCAGCAGCTTATCGTAATCCGTGTACGTGTTAACACCGGGATAGTTTTCCTTCCATTCTGTGAGCACAGTTTCACTTAGGTCGCAAACAGAGGTTAAAATTACCGTCTCCTGCAGAGCAGAAAGCGCTTGCTTGAATGCTCCTCCGCGTCTTCCTCCGACAACGGCTAAACGGATAGGATTTTGAGTGTTGTTTTGATTTGTAGTCATGGTTTCACTCCCAATTTTAGTTTTGTTAATTGATATTCAATATATGGAATGATTTCGTAATGATCTTAATTTACAATTTAATTCCTTCTGCTGTCAATTTCTTTTTTAATCTTTTTTATTGTTGACGGATTACGTTGTGATTCATATAATTATAGTATAAATTAATTTTTGATTATCGTTCAATATATTGAATTTTGCAGTTCGGCATATTGAACTCTCTAGGACACAAGCCCGGTTTCCAAAGTCAAACTGTTTATGAATCAGCTTTATTAAAAAACTACATCCTACAGGAGGCATAACATGTCTAAAAGCTTGCAAATTCACGAAGAATCTAAAAAATATACACCAGGTGGCGTGCATACTTCCATTCGTAACGTAGATCCATTTCTGGTATTTACTAAAGGAGAAGGCGCCTATGTTTATGATGCGGACGGCAAGAAATATATTGACTATCAGGCAGCTTTCGGGCCTTTCATTCTCGGCCACAACTATCCTTATGTAAATAACAAGGTGATCGAAGCGATTGGACGTACTGATTTGTATGGCGTGGGCTGTACGGATCTGGAAGTAGAACTTGCCCGTAAAATTTGTACCCATGTTCCTTCTTCGGAGCAAGTGTTATTCTGTAATTCAGGATCGGAAGCGACCTACCATGCGATTCGTCTTTCACGTGCAGTGACAGGACGCAACAAGCTGATCAAGTTCCAAGGCTGCTACCACGGATGGCATGACTATGTAGCCCGCAACATGTTAAGTGATTGGGATATGATTGGCAAGCGCGATCCTGGATCTGCTGGTATGATGGAAGAGGCGATCGATAATACATTAGTATGTACGTTCAACGATCTTGAAGATGTAGAGAGAACGCTGCGTGAGAACAAGGAGCAGGTAGCCGCGCTTATCGTAGAGCCGATTCCGCACAATATTGGCTGTATTTTACCAGAGCCAGGATTTCTTCAAGGCTTGCGTGACCTTTGCACCCAGTATGGCGCTTTATTGATTTTTGACGAAGTTATTACTGGCTTTAGACATCATATTGGCGGTTTCCAAAAGGTTGCGGGTGTGACACCGGATCTGACTACAATGGGTAAAGCGATGGCAAATGGTTTCCCAATAGCTGCAGTAGCTGGTAAGAGAGAATATATGAAGCGTTTCAACACAGAGAAGGGTGGAGACGTTTGGTTTGCAGGTACCTACAATGGTCATGCCGTTGGCACCGCAGCTTCGATTGCTACACTTGAAATGATGGAGAACGAGCCTGTACATGAGCATATTTTCCGTCTTGGCGAAAAAATGCGCAGTGGCCTTCGCGATATTCACGACCGTCTGGGCGTAGAGGCAGTTGTGGCTGGTTTTGGTTCTGTATGGACTACTTATTTCATGAATTTTATGCCGAAAAACTATACAGATCTGAAGCAAAACAATGCAGAGCTGTACGTGGCCTACCGCCGCAAATTGATCGAGAAGGGCATCTTCAAAATGCCAATGAACATCAAGCGTAATCATGTCAGCTACAGCCATACAGATGAGGATATCGATACAACTTTAACGATTACGGAAGCAGTTCTTAAGGAACTTTTGCAAAAATAATCAAAGAACGTACATTAATGAGGAAGTGGGCTGCATAACGATGGCACTACGAAGCGATCAGTGGTTTGCACATAAATCGGACGAAACTCGGCTGCAGCATCGCGCCGCTATGCGGGCAGGCGGTCATGTTCCCGAATCATTCGCCGGTAAGCCGATCATCGGTATATTTAATTCCTGGAACGATTTCAACAGCTGCAACTTTCCCCACAAGGAGCTGGTGGAATATGTAAAGCGGGGCGTCTACATGGCCGGTGGTTATCCGATGGAGCTGCACACCATCACGACACCGTCCGATTTCATGAAGCCTTCAGATCTGCCCTACCGGAACCTGATGGCGATGGACATTGAAGAGCAGATTCGCGCTTTGCCTATAGATGGCGTAGTGCTGCTGGGTGAATGTGACAAAACGGTCCCTGCACAGCTGATGGGAGCTGCAAGCTGCGATCTTCCAACGCTGCAACTTGCAGCCGGACACCGTGCTTCTACGACCTTTAAAGGAAAGAAAGTCAACTACGGAACTGATTTATGGAAGTATTCAGAGGAAAGAACAGCTGGCAAAATCAGTGAGGAAGACTGGAGCGAGCTTGAGAAATGCATGACCTGCTCCAGAGGAGGCTGTCCGGTAATGGGCACGGCTTCCACCATGAAGAGTGTATCGGAAATGCTGGGCGTTATGCTGCCCGGAACTTCCTCCATTCCTGCGGGCCACTCGTGGCGCCAAGAAGCTGCTGAAGCAACTGGCAAGAGAATCGTGGAGATGGTGAACAGCAACCTGACGATTTCCAAGCTTTTAACACAGGAAGCCTTTGACAATGCGATTCGTCTGCTCGCTGCGTTAGGTGGTTCAACGAATGCAGTTATTCATCTGACCGCAATAGCGGGAAGGCTGGGTCTGCAGATTGAGCTGGACAGATTCGCAGAGCTTTCCAAGGATGTTCCTTTGCTTGTTAATTTGCAGCCGTCTGGTGTAGGAAGTATGGACGATTTCTTTGAAGCTGGGGGCATTCAGGCGGTTATTGGTCAAATTTTACCGCTGCTCGATGGCAATTGTTTGACGGCGCTTGGCCGCACATTAACGGAAGTGTACGGAGATGGCGTGCCGATCTACAAAACGGATGTAATCTCTGAGCTTGAGCAGCCTATTGCCGAGAAATCCGGCATCGCTGTTTTGAAAGGCAATTTGGCTCCGAATGGTGCTATCCTTAAGGTATCCGCTTCAAAAGCAGAGCTTCACAAGCACTGTGGACCAGCAATTGTATTTGAGGATTATGAGGCTATGCTGGACCAGCTCGATGATCTGGACTTCCCTGTGGAGGAGAATTCGGTGCTGCTGCTTCGTTACTGCGGTCCCAAGGCAATCGGCATGCCGGAGTGGGGAGAAATCCCGATCCCGAAACGGCTGATGCAGCAAGGCGTCCGCGACATGGTGCGGATCAGTGATGCGCGAATGAGCGGTACAAGCTATGGCACCGTGATTTTGCACACATCTCCCGAAGCTGCGGCAGGAGGTCCGATTGGACTTGTAAGAAACGGAGACATGATCGAAGTCGATGTAGAAAAAGGTATGCTGACGCTGCATGTGGAAGAATCGATTCTGGAGGAACGCCGCAAAGAACCGCTGCGCGCTGGCACACATGGCGCCCGCGGCTACATGAGGCTGACCGCCGATCACATTCTGCAGGCGGATCAGGGCTGTGACTTTGACTTTCTGCGCCCTGACAGCAAGAAAGAGGCCGTCTTTATCCCGCCGATCGTCGGCCGCGGATAATCTTGTATAGTTTAGCTCCCCGTGGTTTACTGCGGGGAGCTTTTTAGTTTCATTTGGTCGATATGTGGCCACTAATACAAAAGTGGAAGCATGGGAGCGTGAGATTAGCTGCTGCTGGGCTGGGGCCTTTGCGGCTGGCAGCGTTTTGGCGTTTTAATGATTTAACGATGATTTTCATCGTTAAGTGATGAAATTCCGAGAGAGCAGGTACTTTAACGATGATTTTCATCATTAAAAGCGTAATTTTTCCGCATGCCAGGTTTGATCGGGCACTTTAGCGATGTTTTTCATCGTTAAGTGGAGAAACTCCGAGAGATTGGCACTTTTAACGATGATTTTTTATTTAGTATATAGAGTGGACCACTTGAAAGGAGTGTGGGAAAATAGGCATAACCAAAATAAGAGGTGACCACGGATGAAGGAACAAAGAAAGAGTTATAGCCAAGAGTTTAAAGAAAATGCAGTGAAATATATTCAAGAACAGGTGAAATCATTGCCTGAGATTGCAGAAGAAATGAATATACCAATAGGAACGTTGCGGCAGTGGATGGGGAAATACCGAAAATTCCCAGATGAACCCTTTGTAGGAAGCGGACATCTTCGATCTCAAGATCAATTAAACAAAGAAAAGGATCAGGAAATTGCTGACCTCAAGGAAGAGATCGCCATCTTAAAAAAGGCCATGCACATCTTCAGCAAAGAAAGGAACTGAGGTTCCAGTTCATCGAAGATCATCGCTCTGAGTTTCGGTTAGCGAAGATGTGCAAAGTGATGGAAGTTTCTAAGAGCGGCTATTTCAAGTGGCGTACTGCACCCAAAAGTGAACGGAAGTTGCATAAAGAGAAGCTGGTAGAGCGGGTTCACTGGCACTTTGTCGACACAGACGAGATCTACGGGAGCCCAAAGATTACAAATGAATTGTGGAAAGAAGGCTGGAAAGTATCAGAGCGCACTGTTGGACAGATTATGAGAGAACATGGACTACGTTCGTGTACGGTGAAGAAGTTTAAGGTACAAACGACAGATTCCAACCATGATAACCCTATTGCACCGAACCTACTGGATCAGGACTTCAGCTCAACAACAGCGCCTAATCAAGTCTGGGTAACTGACATTACTTATGTTCCCTGCCGAGAAGGGAAATTGTATTTAGCGTGCGTTATGGACCTTTTCACGCGTAAAATCGTAGGCTGGCAGCTCATGGATCGCATGACCAATGAACTTGTCTTAGAAGCCCTGGCACATGCCAATAAGACTAAGGCTCCCTCCGTAGGACTTATCCATCACTCTGATCGTGGTTCCCAGTATACGTCTTCAGACTACCGTGACAAGCTCCTTGAATACAATATGATTGCAAGTATGAGCCGAAAAGGCAACTGCTACGATAATGCTTGCATCGAATCTTTTCATAGCTTGATTAAAAAAGAACTTATCTACCGTTACAGATTTAAAACCAAAAAAGAAGCTCGGGAACGGATTTTTAGATATATTGAATTTTTCTATAATCGAAAACGGACACATAGCTATCTGAATTACATGTCACCTGATCGCTTCGAAGCCATGTACTATAGCAACGCTTTATAAAAACAAGCTTTTTTCAGACCGTCCACTCTATTGACATAGATCCATTTTCATCGTTAAAAGCCGTTAAAAGTGCAATATTTTCGCATGCGAGGCTTGATTTGGAAAAAAATGAAAACAACCCGCCGAAGATCAATAGATCTTTAGGGGGTTGTTTGTACTGCTGTCTATTTAGGCTGGATATAACCTTCCGCTTTTAACAGTTCAGCGATTAATACTGCGCCGCCTGCCGCACCGCGAAGGGTGTTATGGGACAGGCTTACGAACTTGTAATCGTACAGGGTATCTTCACGCAGGCGGCCCGCTGAAACCCCCATGCCGTTCTCTATATCACGATCGAGCTTAGTCTGAGGACGGTTCTCTTCTTCAAAATAAGTGATGAACTGTTTCGGCGCGCTAGGTAAGCCCAGCTCTTGTGGGCGCCCCTTGAAGTTTTTCCAGAGGTTCAGAATTTCTTCTTTGGAAGGCTTCTGCTCGAAAGAGGCGAAAACTGCCGCCAGATGTCCGTCAGCAACAGGTACACGAATACATTGTGTTGTGATGATCGGCAGCTCGCTCTTTACAATCCCTGCATCTGTAACGCTTCCCCAAATACGCAGCGGCTCCTGCTCACTCTTCTCTTCCTCACCGCCGATAAAAGGAATCACGTTGTCAATCATTTCAGGCCAATCGGTAAAGGTCTTGCCGGCACCGGAAATCGCCTGATACGTGGTTACCACTACTTTGGAGGGCTTGAAAGCTTGAAGCGCATGAAGTGCAGGTATATAGCTCTGAATGGAGCAGTTTGGTTTAACTGCAATGAAGCCGGTTGAAGTACCCAGTCGTTTTCTTTGCTGTGCGATGACCTCAAGATGTTCGGGATTAATCTCTGGAATTACCATCGGCACGTCCGGTGTCCAGCGATGAGCCGAGTTATTGGAAATCACCGGTGTGCCGGTGCGGGCATAAGCTTCTTCAAGCGCCTTGATCTCATCTTTCTTCATATCTACTGCGCAAAAAATCAAATCCACTCCCTCAGCTACTTCATTCACTTTGGAGGCATCCTGAACTCTGATATGCTTCACATTTTCAGGCATAGGCGTAGACAGCTTCCATCTGCCCTGTACCGATTCTTCATACGTTTTTCCAGCAGAATGGGCGCTAGCGGCAATGGCGGTTACTTCAAACCATGGATGATTGTCCAGCAAGGCAATAAATCGCTGGCCTACCATTCCTGTGCCACCCACTATGCCTGCTTTGAGCTTTGTTGACATGAGAAAACACACTTCCTTTTAATTAACTTGCCTATCCGTATATAGGCCGATAATTAATGATATACGGCGCATCCACATTTTGCGAGTATTAATTGCAAAATAATCAAAAAAATTTAGGTTAGTCGGGCGAAAGCATGCTTTTTTTTACTTTTGTGGAATACTCAGGATGACTGTGGTGCCATGTCCGGGCTCCGATTGAATGTAAAGCTGGCCGCCGATGCCTCTGGCCCGCTCTTCCATGCTGAACAAGCCGACGCCTTTGCGCTCCTGGCTGCGGAGAAACCCTCTGCCCTGATCGGATATTCGAACCTCTATCTGATCCTCTGCCTCATTCATGCTTACACCCGCGGCAGATACATCCGCATATTTACTAATATTGATAAGCGCTTCTTGGATAATCCGGTAAATGGTAGTCTCCGTTTGCACATCGGGTCTTCTTCGTAAATTGGATTCAAAGCTCACGTGAATGCCAAAATGCTGGGAATAATTCTCAATATAGGTGCGAATTGCCGGAACTACACCTAGGTCGTCAAGCACGGAAGGCCGCATCTCCCAAGCAAGACCCCGAACTTCCTCCATGATGCTGGCGACTCCACGGCGCAGCTTTTCTAGCTCCATTTTTCCAGGAGAGTCTTGCTGCACTTGAATGCTTTGATTTTCAGGATTTTCTCGCTTCAGATGATTTCCTTGCTTTGCTTGAATGTCTTGTTTCGCCTGGTTGTCTTGCTTCACATGATTTCCTTGCTTCGCAATAATCTGATCAAGCTGTATCAGCAAGGAGAACATGCTCTGCCCGATTCCATCATGCAGCTCGCGGGAAAATTTCTTCCGCTCCTCTTCTTGAATCCGCATGACCTGATTCATCATCAGCTGCAGCTCTTCCTGCACTCTTTTTAACTCTGTCACTTCGTTGCGGATCGCTAAATATTGATAAGGTGCTCCATCATGATCTACGAAAGGGACAATGGTCGTATTAACCCAATAATAAGTGCCGTCCTTTGCCCGGTTCCTTATATCGCCGCGCCAGATTTGACCACTGGAAATCGTCTTCCATAATTCCTGCATAAAGGGTTTGCCATGATAGCCGGAATTGATAATGCGGTGATCCTGGCCAAGCAGCTCATCTCTGGAATACTTGGAAATATCGCAAAATTTATCATTTACATATTGAATCTTTCCTCTTCGATCGGTCATGGCAACAATGGAGGATTCATCGAGGGCGAATTTAAGATCGGCCAGCTGCTTGAGCGAGGAGGACAAATCACTGCGTAGCTGCTTATCTTCGACATTTCGTTCGATCTCGGCAAGCAGTGACACTACATTTTGACCAATGAGTTCGGGAACCTTCTTCAAGGGATCGTTATTCAAAATGAAGCAGTCCTTTCTTTAAAGCGAATTTCACCAGCTCGGGTCTCGTTTTCAAGCCCAATTTTTCCATTAGATTGCTTTTGTGTGTCTCGACGGTTTTAACGCTGATGACCAGCAGCTCGGCAATTTCTTTGTTGCCATATCCTTTGGCGATCCAGGCGAGAACTTCCTTTTCACGATCGGATAAAGAGTCATACGTGCTTGCATTTTCCCCATGCTTCAGCTTCTCCAAGTATTCATTCATCAGTCGCTTGGTGGCAGTTGGATACAAATAGGCATTGCCATCTGCGATGGTCTGGATCGCGGTGATGAGCTCCTCATGCGGGGCATTCTTCAGCACATAGCCCGATGCGCCTGAGTGGATAGCGCGGAATAAGTATTCGTCGTCGTCATGCATAGTCAGGATTAGAATGGAAGTGTCCGGCAGAAGCTTTTTCAATTCGGATGTCGCTGTAAGCCCATCTTTGCCGTGGGGCATGCTGAGGTCCATTAGCACAACATCTGGTTTTAACGCCATAGCCTTGGCGATGGCCTCGTCTCCCTCAGCAGCTTCTCCTACTACTTCCATATGTTCTTTATCGCTGAGCAAAGTTAGTAGTCCTGACCGGACTAGGGCATGGTCGTCGACAATCAGAATGGTGATCATAGGGTTCGGTTCCTCCCGGATTGTTCATACATCTATTTTAGCACATCAGAAAATTTAACTAAATGGATCAGCGGATTCAGCAGGTTGATGGATTTCTCGATCAGAGCAGCATCCTGCTGCGGATAGAGGCCCTTCGACCGGTTGCCGATAAGGAGTACGCCGCTAGTCTCATTGTTGATCATCATTGGAAAAGCCACAGCCATTTGCAGCTGCTCCACAAGCATAATCGAATATTCCTGCCGCAGCCGATCCAGATGAACAGAGGCTTCATCGACAACGATGGTTCGCCCCAGCCGTATGACTAATCCGGCCAAGCCGCGGCCTGGCTTCAAAGCAATGCTGTGGTAGCGTTCATTTTGATTACCTGAGACATACTTCCAGCGGATACGGTTATCATGATCGTCTCTCCAGGCAATGGCCGAGAAATCACTCGATGTCAAAGCACGCAAATGATCCAGTTCTTGTTCTATTTCTGCTTTCACGCTTGTCATAGTAAACCATTCCTTTCTCTGACGCTCCAGGTAGCTATTACTATTATTGTAGCTCTTCCTGTGCTTTCTGTAACTCGGGGGATTCCCTGAACCTGTTTTCAGGGTCTGGAATGCTTCTAAACCTGAAAAAATGCAAAAGTGCAGGAATTTTCGCTCAAAATCGGGTTAAAGCCAAGAATTCCTGCAATTGTGCAGGAAATTAGGACTTCGACTCCCGAAACGGGCTAGGAAACGGAAAATTCTTGTACTTTCGCAGCAATTTCTTTTATTTGTCTACATGGGCTCCAAAAAAGATGTATAATCGCAGTTTTTTTGCCCGTTCCTATCGGGTTGGACTGGAGCCTCGATTGTTTAAATGGTTTAAATGGTTTAAATGGTTTCAATGGTTTAAGGTTACTCAGCGCGTGAGCAGCATGTTCAGAATCTGAATTCATCCTCATCAGAAGATCAGGGAATTTCCCCCGCAGGTTCAGTGTTTCTCCCGATAACAATCCATTGCAGCAGCAGGTATGATGAAAACAACAAATAGAACAGAGGAGTTGGCTTCTATGATCATAGGCTGGTTAAGGGGAAATAAATATGCGGCTGTCTTATTAATGGTAGTTCGTTTGTATCTGGGCTGGGAATGGATGGTAGCAGGGTGGCACAAAATTACTGGAGACAAAGCTTTCGATGCGAGCGGATATATTAAGGGGGCTATCGCCAAGCCTGTTCTGGACAGTGCAACCCAGGAGAGCATTTATCCTAATTTTACAGCTTTCCTGAGTCATTTCGCGCTGCCAAACATCAAGTTGTTCAATTTCCTTGTTCCTTGGGGGGAGCTGCTGGTTGGTATCGGCCTAATACTTGGTGCTTTTACAACGGCAGCTGTGTTCTTCGGGGTTGTGATGAATTTCGTTTATATGTTTGCCGGTACGGTTTCAACGAATCCATGGCTGCTGCTGCTTAGCTTCTTCATTCTTGCCGCTGGAGCCAACGCAGGCAAAATTGGCCTGGATCATTACATCCTCCCTTATGTAGGCAAGTGGTTTACAAAAGGCAAAACACCGAAGGGTCCTCAGGCGTATCCCAAAGATATTTTACTAAAGGGGGGACTTCAATGAATACGCAGCTCGATCCTAAGAACACGCAGGTAGAAAAAGAATTAAAAACTGAAATAGAAAAAGAATTAAAAACTGTAGAAGAAAAAGAAGCAAAAACGCAGGATCCTCCCCTTAGGGGGACCTTTGCCAGTGTTTTGCTGCTCGGCGCCTTTTTGGCGGTGACCTGGTTTGCTGTTTTTATTCTTTTTTTGTCCAGACAATAAGACGCTTGAAAGGAAGGAACAGACATGCATATTCATCGATTGGAAAAAATATGGCTGGCTTTAGGTATGGGGGCACTTTTGTTATTTTTAGGCATATTGGGCGTTTCGGCATTTGCTATGGGGATTTCGCCGCCGAGTGGACATCATCATATGATTGATCCGGCCAAGGTGAACGAAACGGCTCCTTTTGACAAGCCTGGAATGAAGCAGGTAGCGGATAAGGAATATGAGGCTGTAATGATCGCTTATGCATTCGGTTATGATGCGGAGACGATGGAGGTGCCGGCGGGGTCTACGGTTCATTTTACGGTAACGAGCTCTGATGTGGTGCATGGTCTGGCCATTCCCGGAACGAATGTGAACCTGATGATTGTTCCTGGCGAGGTTAGCCAGCTGTCCTACAAGTTTACGAAGCCAGGCACGTATTTGATTCTGTGCAATGAGTACTGCGGCGGCGGCCACGAATACATGCAGGCCAAAATTATAGTCACATAGAAAGTCATATAGAACGAAGGGAAGTTAGAACCATGAACCTCACGAAACCGCAAGTGTTCCATTCCAAGGATGGGGCTCTCGTGCTAGCGCATATTTTATTCGCATTTGGGGCCCTCTTTATCGGCGGAGTTGCCGGATTGCTGCAGAGCATGGTGCGCAGCGGCACGATTGAGCTGCCTTTCGGGATTGGATATTATCAGCTTTTGACCGCGCATGGCGTATTGATGGCTCTTATTTTTACTACATATTTCATCATCGGATTCCTGTATTCAGGCATTTCGCAAACCTTGGGAGGCCAACTGCTGCCTATTGTGAACCGGATGGGATGGGTTGGATTTGGTTTGATGAGCGCTGGTACGCTGCTGGATGTTGTGCTTATTTTGTTAAACAAGGCTAGCGTGCTGTATACTTTTTACGCTCCTCTTAAGGCTTCGCCTTATTTTTATGTAGGACTTGCGCTTATTGTTGTTGGCAGCTGGATTAGTGGATTCGGTATTTTTTATCAGCTTAAATATTGGAAAAAAATGAATCGGGGCAAAAATTCACCGCTATTTTCCTTTATGGCTGTCATTACGATGATTATGTGGCAGGTTGCGACCATTGGCGTTGCGGTTGAGGTCATTGTTCAGCTAATTCCCTGGTCGTTCGGGTGGGTGGAGACGATTAACGTTATGCTCAGCCGCACGCTGTTCTGGTATTTCGGTCATCCGCTCGTTTATTTCTGGCTGCTGCCGACCTATATTTGCTGGTACGTGGTCATTCCAAAGGTTATTGGAGCCAAAATATACAGTGATGCCATGGCCCGCCTTTCGTTTGTGCTGCTGCTCTTGTTCTCGATTCCTGTTGGCTTTCACCATCAATTGATGGAGCCGGGCATTAACCAGCTTTGGAAATTTATCCAGGTCGGATTAACCTTCATGGTCGTAATTCCTTCATTGATGACTGCTTTCTCCTTGTTTGCTACATTTGAAATGCACGGGAGAAGCAAGGGGGCAAAGGGCATGTTCGGCTGGGTAAAAGTGCTGCCTTGGAAGGACGTTCGTTTCTTTGCACCTTTTATGGGCATGCTCGTATTTATTCCTGCGGGAGCGGGAGGCATTATTAATGCCAGCAATCAGATGAACGCAGTCGTGCATAATACGCTGTGGGTTACGGGGCACTTTCATCTGACTGTGGCAACTAGTGTGGCGCTAACCTTTTTCGGAATTGCCTATTGGCTGATTCCTGTCGTTACAGGACGAACGTTGACTGCGCGCATGAATAGGCTGGGCATCATCCAAACGATTCTCTGGTGTGTGGGTATGTTCTTTATGTCTGGAGCTATGCACTGGGTTGGTTTGCTGGGATCTCCGAGACGGACAGCCTTTACGACCTATGGCGAAAACGCCGAAGCGGCCTCCTGGTTGCCTTATTATGTGACGATGTCGATTGGCGGCTCGATCCTCTTCATTGCTGTAGTGCTTATGATTTATATCGTCATTAAGCTGATGCGTTCGCCAAAAGGGGTCACGGAATATCCGATTGGAGAAGCGGAAGAGAATGCCGAACCAGCTCCTGCTTATTTGGAGAAATGGGGCATGTGGATTGGCCTGTCGGTTGTGCTGATTTTAATTGCCTACACGATTCCCGTGATGGAAATGATGGGTCCTATGCATTATGATTCTCCTGGTTATAAGACTTGGTGATTAAGTCACTAATGTTTTTGGATTTTAGAAAACGATAAGACAGCTATATGGCTGCTTTCTTATCGTTTTTTGTCATTCTCCCCTACATAGTTATCCTCCCAAGCGGTTCCATTCATTCTTTCTGTACTCAGAAGGTGAAACTTCCATCTTTTTTTTGAATTTTTTTATAAAATAGGTTTCGTATTGAAAACCACATGCTTCAGCAAGCTCGCTTATTTTTAAATTAGTATGGACTAAAGTTTCACATGCAATTTTTATTCGATGGTCATTCAAGTAATCCATAGCAGTCAGACCCGTTTGCTGTTTGAACTGACGATTAAGGGAGGTTCGATTCAGCTTCACTATTTGGCACAGGTCGTTAAGATAAATTTCGTTTTGATAATTGACATGTATAAACTCCAGGGCTATTTGAACAGGTTCTTTATGATAGTTGGGTGGGTCTTGAAAGTTATTTTTAGACATCTCCACATAAAGATCCTCTATTAAAAAAAGGCATTGCAACAAATAACGACGTATGCGGCAAGTCCACATGCCATCACTTTGTGCAAAAGTTTCTGTACCGATTGTAGAAACCCACTCAAGTATTCGCAGATACATGGATGACGGAATTTGTAGGACCCCTGAAAAGTGATCCGTATGGTTTAAAAACATCGTCAGCAAATTTCTGTCATGCGCGTCTTCCAAGTTATCAAATTTGTTGATAGATAAGGCCTCAAAAGTTAACTTGCTGTTTAAAAAAGTGGGATTGAAGCTAAAGGCTTGTGCTGACCAATGATGTTTATTCATTATTTTAATTCGAATGTATGGTGAAATACATAACACGCAAGGGGCAGAGATATGATGCATTTTTTCATTTATCAGGATAGCTGCACTGCCGCTGTTAACCAGAACGAGTGTGACCCTTTCAGTAAGCGGCAGCAATTCTAACTGTTCATCTTCCTTATATTCGATTGGAACAACTCTTGTGCGATGTCTGTCGTTCTGTGGCAATTTACCTACCTCCGTGCTGCAAATAGTATAGTAAAAAGATGTAAAAATATCATTGTATTAACAGAGGGTACTTATTAAAATTAATTATACTATTTTTCGATGGGTGGTGAACTATGCTTTATAAAAAGAGTGAATTTGGAAGGAAATATACACGTTATATCAGCAGTTCTCCAGTTGTATTTATTTCATTTGTGATGTTAGGCATGGGGTTGATTTTATCTCTAATGTTTATGACTCAAATTGATGTCATTAAGACTTATGCAGTTGAGCTTATTCCTGTAAGAGGTCATATCACACTTTCCATTCAGGCTGGTAGTGTTCCTGCCGGGCGAGCGTACCTGTACGCCAACAAACAAGAAGTTGTCTATCCTGTCAGGATAGACAATGCGGATCAATCAACTGATTATACGACATTACATGTTGACAAAGAAGACCAGGAAATGATCCACGCCTTATCATCAAAAAAGCTATTTATAGACATACCGCAAGGCAAGGAAAGTCTTTTGTATCGTATTTTTGTGAGGGGAGGTAAAAGTCGTGAATGAAAAATTAAATGTATTCGATGGAGTTAGAATTCTTTCCAAATATATAAGGAAGCACAAACGTAATTTTGTACTCTTTTATACCGGTTGGCTTGTAGACTGTATGCTCACTGTAATCACTCCGATCCTCTTCGCTATTATGATTGATCAGATCGTATATTACAAAAATATGGATGTTTTTTTGCAAGTAAGTTTTGTTTTTGTGGTTATGTCGGTGTTTTCATGTATACTATATTTCTTTATTTACACGCTGCATCATTACTTAATGAGTATGTATACGTTCGACATTAAACTGGATATTTTTAAAAAAATGCAATCAAAGAAAGCTTCCTATATGTCAGATGCCAAAACTGGAAACATGATCACCATGCTGCTTGATGATACTTCTGAATGCATGCATTTCGTAATACGCAATATCATTCATAGTATCAACGGGATTCTTAAGGGTGTGTTTTATTTAACTTACATATATATTATTAGCATTGAAGCGGGTCTTGTTGTTACTTTATTCCTGCCGCTTGCCGTATACACCACGTTTAAAATGAGTAAGAAAATCAGGGATCATAGCGATAATCAGCGTGAATTTTATGGTCATTATGTATCTTGGTTACTAGAAATTCTGAAGGGGATCACCGATATCCGATTGCTGAGTGGTGAGAGAACCATTCGTAAGGATTTTACTGGGCATCAACGCAAACTATTTGCTAAAAACGTGGAGATCTCTGTATCTAAATTAACCTCGGACAAAATAATAGAATGGATTACTTTGTTATTGCAGCTTTCTGTTTATGGCGTATGCGCATATCTGGCATCTCGAGGTGAAATTACTATTGGCAATGTGATCGTTTTAGTTGCTTTTGTTTTCACATTAAAGGACGAAACTATTTTTTTACTGGTTCGCAGCTATATGGATGCTCAATCGAGACTTACCCGTATAGGCCGAATTGAACGCTTTTTGTCGGAGGATGACGAGCATTCCTGGAAGGGGAAGTGTGATCTTATAGTAGGTGCAGGTGAGATTGAGTTTAGTCGTATTCACTTTGCATATGAGCAAGGAAAACCAGTGCTTAAAGATATGAACTTATTGATTCCATGCGGCAGCCATGTCGCGATTGTGGGTAAAAGCGGATGCGGCAAAACGACAATCTCCTCTCTTCTTATTGGCTTGTACGAGTTAGATGCTGGTGCGATTCTCATTGATGGACAAGATTTAACGAACTGCAGTCTTAAGACCATACGGCAGCATATAGGCATTGTGCAGCAGGATGTTTTATTATTTGATGCGACCATTCGCGACAATCTACTACTTGGAAACCCCAAAGCAAGCGATGAACATATATGGCTTGCATGCCGTAAAGCCGGTATCGCAGATTATATTGAGCTTCTGCCTGAAAAGCTTAACGCTCTGTTAGGCAAGGAAGGGATTGGACTATCGGGCGGACAGAGGCAAAGGCTTGCCATTGCACGTATTTATCTGAAGAATCCAGCGATAATCATATTCGATGAAGCTACAAGCGCGCTTGATAGTGAAACTGAAAAGATAGTGCATGAATCGTGGGGGGAATTGCTGGAGGGAAGAACTGCAATCATTATAGCCCATCGGCAAAGCTCAGTGATGATGTGCGACAATGCTGTATGGATAGAAGACGGGAAAGTAAGGGTGACAGGCAAACCCACTGAGCTTTTGCAGAACCATTCTGGTTTTCGAGAGCTGTTTGCTGTCAGGGAAGGGGCAGAAAGTGCTGGTTAAACTTAAATACCGGGTAGTCTTAGTAAAGAGGTTGAGTCCTTTTGCTTTTGGAATGAAAAAGCATTTTGTGCTTATCGCATTAATCAGCGGAGTAAGCGGGGCAATATCACTTATGCTCCCGACCTTCTACAAGATGTTTATTGATCAGGTTATTATTGGCAGGAATTTGACGGTATTTAAAGTTGTTATTGCTGGATATGTGGGTCTTTTTTTACTGGATACAGCATTATCATTTATCCGTAACTATTCCAATAACAGACTTTTAAACCGAACTGTTTTTCGAATTAAACATAGGATCTTGGCCAATTATTTTCAAATTCCATTTGCGGATTATGAAAAACGTAGTACTGGTGATCTGAAAATGCGTATTGATGATGATGTGGCAAAACTTGCTGATTTTACAGGGCTGCAAACCGTGGATTATCTCAAGTCTATTATTACCGCCATCATTGCTGCAATATTAATCTTTTCGATTGAATGGCGGCTTGCACTATTTTCAATTATTATTGTACCGCTTACTTTTTACACGGATCATAGAATAAGTCTTAAGGAAAGAGATTTACAGCATATAAATCGTGAAAATGATCAAAGGTGGAATAGTTGGCTGCATAGTTCCATACAGGGATGGAAAGAAATCAAGGCACTAAATTTGCAGAAGCACCAAACAAAAATTTTTGTGAGATTTTCACATAATTTTGCTGAGTTTTCTGGTCGATGGATTCATTATTGGGTAGCAAGAGTACTGGTCATACCTAAAATTAAAGACGAATTTCTGATGAAATTTGCACTTTATTTCTTTGGGGGAATTCTAATCATGCGAGAGGAAATTACAATTGGTTCGCTGCTTGTTTTTGCCATGTACTATGCCTTATTAAGTGGAAGCATCCGTGCCCTATCATTTGCTGATGCGGAGCTGCAAAGTAACACACCTTATTATGATAGGGTTATTCAAGAACTATATACGACTCATCCTATAAAACCTAAACCGAGTATACCTCAAGGCATGAAAAGCGATATCCATGTAAAAAACATTCGGTTTTCTTATGCATTCCATTTACCTCTTGTTGTTGATAATCTTAGTTTTACCATCAAACAGGGTGAGCGTGTGGCTCTAATTGGGCGCAGTGGCTCAGGAAAGTCCACCATTTTAAAGCTGATTATGGGCATGTTAAAACCAAGTTCCGGACAAATATGGTTGTCTGACATGGATATCCATGAAATAAACCATCGTTTTATATTTGAGAGAATCGGTTTCATTATGCAGGACAACTTCCTATTTAACCTAACAATTCGAGAGAATCTAAGACTTGCTTCACCTGGTGCGGATACGAAGATGTTGGATGAAGCATGCAGAAAAGCAGGTATCGATCAGTTTATTTATTCTCAACCGGATGGTTATGAAACTGTAATTGGAGAGAAAGGCATCAAGCTGTCAGGTGGTCAACGTCAACGAATTGTACTAGCCAGATTATTTTTAAGAGATGTTAGTATGATTATATTTGATGAAGCGACTAGCGCACTTGATCAATATTCGGAGAATATTATTCATGATGCGATCTGTGCTATCGGAAGGGATAAAACAATTATCGTAGTGTCCCACCGCGAGTCCTCCATTGCCTTGTGTGATAGGGTGATAAATTTGGGGTAATTCATATATTCTACTGAATAAAGTTCATTGCTTTTTAACACAAGGCATATATGTATTAGAAACAATTGTTATGAAGCGATCAGAGGAGGTCAGAAAATGACTGCCACTAATACCACTAATTCATTGTCATTATGTATGATTGTAAAGGACGAGGAATTATTTTTGGAGAACTGCTTGAAGCAGGCACAGCACGCAGTGGATGAAATCATTATTGTGGACACGGGCTCCACTGATCGGACGAAAAAAATAGGCTTGCAATATAATGCCAGGGTATTTGATTTTGAATGGACTGGAAGCTTTGCGGAGGCTCGCAACTATGGAATCGGGAAGGCGTCGGGAGCATGGATTTTATGGCTTGATGCGGATGAGGTTCTCGAAATCGAAGACCCGGAGCTGTGGCGTACAGCACTAAGCCAATGCGGGAATAGTTGTCACGTTTGGAGTCTGCCCATTGTGAATTACTACGGGGATTTCCCCATTGATAGGAATAAGGCTTATTCGCTTGCTCAGTACAGGCTATTCCGCAATGGCTTAGGCCTACGGTTTGTTAATGATATTCATGAGCAATTGAATGTCTGGGAGCTGCTCCAGGATAAGGATGCAACAGAGTCTTACAAGCTCCCTACCCGTATTCATCATTATGGGTATTTGGAGTCTGTAGCAAGGGTTAAAAAGAAGCATGAACGAAACATGGCTATGCTGGAAAAAGAATTACAAAATCCGGAGCATAGTCCCTGGATCGATTACCATGTGGCAAGCGAATATTATCGGACTGGGGCTTATAAGCAAGTTTTCGATCATTTGAATACAGCTATCAAGGGGTTTATCAGCAGAGGCCAGCTTCCCCCTTCGCTCATTTACAAAATGAAATATGACACTCTGCTAGCTCTAGGAAGCTTTGAAGGTGCTTGGCTCGGCATCGATAAGGCAATTACTCTTTATCCCGACTATGTGGACCTGCATTATTATAAAGGGATCCTCTTATTTGCCCAAAAGAGATATGAAGAAGCAGAAGCTGTGTTCAGGCATTGCCTGGTGCTCGGGGAAGACAATTTGCAATATCTTACACTTAGGGGGGCGGGAAGCTTCCGTGCTGAGTCTTTTATCGAACGATGTAGGGCTTACTTGAACAACCTTTATGCATAGAGTCATTCACATCAACATACATATAATTAGGATACTGACAATTTATGAATGAAGGTGATACTATCTCTCAACCGGCTATTCCCAATATTACCCCAATCATTTCAATCACAATGGGGCAGTCCGTTTCATTGTTGTTAGCTTCTATTGCCTTTGAGGAGCTTGCTCTAGCAAGCATTTTAAACGCTGAAGCCGAGAAAATCCAATATGTTGTAGGTACTCTTGGACATGGACTGGTTCCTCCGGCAACGATCACCAACCTGCTTGAAATCGACGAAAGTGTAAGAAAAACGATGAATGATGTGATTAGAACGGAGATTCTGCTGCAGGGTAAGCTGGAGCAAATTTTGAGCAGTCTGCCGCGTATGAACTAGGGTTTGAAAGGGTGTTGATCCTGTATGAGCATGCCAAACATTCCAGATATTACACCTCAAATTATTTTAAAACGTCCAGAGGTTATTAATTTATTGCTGACCTCCATCGCCCTTGAAGAAATTGGACTTTCCCATATTATCAATGCGGAAGGTGAAAAAATACAGAAGGTCCTTCATGATCATGATTTGAGCGTGGATGATGCGCTAAGGCTGAATGACAGTGTGGAACGCATGCTGCGTAATGTAATTAAAAATCAGATGCTTTTGCAATTTAAGTTAGAAGATATTTTAAAATTAGAGGAACGCTTTGATGATCGCATAGAGGATGAATATGAAGAGGAATAGCTATAACTAGCAAAACAACCAGCAAAATAATCAGCAAAAGAACGGGTAAAGTTCGTGTGTGAGGGGGCGCGTAGGATGAGTTTAAAGGATCAGATATCTTCTAAACAAATGCCAACGTTCAATCAAGCGATCACTCATTTGATCGAATCCATCGCCCTTGAAGAAGAAGCGCTCTCCAGGCTGATGAATTCCGAAGCGGATAATATGACTGCTTTTGTAGGCAAAAAAGTGAATTTTCCAACCAACCCAACGACTGCTGAAATCATTCAGTTTAACCAATCTGTCGTAGGCCTGCTCGATACAATCCTGATGGCAGAATGGATGCTGCTAAAAAAAATGGATGCAGTGATCCACATCGCTCCCCGCGAAGAGCCGTATGCCGATAGCACTTTGGATGCGGATATGGATATGGATATGGAAATGGAAATGGATATGGATATGGATATGGCTTCGGATATGAATCCGGCTGTGGGCATGCATAAGAAATATGTTGATGCGGATCGAGCGGAGGCAGCGGAACTGGATTATTAAAGGATACCGAAAAAGGGGCTTTGAATGGACATGCAGCCTAGCCGCAAGCATAACCAATCTCTTGGGCAGTTGTCACTATCGGTCCTGCATCTGGCCCATGGGTTTATATCTCTGGAGAAAGCTACGGACAAAGAAAAGCAAATGTTCGAGTACCAGCTTGTCACTTTGCTATTTTTATTAGTGCAGCTGCATGTTCAGGCAAAGCGCAAACAAGGCTCCTATGAATTTTTGCTGTATAGTTTTGCAGATGGTACAGGCAATGAAGCTGCAGAAACTGTTGAAGCTATAAAAAATAAGGCAAACATTGCAGAATCCATCCGTCATTTCGCAAAAATAGTGAAGGAATGGCCCTTTCTAAATCAAATCTATGCAGACCGTGTAGAAAAAAGCTTGAAGGAGCTGTGTTCCTTTTACCTTTTGGAATATCCAAATTTTCTAAAATCACCCTAAAAGAGGTGGCCATTATGCGCAAGCTTAACCTGATAGAAATATGGGGAAACAGCTATATGGCTTCCGGTGCACATGCTGTCGGCGTTTATCTGGATAGGCTCAAGGGACTGGCTGTGCTGATTGATAGCGGGGCACATGCGGAAGCTGCGGAAAGAATAGATAGAAAAATAATAGAATACGGCTGCCGGATCACAGCCATCATCCATACCCATGGTCATGCCGATCATTTCGGAGGTACTTCTTATTTGAAGGGCAAGTATCCTGATCTGCGCATATTTGCTGCCTATGCAGCTGCTCCATTTATTGAAAATCCGTATTTGGAGGCATTTTGCTATGGTTGCGGAGTGCTGCCTAATGATGAATGGACTGGAATAGAGATAACTGAGCCTCTACAGGTGACAGATAAATTACAAGGACGGGAGCAAACTTTACGTATTCATGGCATGGAATTCCAAATCATTCCTTTGCCGGGACATTTCCCAGGGATGATCGGAGTCAGGACCCGGGATCAAGTATTATACTGCGGAGACGCTTTATTTGGTGAAAAAACCTTACGTAAACAAGAGCTACTATTTTATACGGATATCTCAGCTGCCAGAGCAACCTTGGAACAGCTGCAGAAGCTGCAGGACAAATCCAAATCTTATGTTCTTTATCATGGTGGGGCTTATGAGGACATGGATCGTTTAGTAGAGAAACATTTACATATTATGGATGAAACCTGCGGGTTTATACTCAACCTGTTAAGAGAACGACCACTGACTGTGGAAGAGTTGACCCAAAGAGCAATGGAGAAATTTAAGCTGGAGGATAATTTAAAACAGTATGGACTGACTTACACGGTAGTTCGTGCCTATATCACAGAATTAGAGCAGCAGCAACAAATCACCACAAATGTTGAAAAGGGCAGGCTCATCTTTCGTGGGAGACCATAAGCTATATACTGACAGCAAAGGAATTGAATCAAAGCGTTATTCTTCCGCAGCACTGAGGAGGGATAGCGGTTTTTTGCGTTTAGTGGGGGAAGGATATCTTACTAGGTGATAGAATATAAAATGAGGTATACTCAAAGAAGTAAGTAGCAGTAGTAACAGAAACGTAAACAATAACCAGTAATCGAATTGAATCGGAGGCATTTACGATGATTATCGAATTAGCATATGGAACGAAGGGGCTTTCCGTCGCGCTGCCGGATCATGCCCATGTATTGGAACCGCATCATCTGCCAGCTTTGGCTGAAGAGAAAGCCGAGGCGTTTAAAGCGTTTGATCAGCCTATTGGCACGCCTTCGCTCCGCACCATGGTGCGGTCTAGCGATAAAGTAGCGATTGTGATCAGCGATATGACGCGTCCGACACCTAACCATAAGCTGGTGCCTTGGCTGCTGGAGTATCTTTCCCATGTGCCAAAAGAAAACTTTGTGATCATTAATGGCACCGGCAGCCACCGGGATAACACAGAAGAAGAGCTGACCGCCATGCTGGGCGAGGAAGTGATGCGTACCGTGCGGGTCGTGAACAACAATGCCTTTGAAAAAGACACACAGGCTTATCTTGGAAAAAGCAAGTATGGAGCGGAAGTGTATTTGAATAAGGAATATGTCGAGAGCGACTTCAAAATCGTAACCGGCTTTATCGAGCCGCATTTCTTTGCCGGCTTCAGCGGCGGCCCAAAGGGAATTATGCCTGGTATCGCAGGTATTGAGACGATTCAGCATTTCCACAGCGCGCCGCTGATCGGCAATCCCCTCAGCACCTGGGGGCTGATTGAAGGGAACCCTGTGCAGGAAGAGGCGACGGAAATCACATTAATGTGCAAGCCCGACTTCATGCTGAATGTCACGTTAAACGGTGACAAAGAGATTACCCGTATTTTTGCCGGCGATGTGATCGAGGCCCACCGGCAGGGGTGCGCGTTTGTGCGGGAGCACGCCATGATACGCTGCGAGCAGGCGTTTGATATTGTCATTACGACGAACAGTGGCTATCCGCTGGATCAAAATTTATATCAAGCAGTAAAAGGGATGAGCGCAGCACAAAAAATCGTCAAGCAAGGCGGCGCCATTATTTGCGCCGCGGAGTGCATCGATGGGCTGCCGAGCCATGGCAATTATGCATCCATTCTGCAGATGCGTGAAACCCCGCAAGCGATTCTGGATATGATCAATGATCCTTCCTTCCAGCTGTTCGATCAATGGCAGGTACAGAAGCAGGCGATGGTGCAGGTATGGGCCGACGTGTATTTATATTCATCATTGAACGAAGAGCAGGTATCCGCGGCGAAGTTTACTCCGACAGACAGCATTGAGCAAACCGTGGGAATGCTGCTTGCGAAGTACGGTCCTGAAGCCCGGATTGCGGTTATGCCGCTTGGTCCTTTGACGATTCCTTATGTGGAATTCTGAGTGGGTCTGGTGGTTTTATGAAATTTTTATGAAAGCAGCCGCCGCAATAAATCCTTAGCTTCTGACAGGTTGCGTTGGCGTAGAGCTTCTACGAACTGTTCATATAAAGGCCCCGGAGCCTGCTGTGCAGTCTTCGGATCCTCCGGATCCTCCAGTTGCTTATTGGATACGCTGGCAATAGATACGTGGACATTGGATGCGCGCGCAATAGATAAGTGTTCATTGGATAGGCGAGCGTGAAGGCTGATAATAGGATCTGTCATTTGTATAAAAGGCTGATGATGTGTGGCGAGAAGCAAGCAGCGGTGGAAAGCAGTATCCTCATCGCCCAGCTTCTCGCCAGCGTCCTCGTCTATGTCTGACGACCTGGACAGCATGTCCTGAGCCAATTTCTCCAGTACCCCGAAATCCTCTTCAGTACCGTTTTTGACTGCAAGCTCGACAGCATTCAGCTCGAGCATCATTCGAAGCTCCAGCAGTTCATCATGAGCCGAGAGATCACGCCCCCATTGAAAAACAAGCTGCTCCATGAGTGGCGCCAAATCCTGCTCCTGAATAAATGCGCCTTCGCCATGACGAATGGAGATGATGCCGGAAATCTCCAAATAGCGCAGCGCCTCCCGGATCACAGATCTGCTAACTCCCATTTGCTTGACCATATCGCGTTCCGATGGCAGCTTGTCTCCAGGCAGCAAGCGGTGGTCGACGATATATTGCTTTAGCTGCTCGCTAACTGTCTGGCTTAATGTATAGCGTTCATTTTTTTGTAGTGGTTCCATTTGAAATGACTCCTTTGTGAGCTAGAGTAAGATGCCTATTTGCCTCAAAATCCAGACGCTTGCTGGCTGTCCGTTTTAGCTTAACTTGTTGTTGAGCAATTTGTAGCTAAAGAGGAGGAATTTAAGGGGAGCAAGAGAAGTAGTAGCAATCAGCCACCCCGGATTGAGCGTGTGCTACACTTAACGATGTTTTTCATCGTTAAAGTAGGTGCTTTCGGTCAATGAGCCACTTTAATGATGATTTTCATCACTAAAAGAGGTCAGATGGCCCCTTTGGGTGGATAAAAGGGAGTTTAACGATGTTTTTCATCGTTAAAGTAAGTTTGTGGAGACGACCCCTGTACTTTTAACGATGAAAAACATCGCTAAAGTAGCAGTTCCTCCTCAGCTGCGCGGGCTCTTCATCTCCAGCGCCTGCGCCCGCTAGGAATCTCCTCTAACCAAGAGAAAAAACCTTGCTGGTTGTCCGTTTGAGCATGGTGTTCGTGCGATTATAGCTAGAGAGAGGGAAGGGGTGTGGGCGAAAGAGCGGAAGTGTCCGCCTTTAAAGATTTGTTCGAAGCCCCTTCATCCATTCCATTCAAGGGAACAAATCTTTAACAGCGGCTGGAGCCCACATCCCTTCCCTCCGTAACTCTCCCACGTCACGAACAAGCTCATCAAAGGACACCACAAGGCGTCTTCTCAAAACTAGGTTTGTTCCATGCTCAAATAGAGAGGCTCAAGATGCAGCATCATAATTTGCTTGGCCATCTTGGCATTTTTCCGCTTGATCCAGGAAATGATTTCGGCATGCTGCTCGAAGGACTGCCGCAGCTCCTGCTCATAATGAAAGTTATCTGTATGGACCGCATTGAAAAAATCAGTCAAAATCTCGCTCAGCTGCAAATAGACGCTATTGCCTGTCGCCTGAAACAAGGAGCGGTGAAATCCGAGATCCTCTTGATCGAAGCCATTCTTTTTTACCCTGATTTTTTCATTCCATATTTCCATTTCTTCAATAAGTGCGGGTGAATAATGCTTAATAGCCATATCTATGGCGCCAAGCTCAAGGACGATGCGGGTTTCCAGTAACTCGTTCATTTTAGTAGCATCATTCCGCCATTGAAAGGAAAAGTGGCTGACAACGCTCTTCAAGGAAGGATCATCGACAAAAATACCCTCGCCAGATTTAATGCGAATCACACCAACCATCTGCAGGATTTTAAGAGCTTCCCTAACTACCGTCCGGCTTACGCCCAGTTGTTCAATGAGCTCCTTCTCAGAAGGCAGTTTATCGCCGGCTACTAGCCGGTTGTTCAGAATGTAAGACTTAATCCGTTCGGTTACTATATCGGAAAGCGTTCTTTTTTTGGGAATTTGCATGGGGTTTCACACTCAATTTCTTTAGGTTCATAAATCATATAGAAATGGTCTGACCATCTACAATTTAAATAGTACACGCACTGAATTAAAAAAGCAATCTTAAGACAAAGCGCTGTAATAAAAAGGATTGACTAAAAATTAGACGTGGTTTATGATCGATATATGGAATACAAATATAATGGTAGGACCACTTATTGAAGCTTTATACAGTTCCATTAACAGGTTAAGCACATATCAGCTTACACAGGGTGGTGAACAATTGAAATTAAGCTGAAATAGAAGGATGAAACAGGTATTAGGCGAATTTTGAGAAAATGAGTTCCCTTTTCTAAATCAACTGGTCAGACCATAATATAAATAAGACAACAATAAGGAGACTTCAATGATACAAAACAAAGTGCTACAGATTGGTTCAGGTTCAATGGGAACCAGGCGCATGAGGGATTTATCAGCACGCGGTGATGTGGAAATTGCTTTGTTCGACGAGCGTGAAGACCGCAGAGAGCGGGCGGCAGAGAGGTTTGGTGTTACTTGTTTTAGCTCGTTGGAGAGCGCTCTATTATGGGGGCCTGATACGGTCGTTATTTCCACACCTCCGCATATGCATGCGGAATATGTGGAAATGGCGCTGCTGCATGGCTTGCATTTCTTTTGCGAAGCGGAGATATGGCCTTATAACTATTTGGAAGTCGAGAGGATCGGCAAGGAGCGAAATATCGTCGCGGCTCCTTCTTGTACGCTATATTTTTTACCAGTTGTTCGAGAACTAAAAAAAATTGTTGAGGAACAGCTGGGAGGGCTGCACGCCTACTATATGTGCTTATCTGTAGATGCGCCAGGCTGGCATCCGGGGGAAGGAGAGGAATATTACGCCCGTCATCGCAGTACAGCACCAGGCCGGGAAATGGTTCCTTTTGAGCTGATCGCTCTGGATTATGTGTTTGGTGAACCGGAGGCTGCAGCAGGAACAGTCAGGCAAAGAGGCGAGTTGCTGATGAAGTCGGAGGATACATGGTGCTTGCAGATGACTTTGGCGAGCGGAGCGACCGGGCAGCTTAGCGTCTTTATGGGAAGCCCGCAAACGATGCGCAAAGGTATCGCTGGCGGTACAAACGGATTTATCGAGTTTGATCTGTCAGCGGGAACGATTTCCCGCAAGCTGCCTAAGTTGGGTATTGACGATATGCTTCATCTGGGAGCCATGTCCGACATTCTGGAATCCGTGTATGCGGATGAAATTAATATGTTTATCGAGGCGGTCCGCAAGAAAACGGATTGGCCTTTCACTTACAGAAAGAGCAGTATTGTAACGGGTACACTGGCCGCTGCTGAGAAAAGTGCAATTACCGGACGTGTAGAGTTGGTTGACCCAGGATTTCTGCCGGCAACTCTTCCCGATCAGTACTAAGCGGAGACAAGAAGATTGAAAGGATGGCGTGATATTCATGGAACAACTTGGTATGCTGAACGGGATACAGCAGTCGGATCATTTTTGGAAACGGGCAGATGGGCTTATCCCTTGTGGTACCCAGTGCTTGTCGAAGGGACCGACGCAATTCGTGTATGGATATGCTCCGAAGTATTTGGTTAAGGGCGATGGCTGCCTTGTAACAGACGCTGACGATAACAAGTTTATCGACTACGGCATGGGACTTGGAGCTGTGTCGATCGGGTATAACGATCCAGTAGTTAATGAGGCAATCATTGCTCAGCTGAAGGATGCGATTACGCTAACACTGATGCATCCTCTGGAGGTAGAAGTTTCGGAACTGGTGCGCGAAGTGATTCCTTGTGCCGAGAGCGTCCGGTTTGGCAAAAATGGCTCTGATGTAACAACTGCAGCCATACGTTTGGCCAGAGCCTACACGGGCAAAGACATTGTACTCTGCTGCGGCTACCACGGCTGGCATGACTGGTATGTAATCACGACTGAAAGAACCTCAGGCATCCCTCCCATTATGGAGGAGCTGACTAAGAAGTTTACTTACAATGATATCGATAGCTTGAAGGCACTAATGGAAACTTATAAAGGCAGAGTGGCTGCTGTCATTATGGAGCCAGTGGGTATTACGATGCCACAGGCTGGCTTCCTTGCAGATGTGAGGGATATTACGCATGAGAACGGAGCATTGCTTATTTTTGATGAGGTGCTTACTGGTTTCAGGCTTTCCCTTCATGGCGCTCAAGGACATTTCGGCGTTACCCCGGACTTGGCTACATTCGGAAAGGCAGTTGCCAATGGCATGCCGCTTTCCATGCTGGTTGGACGAAAGGAAATCATGGCTGCGCTGGAGCACGTATTTTTCTCTTTTACATTCGGAGGTGAAATGCTGTCGCTTGCAGCGGCGAAGGCCACGATCCAGCAAATGAAGGCGAGGAACACAATAGGACACGTCAATGAGATGGGGAAGTTGCTAAAGGAAAGCGGCAACGCATTAATATCCAAGCATGGCTTGGCAGATCGAATCCAGATAAAAGGCCCGGATGCTAAAACCTTGTTTGTATATAGTGACAGTTCTGAAGCCAATCTGGTCAAAAGCTTTCTGCAGCAGGAAATGATCCGGAGGGGCATTTTATTTACAAGCTACAATTACATCTCTTACGCGCATAAGCAGGATCACATTCAATATACGCTGGATGCGCTAGACGATTGTCTTGGGGAACTATCCGAGGCAAGAAGGCAGGACAATATTAAAGCACGGATTGAAGGCATTCCTGTAGCGCCGGTATTTCGGATGGCATAAGAATAATCAAATTATAGAAAAGAGGAAATGAGATGGCTTGGAAATGTGTTCTGGAATTAAATGAACATCGCGGCAGAGTGGAGGGCAGCGAGGAAGCGCTGCGTGATTCGATAAGCGCCGGGGCTGATCTGCGCATTGAGACGAATTTCAAACATAATGAGCATATTGATGTCGAGTCAGATAACAAGGAGCTCGTTGGCGAAGTATCCGAGTTTAGGACGACCTATGTATTGGATGGCCGCTGGGTCGCAGGCTGCATGACTTTGCGTCAACCGGTAAATATTCCAATTGGATTCGTAGCCCGTCCCTCGTTATCCTTGTTCTTGTATAATCAGAACGGCCAGCAGGCTATCGCCCGTCCTTATTTGGATGGAGGCGCTGTAACCGGTGAACTGGGCAGCTCTCCACTAGACGATCATCACGATATGCCCAAGTATCATCAGCTTGATAGCTGGGACGCAGGCACGAATGCACCGAGCAGCAACTTTATTTACGATTTCGGCAAATTCCGTTACTGGGTCAATGATGAGTGGGAGGAAGTATTGTCTCATGATGCGGATGGACATGTAGTGGGAGGCTCTTATGAGCAGCTTGTTGGCGCTTTTCACTCAGGCCGTGAAGTCAAGGTTGGGGTACGGGGCATTTGTCAGGATCTGATGAATGACGGAGAAGCCAGCATGGAGCACGAATTGTTTACACAGGTAGGATTTACTTACAACTATACAGAACAGAAATTGTTCCTGGGAGAAACCCATCCGATAGTCAGAGTGCAGCCCGCCATTCCTTTGATGTATCAAAGCAAGAACTGGGATTATGGATGGCTGATGCCAAGGACGGATGGATATGTAGCGATGCTGCTGCTGAACCCGTATACCTTGCAATATGAAAGAAAAGAAGGACATTATCCGATTCGCTGGTTTGTTAAATAAGCTGATGTAGGATAGGCCGCTTCGAAGCCGTTCCAAGGCCGTTCCAAGGCTGTTCTAATGCTGTTCCAAGGCTGTTTCCGCTGCCTGCATATTGCCAAATGAAAAGGGATTGGATAAAATGAAAGAGTTGCATTCGCTATACCAAAATAAGGAGTGTTGCTTTCATGATTCTGGGAGATTTGAAGCACTGGGAAGCTGAGAAAAGTTATTTCTCGCCCGACATTTGCAAGGCTGTAGATTTTCTTAAAAGCACTGATTTTTCCAAGCTGGAAAATGGGAAGCACGAGATTGACGGCGAGCGCATGTTCGTTATGATCAATGAGGGAGCGACCAAGCCCAAAGAGGATTTGAAAGCAGAATCCCATAAATCCTATATGGATGTTCAATATGTGATCAGCGGAGAAGAGAAAATAGGCTTGGCGCGATTAACAGATGAGCAAATCATAACCGATGACCTGATGGAAAGCAGTGATGCCTATCTGTATGGCCATTTGCAGGATGAGATGGAGCTTATTTTGAAAGCAGGCACTTTTGTTGTATTTTTCCCGGCAGATCTTCATCGCCCGAGCTGTACCCTGGAGCAGTCTACAGTAGTCAGGAAAGCTGTTGTTAAAATTTTGATTTAAAATGGTTAGACCATAGTATTTTTGGGGTGGAGGGTTTTTCCTTCTGCCCTGAATTGGTTTATACTAATACCCATAAGCAGTAAAGCAGTGGGGGGCTAAAAGATGGGAACCTTTCCGGAATATCAGGATGTTTTATCTCATGTGGATTTTAAGAAGGTGTGTGTTCCTTTTTATATGAGAAAGAATACGATTAGTCAGGAGCTGCCCCTGCATCACCACGACTTTGCGGAATTATCCTTTGTGCTGGACGGTTTGGGGACAGAAATCATTAACGGTCAAACCCATACCTTGAAGCCAGGGACCCTCTCATTCCTGCTGCCGCACCATATCCACGATTTTAACTGTTTCCCGAGCTCACCAGTTCGTTTATATTGCTGCATGTTCGATATCCAGATGCTTTTAGGCTCCTCGCTTGATGATGAATTAGGCGGATATTTATTGCGTGTAGGCGAAGGCCTGCCTTCTTATGTGGATTTGAACCCGCTGCAGGCGGAGCAGATGAAGCACATTCTGGATGAGCTGTATGCTGAATTTACAGGCTCAGAGCCAGGGAAGAACAGCCTGATCCGCTGCAAGCTGGTGGAAGCTTTATTTCTCTTCATCCGTGCTGCTTTAGCTCAGCTTTCACAGGGGCGAGAGAGCTCGGCTTTGACCCCTAAAGAAAGCAAGTGGGACATGATTCATTTTGTCCATATGCATTATGGTGACGATCTGAATTTATCCCTGTTAGCTCAGCAATTTAACGTCAGTATCCCCCGCGCCAGCCGAATCTTCAAAACTCATGTTGGCAAAAGCTTTCTTGAATATTTGCATACCATTCGCATCCGCACTGCTTCTACACTCCTATCCACTACCAGTATGACGGTTTCGGAGGTGTCTGCTGAGGTGGGCTTTGAATCCTTCCGCACGTTCTCCCGCGTTTTCAAGGAAATCATGAGCATGACACCAAGTGAATTCCGCCAATCCTCACAGGAACGACTTTCCTAATAAATCGGTAAGAGCCTCGCTAATCAGACGCTCAATGACGGGTTCAAAGGGGGCCGGCATGGCAAAATAATACGTCGAACCTACTGGTTCATAACCGCCCTCTCTTAATTGCTCAGCTGTAGGTACATAGCCAAACATCCCATTCGAGTAGCCCAGTGCAAGCGTCCGGCCAGCCGTCAAGCTTTTCACAAGCAGGCCATAGGCGGTAACGATTTCCGCGTTCATAGCTACCATGGAGAAGCCTTCGGCTATTTGAATGAAGCTCATTTCCAAAGGATACGCTGACTGCGGCCGCGATGCAGACAGAAGCTTACGGCTCCATTCCCCCATGATACCAGGCTCATTAACCATTGCCTCCAGCTTGCTTCGTTCAGGCATCTGCTGCAGTGGCAGTTCGACGACAACGGACTGGGCAGCAATAGGGCAAGTTTGCAGTGTCATCATTGGCAGGGACAGTACTTTAATAACTTCATCGGCTACAAGCTGTCCAAGCTCCCGGACAAGAGGATCCTTCCCCTGGTAGAAAGCTTGTGCATGCCCCGGATTGATATCCCCGCAGGCACCTTGCAAAAAGGCTGCCATTGCCCCGCCACCAAGCGCTGCTTCAATGCTCTCCATAGCGGCTCCGGTAAAATCTCCGGAAACTAAATTATCCCGATGCACAACCGGGTGACAGGCGTAATGCACAAGAACAGCTTTTGTCGCTCCTTGGCTTTCTGTGAGAAATTTGATAACAGTGAGCTCATGATCCACAAGCCCATGCGGATTCGGCTGAAGCTGATGCGTCTGCTCCATGGGAAGGCGGCGGTTAATGCCAATGCTGCACCCGCCGCTGCTGCGCTGAGCCGAGACAACCTCCAGTTGATCCGCGGCCTCTTGTACGCCGAGCAGCACTGCAGCCTCTAGTTGCTCCAGATATTCAGCATCCGCTTCACCTAGCAAGGTGGTAAACCGTGTACTCGTTTGCGGCCCGGAATGGGAATGTGTAGCGTGAAAAAGAATCGCTGCATGCTCAACACCCCAGCCTGCATGAATTTGCTGCTTCAGCAGCGGGATGCGTTCGCTTCCCCACCAGATCAAATCAGCTGAAATGATCACACTTGCGGTCACATGTCCCCGTGCGTCCGTATGGCGAAAAAACAAAATCCTCGCATAAATAGGCTGAGCAATCCCGGTGAAACCGCCCAGCTTGCTTCTATCGGCAAAGCCGGCTAGAGGAATCGATTTCCGCGGGGTAATATCCACCTTTGCGGTTCCTAATTGAAGCTGTGAGTTTGTGTTCAACATGCCATTCCTCCTTCAATTTTCCTCATCCTCCTTTAATAAGAAGCCATCACTTTACCAATCGCATTAGCAATATCATTCATGGCACTCTCATCTGCCAGGAGCACAGATTGATTGAGCCAAATAACCTCCTTATCACAAAGCCGCTCGCTTACGGGACAGGAATAGCTGCGGTCATCGTTCGTATAAGCTCTTGTCGCCTTGATAATAGCCTCGTTGCGATTTAAAGAGAGGTAGCCGTAGCTTACAGGAATCCCTTCCGCATTCATCTTAGTAATAAAATCATTCTTGTCTACCTGCTCAGAACGCTCTGATGAGATCCGGAACATATAGAGGTGATTGGCATGGCGCGTAATCCTGGAATCCTGCTTCATTAAGCGAATGTCATCGCGTTCGCCAAGCCATGCATCAAGCAGCTTCACGTTAGCTTCTCTTAACTGCATCTGTTCCTCAAGACGAGTCATTTGCGCAAGCAGAATGGCTGCCTGAAACTCCGTCATCCGATAGTTCTGTCCAATCCGTTCATGCTGGTACCAAGCTCCCTTCGGAACGCGTCCCACATTGCAGATGGACCAAGCCTCCTCCCATAAAGCCTTGTCATTCGTAATAATCACGCCGCCTTCTCCGGCATTGAGATTTTTGCTGGCTTGCAGGCTGAAGGTCCCTAAATCGCCAATCGACCCTACGCCGCGGCCTTCCCACTGGGCTCCAACAGCCTGAGCGGAATCCTCAATGACCTTGAGCTTATATTTGGCAGCTATTTCTTTAATTCGGCTCATATTAGCGGGTGCCCCCGCAAGATGTACAGGGATGATAGCTTTAGTCCTCGGCGTAATCGCTTTTTCCACTTTGTCCGGATCGATAAGCAGCGTATCTTCTTCAATATCGGCAAATACGGGGATTGCGCCAAATGCCAACGCAGCTGATGCAGTAGCTATAAAAGTGTAAGGAGGCACAATCACCTCATCGCCTGGCTTCACTCCCGCAGCTTGCAGCGCTACCGTTATTGCAACAGTGCCATTAACTACACTAACCGCATAATCAGCTTGCTGCAGCTCCGCGAATGTCCGCTCCATCTGCAGCAGCTTTTCTTTGAATTCGGACGAGTGCACAGCACCTACTCCACCCCATTTGCCGGAGCGAACGACCTCAAGGAGCAAGCGTTCCTCCAACTCTCCATAAATCGGCCAAGCTGGAAACGGCTCCACTCGAACAGGACTTCCTCCATCCACTGCCAGTTTACTCATATACGATCCCACCCATCTCTAAGTTTAAGCTGCAGTGCACCCGGCATTGGAAGCAGCGAATGACTACACCCCCTATGTTAGAGGAAGGACAGCGGGCAGGTATGCCAAAAAGAATAGAAAGTAAGCCATTTTTCACTAAAGGGTCTCAAAGCAGGCTTGCTTTTTTATCAATTGAGTAGTAAAGTGATAAGTGTAAGGAGGAAACAAAATGCGCAATAATACGATAGGCTCGTTAATCTGGTTACGTTTAATGCGTTTTACGAACCAAAGTAACCAGATGTCGAATAACTTTTTGAAACGGTTCGATTTAACGACTGCCCAATTTGATGCACTCATGCAAATCCGCACCTATCAGCCGCTCACGCAAATGATGCTAGCTGATAAAGTGACAGTTTCGCAAGGTGGTATTTCTCGGATGCTCGATCGCCTTGAAAAAGAAGGCTATATTGTACGTAAGCATATCTGGAAAACAAAAACGATTAGCCTTACTGAGAAGGCAGAATCTATTTTAGAACAAGCAATGCCTGAACAGCTTGCCTTTCAATCGTCATTTTTTGATGATGTATTAAATAAAGAAGAACAACAAACCCTATATGCTCTGATGACACGTGTACACAAACATAGCCAAAAAAAAGAATTACCGCTGGAGTAATTTTTTTTGCATTATCAGTTGACTAGTCAAGTAATGATAAATGAGGGGGAATTGCAATGTATACCATTTCTGGACATCATCATATTTCGATGCTTACAAAAAACGCTCCATTGAATAATCAATTTTATCAAAAAGTATTAGGACTTCGCAGAGTGAAAAAGACAGTGAATCAAGATAACCCTACTATGTATCACCTTTTTTACGGAGATTTAACAGGGAGTGCGGGAACAGAGCTGTCATTTTTTGAAATGCCTAAGGCGGGAAGCACTATTCGGGGCACAAATGCAATCACACAAATCGGGTTGCTCGTTCCGTCATTTGAAAGTCTTCTTTTTTGGAAAAAACGCTTTGAGTCATTCGATGTAAGACATGGTGAAATTACAAGTTATGCGGGCCGGGATGCTTTGCATTTTGAAGATTCAGAAGGATTGCGCATGATGTTGTTAAACAATAACGGCGAAGTGGTTCCTGAAAATTGGTCAGTCTGGAAAGACTCCACAGTCGAGGAAAAGCATCAAATTCTAGGAATGGGCACAGTCGAAATCACAGTGCGGCACTTAGAAAGCTTAGCGAACACATTAAAGGATATGTTTGGTTATGTAGAAGCGTCTCGCTCTGATACTGAAGCCATTTATCAGTCTGTTGGCGGTCAGTCATTTGGAGAGATTGTTATCAAGCAGGAAGAAGGAGCAAGTGAGAAGCCCGGAAAAGGAAGCATTCATCATTTAGCCATCCGGGTTAAAAATGAAGACGAGCTGCGTTATTGGGAAGAAGTTGTTAAAGAGCGTGGCTTTCACTCAACAGGGATTGTGGATCGTTTTTACTTTCAAAGCTTATATTTCCGCGAATCCAATGGGATTTTATTTGAAATTGCCACAGATGGTCCGGGCTTCACTGCAGATTCAACGGTCGAAGAGCTGGGTAAAGCATTAGATTTACCACCATTTCTAGAAGAACGACGTGCAGAAATCGAAGCAAACCTAGCTCCAATTGATAGCTGATTGCAACAGAAATTATGCCCGCGAAAAAAAACATACTGCGACGAAGTAAGGAGGGGTTAAGATGAAAATTGTCGGAATCTCAGACTTTAACGTAAGGTCTACGTTCCTTCGGAAGACCTTCTGTGAAAAGCATTTTGGCCCGTAGAACCTCAAAAGAATATCCTCTGCCTAAACGATTCATTGCCCTGATAAGGCTTCTCAAAGACTCGGTATAAGCGTTTGTAGTGTGATGGTCAAAGTAGGCGAATATCTCTTCTTCCCAGTTTTTCATAGCTTTAATAAGAGGTTCAAATGCGGATTGGAGTTCGGTTGGTATTTTTGCTTTCCAAGCGTTGTATTTGAGAAACGCTTTCTGTCTGTTGTCACAATCCCAAATATCGAAATAGGATTCCTTCATCTCTGTAAGCTCTTTATGGCAGCCCTCTCTAAGTTGTTTGCGGATGGTTTCCAACGCTTGGTTAGCCATACGGACAATGTGAAACTTATCGACAATAATGATTGCTCTAGGCAATACAGCTTTTACAGCGTCCTTGTAAGGTTGACACATATCCATCGTGACATACTGTATTCTATCCTTATTTCGTAGACGAGAAAGGTATTCTACAACCGTTTCCTTATTGCGATTTTGAAGGAGGTCTATCAATTTACGTTCTTCGGTGTTAGTAAAGACGCATCTTGGCTTATTCATGATATGAATTTCATCTATTCCAAGCCAGTTAGGAGTTTCGAATTGCGTGGTTTCTTCCAGCCGATTGATGTAATCACGGAAAATATTGCGTATTGTCTTCTCGTTTATCCCAATGTCTTCGGATATGCTGACGAATGTGCGTTGGATACTTTGTTTTTCGATATACGATAGTAGCCGTTTTGTGCAATTACGTTTCTCGTCTATGGTGCAATCTAACCGCTCCCAGAAGGTTTGATTGCAATCTCTACAATGATACCTCTGACGTTTAATGAGAAGCCCTACTTGCTTGCCATGGATGGGCAAGTCCATGCAAACATGTTCTCTACTTCCGTGCCTGTATGGGTTTTTTTTAGTTTTGCAATGCGGGCATTCGGAAGGTGCAGAGACTGCCTGAACCCGAATTTGAAATTCATGATCATTTTCATAAATACCGAGTATATGGAAACACGGAAGTTTAAGGATGTCCATAAGCATAATTATCTTGTAGGTGTTCCTTTAGCTACTTTCCTCTCCGAAACCTTTTTCCACTTTCCTGATAGATAGTAAACAGTAAAAAGGACAGCGGAACAGATAAGCGCGATTGGGAAGCTCCACCATAGATTTTCCAATCCATACTGTTTGCCTAAATAATAAGCAAGTGGGATTTGGATTCCCCACAATGTAAGGATTGTAATAAGCAGAGGTACGATCACCGCTCCAGTTGCTCTAACTACCCCTGCAATTACAAGCGTAACCCCAAACAGGATATATGACCAAAATGTAATCATAATAATTTGTTTGCCAATTACAAATGCATTCCCAGCGGCCGGAAGAAAAAGCAACAGAATTTCATCTCTGAAAATGATACATAATGATACCAATAAACCTGTTAATAAGAGGTTTAACCCTATGCCCGTCGCTGCAGCCAGATGTACCCGTTCCCACTTTTCAGCTCCGATATTTTGTGCCGCCATCGCAGTTAAAGCCCCACCTAGCGCTATGCCTGGCATTTGGATATAGGTAATAAGCTGGTTTACCGCGCCAAAAGCTGCCGCTGCGTCGGAACCGAATGAGTTGATAAGGTGAAATAGTGCAAGTACACTGGCAGTAGAAAACATCATCTGGAGCCCCATCGGAAGCCCTTTAGCCATTAAAAACTTGATAATATCCCACTTCACTTTTAAAAAGTGCAAATCATCTTTGGTTATGCGTAAAAAGTACTTTTTAGCGTACATATAGACAATAAATAGCGTAAGACTCAGAAACTGAGCGATCCCAGCAGCCAATGAAGAGCCCGAAATTCCCATCTCAGGTACAGGCCCCATTCCCAAAATAAGTACGGGATTAAGCCCAATATCCAGTCCAACCGACAACATCAAAAAATACAACGGTGTCTTGGAATCGCCGGCTCCCCTCATTACAGCCATTGCATAATTATGCAAAAATGAAAAAGGGATACAGATAAATAGAATTCGTGTATAGGATTCAGCTAAATTTATAATGTCGGATGGGGTATTCAGCATATTTAGAATTGGCAATGTGAATAGAAAACCTATTCCCGAAATAATCAGGGATAAAACTAGAAAGAACATGGCGCTTGTGCCAACAACCTCTTTTGCCCCATCCATATTGTCTGCACCCACGTGTTTGCCGATCATAATTACGGTTGCCATAGCGATCCCGAAGATGGAGCTAATCAAGAAGAACAGTAGAATATTTGCGTTAAAAGTAGCTGCCAGGGCCTGTTCTCCTAACAACTGTCCAACCCAAATCGAATTCACGAGTCCGTTTAGAGACTGCAAAGCATTGCCCATTAAAAAAGGAATAGCAAAGAAGAACAGCGTTTTTCCAATCGGTCCGGATGTTAATGCTGTTTTATTTTTCATCCTTCGAATTTCTCTCTTTCTTTTTTTTCCTATGTTGACCGAACGCTTCTATCCGCTCATCAAATTCTTTATGACTCATTCCGAAAATCTTATTCAACAGATCGAATTGTTCGGGATAAGGCCCTCCTCCTTCTACGCGATGAGCCAAATCAATAGAACCCCATACTTCTTCCAATGCAGAAAGAAAGACGATTTCATTAAGCCAAGCGAATTGTTCCTGCGTTATCACATCACTGAATTTTCGATTCATGATTTCAGTATAGAAGTTCATTTATCTACTCCTTAATTTTCATAATGCCTCGAAAAAAGACATTTGAAACATGGCTATTGAATACCTCCACCGGCATCTTTCTTGCCTCGACCATTTCTTTATACAAATGAGGCTCGAAAAGATTAATAAACGCGGAGGACATAAACTCGACGGGTAAGTCCGGATCAAATAAACCTTCTCGTTTTCCTTCGTTCAGCATTTCATGGATGCCACTGAATATTTTTGGGAGGATTTCATTAACTTCTGCTTCATGGGATTTGAAAATTGTTGTCATGTCGGGAATGCTCGTTAACAAAAATTGAAAAAAAGCTCCGGACAATTCGCGATTCAGAAGAAACTCAAGCTTTTCCTTTGGACTAACAGGAAGGGCTATGGCTTCTTCAACAGAACCAAGAAACGATTGCATTTTAGGCTCCACTATGGTGAACACAAGATCTTCTTTCTTAGGGAAATGAAGGTATAGCGTACCTTTTGCAACCCCCACTCCGATCGCAATCTCATCCATACTCATATCGTGATAACCTTTTTCTAGTAGAACTCTCTCCGCATACTCCAGAATAAGCTGTTCTCGCTCCTTTTGCTGTTTTTCCTTCAAAGAAATTCTTGTAGTCATTATCCACTCAGCCTCCAATAATAATCCAAATTCATTTTATGACTATAAAGTCATTATACTGATTGGAGTGTTTCATTACAACTGAATTCAGTTGTTCCACTATATAATCCGAAGACGCGAAAAATATAAAACAACCCAGTAATAGTATTCTTGTGTAATGGGTCGATTTTTTACAAAATTTGTGTTTATGATCTAGTGGAATAAATGATTTTCGATAAATTTATTTTATATAGATGACATGAAAGTTAATGTTTTATTTATTGAAAAGAGTTGGTATGATAATAACTAATTCGTATTCAAACAAATAGGTCATCTTGAACTAAAATGGAGGCTGTAGAAATGAAACTAAAAGTTACTGGATTGGAAGGCGTCGTTGCTGCTGAAACGGAGATTGGATATGTGAACGGGGTTAGCGGTCAGCTCGTATACCGGGGATACGCAGCCAAAGAGCTGGCTGTCCATCATTCATTCGAAGAAGTCGCATTTTTGCTTTGGCATGGTGAGCTGCCTGATGAGCTGCAATTGAAGGAGTTTAAAAAGAAGCTTGCCAGCAGCAGACGTCTGACTCCAGAGCTTAAGCAGCTGCTTGACGCAATGCCGAAGGAAGCTTCCATGATGAGCGTTATGATGGCAGTAATAGCCGCATCCTCGGGCTCAGCTCCTTCATGGCCTCCTACAATCGAGCAAGCGATCCATATGACAGGAATTCTTCCCAGTATCATAGCGTATCGCTACCATCAAACACATTCGGCTCATTCTTCTCAAGCGGCAGAATCAGAACATCGGGAGCATGCACCGGATTCCAAACATGATGCTGATTGGTCGGAGCCAACAGAAGATTTAGATCATGTGGCCTATTATCTCCATCTGCTCTTCGGACGTCCAGCATCGCCAGCACATATTCGTGCCATGAATGCCTATATGATTTTAGCCATGGAGCATGGGCTTAATGCTTCTACCTTTACGGCACGGGTTGTTTCCTCAACCGAATCAGACCTGTATTCCGCTGTGGCAGCTGCAATTGGCGCCATGAAAGGTCCGCTGCATGGAGGAGCACCGTCCGGTGTAATCAAGCTGCTGGAGGATATCGGCTCCAAAGAGCAGGCGGAGCCTTGTATGCGCGCAATTTTGGGCCAGGGAGAAAGACTGATGGGCTTCGGTCATCGGATATATAAAACTCAGGATCCAAGAGCTGAGGCACTGCGCGAAGTAACCACCGCATTAGCAGGAGATGATCCATGGCTGGACTTGGCCCAGCATGCCGAGCAAACGGCTATCCGGCTTTTGGCTGAATACAAACCGGACCGCAAGCTGTTCACCAATGTTGAATTTTATGCCGCAGCAGTTATGCGCGCTGTGCAAATGCCATCCATGCTTTTCACACCAACATTTACAGCAGCACGGATCGTTGGCTGGACCGCCCATGTGCTGGAGCAATCGCAAAACAACCGGATTTTCCGTCCGCAGTCCACTTATGTGGGGCCAATGCCGGCAGGTTATTAACGTTATCTCTGCCCAATAGGCGCTAACTTCTATATATCAGGAAGCAGGAGTGAATGGACTTTGCTATTAAAAAGACAGGAGGGAGGATTCCCCTTCCTGTTTCCCCCGTTCCTGTTTCCCTTCCCATTTGTTCTTCCCGTTATTTCACACGAATTACTAGCTCCAGTCAATCGTCTGAAAGCTATGAGTTTCGGCGGATTCCTTGGCCTTTAAGCACATTAATGCACTTAATAATCCGTCACCCCCACCTGCCCACGATTTGTGATTTCTAAATTTTTAACCGTCTAATATTCCTGATTATGAAGGAAGAGGGAATATTCCGCACCAGTACCAAAGTTGTAATGACGAATAGTGCAAGCGTAATAACTTGTTCATCTCAATTGTCTTACTGACAAATATAAGTATTCAATAATCCACATAAAGAGTAAAATTACACACTTTAAATAGAAAGATTGTACACACTTGTGTGAATCATCCTCTCTATAATGGGGGTTAAGTCTCATATAAGCGATGACAATATTCATTCAAAGGAAAACGGCGGCACCTTTGAGGACGAGCGAGTTTGCTTGGAAAGAAGTCATTGTTGAGGATATCAGCTATGACTTTTTTCAGAGCATCTTGAAGGCGGAGGATAGACGAAGGGAGGAAGCGCTCAAAAGTAAAAAAAACTATTTATGGTCCGAAACAATATAATGAAACTCGCTTCTTTGATAACCTTTAGTGAGCTCGCAAAGCTCGCAAATTAATAAAAGAAAAGAAAGTATACAGCGTGGAAGTTACAGATACAGAGATACTGGCTTATTATGAAGACTGTAAGATTATCGGTGGTACCCAGTTATAAGCAAGAAATATATAGACAATCGAAATAATATGATATATGATCATTGAATGTTAATAAATAAATTATAATGTTAAAAAATAAAAAAAAGGTGTGGATCATTATGTTCAAAAAAACAAGAATGAATCGGTTGTTTGCATCGGACGGTAAATGTTTCGATGTTGCGATCGACCATGGTTTTTTCAACGAACTAGCGTTCTTGGCAGGGATAGAAAATATGCAAAAAGCCATAGAAACTGTGGTAGACGCCGATCCCGATGCCATACAAGTTAGTATAGGGCAAGCTCATTTTCTGCAAGACAGGATGGGAAAGAAGAAGCCTTCTTTGGTACTAAGATCGGATACGGCGAATATTTACGGAAATACGCTTCCTAGCTATACTTACAGTCAGCTTTTTGAAGGGATTGTTGAACAAGCTGTTTTACTTGATGCTGCATGTATAGTGGTAAATCTCTTTTTATTGCCAAACCAGCCTGAGCTCCTTCACCAATGCATCCGAAATATTACATTCTTAAAGCCGCAATGTGATAAATACGGAATGCCTTTAATGATTGAACCACTGGCAATGCTACCTAATGATAAAGTAGGTGGGTATATGGTAGATGGTGACATTAATAAAATTTTGCCTTTAGTCCGTCAGGCTGTGGAATTAGGAGCGGATTTAATTAAAGCGGATCCTTGTGACCATGTTGAGGAATATCATCGCGTCATTGAAATGGCTTCTGGTAAGCCTGTTCTTGTTCGTGGCGGCGGTTTGGCATCGGATGAAGAAGTGTTAATAAGAACGTGCGAATTAATGAAACAAGGCGCATCGGGAATCGTATATGGCCGCAATGTCGTTCAGCACCACAATCCAGCCGGCATCACACGGGCATTAATGGCTGTTGTTCATGAAGGTGCTGACAGCGATAAGGCGTTGGCTATGCTCCATAAGAGGAGTCACTTGGGATGAAATTACGCCTTAAGCTAAAAATGAAAGGGGATTGAATTATGGAGTTTCCATCGCCACAGGAAAGGCCAAGTAACAAAAAGCTCACTAACCTCGAACGGAAAAAAAGAATATACGATCGGACCAACTTCCTGACGACGAACTAAAGGAACAATGCAGGCAGCACAAGGTCGACTTTTTGATCTGCGACTGAGTAGCTTTGGCGAAAATTTTCATAGGGGGATGAATATGGGAGAACAAGCTAAAAAATGCACATTGGGCGTGATTGTGGGGAATCGGGGGTTTTTCCCGGGTCATTTGTGTGAATCGGGGCGTCAAATGATGATAAAGGTTTTGGAAGAGGAAGGAATAGATGTAGTTATTCTTGATGTCAATGCGACTCGATACGGAGCTGTTGAAAGCCTGGATGACGCTAATATTTGTTCGAATTATTTCAAGGAACACCGAAACGTGATAGATGGCATGTTGGTTACGCTCCCAAACTTTGGGGATGAACGGGCGGTAGCCAATGTAATCCGCGTTTCGGCACTTAATGTGCCTGTATTGATTCACGCCTTCAACGATGAAGTAAACTCGATGACTAATAAAGATAGAAGGGACAGCTTCTGCGGAAAAATATCAGTATGCAATAATCTCAAACAATATGGCATTACATACTCCTTAACTTCCATGCATACGGTGGATCCGAAGAGTGAAAGCTTTCGCAGCGATCTAAATCAGTTTGCAGCAGTCTGTCGGGTGGTCAAATCACTGCGAAGTGTCCGGCTCGGTGCGATCGGCGCACGTCCTGCCGCGTTCAACACCGTGAGATATAGTGAAAAGCTATTGGAACGGCAAGGTATTTCAATCGAGACTTTAGATCTTTCCGAAGTTTTTGGAAGGGCGAATCGATTGAAAGATCAGGATCGGAACGTGCAAACCAAATTAGAAGAAATGAAAAGCTACGTGAATACGAACGGTTTCCCGGAAGATAAACTGCTTAAGATGGCTAGACTCGGTGTCACTATTGAGCAGTGGATGAAGGATTACGATCTCTCCGCCACGGCAATACAATGTTGGACTTCGATGGAGGAGTTTTTTGGCATCGCGCCCTGTACGATCATGAGTATGATGAGCAATAGCTTACTTCCAAGCGCATGTGAGGTAGATATCCCCGGACTTGTGGGGATGTACGCCTTACAGCAGGCATCAGGTCGTCCTAGTGCCTTGCTGGACTGGAACAATAATTACGGTGATGATCCCGATAAAGGTGTGGTCTTTCATTGCAGCAATTTGCCCAAAGATGTTTTTGAAGAGCTAAAGATGGACTATCATGAAATTCTAGCAGGGGCGGTTGGTAGGGAAAATACATATGGCACGCTATCTGGACGCATTAAAAGTAGTCCGTTTACGTACTGTCGTGTTTCGACAGACGATTTTACTGGAGAAATCCGTACCTATGTGGGAGAGGGAAGCTTTACGAAAGATCCATTACTTACCTTTGGTGGCTACGGTGTTGTCCAAATCCCTCAATTTCAGAAGCTACTCACCTATATCTGCGAACAGGGGTTTGAACACCATATTGCAGCCAACCTGTCTTCCATTGCCCCAGCTATCAGCGAAGCCTTCAGCAAATATTTAAACTGGAACGTATATCACCATCAATGATTTGTTTTTGAAGGGTCACCGGCTGGATATAGGAAAATTATAGGGGAACATTTGTAAAATTAAGGAATTTCCACTTACCAAAAACATCCTTGACATTGGGAAGTCTGTGCTATAATGTAAAATTGAAAGGGCATTCATCAGTCGTTGATAACATAGTCTGGGAGGGACTCATGTGTACAGATTAATGATCGTCGAAGATGAAGAGGTCAATCGATGGGGTTTAAAGGAACACATTCCTTGGGCAGATTATGGGTTTCAGGTAGTCGGTGAAGCGGAGAATGGAAAGTGCGCACTTGACTTGATTCCGAGTCTACGGCCAGATGTGATTCTCACCGATATTATGATGCCGGTTATGAATGGAATAGAATTGTTGGCGCAAGTTAGTGAATTATATAATCATATTAAGATTGTTGTCTTAAGTGGGTACAGTGAATTTGAGTATGCGCGACAATGTATTGAATATAAAGCATTTAATTATCTTATCAAACCAACTGTTGATAATGAGATCAAGAATGTCTTCCTAAAAGCCAAGAAAGAGCTTGACGTCTCTTTACAAAGATCTACGATTGGAGACAGTAACTCTAACAACAATATTATCCAAGTGCAATATAGAAACAGGATAAGAGATATCATTGAAGGAAGAATGGACGGGCATAGTCCCATCCTGTCCATTAATAATAATCATTATTATGCTTCTATGACTTTGCAAATTCATGAACATCATTGGCCCAAGGAGAATGTCCTAATTCCACTATTCAACAGAGTTTTTGATAAATATGAGGAGTTGGAATCCTGTGACATTATTCAGGTGGATGAGGATTTATTAAATCTTGCGATAACCGTCAAGAGGGATATATCCAGAACGACCTGTATTGGCATAGCCACTGAAATAAGAGATAGGTTAAAACAAAAAATCAATTTGCCTGCTCTTCGCATAAGTGTGGGCATTGGAAAAACATATGCAGATCTTACCGAGCTAAGAAAATCATTTAATGAAGCTTCCCAAACATTAAAGAAGAAATTTTATGAGGGACTTGGTTCGGTACACCATTGCGATGATGTGGAGTCTAAACGAAATGATAGATCAAAATTCCAAGCTCCCCATAGTGGGGGAATCGTTATTCTGATGAAAAGTATTGTTGAATATACCGTTTCATGTCAAATGAACTTGTTGCAATCATCCATAGACCAGTACTTTGAATATATGGAAGGATTTAAGGTAGGCGAAGAAGAGAACATATTTATGAATACGGTTGAAATATTAATCATGCTGTCCATCAAATTAAATGAATATCAAATTGAACTAAGCCGCGTTTTGGATGAGGATGTATATAAGAAAATCCGTAGAATCATAGATAAAGAAACGTTAAGCGACCTTAAGGATTGGATGTATAAGATGTGCAGCATGATATCGAAATGCATCATTTCCCAAGAAGAAGATAATAATCCGATCATTGTTCAAGCCAAGAAATATATTAATGACTATTTCGACAGGAAAATCATACTGGATGAGGTTTGTAAGTTTCTGTACATTTCTCCCTCTTATTTTTGTTCTTTATTTAAATTAAAAACGGGTTATACCTTCATGGGATATCTAACTGCTGTTAGAATATCAAAAGCAAAACAATTGCTATTGAAATCCGATATGAAAGTATATGAAGTCGCCGTTGCTGTCGGATATGATGATTTCAGACATTTCAGCAAGGTATTCAAAAAAGAGGTTGGCCTCACACCAATGTATTATAAAGAAAAGAATATCGGTATTCAGGTTTAAGCGAGGTCGTTTATGGGGGGAGGGGGTTGGAACCTTGTTTCATAAGATTCATCAGAGCTATGGATTAAAAACCTTCCTTTCTTTTCTATCGATTATCTTGGTAGCGGTTTCTTTATCTGTGTTGTGTATTGTCTCTTTTCGCACATCCGTTTCTACAATTTTAGAGCGCACGGAATCTATGGACCAAAGCAATCTAAGACAGGTCAATAACAAGATTGATTTTTCTATGGGTGAAATAGAAAAGTTAACCAGAACCTTTTCTGTAAACCAAACACTTATAGAAAAGCTAACAGAGTATTCTGCAGAGGGTAATAAAAGCTTCTACGATAAAAATAAAATTGATAAAAAAGTTTGGGATATTTTTAATAAAATGCAGGTTGGTTATGAAGATATACTGAGAATAGAAGTTTATACGGATTTGGTCGGTATTCGTTCTGATCGATTCCCCACATCCTTAAATGCGGGAAGCATTAGGAATTCATCCATTTACACTACAATAAAAAATTCGGAACGTAGTGTCAGTATATTTGGTCCTAATCTCCAAGGATCTATTTTCGAAAAGGAATTAGGCGGTTTTGTGTTCGGTTCCCTCATATTACAGGGGGATAAGGAATTGGGCTATATATTTGTTGTTATGAAGCCTCAGTGGATGGATCAGGTGTTCATTGAAGAAAACAATGTAATTATTTCCAGTAAGTTAAATCAGAAGGTCATTTGGTCATCAAGCAATAATCCTCAATTAGACTATACGCCTATATTGAAGACAGCCGCTTATGAGCAGGGTAAATTTAAAGGGAAAATGGGTAATAACGATTATCAGTTTTTCTATATGAAGAACAAATATGGGGATTGGCAGATCCTTACTTTTAGAAGCTTGGAGAATACCTATCAGACGATCAAGAAAGTTCGCAATAATGTTCTTATCACGGCATTAATTAGTTCCTTTATCTCCATTGTTTGCGGTATTTATATTTCAAACAGGATTGCTAGACCCATTCTTTATTTGAGAAATAAAGCTCTTCAATATAATGCTCAGGATAATAGCAATCATTTGGTTGCTGTGAAAGAGAGCATGGGGATCAAGAAAGTGTTTATGATTTATTTTGCCCTGGTTGCTACTGTTCCTATGATTATATATAGCATTACATTTTATTACAGCTCTTCTACACTTATCGAGAATAAAGTGAAGGAATCCATCCTCCTGACCTTCAAACAAACCGCTAATAATATTGATTCTTTTATCGCTATAAACGAAAGGATTTCTACGAATATTATGGTTAATCCCGCCATTCAAAATTATCTTGTCAGGAGCATGAGAGCAGACTACAAACCTGGTGATGAGATGGAACAGATTGGTGGAACGATTGAGGAAAATCTTTCTCTTGCTGAAAATATATTTGAAACTGCATTGTACAATACAGAAAAAAAACCATTGTTCTCGACGTCTTTTTTTATAAATAAAGAACCTCTACAAATTGATGAGTATAATTTAAGCACCCCCTTATGGCTCAGCTATGACTTGGACAAATATAATAGAAACGTAATCAGATTGATAAGGAAGATAAGAGGCGTTAAATCGGATGATCTTTTTTTGAAAGGGTTAGGCTATCTGCAAACGACCTATTATGAAACTAATATTGAGTCTATCTACAGGGACGTTCAATTTGCTAATAATAATACATTTATCATTGATGAGAACGGGACCATAATATCGCATAATTCTAAATCCAGGATTGGACAGAAGTCACAATATTCATTTGATCGAGGAAGTATGCCCATATCCGGCACAATAAATATCTCGAATGATCCAAATCACAGCTTATTGATTTATGTATTTCCCACAAAAATTCCTTGGATCCTGGTTGGAGAATTGGATGAGAAGGTGTTCAGAGAAGATAGTTTAAAGATGTTAACGATCAATATGTATACCGTATTATTTATGATCTTGATCGTGCTGATTTTTTCGCATGTATTTGCAAAAGGCTTGGCAAACTCCATTATTAAGTTAAAAAAGAAACTGATAATCTTCTCAGATGGATATATCCATGCTGATTTCAGTACAAGCTCCAAGGTTAGTGAAATACAGGAATTGGGAATGGCCTTTAACAACATGGCACAGCGGATCAGAAATTTGATAGAAACGGTATACCTTTCTAATTTAAAGGAAAAGGAGCTGGAGCACGAAAAGAAAGAAGCGGAGCTTATTGCTCTGCAAGCGCAAATCAACCCTCACTTTTTATCGAACACCATGGAATCGATTAAATGGATGATTAAAGGGGATAAAAAAGAAAAGGCCGCCGAAATGATTACAGCACTTGGCAGTTTATTCAGGATCGGGATAAGCCAACAAAATAAATTAGTAACCATTGAGGAAGAACTGGATTATGCCCGAGCCTATATTGATATTCAGAAGGTAAGGTTAGGGGATAAAGTAAAGTTCTCCTGGAGCGTGGATCAATCGTTACTTCAATATTATACCCCCAAGCTAATCCTCCAACCGATTATTGAAAATGCGATTATGCATGGTATTAGTAAAAAGGATGAGCTTAAAGGCAACATTAGTATTACCTGTTATAGTGAAGAGCTTTTTATCATTTTTAAAATCAGTGATGATGGGATAGGAATAGAGACACGCCAGTTGGAGAGCATGAATAAGGAGAATTCAGACCATTTGGGTATTGGAATAAATAATGTAAGGAAAAGAATAAAATTGTACTTTGGCGGAGAATCACGTGTCGTTATAGAAAGCATGTCCCAAATGGGGACCATAGTAAAAATTATGATTCCAAAAGTAACAAAAGATGAGATCTAATTATATTTTCAATACGTGTAAAATATTAAAAGGCTGACTCACGCACACATAGTCATGAATGCGTGGGTTAGCCTTTTTGTGTTCACCATAGAAACAAATAAGGGGCAGTTCCTCAGTAAAGTGCTTCATGGAGATATCCGTTACAGAGGCGACATCATGGCGCATCAATTTCACGCCAAGTCGGGCCGCAATATCAACCTCCTTCAGCACCCGCCCGATTTCCGTTTCATATTCCGTTTCGTTCTTTCCGGCAAAACCTGCGCCAAACGCATAGTTAGAAATCTCAATTCCGACTTCCGCGGCCTTCTCGCGAATCGCTTCGACTAACACCGGATTATCCGTCAGGTTGAAGCCGACCGGTACGATCTCGACATGTTCTCCACCGATATTATCCGGAAGTACCTCGTAGGTTTCGATTCGGTTCGTATGATGCATATAAACCTTCAACAGATTCGTATACCAATCAAATTCGATGGTTCCTTTATAGCCCATTAGTCTAGCACCGCGACCACAGGCTTTTTTTCGCGCAAAAAAGTTTTGTGTATAAGATACATGCATGCCAGAATCATACTGAATAATCGCACTGCCTGAATCTTCATTTCCGGTATCCTCGGCGAAGCAGCAATACTCCATGTAGCATCAAACGAGGTGCTTTGAAAAGTGCTATCCAGACTAGTATGCTGCTCATCACAATCCTTACAACCCTGCCGGTTTAGTTCCTTTGAAAATCTGCTTAGAATTCATCGCGCAAATTCGCACTGGTTTGGATTGAAGCAATAGGTAATGTAATCGAAATCATGCGTAGATTTTTGTGAAAAAAGCCCACTGTTTCCTTTTCATCCCTATACCATACATGGGAAAAAATTCCACCAATAGCAACATTATTCATCGCTTGCACATGCTCACTGTACCAATTTTGCCTGAGTCAATAATTTCTTTGGCCATTTGTACCATGGGTGTATTACGCAACGGAAAAGAAACTACCACTTCAGATTGGTATGCATCGTTCGCTTCTTTTAAACGCATTAGATCTTCATAGCTAGTTGCTACAGGTTTTTCTAAATATAATGGAATACCCGTGGGCAATACTTTCAATGCCATCTCTGTATGCAGAGAGCATCTTGTACCAATTAAGATGCCGTCCAATTTGCCGGCAGCGATCATTGCTTCAGGCGTGTCGAAAAACAAGATTTGATCACTTTTTTCTTGCCCAAGCTCTTGTTTAATCTGCTGGTTACGCTGCAGGCAGGATCCACTTTAATCATTTCATCCAATACCCAACGTATACGATCTCCATAGCCAATGACGCCTAGATTCATTCTAAATCCCACTCTTACTAACCTAATTGATTACAGCTCTTGCTGTCGAATGCTCCCTTGTGGATGGTTTACATTAATCTCTAGCCCTTCCGCTTTCTGCTCCCATTTTACAGAAATAGGACCATAGGGCGTCGGCACGGTGCCTGTTGCTTTATGAAAACCGCTGGAAATCGGATTGACCTTAAACACCTTAAAGCCCGGCTCTATCGGTTGAACACCTAACAAATACGCGTAATAGAAATACAGTGGAACCGCTGACCATCCGTGACACAAGCTTCCTGCTCTACCAAAATCATCAGCACCATGCTTGGTCTCCCAGAAGCTGGTCGATCCACTAAACAATATATCTCCCCAGGTTTCCCCTATACAATCAAAAACGAGTTGCCCATAAGCTTCAGGTTCGCCAAGCAGTGCTTTGAATTTAAAAATAGAATGACTTAGTGTAATTGGCACCCAGTCTTGGCCATCCGAAGCCAATCGATTACGTAATTTTCCTGCTAACAGATCAGGACATGTATCTGTGCATAAAGCTAACGCTTGAGTGAGCTCTGCATAATGCTCAGCATAAGCTTCCCCTTGATAGGTTTGATAAGCATTTCTATCTGAATTCCAAAAACGTTGATGAATAGCATGTTTTACTCTCGTTGCCATGGATGAATAATGAGCTGACAAGTCTATCAAGCCGCAAGCTTGTAACATAAACGCCGTAGATTCCAAGCCCATAACAAAGAATAGATTAAGCGGTGCATCCCATCTGGTTTCATGAATTCCTTTAGCACCTGCTAAACCAGATTCCCAATCATAGAAGTTCCAATATGCAGATTCATCCGGTGTTTTTAAGAGGTCACCCTCCATACTAGCGATATGCTTCTCCATCATATTCTGAATAATAGGCAGCATTTTTAGCGTGAAATCGACTCTGCCACTATAAAGCAAATGTTCAGCAAGCTCGATTATCCATAAAAAGCTGAATGAGGGAATTGTGATTTCATACTCCATAGGGGCACATAGCTCCAAGTAGCCATCTTGTCTTGCCCCTTCCCCTAAAAGCTCAAAAGAAGCTTGTGGAAAATCATACTCCCCAAAGCAGTAGTAGCCACATAAAGCTTGGTTTCTCGAATCCATCGCATAAAGCGCCTGCTCTCGCCAAGGCGTGTCCTCGTAGTGTTCGTGCATGCATAAATGCAGCGTACGGATGGCTGTCTTAACAATTTGCTGATGAAGCCTGTCAGGGCAATAAAATTCTCCTTTTTCTGCCACAGGATATTCCGCTGGTCGTAATCCTGCGTAATAAAGCACGAATCGTGCTTTGACACCGCTGATGTGAAGCTGAATATATCGGCCGGCTAATCTTTTGAAGAAATGGGTAAACGTTTGTCTACCCTCTCTGCAGCTATAGGTTACAGCAAAATTTCTCCCTCCAACTTCAGCGCGAACCCGCAAATCATCTAGATGCTCGCCACAAGCAATATCAATTATCGTTCCGTGCTCTCCCTCTAATTCCAATTCTAGTAATCCACATTCTTCATGCCCGAGGTCAAGTACTAGATAAATACCTGATGCCTCGGTAAATGTCGAAGAAGCAATCTGAAGACCTGAGAGATTGGGTAAAGAGGGGACAGCCTTATCGAAAATATACTCCGGTTGCCTATAAGATAAATAGTCGCTCTGCATAAACTGCGCTGACGAATCGTGCTGCTCGGTCGATCTAACAAACAAGCCTTGTGTCTTTATTCGGGCAATTCCTCGCTCCTTCAGCTCAAGCTTGCGGATGGGTCGCTCATATAGCTTCGGTCTAGTCTTATTTAGCTCGAAGCTTGCCTTTGTTGGTAACCAGTCGGATGACATCTTATAGCTATTCGTTAGCCAAAGATCCTCCTTATTGGCGTTATAGACAAAGGAATAACCTAACTGCATGGTTATTTTTGGAACGACCCCACTGACATATGAGGGGGATATACGGCAATACGTATGAATGTCGCTAGAGATGACCTCTTCACCCGTTTCAATGGTATAAATTAAACCAGGGTAACCTTGCTTATATTGAAAGCTGCCTTCCCCCTGATAGTAGGCCAGTATACATAATGCATTCGTCCCCTCATGCAATAAATGACCGATGGACAAACAATCATAAGCTTTATTATTCGGAAAATCATCATATTGACCATAGTCGACCAACACTCCATTAACCCAAACAACATAATCCGAATCAGCAGAGAGATACAGCTTTGCCTGCTCCGCTCTTTCCTGCAACAGAAATTCATGGCGAAATTCCACATATTGATTGACTTCATCTCGAGTTCCTTGATTCCATATCCACAAAGATTTATTAAGTGAATTCACTTGTATGCTCCTTTATTTATATACTTTTGCCCCAGGCTCATATTGATATTCTGAGTACGCCCAATACCCGTTTGTTAGAGGAGGCTTAACGCTGATAATAACCTTTTAATCACTGTCGCTGCTTCCGCTCGCGTTGCCTGGCCATGAGGAACAAACTTATCCTCTGTTCTGCCATTTATGATGCCTAATCGAACAGCTGTTTGAATTCCATCTCTAGCCCATATACTTATGGCCTCTGAATCTGCAAAAGTTACCACAGCGACGTTACTGTTTTCCCCTACTGAAGAACCCGATGCATAGGTAGTCGCTCTCACAATCATCACAGCCATTTCTTCCCTTGTAATATCTCTTTCTGGAACAAAGCTGGTACCTGTTATGCCTTGAATAATCCCTGCCGAATAGGCGTTATTTACGACATCCTTATACCAGGAAGCAGACGCAACATCGGTGAACGGACTTTGCTTCGTAGCCACTTTAAGTTTTAGCGCTCGTGAAATCATCGCGGCGAACTGTGCTCTTGTTACATGGGCTTCCGGGACAAAATGATCTTCATCCATACCTTCAATAATGCCTTTCGAAGCGAGCAGTTCTATATCTGCCTTAGCCCAGTGCCCTTCCAGATCAATAAAACCTTGTTTCACTGAAGCCACGGAAACGGAAATGCTTTGTCCTACGGAATAAGTTTGATGTGACAAATTATGGTCTACCGCCTTTATGGATTCCCACTTCAAAGAGGAAGTACCGGACTTCTTGGTTTTAAAAGTTAGGGTGCCGATGATGATATCCCCACTTTCTCCTGTGACATTGCCGATTTTGGTATGAGCTATAATGATCTCATTTTTCTTGATAATAGGCGATACGGAAAAACCGTCCAGACTGGATTTGGCTTCCACCAGCTCTAATTGGTCAGGATCAAACGTAAATCTCACCTCATAGCCATATAGATCTTTAATATTCTTACCACTCATAGTTACGATGATTTTACCGCCAACAGGTTTATTCGCAGTTAAAAGAAAAGATGAAGCCGTCTCCGCATAGGCGGTTGTAAGAAGCAACGATGGCAGACAGAGTAGAGAAATGAGTATGAAAGCGATCATCTTATGTTTCAAGCCAATCATCCTTTCTTTTCTTAAACAGACAGGAGGGGAGAGCTCCCCTTCCTGCTTTAACTTCTAGTTATTCCACAATTTTCTTGGCGACAGCTGCGAGATCAAGGATATCGATTTTCCCATCTCCATTCACATCCGCTTTCTTAGCTTGCTCCCAATCCGGGCTGCTGCTGTCTTTGCCGTAATGAGCGGCTATGATGGCCAAATCACCAATGGAAACAATGCCATCCTGATTGATGTCGCCATTGATCCCGCCCGAGCTTCCTCCCGTGGTTACCTGAACACTAATAGAGGCTGTAGCTGCTTGAAGCTCTTTTCCTTCTACATCTCCCAGTGCAGCGCTCGTAATCGAGATTATTCCTGTTGTTGTTTGCGGAATATTCTTCGCTTTGAAGGTAAGCTCTACGATTTGCCCATTACCAGTGAATGCATGTTCCGAGCCTTGACTGGCAGCAATTAATCGAAGCTTACCTGCGGGTTCCTTGACGGTCTCCACGATGGCAATCCCATCTATTAAGGACCTTGCCGATACAAATTCCATGACGTTAGGATCATAATCCAGCTTGATGTCCTGTGCGTAAACAGCTTGGGTAACGCTGTTTAGTCCATAGCTAACTTTAAACTCCTGACCAGCCGGAACGGAGCTTGCTCCAGTTAATGAAGTGCGAGGTGCAGTTGATTCAGATGAGATGATGTCTACCGTCACGGTTGCAATCTCTGAATAGTGCTGACCATCATGCACTCTAAAGGTGAAGCTGTCACTGCCATACTCTCCGGCATTGGGAAGGTAGGCGAAATAGCCTGTTTCTTCATTTATAACTTTTGCATAGCCCTTGGTCCCATTTGTAACAATTTCGTAGTACATTGAATCCCCGTCGGCATCGCTGGCGCTAAGCGTCCCTGTCTTCGAAACGTTGCCTGCGCCTGATGTAGCACTACCTTTAGCGGTTAGTGCCATATTGTTAGTTATTGGTTTGTGATTGGCACTATCTGCTGGAACGATTGAGAAATTGTCAAAATAGGCAGATCCAATAGCCCCAGAAATCCGGTAAGTTTTGATCTTAGCCGTTGTATCTGATGCTCCCGTCCTGAAAGGAAGAGCGGTTTTCTTCCATTCCCGATTTGCTACATTCACGTACCTGTAATCGCCTATAGCGGGATTAAAATCCATCAAATAAATTTCCAGATTTCCAGAATCAGATTTCGTATAAACACTAAAAACGTAATCGGTGTCGGGTTGAAGGTTGGTCAGTGTCTGGCTTGATAATTCACCGAAACGTCTGGTGATTTTCCCAGCATAATAACCAGATCGGACATCCCCGGGCGAATCCGCGATAGCAATATCCGTTCCAGTCCATCCACTTAAGTTGCCGCTTTCAAATCCAGGATTCGGCACTAGATTAAGCGAGGTAGGCTCGGGTACGGCTGTTCCATTGTAAGCACCTATGTGAGGCTTGGTCGTTGTGGATACAGAATTGCCCCAGTAATCTTTCCCTCCATTATCTGCGATGAGTTTACCAGCATTAAGGGCAGGGGAGCCTACCAATAATTTGTAGGCGTCAGCCGTATCTCTACCATCTCCTGCTCCGTTAGGCTCTACAAATTTAGGATCTGCCACCACTTTATTCACATCACTGGCTGACCCGCTATGTCCGAAATACAAATTGTTATCATACGAGCCCGCTCCATAGTGACCCTCCTGGGCAACGAAAATATTATTAGTAAATATATTACCTGGAATATCCATATACCAGCTGGTAATATCAATCATACCACCCGCATTGAAAATCGTATTGTTGTAGAAATGCACTTTGCCTCTTTTCGATATATAGACATGGCCTCCTGCATCATGCTGACTAATATTGTATCTGAACACAGTCTTCTCGTACCCGGTATAATTGGCGTTATTCATTTCCATGATTATTCCGCCCTCGTTATCATGGGTATAATTATACTGAAAGACGGGTGTACCCGTTGTTCCCCAATCGACATCAAATGCCATTGCGTCTCCTGTATCCATGCGGGTACGGGCAACTTCATTATATTGGAATAATGGGCTTACCGTATTACTCTCCCATAATGCGGCGTTATATCCATAACCCTTCTCTCTAGCTCCAGCGTCATAAATCGTGTTGTATTCAAACAATGGTGCCACAGAAAAGCCTCCAACGATACCATCACCACCTGTATCCGCAACTACATTATTTCGGACAATGACGTTCGTGTGCCAATTTGCAGCAGTATATACGGTACCGTAAAAAGAAATACCTGAGGTCGATACATCATAGATATGACAATCTTCAATCAAGAGACCGTCAAGTTTGCTGCTGTTTGCCACACTATCATCTGTATCCTCAATTCTTATTACGATGCCGGCCGTTTCCCAGAATGGATAATTATCGAAACGCCGGCTGGAAATACCCTCTACAGCGTGAATGTCTAAACCGATTAATTCAATGTTATGAAGCACTCCTTGTGCCCCGCTGACTTGAATTTCGACACCTGAACGCTGAGCTTCACCCTGACCACGATTTGTGATTTCTAAATTTTTAATCGTCCAATATTCCTGATTATGAAGGAATAGGGCGTATTCCGCACCCGTGCCGTTGATCAGAGGCTTGCTTCCTGTTCCATAAGCAGCGATAACAATCGGATTTCCGCTGCTTCCCGACCCCTTTGGAAGCAAATCCTCATTCCACGAGCTGCCTGACTTCAAATAAATATGATCTCCGGGCTGAAACACCTTGCTGTTGACCTTCTGTAAAGTTTTCCATGGGGTGCTCGCGCTCATGCCCGTATTGCTATCATTGCCGTTAGCGGAGTCAACATAATACGATGTGTTTGCAGCTTCAGTCGTTTGGACTGTGAAATTTACCATTAGTAAAGATGTAATGAGAAACAGGGTAAGTATTTTAACAAATTTCTTGTTCATCTCAATTGCCTCCTAATTAAAGTTGTTTTCATCTGAAATCCCAGCCTTTGATAGTTCCTCCGTATTTACATGTATTTCATGTGCATTGCCTCCTTATATATATTGTTATCGCTTTCATCAAGCTTAGACTGATTATAATTCAACATAATTTGACGTATGTGTTCGATATTTCTTTTTATGGTGTAGTATCTTACTAACCTTACTGACAAGAATAAGTATTCAGTAATCCACATAAAGAGTAAAATTACACACTTTAAATAGAAAGATTGTACACACTTGTGTGAATCATCCACTCTATAATGGGTTTAAGCTTTATATAAGCGATGACAATATTTATTCAAAGGTAAACGGCGGCGCCTTTGAGGACGAACGAGTTTGCTTGGAAAGGAGATTATCTATGAGAAAAGTGCTGTTGATTGGGCTTGTGGCGTTCCTCTTCTTTCTATCCATCACAACTTGGAGAGCGCTTGGTTATCGCGGTCAGGATCCTGTTGTTGCTTGGGTTGAAGGTGAGCCTCTGGCAATCGGAGAATTCAAAATGTCATTGCAGGGAAACAAAGCTTTTATTGTTAGTTACTTCAACAAAACCTATGGAACGAATGACGGTCCTGATTTCTGGGAGAGTAGTATCGAAGGAGAAGTACCTATTAAGCTGTTGAGGCAGAAAGCGTTGGAGGAAAGTAGCAGAATAAAAATTCAGCAGTTGTTAGCCAGGAAAGAAGGTATTGTTGAGGATATTAGCTATGATTTTTTTCAGAGCAGCTTGAAGGCGGAGAATAGACGAAGGGAGGAAGCGCTCAAGAGTAAAGAACCTATTTATGGTCCCAAACAATACAATGAAGCTCTTTTCTTTGATATAACTTTTAGTGAGCTCGCAAATCAATTAAAGAAAAGAAAGCATTCAGCGTGGGAAGTTACAGATGCAGACATACTGACTTATTATGAAGCGAATAAAGATACTGAATTTAGTGATGAGGTATTTGCAGTTGTGAATATGATTTACATTGCAATTGCGAAGGATGGCATCTCGACTGAAATGCATAAAGCTGCTCAATATGTCCGCCAAAAATGGGAGGATGGGAGCGAACCGAAGCAATTGGTAACCATGGCAAGCGATAAGTTCGATGTGAAAGCAGAGTACCGCGAGGAGACGTTTGATAAGAGGAGCCTACTACGCAATATGAAGAGATGGACGAAATTATCGCAGGAGGCTCAACATATATTGCCTGGACAAATTAGCGAGGTTGTAGAGGAGAGAGAAGGGTTGTATATCTTGCAGGGTATTAAAGGTGCCGAGTCCAGATCCGTATCATTAGCTGATGTTAAAGAGCGTATTTACAGCAGCCTTAGGGATGCCAAGTATGATCGTTATATTGACAAGCTGACAGTAGAGGCTCATGTGGAGATCAATGGGGACGTCTACGAACAAATAACTGTAAGATGATCGGTGGTAATCAAGAGAATGTTATCCGGGTTAGGCCTTCTTTATATAGTAGGATTCTACACAATAAATAGAAAAATCACACACGTATGAAAGATTAAATCGTTTTATAATAAATGTAAGCTTACTGAAAGCGATAACAAAATTAAAGGGAGGCAAAAAGACATGCTAATTTGTATTTGTCTATCACTAATGATCGATGGGTGAAAAGTAGGGCACTAATTTTCCAGGCGAGTTGGAGCAAATCTTTTTCTCAACTTATGGAACGAATTCAAAAGACATGCAGGTGGATAAAGACGGAAATTGGTATGATTTTACCAAGGATGATATCTTTGGGATCCTTTGCAACTCTGGAGAAAGTCAACCGAATCATTACGGACCAACTTCCTGACGATGAACTAAAGGAACAATGCAGGCAGCACAAGGTCGACTTTTTGATCTGCGACTGAGTAACTTTGACGACAATTTTCATAGGGGGATGAATATGGGAGAACAAGCTAAAAAATGCACATTGGGCGTGATTGTGGGGAATCGGGGGTTTTTCCCGGGTCATTTGTGTGAATCGGGGCGTCAAATGATGATAAAGGTTTTGGAAGAGGAAGGAATAGATGTAGTTATTCTTGATGTCAACGCGACTCGATACGGAGCTGTTGAAAGCCTGGATGACGCTAATATTTGTTCGAATTATTTCGAAAGTTCTCCTAGAGCGTGGATCAAGCGTTACTACAATATTATACGCCTAAGCTAATCCTCCAGCCCATTATTGAAAATGCGATTATGCATGGCATTCGTAAAAAGGATGAGCTTAAAGGCAACATTAGTATTACCTGTTACAGTGAAGAGCTTTTTATCATCTTCAAAATCAGTGATGATGTTACCCGTGCAGTAAAAAGGCGGCTTTATCTGGGTAGCATGAACTCATTGAATCCTTCGGAGGTTACAATGAGCTGGCAGAACGTCAGCTAACTATCCATCCATGGGCTAATCAAACAAGATTTACAAGATCGGGAGGAGAGGCGTGCTCGGTTGCTGCCCGCATCGCTCGGGCGACGAAGGCTTCTGTCTACGAATGCTTCGTATGTGAAAAATAAAGCTATCGGAGTTTATGGAATAAATAAGCAATTAAACGGTACAATGACAAACTATATTACGGAGGTATGAACATGAAAGCAATGGAAATCGGTGTAATTGTCGATATGACGGACCAAATTGGCTCCATATTTAAAAATTTGCAGCAAGCGGGAATACGAACCTGCCAGCTTAACACCTTTGACGAAGAGTGGCTGAGTGACGATATGGTAAAGCTTGTGAAAAATGCAGCAGATCAATGTGACGTGGAGATTACTGCTTTTTGGTGTGGGTGGCCGGGTCCGCGAGTTTGGAACTTTTACGAAGGCCAGGCTACACTTGGTCTTGTTCCTCCCTTATACCGCTTATGTAGATTAGAGGTGCTGCAGAAAGGTTCTGATTTTGCGGCGAAATTAGGTATTGCAGATTTAATTACACATGTCGGATTCATTCCTGAAAATCCCAATGATCCCGAATATTCCGGGGTTGTGCAAGCATTAAAGCAGTTGGTGAAGCATTGCCAGAGTCATGGTCAATATTTTCTTTTTGAAACAGGACAGGAAACACCCGTCACCTTAAAAAGAACGATTGAAGATATCGGATTGCCGAATATGGGGGTCAATCTGGATCCTGCAAATCTTATTATGTATGGCAAAGCTAATCCGCTGGATGCTGTAGATATGTTGGGTGATCTCATCCGAGGTGTTCATGCGAAAGATGGGGAGTACCCCATAGATGGGAAAAATCTCGGCCAAGAGAAACGTCTGGGAGAGGGAAAAGTCAACTATCCCGCGTTTATCGAAAAGTTAATTCGTCTGAACTATAAAGGAGCCTTGACAATCGAATGCGAAATTGCAGGCGAGGAACACATTAAGGAAGTCATCCTTGCCAAAAAACAGCTTGAGACATGGATTTTGTCAGCTGGAAAGGATGATAGAGCATGAAAGTGGCGATTGTAGGTGGTGGAGGTATGGGGCGTCAGCATCTTGAAGTGTATAGGCTGATGAAAGATGTTGAGGTTGTAGCTGTAGTCGATCCGGACGTTGAGAATGTAAGAAGCTTAATAAACGATGATTCTATAGCAATCTATGCAAGTCTTGATGAGCTGCTAGCTTGTATAAAAATAAATATGGTCGATATTTGCGCACCTACTTATTTGCATTGTGAACTTGCAATTCAAGCAATGGAGCAAGGCATTCATGTTATTTGTGAGAAGCCTATCTCGCTTACTGTGGATGAAGCAAGTGAAATGAATCGCGTTGCAGAATGTAATCAGGTTCAATTCATGGTTGCGCAGGTTATTCGGTTTTGGCCGGAATATCAACATTTGAAACAGGTTTTCGACGAGCAGACTTATGGGACGTTATTGCAGCTTCAGATGTCCCGGATCTCTCCAACACCCCATTGGAGTTGGGACAATTGGATGCTAAATCGAGAAAAAAGCGGCGGTTGCCCACTTGACCTTCACATTCATGATACGGACTTTATCTTGCATCTTCTGGGTAAGCCGAAATCGGTAACAAGCATAGAAAGTATAACGGATGGAATCATGGATTATCTATCTACTCAATATGAATATGACGGAATGCTTGTGCAAGCTGAGGCTGGCTTTTATGCTGCTTCGATTCCGTTTACTATGTCTTTTAACGCTGTGTTTGAAAAGGCAACTTTACAATATAAGAACTACAGATTGACCACTTATGAACATAATAAAGAACCGATAGTCGTAGACGTTACACAATCGCCGGGTGAGACTTTAGAGGAGAAGAAGGCCATTCAAGCGGTTCACGGTTATTACAATGAAATACGTTACTTTTTGGACTGTTTGAATGAAAATAAACATCCATCGATTTGTACACCGGATAGCAGCATGGAAAGTTTAAAGATTGTTTATAAGGAATTGGAATCGGCAGCAGCCCAAAAGTAAACGAACTTTATCTGAGTTTTGTCTGCTGAAAGAAAGAAAAAAACTAACTTTTCGAGTCATTAAAAAAGGAGAGAACATCTATGCAGCAAAAAGGAAAAGTAGTATTGGACTTACGACCGACACCTGGAAATCCGCGCAACAGCGAGGGTGCGTTTCTTGATATGAAAAACGGTCGGGTGTTATTTGTTTACAGCCGTTTTATCGGGGATTCGCCAGATGATAACGCTTATGCTGGTATTGCAGCACGATATTCGTCTGATCGAGGAGATACGTGGACTGACACCGACGAAATTATCGCCTTGCCCGAGCAGCATGATGCGATCAATATCATGAGTGTGTCCCTGCTCAGAATGACAAATGGGGATATCGGGTTATTTTATCTCATCCGCAGAGGCTGGCATGATCAACGATTACATTTGCGGCGTTCGACAGACGAGGGTCGAACCTGGGGGGAGCCGATTTGCTGCGTGCCGGGAATGGGTAATTACGATACTCACAACGATCGCGTCATCCGACTCTCGTCCGGCAGGCTGGTAAATCCCGCCTCTTACCACAAGATGTTAGGTAACGGAATAAATGATTGGGATTCGTTAGATATGAAAGGAACTGCGTATTTCTTTTTGTCTGATGACGATGGGACAACCTGGCGACAGGCCGCAACTTCTGGAGCGATTCCCGATTCCAGATCGGCAACCGGGCTGCAAGAGCCTGGTGTAGTCGAGCTGGCGAACGGTACGCTGTGGTCTTGGAGCAGAACCGATATGGGGCGGCAATACGAAATGTTCTCGTGGGATGGCGGAGAGACGTGGTCCGCTCCGGCAGCATCTCCGTTTACATCTCCAATTGCTCCGCTCTCGATGAAGCGGATCCCGCATAACGGGGAGCTGCTGGCAGTATGGAATCCGATCCCTCAATATCAGACCCGCAAGCTGGAGAATCATTCTTGGGGGCGCACTCCGCTCGTTGGAGCGTTCAGCGGCGACGAAGGGAAGACGTGGGAAAGGTTTTTCGCAGTGGAACGCGAAGAAGATCGCGGCGGATGCAGCTATACAGCGATCCACTTTACCGAGGATGTCCTGCTGCTGGCTTACATCGCAGGTGAACCGGAGGACGGCACGTGCCTTACTCGACTCAAAATACGCAGGATTGAACTGAAAGACTTACTCGCAGAAGGGTTGCCTGCCGCAACTACCGGATAGCAGCATGGAAAGCTTAAAGATTGTTTATAAAGAATTAGAATCTGCTGCAGTCAAAAAGTATACGAAATTTTTCTGAGTTTTGTCAGCTGGAAAGGAGGTGGAGTTGGAAATAACCAATATTGTCTATGGCGTTTCTGTATGCTAGCGAAATCAGGCTTACGTATGGTTACGGCTATTATAATTTTAGGAGGTTGTTTATGATGAGGTGGAAATTTGCAAGTAAATTCGTTTGTTTTAGTTTTGCCGGAAGTTTCCAAAACGACAGGGCAAGAGGTGAGCACCAATTACAACCCAGCAACGGGTGCATTATCCGATAGCTTTGCTCCGGGCGAAGGCAGATTGTACGCCTTGGATGCTTCGTTTGAGTCTAATAATTCGGAAGCCATCCGGATATAGCCGTTTACGCCAAAGACTTTTGGTCAGAGGTGAAGAATATTGTACACATTAAGCAGAAATATCACACACATCTCGTAAAGAAATACACGCTATACTAAATTTATTAAGTAGTCTCCCGGTTTTTCAGGGTTGATGAAGGGATGATTTGTTATAATTAATGAAAATGAACTAGGGGTGATGGGAATGGAAACCGTTTTCAAGGAATCCTTGCAGAGAGGCCATATAGACATGAGGAGGAGTGTTTACAATGGAAATTCAAATAAAGAACCAAAGTGTAGTTCCTAAAGTGAACAAGAGCTCGACACTTGTCCATATGAAGAAACATTTATTTATTTATTTTTTAGTCTTACCAGGGTTCTTATATACTTTAGTATTCCATTACTTTCCTATTTATGGAATCATGATTGCTTTCAAGGATTTTAAAATAAGCAAAGGTATTTTGGGGAGTCCGTGGGTGGGATTCAAGCATTTCTCAGTGCTGTTTCAGGACGAATATTTTTATAAAGTGGTATTCAATACGGTATTAATTAATTTTTATAATTTTATATTTGGATTTACTTTTGTAATTATTTTAGCTTTAATGCTTAATGAAATTAGGATCGTTGCTTTAAAAAGAGTTATTCAGACGTTTGTATATATTCCAAACTTTCTCTCTTGGGTTGTTTTTGCCGGTCTTGTTTCCATCTTTCTATCACCGTCTGAGGGACCTATCAGTGCTATTATGGATTCATTGGGGATTGAACCTATTTATTTTCTAACTAATAACGATTGGTTTAGAACAGTGCTCGTTGTATCACTCATCATCAAAACAGCGGGGTTTGGGACCATTATTTATCTGGCTTCGATGTCCGGGATTAATCCTGAATTGTATGAAAGCGCTATGGTAGACGGTGCAAATAGATTGCGTATGATGTGGCATATCACCTTGCCGAGGATAAAGCCTACCATTGCGGTACTGATGATTTTTAGTGTGGCAGGTATATTTGGTTCCAATTTCGAACAGGTATTTAACTTGTATAACCCGCTGGTAATGGAATCAGGGGATGTATTATCAACGTATTTGTACAGGAGCGGCTTACTTGAAGGGAAATTAGAGCTGGCGACGGCTTTGGGGCTGATCTTCAGCTGCATTGGTTTAATTCTGATTTTAATTATGAATAAGATCATTAGTAAAATGGATGTCACCGGTATTTTTTAGAGAGAGGAGATGGACAAAGTGGCTAAACGATTAGGACGAAAGAAATTCTCATCTTATGCTTATGATTTAGTAGTCAATACTTTTTGTATCATTTTCGGTCTTATATCTATTTATCCGTTATGGTACATTTTTTTAGGATCACTTAGCAGACCAGGAACAACTGCAGCCTTGGGATTTAAGATTCTTTTGCCGCTGGACCCGTATTTCGGATACTACATATCCATACTGCAGGGTCCGTTGTTTCAAAGGGCGATGCTCATTTCCATATCTACTACGGCTATAGGCGCTTTTGGCGGCGTAGTCTTGACCGGTATGATGGCCTATGGAGTTTCTAAGAAAAAGGTCAAATTCATGAAATTCAGCAACACATTTATGGTCTTGACCATGTTCTTCGGCGGGGGCTTAATTCCTACTTTCCTGCTGATTAACAAGCTCCATCTGTATGACACCTATATGGTTCTCATTGTTTTCCATTTAATGCAGGTGTTCTACTTTATCCTTATGAGAAATTATTTCACCTATGCTATCCCTTCTGAGCTTGAAGATGCAGCTGTGGTGGACGGCACAAACGATCTTGTTTTATTTTTCAAAATTATTGTGCCCATTTCGATGCCGTTATTTGCCACCATCTTCCTATTTACTGCAGTAGGGATATGGAACGATTGGTACACCTATTTAATTTATGCGAATAGAGTAGAGCTTCAGCCATTTATTGTGGTGCTGCAAAAACTATTGATTAATCCTAATCAGTATTTAGGAGCTCAAGGATCGATGTTGAATTATAAATTAAATTTGACAGCGACCGGATTGAAAATGACGACGATTATGATAGCTATCCTCCCTATACTCATGCTGTATCCCTTTTTACAAAAGTATTTTACTAAGGGCATGATGATTGGAGCAGTGAAAGGTTAGGAAAGATCACGTTGGTTTTGACCGCTGCAGCGGTGAAAATAGATTACCTAAATCAAGAGGAGGGTTTCCAAGTATGAATCAGAAAAAGCTAGGTTTACAGCAAAAATGGGGCCACAAGTTTGTGCTGGTTGTCACAATTGCAATTCTCATGTTAATCGTTTCCGCATGTACCAAGGATACTAAAGAGCCAAACAACGAAGAGCCTAAACAAACGGCAACAGGTACAGATGCATCGCCAATAGTGGTGAAGGATGAAGAGAGAAGTGTAGTTGATCTGTCCTTGTGGTCAGGCGGTATTACTCTGGATAATGTAGAAGGAATTAAGAACGATCCTGTTAAAAAGTTTGTCGAAGATAAATTTAAGATCAATCTGAAGTTGTTGACAGGGGATCTGGAGAAAATAAAGCTTTTGGTGACAACAGGACAGTCGCCTGATATCATTTCCATGCCTTTGTGGTTACCTGGCGCGAATGATTTTCTGAAATTATCCTTAAAAGAAGATCTTTTTGTAGATATCGGTGCAATGGTGGCAGGGAATGAGGACAAATACCCTCTTATAGCTAAATTTATGAAAGAGCCGGAATATAGGTACTTTAATACAATGTTTTCTGATGACCCTAATAGTAATAAAGCGATTTGGATAGGAACTTATATGAAGGGTGCATTTGGAAGTCCCATATTTAATATGCAAATATTAAATAAATTAAATCTCAAGCTGCCAACGACGCTTGATGAGTTTATCCATGTGCTGCGAGAAATTAAAAAATCTGATCCGAAAATAATACCACTTGGGCTTCGTAACTGTAAAGGGGAATGTTTACTTGACGATCTAGATCAGATTTTCTTCAACACGCAAGGAACGACAGCGGCGTCTAAGCTTCAGGATGCTAATGGCAACTGGTATGATTCAGCAATCGATCCGAAGAATAAAACCGTATGGAAACAATTGCAAGATCTGTACAAGGAAGGTTTGTTTGATAAGGAAATGTTTACGAAAGACACCTATTATCACGGAACGAATGATTTCGCCACCGGGAAAACCGCAGCAATCACCTTCGCTGTACCGAATACAAATGACGGTCTGTACAGATGGGCTGTAGATGAATTTATTAAGGCGAATCCGACAGCAACCTATCAAGATGTTCAGATGCTGCCTCATGCTTTAACAGGTCCTGGGGGTACAGCTATCTCTAGAAATCCAGCTTTTAACGTGCTTAACGGCATAGTCATTCCGAAAAGTAATAAAAATCCGGAAAGAGCGTTGGAATATATCGAGTGGACACTTTCTAATGAAGGTCAAACGGCTAAGTTTTATGGAATTGAGGGAGTACACTATAAGAAGAATGCCGAAGGCAAACCGGAACTTATCAGTGTGGATGAATGGAAGAAGGTTACTGACGTATGGGCTATAGACGGAAATCACGGGATGTTCTGGGCTTATATGTATGCGCAGGGTGGGAAGATGGATTACGAAAACAACAGCTGGTTTGAGGCTCACGTTAAGCAAACATTCCCTATTATTGAAAGAATTCCAGAAACGCCTCAGTCGAAGTATTATAATGGAATACTGGAGACCTGGAAACAAGAAACTTTCAAAGAAATTGATTTTTACAATGGATTTGCCAATTTCAGCCCAGAATATTTAACCATTGATGCTAAGCTGAAGGAGATCAAATCTAAATATTTTAATAAATTTTTTGTCGGGGAATTGGATGTTGATAAAAACTGGGATGCTTTTGTTAAAGAATACCAGGATGCAGGTTTGTCGGCATATATCACAGAGTATACAAGAGGGGTTAAGGAAGCAAAAGAGAAGTTCGAAGCAGCTAAATAATTAAATAAGAATGACTATATTAATTCAAAAGCTGCATAGTCTTATTCGGGCTATGCGGCTTTTGATAAATCTCAGGAGGATAAAAAATGGGCGTAAACATCTGTCTATCTTCACCTTTAACAATTTCCGATTGGTTAATTAAATCCAATGGTCCTGACTTTGGAATAGAGGGAATTCGGACAATGCTTACCAGGTGTAAGCAATTCGGCTTCACGAAAATTTATTGGCGTGTTTTTGAAGCGGGGTGTGCTACTTATTCCAGTAAGCTGGCCAAACCTTTCAGCTTTAACGAGATGGGGGAAGAAAACCATTATTCCCTTGGATATTTCGATTGGCCTGATCAAGAAACGCTTGATAAATTCAAACAAATCGATTTTCAAAGCTTTGATAGTCTGAAAGCTGCGATCTCAATAGGACATGAATTGAATTTAGAGATTCACGCTTGGCTGAGCATCAATGAAGATGATCATGGGGTCGGTTGGCAAAGTGAGTTTACCAAAGACCATCCCGAATTCAGATGGATAAGAAGAGACGGGCGGTCCTTCCATTCTCAGCTAAGCTACGCTTTTCCGGAAGTGAGGGAATATAAGCTGGGGTTGTTGAAGGAAATATTGGATTATGATATTGATGGCGTTTTTCTGGATTGGATACGAACAGGCGATATAAGGGATAACCCGCAAAACGATGATAAGGGTGTGGTTGATTATGGATATGAGCAGCCAAACATCGAAAAGTTCCAAGAAGAATATGGGATATCTCCCTATGATATAACAAACGGAGATCAGAGATGGATAAAGTGCAGAGCAGAGCCTGTGACGGAGTTCATGAGACAAGTGCGCAAAGAGGTTAGCCAAGCTGCTAAACGGATCCCCATATCCATAATGGTTCAACATCTGTGGAGTTATCGCGGTGTACTGCCGGGAATGATTGTGGATGAGAAAATAGCGAAGATGGGCGGGAACATCATTGAAGGTTCCTTAAATGGCCTGTTATGCGATATCAAGACTTGGGCTAAAGAAGGATTGATTGATGAGGTTGTGGCCGCCGGGTATTATACAGGAGGAGGAACCCCGGAAAAAGCCTATAATTATATTAAAGAAGAAACGGAAGGACTAGTCCCTGTCTGGCTGTATGGTTGGGTACCCAACACACCCGAAAGTTTTACGGAAGATATAGAATTAGCTGAAAGGCTGGGTGCAAAGGAAATTCTGTTCTGGGAAGCGGATTACATTGATTCGATTCCTCCATTGCAGCGCCAACAGGTGATGGAAGCTATTGAAAAATATCGTAGAAAAGCCACTGATTAATTAAAATACGTACGGAAATTCGTGACTTTCGTAGTAAGTTAGTCTACCATTCTCGCAATATCTGGGCGATAGATGCTGGAGCGGGCTTTATTTCTATAGCTAGAAAGGAAGAAGCAGCTTGACCAAGGAATTGCTTTCCCAATACACGTTAAATGATATGATTGTCCAATATTGGATAGATCCGTCGAGCCATCAAGTAGGGTTATTGCTGGTACCAGCTAATTTAGCGGCTAAAGTTGACACTGACAAGGAGTATGTGATTGACCCTCTAATCCAGGTTAAGCTGGTAGGCGATGATTATCCCGGCGGTTTCGCACAAGGAAGAACAATGCGAAACTCTCAGTCTGTAAAGGATTTTAGATATGAAAAACAATACGTAATTGAAGATGAACAGAGCAGTCGTATTATAACTGTGCTGAGGAATGAGAAAAACTTAGTGATGGAGCATATGCTTTCTTATTGTACAGGATTTGAAGCCTGCGAAGTGAACACGACGATCATCAATAAGGGAATAGGGGAAGTTCATCTTGAAATGTTGTCCAGTTTTTCCTTAGGTGGAATTACTCCCTTCGAGAAAGGAGACACGCCTTTTACGCTGATGATTCATAGATTGAGAAGCAAATGGAGCAATGAAGGGCGTTTGGATACGAGATCAGCTGAAGATCTTCAACTGGAGCCTTCCTGGTCGAGGCATGGAGTGCATAGCGAACGGTTTGGCCAAGTAGGCTCCTTGCCGGTAAGGGGATTCTTCCCTTTTGTTGCTATTGAAGATACGAAAAGAAATGTCATCTGGGCTGTTCAGTTGGCACATTCAGGCTCTTGGCAAATGGAAATATATCGACAGGATGACGCGCTTAGTGTGTCCGGAGGACTTGCAGATAGAGAATTTGGCCACTGGGATATGATACTGAGACCTAATGAAGAGCTGACAAGCCCATCAGCATATCTTACTGTTGTTGAAGGGGATATTGACAGAGCTACCCAAAGACTGACTTCGATGCATGGCAAATCCTTGACACAGCTCCCGAAAGTGGAGGAGGATTTGCCGATTATCTTTAATGAATACTTTACGACTATGGGCGTTCCATCTCACGAGAACATATTGCTGCTTTCCAACAAATTGAAGGGCAAAGGAATCACTTATTTAGTAATTGATGCAGGGTGGTATGCAGAAGAAGGAAAAGGCTGGGAAGATAACATTGGAGATTGGAACATCTCGCCGGAATTATTTCCTCAAGGCTTGGAAGCGGCAACTCAAGACATTCGTAAATGCGGCATGATTCCAGGGATTTGGTTCGAACTGGAAACCTGTGCTCCTTCAGCAGAAGCCTACTCATGGACAGAGCACTTGTTGCAGCGTGACGGTATTCCAATCAACTCTGGAAAGCGAAGATTCTGGAATTTTATGGATCCCTTTGTCATTGAATATTTATCTGATAAAGTGATTGCATTTCTACGGAAATACGGATTCGGTTATTTGAAAATTGATTATAATGAAACCATTGGTATTGGATGTGATGGTTTTGAATCTTTGGGAGAAGGATTAAGGCAGCAGCTTACGGCATTCCAAGCTTTTCTTCAAAAAATTCGTGATGAGCTCCCGGAGCTTGTCATTGAGAATTGCTCATCAGGCGGACATCGGCTTGAGCCTTCCATGATGGGGCTTACCTCCTTGGCTTCGTTTTCAGATGCACATGAAGAATTGGAGATTCCTATCATTGCCGCTAATCTGCATCGGGCAATATTGCCGAGACAATCTCAAATATGGGCAGTTCTGCGGAAGGAAGATTCCAAGAAAAGGCTGATTTATTCTATGGTCAATACGTTTTTAGGACGTGTGTGCCTGACCGGGGAGATTTATGATCTGGACAAAGAACAATGGAATGTTGTAGATGAGGGCATTAATTTTTACAGACGAATATCGGCAATCATTAAAGAAGGATTGAGTTATCGTTATGGACCTGTGATCAACAGCTATAGACATCCTGAAGGGTGGCAAGCCATGCTGAGAGTCAGGTCTGATCAGTTGGAGGCGCTAGTTGTCTTCCACACATTCGGAGGTCATTTGCCTGAACAAATTGATGTTCAAGTATCTATAGACAAGAAATACGAGATAGAGGCTATTTACGCTGAGGACCACAAAGATATCACTTTGCACGAGGGTGTGCTATCTTACAAAATAAAAGGCGATTTTCACGCCGCCGCCGTTTTACTAAGGTCGATTCAGGCAAATACACATATCGCAGATCATAACCAGATATAATTGTTTTACAAGACTACTTTAGGCATGGAGGGTTTCTGATGGATCATATTCAGACAAAGGTTTCAGTTGTGATTGGGGAACATTGTGACAGACTTGAGCGTTTTGCTGCAGATCAGCTTTGTGAGTACATAGAGAAGCTTTTTCATATAGCGACCTCTTCTCAAACCCGGATACAGGAACAGGCATCTGCCTATTTTTTTATTGGAAATCGCGATACCAATCCGGTTAACAGGAATACTACAGAATCTATTGAGTTGAAGAAGGTAAGTAATGAAGGGATTTTAATACAAAAGGAAGTTATAGATGGAGTTCCTTCCATTATTCTGGGTGGGGGAAGTCCAAAATCCACTCTCTGGGCCGTTTATGAATTTATCGAGCGTTGGGGAGTCCGTTACTTACTAAGCGGTGACGTTTTACCGAAGAAAAGCGCTTTTTATTTGCCCGAGGTTGATCTTGTGCAAGAACCGCTTCTGCCATTAAGAGTTTGGGGGTTTCCTCATGGATTGGCTGTGGGTCCGGAGTCATGGGGATTCAAGGATTACTGCAAGGTGATGGACCAACTGGCGAAGCTTAAGTACAACAGGGTATCTGTACAATTCTACCAGCTATATCCATTCTTGCATTTGGAATATAAAGGGATTAAACGTAAGTCCGCAGGGTTATTTTTTAATTTGCATTACCCTATTACCGAGGATATGATCGGACGTGATCTTTTCGATGATAGGGAAGAATTCTGGAATCCTGACTTGCCGATTAACGCTTCCTATGAGGAATTTATTGCTGCAGGTGAGCTGCATGTTCACAGAATCATGGATTATGCACATCAAAGAGGATTGGAGTGCGTCATCAATCCTCCTGTTATAGAGTTTCCCCTGGAATTCGAGCCCATCTTAAAGGATGCAGTGAAGATGGATTCAATCAATAACGAAACAATCGTACCGGGACCGAATACGGATGTGGAAGACGAGGACCTGAAAGAGTTTGCCGAGCAAATCATTAACTTGACTATAAAGACATATCCCGAAGCCGATTATCTTTCTCTTGTGATGCCCGAATGGCGCCACTGGACAGGGCAAGCAGAATACGCATGGAAGATGTTGAACCAGAAATATGGAATTGACGATATCTGTACGTATGCGGATGTGATAGCCAAAGCTGAGTTGAGGTTAAGTTATCCGGGAGGAGCAGAGCGTGCCAAGACTGAGGCAAAAGGGGATATAGTCTCCTTGTATTATTACGACAAGCTTCTATCGGATAAATTTGCTGCTGATCATACCTCCAAAGCGAGTAAAAAGTGGATTTATATGTATGTAGCTGAAGAATTATACCCCATTCTTTCCAAGGTTCTTCCCGAAGGATCGGAATTATTAACCTATATAGACTACACACCTTCAAGAGTTTTACGGAGAAATCATGTATTAAAAGATATGGGCACCAACAAAATTCCCTCAACCTTAAATTTTACTCTGAACGATGACAATGTCGGGGTTCTGCCGCAGATCAACATGAGGCCTCTTGAGGATTTACTTAAGCAGCTTCTGGAGTGCGGTTGGGCCGGATTTGTTACACGTTATTGGACCACAAGCGATCAGGATGCCTGTGTAAGTTATATATCCAAGGCCGCCTGGGATAGTGAGCTGAAACCGTACGCGGCATACAAGGATTATATACGTACTACTTGCGGGGAAGAGTGCCTTGAGGAGATGCTTGGCATGTTCATCGAACTTGAGGCAGCCAGCAAAGTCTTGGAGTGGGATGGGCTTGGATTAAGTTTTCCTCTGCCTTGGATGATGTCGTTCAATTGGGATACTAAATTGCAACCGGATCAGTATACCGAAGTGAGCTCTTGTTATCAACGTGCATTGGGCTGGGTTTATTTGGCCAAAGACAAGACTCGGAACGTCCAATCTGTTTATATCGATTACTGGATTGGCCGGCTCGAATTCGCCGTTCATTATATGAACACGATAGAAGCAGTGAGGCTTGCGGCCTGTGCTCAGGAAATCAATGATGTTAACAGGACGCGTGAACTTGTTGATATTGCCTTAGAAAAAGCCAAGAAAGGGATAGAAGCTTATGCTCGCGTTGCTAGGGATCAGTCAGACCGAGCTTGGATCGCCGTCTTGAATGAGTATGTTTACCGTTATTTGATGAAAAAACAAGCAGAGTTTAGCAAGGATTAAGGTTCTGTTGCAAAAATTTATTGTAAAGGCGGTTTTCCTGCTGAAGCGCAAGTCGGAGAATGCTTTGACCTTGAGTGATTCAACTGGGTAAAGCATTCTTTGGGGGACACCACCGGGAGGTTGAAAGCATGGGCACGCCATTGATTTTTTCGTTGCCACTAACATTTACGGATTGGCTGCTGCGGGATCGATCGCTTGATAACGGTCCGGAAGGCATTTATCAAGTACTGTCGCGATGCAAAGATTTTGGGCCTAGCAAAATTTATTGGCGTGCATTCGACGCGGGACGCGCCACTGTAGTCGATTACGGCTGCGAACAGCCCAATATGGCGAGGTTCAAGGAATTGTATGGTGAAGATCCTTTCGATGTAAGTAACGGGGACGAACATTGGATCCGCTGTTGGGCCGAGCCGGTGACACAATTCATGCGTGAGGTCAGGGAGCTGGCAGGCCGGCATGCCAGCTCCCGCTGGCGGTCATGGTCCTTCAATAAAGAGAATGCCATCGATCACGTTACGATGTTCCTTAAAATAATTTGCACAAATGATCGCGTCATCCTGGGTTTCAACTGCCCATATTGAGTTACGTTGACGTCAAGAATGACGGCATCGATACTTTGCTCTTCCAAAACCTTTAATATCGTTTGACGCCCCGATTTACATAGATGGCCTGGAAAAAACCGCGATTCCCCACAATCACGCCCAATGTGGATTTTTGGGTCTGTTTGCTCATATTCATCCCCCTACTTGGAATTCCGCTAGAATTATTTATTAGCTGATCATGAGTTCAACCTCGTTCTGACTGCATAGTTCCTGTAATTCATCGACAGGAAGTTGATCTGTAATGATTCGGTTAACGTTATCCAGGGAGGAGAAAGATCCCAATGATTTCATACCAAACTTGCTATGATCAATAACTACATTAACTTCCTGGGACTGCTTCATAGCAAGGCGTTTGATCGGGATCTCAAATATATTGGAGTTGCTTAACCCATGTTCCACGGATAAAGCTGTTGCTGCAATAAAGGCTCGATCAAAAAAAATTTTACCTATTGCTTCCTCGGCCATAGGGCCAACTAAGGAAGACGAGCCTCCCCATAGATGCCCCCCGATTAATATGGTCTGTATATTCTTATTTTGCAATTCAATGGCAATGTTCAAAGCATTGGTTACTACCGTATGAACATTTTTCGGGAGCAGGTGATGCACGATTTGGATGGTTGTTGTGCCTGAATCAATAAAGATGACTTCACGTGGGCGGACCAACTCTGCTGCTGCTCGTCCAATCCGCATTTTCTCAGCAGTTCTGATGCCAACGCGTTCAGCCATGGAAAGATCTACAGAAGACACCAAGATGGCGCCGCCTAGCGTTTTGCGAATGAGTCCCTCTTGCTCCAAACTTTCCAAATCTCGCCTGATAGTCATTTCCGTAATACCGAAATAACTGCTCATTTCCGAAAATTTAATTTCTCCCTGTTTGGAAATAATGTCGTATAACCGTTCTTTTCGTTCGTTGCTAGTGAGCTTTTTGTTACTTTTGTTTGCTCCTGTAGTCGAAAACTCCATTGTCCAATCTCCTTATATTTATTCGTTAATTTGTTAGTTGGATTCTAGACATTCCTCTTATGAAGAGTAACCAAAGCCTGGTCGCAGTCGGCACCATCGTGAACAATGGCCATTAATGCCCGCGTGATACCGGCTGGGTTATGGTGCTGAACGATATTACGGCCGTATACGATACCTGATGCACCTTGCTTCATTAATTTCGCATGTTCTTAATAACACTTCTTCATCTGATGCCAGTCCGCCACCACGAACAATAAGTGGTGTACCGGAAGCTATTTCAATGACACGATGATATTCCTGAGTATGGTCGCAAGGAGCCGTTATAATTAAATCGGCTCCTAACTCCACAGCCATCCAGACTTTTTATCAATGTCACCATCTACCATATAGCCGCCTGCTTTATCATTCGACAGCATAACAAGCGGTTCAATCATTAATGGCATTCCATATTTATCGCATTGCATTGTTAAGACTGTAATATTCCGGATGCATTGATGAGGAAGTCTCTGGCTTGTTCGACAATTCCTTCAAAAAGCTGGCTATAAAGATAGCTGGGAAGCGTATTTCCATAATCATTGGCTTTATCCGATCTTAGCCCCAAAAATGGCTTCTGTTTGCCTATCCGTTCCTGTACAAAATGGGCTTGCCCTATACTTAACTGTATAGCATCTTGCTTTTTAAACATCGTCATCCAAATCACATGTATTGTTAAAAAATAAAATTATATTATAATTTTTAGCATACATTACTTTTTTGTAGTTGTCTATAAATGTAGGAGTGTTATCTAAGAACAAAATAAAGTAGGTTAAGGGGGAGGGGATATCTGATGAATTCTATTCAAACAAAGGTTACCGTTGTGGTCGGGGAACATTGTGACAGACTCGAGCAATTTGCTGCAGATCAGCTCTGTGCGTTATACACCATCAATTTTGTGAAGGAATCATGTTCTCAGAGACATGGATACCCACATCATTCCATCTACAGTGAATTAGACTCTGAACGATGACAATGAAGGTGTTCTGCCGCAGATCAACATGAGACCGCTTGAGGATTTACTTAAACAGTTAATGGAGTGCGGTTGGGCAGGATTCGTTACACGTTATTGGACGACAAGTGATCAGGATGCATGTGTAAGTTATATATCGAAGGTTGCTTGAATAGCAATCTGAAACCTTACGAAGTGTATACGGATTATATACATACGACTTGCGGGGAAGATTGCATGCAGCAGCAGTATTATTAAAATTGATCTAAGCAAGTTAAACTCACTTTCTATTTCTACCATTAAGTGGTATTCTGAGAACAACTGCAGGCGTTGTATTCAAGCAGATATCACAAGTTTGAAGAAATGGTTGCGTCCATATACGGTGATACTATGCATACTAGATATGCTAGAGACACAGCAGCGGCGGATCATTGTGAAAATAGAGGTGGCGGCATATGATTGAAGGTACTTATCTCGTAAATATTGAATATTTGAAGGAGCTGCCGATGCCTGCGGTGCTGCATTCACATCCGAACTATGAGCTGTTTTATTTTCATGAGGGCGGCGGCAACTATTTAATCGGAGACCATATTTACTCTTTGTCGCCTGGAGATCTGATTCTGATGCACGGGATGACCCTTCATTGTCCAAATATGGATGAAAAAAATAAATATGTGCGCACTGTCGTCAGCTTTGATCCCGCTTATGTAAGGGCGATTTCAGGGAAGCTTTTTACAATTGATCCTCTGGAGCCCTTTGAACGGCATAAAAACATAAGGCTGCAGCTTCATGGGGAAGATCAGCAGCGGGTGGAGTCCCGCCTCGCGGAAATGAATGATTGCTTTCATCATAAGGATCCTATTGCTCATAACCGTTTTCGTCTCGTATTTCTTGAGATGCTGTTGGATCTTTATGGACTATGTGCCAAGCCAAGTATGCGGAAGTCAGAGGCGCTCACTCCAAAAGAGCAAACGGTTCAGAAGGTAGTCACGTGGGTGGAAGGCCATTTTGCCGAACAGGTCAGTTTTGATGACATTGCGGCTCATATGGACCTGAACAAGCATTATTTATCGAGAGTGTTTCGCGAGCTTACCGGGCTAACGGTGTTCGATTATTTATACCAAAGGCGAATTAATGAAGCTAAAATTATTTTTCTGCTGCAGGACCAGGTTTCCGTAACGGAGGTTTGCTACCGGGTAGGCTTCAACAATTTATCGCACTTTAGCCGGATGTTCAAGCAGCGGGTGGGCTGTACACCGGATGAATACAAGCGCAGGAGATTGATCAATCCGCTTGAGCATTAGTGTTATTGAAGCCCACTTGCGCAGTATGGATTATTTGTTGTCTGTATTATTTTTTTCTATATAATGTATGTTTTTTCAGCTTAGAGACGGATTGTTGGAGGGGCACTTTGTGGGATTAATTAAATTAAATTGTCCAAATTGTAATGGGAAAATTGAACATAAAGACGAGAAGACGTTTAAGTGCCCGTATTGTGGGACAGAATTATTGCTCAATGAAAATAAAGTTTATTATGTGGATCAGACAATTAACAATTACTATGGAGCTGCTCCAGCTGCTCGCAAAACTCCTACGCAGACTAAGGCGGGGACATTGCTTTTAACCTTTGTTATACTTGCTTTCGCGGCAGTTGGGTATTTTTATTTAACAAACAATCAACAGCAGAAAGGTATTGTAAGTAAAGTTGAAATTCGCACAATGCCGGAAAGTGAAGTAGTCTTGTTCTTTTTGAGAGATATTTTTAATAAAGGAGAAGTAATGCCAACGGAAGAGGAATTAGCAAGTATCCGCTATTTGTCTGTTGGCTACGAAGACAATCAATGGCGTTTTACATACAGCTTTGATGATCCCTTTAATACTAAACAAGCTAAGATGCACGACTATGTTGTAATGGATAAGATACTAAACACTAAAAGGCTGGAACAGAAGGATTTTGAAGCATTTAGCGGATTGACTGCTTTAGACTTGAGGAATACCTATGAAATTTTAAAAAATGAAAAAGTAACTTTTCAACATATGCAGGGACTAAAAAGTTATTCTGGCGGGTTTAATGAGTCATTTTCCCAGTTTGCTGAATATTTTGCGGATAAAGATAAGATTGAAGAGCTTATATTACAAATCAGAAGTGATGATGAGCTAGCTGTAGTATTACAATTTCCCAACTTAAAAAATTTGGAGATTACGTATATTGGTGAATCGGTTACTGATTTTAAATTGTTAGGGCAGCTGAATTTGCAATCGCTGGGATTACGTGGCTGCAATGATCTGCAATGGTTATCAGTGTTAACAAATCTTAAATCTTTGAAGCTGCAATATAGTGAAGCGACAGACTTCACCTCATTTTATTCTTTAAATCAATTGCAAGAGTTGGATTTGAAATTTGTGAAAAATTTAAAAACAATGGATTTTATACAGAATATGCCGCAACTGCAAGTTCTAAAGATGGATTTTGCTGAAATTTCTAATTTAAACATATTAAAAGATAAAGCATCGTTAACAAAGCTGTATCTGACTCTTAGCAGTCTGGATTCATTAGATTTCGTCAACAGCTTAACTTCACTGACAGAGTTATCCATTTCTAGCTATTATGGCTCTGTACCGACATTAACATTGCCAAATTTAAGAAAAGCCGAGCTGCCGGGAGCTTTTGTACAGAAGTTAACTGCACCCGCTTTAATGTCCTTATCTGCTGATATTAGCGGCATGACTTTGAGTGGAGAAAAGATTGTAGAGTTTCCGCAATTGGAGGAGCTTTCTATAGAAGAGTCTGGACAACTGAGTGAAATTCGCGCTCTAAATAAAGTACCAAGTTTAAAAAACTTGTCTATTCACGATATATATATCGATAATGAAATAGATGCCTTGTTTAGTTTGAGCCATGTCACAAATTTGACGTGCAAGGAATGCAGAATTGATTTAAATAAGGTGACACCATTTGAAAATGATGTGCTAGAGCATCTGGCTTTGGAAAAAGTAACTTTCAAATTGGGCGATGATTTTTCGAAAGAAGTTGAAAAGGTGATGCCGTATTTTTCTAATATGTCCGCGCTTCGTACCTTTACGATGCAGGACAGCATGCTGCAATCTCTGCAGTTTATGAAAAAGTGGCAACAAATTGAGGAGCTTCATCTGGAGAATAATGCGATCGTGGATATTGAACCTTTGGTTGGAATGCCGAAACTGAAAAAATTGTTTATACTAGGAAATCAGGTGCACAACAAAACCGTATTAGATAAGGGAGTTTCCGTTTATTAGCAAGCGGAGTAGAGGCTGGAAGTGGCTGGTTGATCGATCTTGTCGCAGTACAGACGATGCTGTAAAATGCCTTGATGCCGAATTTTTATTGACTTCTATATAGTAGTGGAGATAAAGAAAAGGGGATTGAGCGCGACGGCTCAATCTCCTTGTTTTTTTTGGATTTATAATGCCAATCTCTTTGATCTCATTGCTCAGGTATTGAAGCTAAAAGACTTTCTCCTGCCAACGCCTACAGGCATCGACTGAAGACCGGTTTGGGCCAACGTGAACGGATATAAGCACAAACGTTGTTCATGTCCGGATCAGAGCACGTGCGCTTGCGAGAAGACGTATTCCGATCCGGATGCGACGATCGGCGTGCAGCGAACGAAGGCGAACCAGAACAAATTTTTCATCGGCTACCGCAAGCACTAGCATATAGCAAATACTTTTGCATACCAAGGAGTACGAGTGTCCTTATATGCAAAATAAAGTACAAATGCCCGTTAGCTTAGGAACCTACATTTAATGAAGTTGCGTTTTGTTTTTGTAAAAGGAACGTGTATTACCATCGATTCCTTGCATGTTGGATCGAGGTCAACCACAGCAAAATAGTTGGCCTAAAAAGCTAACGTTATTGAAGATAAATGCGCTGTTTTTTGCTAGAATTAACTTAGTGAAATGTTACTTGATTTGTTTAGTAAATTTGCTGGTAAATTAGTCTTTCCAAATTAGCTTGCTAAATGAGGATGGAAATTGTAAGTGGTAGTAACTTGGTTAGTGAAGAATTTTAATTATTGAAAGGTGGAGATCGTGTGGGTACCGTTTGGCGTTTCGGAATTATTGGCTGTGGTGGCATAGCGAAATTTCATGCAGATTCACTTCGTGAGCTGGAAGCAGCTGAGCTGGTTAGCGTAGCAAGCCGTTCTGCTGAAAAGACGAAGGCTTTTGCGGAGGAGTATGGCTGCGACTGGACAACGGATTACCTCAGCCTACTGGAGCGGTCTGATATAGATATCATATGTGTCACTTCAAGCACGGGCAGCCATGCGCAAATTGGGCGGGATGTACTGCAGGCTGGAAAGCATCTGGTTATTGAGAAGCCAATTGCGATTGACGCCAAGGAAGCACAGGAATTGATAGATTTGGCGGAAGCACAAGGAGTGACGCTATCGGTTATTTCACAGCGCCGTTTTGAGCCGGTAACTCAGCACGTCAAACAGCTGCTTGATGAAGGGAAGCTGGGCAGGCTGCTGCTGGTCGAATCAGGCACACCTTATTTACGCACACAGGAATACTATGATTCCGCAGATTGGCGCGGGACGATTGCCGAAGATGGCGGCGCTTTAATGAATCAAGGAATTCATCAGATCGATCTGCTGCTTTGGCTTGGCGGGCCTGTTCACTCTGTATACGGCAAGACAGCGACGATGACACATCAGATGGAAGCCGAGGATATGGGCGTGGCCATCGTCAAGTTTGCTGGAGGTGCTATGGGAACGATTATGTCGTCCACAAGCATTAAGCCGGGCTTTGCACCTTATATCCATTTGTATGGAGAAAAAGGAACGATCAAAATTTCTGGTCAGTCCATCGAGCATTGGACGGTAGAAGGCGTGGAAGCGCCGGATTCCCCGGAGGCTCAGGTTAGTGACGGATCCTCTAATCCGCTAGCTATTTCTCACGTTTACCATAAAGCGCAGCTTGCGGAAATTATGGATGCTCTGAATAACGGAAGACCTTCATTGGTAGGAGGGGCAGAAGGGAAGCAAGCGGTAGAGCTGATCCAAGCTATTAGCGCGTCCTCGCTGTCAGGTAAGGAAATTATATTGCAAGGAAATGAGGGGGCAGACCATGTTTGAACGATTAGGTATTTTAACAGATGAAGTGTCGCCACGATTGGAAGAGGCGCTGGACTGGATTCAGGAGCAAGGCTTTAAGCATGTTGAAATTCGTATGGTTGACGGCAAAAATGTAATAACCCTGGATGACGCTGAGCTGGCCCGCGTAAGGCAGCAGGTGGAGAGCCGCGGACTTTATGTATCTGCAGTTGCATCCCCTGTTTTCAAGTGTCCGCTTGATCCGTCCCGTCCGGTTGCTGGTGGAGATACGTTCGGTCAAGCTTCTGGAGAAGATGTGGCGAGCCACTTCAAGCTGCTGGAGCGGGCTTTGGCTATCACCGATCTGCTCGGCACCAAAAGTATCCGGATCTTTTCGTTCTGGAGGGAGATTGAACCGGCGAAATACGAAGCGGAAATCGTCGCGCATTTGCGCAGGGCAGCTGAGCTTGCTGAGCGCAGCGGCAAGCTGCTGCTGCTGGAGAACGAGCCCTCTTGCAATGGCGGATACGCCGAAGAAGTTGGCAGCATGACGGCAGCAGTGGGATCGCCAGCGCTTCGGGTACTTTGGGATCCGGGCAACGAAGCTTATGCAGGGCGTCCAGCATTTCCGGATGGCTACGAAGCGGTCAAGCACGTACTGGCTCATGTACATCTGAAAGATGCTGTATGTGATGCGGATGGCCGGGGGAAATGTGTCCCGCCGGGAACGGGAGCCGTAGATTATGTAGGGCAGCTTGTTGCGCTGGAGCATGATGGATACACTGGCTTGTTTACGATTGAACCGCATTATGTTCCAGAAGGCGGCAAGCCTGTTGACGGTGCGGCGCGCTGTCTAGAGGGTGTGCGTGAGCAGCAGAAGCTGGCGGAAGCAGCATCTGCGGCGGCATCGAGGCCGTTCAGCTCGGGAAATGTTGAGCAATTAAAGGTGAACGTTTACGAGAACCGTGCTCTTATGGGGCAGGCCGCTGCCAAACAGGCCGCAGACAGCATTCGTGCGCTTCAGGGGCAGAAAGAACAGCTGCGTCTTATATTCGCGGCGGCACCATCGCAAAATGAATTTCTGGCTGCACTCTCACAGGCGCCTAATATTGACTGGTCCCGGATTACTGTTTTCCATATGGATGAATATATCGGCTTAGCAGAGGATGCTCCGCAGAAGTTTAGCCGTTTCTTGGAAGAAGGCATATTTGATATTGTGCGGCCGGGTGGCGTACATTTAATTAATAGCGGAAACGATGCGGCGGAAGAGGCTGTTCGTTACGGCAAGCTGCTTACAGAAGCACCGATCGATATCGTCTTTCTTGGTATTGGCGAAAATGGGCATATTGCTTTTAATGATCCGCCGGTTGCTGATTTTAACGATCCGGCACCTGTGAAAATGGTTGAGCTGGATCTGCCATGCCGCCAGCAACAGGTTAATGATGGCTGCTTTGCTTCATTGGCTGACGTTCCCACACATGCCATTACGCTGACGATACCTGCCCTGACTTCTGCAAAAACGATGATCTGTATCGTGCCTGGGCCAACAAAGCGCGAGGCTGTAGAGCAGACGCTAACTGGGCCGATCGCTACTGCTTGTCCGGCTACTATTCTGCGGACACATGGCGACTGCACGCTGTATCTTGACCGGGAAAGCTATGGAGGTTTGAATCTTTTGGACAGTCAAGGAGCTGATCAAGCAAATGGTTAATCCAAGAGATCTCAGCGAAAATCAAAGCGGACAGGTAGAGCAACAAGATCGGCAAGATCAAAGAGAATTGCTGCTGGAAGGTAGGCATTATGTTACGGGTGAGGCGATTCGGGTACGTCTGGTGGATGGCGTGATTCAGCAAATTGAATCGCTATCTGAGGACGCTGAAGGTTCCATTGCGGCTGATCCGGACAGTGCTAAGCTCAACTGGATTGGTCCTGGTCTTGTTGACCTGCAGGTGAATGGACATGGCGGCTTCGATTTAAATACGCATCCCTTATCTGTACAGCAGGTGACTGATTTGACAGCGGCTTTGTGGCAGGAGGGCGTTACTGCGTACTTGCCGACGATTATTACTCATGACTCTGATAATATCGAGCTAGCAGTCCGCATTATTGCTGAGGCTTGCCATCAGGATGAGAGAACGGCAAACTCGATTGCTGGTATTCATCTGGAAGGCCCGTTTATTTCACCTGAGGACGGCGCTCGTGGCGCCCATGATCTGGCATACGTAAAAGCACCCGATTGGGATTTGGTGCAGCGCTGGCAGGAGGCCGCCGAAGGCCGTATCACGCTGCTGACGATGTCGCCGGAATGGCCCGATGCTCCTGCATTTATTGCCCGCTGCGTGGAGCACGGCATTGTCGTTTCCATCGGGCATACCGCAGCAACGTCTGAACAGATTGCCGCGGCGGTTGCTGCCGGGGCGACCATGTCGACGCATCTGGGCAACGGGGCGCATTTGATGCTGCCGCGGCATCCCAATTATATATGGGAGCAGCTTGCCCAGGAAAATCTGTGGAGCTGCGTCATTGCTGACGGCTTTCATGTTCCAAGCTCCTTCCTGCAGGTGGCGCGTAAGGTTAAGCAGGGCAAATTCCTGCTGGTTAGCGACGCTGTGCTTTACAGCGGTATGAGCCCGGGCGTGTACAATAACCCGGTTATGGGCACAGTCGTCCTGGAGCCGGATGGCCGGCTCCATCTGCAGCGTGACGAGCGGCTTCTGGCTGGCTCGGCGCAGATGCTGACACATGGCATCGCCCATCTCGTCAAGCAGCGCATTTGCACGCTGGCCGAAGCCTGGGATGCCTCTTCGATAGGTCCCTCCGAAGCGATGGGACTGACTGCACAGGCCGGGCTTGCCGTAGGGGCACCCGCAGATCTAGTCGTCTTCAAGCAAGGAGAAGACGAGAAGCTTCAAATCTTAGAAACCTATAAGCGTGGATGCAAGGTGTACGGACAATAAATATTAAAAAGAGTGCTCTTGAGCACTCTTTTTTGATTTATTTGATTTTTTTGATTTATAGAAAATTAAAGCGCTTCGCAGTGCTTGACGATGTTTTTAATCGTTAAAGTAAGAGTCTCCAGGCAGTCAGTCGCTTTAACGATGATTTTCATCGCTAAAAGTGGACGGATGGCCTCTTCAGGATGGTTAAAGGGGATTTTAACGATGTTTTTCATTGTTAAAGTAAGGATGTGGAGATGACCTGGTGCTTTTAACGATGAAAAACATCGTTAAAGCAGCAGATCCTTTCAGTTTTTCCTTTATCATGATCCGCGGCGCCATTGATCGCTAGGAAATCTCCTCTACTCGCTTCTGTTACTTCTGCAGGTTTTTGGACGCAAATGGCGGTTCCCCAGAACCTCCTCTATTTCGACTGATTGTCAGAGATGCGTGGGGGCCAATGTTGAAGAAACAGGCATGTCCACTCAGCCCTGGTCCGCCTTCTCCCGCCATGTTTTCTACCCCTTATTTTTGTTTCCTATTCCTCTGTTTTATGATATATTAAGTTCGAATGAGACCGATTACTATTTTAGGATGATTAGCTTATGAAGAAAAGAATTACCATTCATGATATTGCCAAAATGGCAGGGGTTTCCTCGGCAACGGTTTCGAGAGTGCTGGGCAACAGTACGTATCCGGTAAGCGCAAAGCTCCGCGATAAAATTGTCAAGCTGGCAGAAGAGATGCACTATATTCCCAATATGATCGGGAAGCAGTTGAAGACGAATAACAATATGACCATCGGGGTTATCATTCCAACTATCAGCAATCCTTTCTATGCATCCGTTATGCTTGGCATTGAGGAAGTAGCGCGGAAGAAGGGGTATCACGTACTGCTGGGGAATTCGCTCCAGGATGGCAAGATTGAAGAAGCGTATTTGACAACTTTGTTTGAAAAGCAGGTAAAAGGCTTTATCATTTCCTCGATTTCCGATAATAAGAAATTGTTGATGAACTTGATTGATCTAGGCTTGCAGGTTATCGCAATAGATCAGAAGATTGATCTTCCTGAGGTACAGCAAATTGAGTTTGATTACCGTCGCGGGGGCTTTATAGCTACCAGCCATTTGCTAGAGCAAGGGCATCGGAGAATCGCGTATGTATCTGCCCCTCTTAATCGGCCGAGCCGGCAAAGCATCTATGAAGGATTTCTGGATGCCATGCAGCAAGCTGGTGCCCAGGACGATGAAGTATTGGTGCAAATCGCTAACGAAGAGAAAGAAATTTACGATGGTATTTACGAGTTCGAGAATGGGAAGGCGCTTACCGCTAACTTGATGGATCTCGATCAGCCGCCTACTGCTATTTTTGCTTGTAATGATTTAACGGCCTTTGGAGTTATGAATGAATTGGTGGCGCGTGGTTTGAAGGTGCCAGATGATGTTTCTGTCGTAGGTTTTGATAATATTGAATACGCGAGAATGTTTACACCTGCCTTGACTACGGTTAAGCAGCCGAATTATGAAATGGGTAAGCTCGCTTGTACGATGCTGCTGGATAAGCTGAATGACGAAGCCGGGGACAGCATGGATGTGCTGCTTCAGCCCAAGTTGATCGTCCGCGATTCAGTGGGAAAGCTTTAGCAGAGTTGATAGCAAAAGTAGCTAGCGAAAGTTACAGGCAGCGTTTCAGTCACAGCTCCAGACACTTCTCCAAAATAAAGAGGTGTCGGGCTGATTTTATACATTAATAGTAATCGATTACTTAATCTAAGGGAGATGAAGGAAAATGAATCTGCAGGATCTTGAAAATATGGGAATTGGGATACACGATGTCAGGGATCAACTTAAACAATTGGTGTATGCGCGTTCGGTGGAAGCTTTTGCTGCTGGTGATCAAGCTAGAGATGCTATAAACGCCAGTCAGCTGGAGGAACGAAAAAATTGGCTGCGGGAGCAGTTTATCGAGAAGGTTGGCGGGCTCCCCTCGATGGACACGCCCCTGCTTCCTGAAATAACTGGAACTATTCGTTGTGAGGGCTACCGGATTGAGAATGTTATTTTCCAATCGCGGCAGGAAACCTATGTGACTGGAAGCGTATATGTGCCTGACGATGCCAGTTCGCCGCGGGGGGCTGTTGTGTTCGTGTGCGGACATTATTCTGAAGGCAGGCTGCATCCTAACTATCAAAGGGTATGTCAGTATATGGTAGAGGCTGGTTTGGTTGTTTTGGCTATGGACCCTATCGGCCAAGGTGAACGTTGGAGCTACTACGATTCAGAGCTTAAGACGACGCTTGTCGATCCGGCAGTGGCCGAGCATGAAATGGCAGGAGCACAAAGCTGGCCGCTTGGTGATGGGCTTGCCCGTTATTTCCTGCATGACATCATGCGGTCAGTTGACTATTTAATTTCACGCCCGGAGGTGGATCCTGCCAAAATCGGAATTACTGGTAATTCAGGTGGCGGACTGCAGACGAGCATGGCGATGCTTTGTGAACCGCGGATTGCCGCCGCTGCCCCGACTACGTTCATTATGAGCCGCGAAACCTATATTTTCTCAGGGCAGGCCCAGGATGCAGAGCAGATTTGGCCGGGCATGTCCCGTCTTGGCTTTGATCATGAGGATTTGCTGCTGGCGATGGTACCGAAACCGGTGCTTATTTTGGCTGCTCAATATGACTTTTTTCCAATTGAAGGTGCCCGCCGTACGGTAGAGAGAACAAGACGATTCTGGGAAGAGCTGGGTCATTCAGCTAATATTGAACTTTTCGAGGATGCCTGTGAGCATCAGTATTCCGTACCTATGGCGAAAGCGGCTGCGTCTTTTTTTGCGAAGCATTTATTGGATAAAGTTGTGCATTTAGATGATGTGATCATCTCGCCTCAGGAAGAATCTGCGTTATGGAGTACGGCTTCAGGTCAGGTGCGTGGAGACTATACGGCTGCCCGGGCTGCTTATGAAGAGAATAATGAACGATTGAATATACTTGAGTCCAGCCGGGGATCAATCAGCGAAGTGGAACGTATAGAAGCGGCAAAAGCATGGTTGGAGAAAAAGATTATGGACGAGCGCAAGCCTTTTGATTTTAATCCGCGGTTTGCTGATTTAGGAACTATGGAGGGGCTTGAAGTGCGGACTTGTCTGTGGTGGAGCCAGGAGAAGCTGTTCAATCATGCTTATTTATTTCGGAATGCAGTGGAAGGGCAATTGAACCAGAGCGGGCAGCAGATTACGATTGCTGTTTGGGAAAAAGGGACGAAGCAGCTCGAAGCACATCTATCCTGGATACGTGAGACCTGCTCAGCGGGGCATACAGTTATGGTGCTCGACGTGAGCGGAGAAGGAAACCTGGAGCCAGCTGCGATAAGCGGGATTGGGTTGTATGAGCGGTTCGGCACGATTCATAAGCTGACAACAGATTTGATATGGCTGGATGACAGTATAGCGGCGCTTCGCAGCTATGACCTGCTTAGAGCAGCCGAAATGGCGGCGACTTTCATGAGCTTGGACCAGCAAGATATTCAGGTAGAGGTGTATGCCGAAGGGAAATTTGCTCTGTATGCGCTGCTTGCTAAATTGGTGGACCCGAGTAAACGTATTAGCAAGGTAACTGTCGGGAAGGAAAGCGGAAGTATCGGAGAATGGGTGAAATCCCGTTATTATGATAATTACAATGTAATGGCGACGATTTTGCCAGGGATACTAAAATATTGCGATATTCCCGATCTTGTTCGTTGGACGGATGCCACTATCCTTGCGAAGCAAGAAGCTTAGCAGCATAAAGATAGCAATAGCCAATTAGAATTTAGGAGGCATCAAAATATGAAATGGATAGGAAAAAGGTATGATACCGGAGCTTGTGTAGAAATTACCGTACTAGACGGAATTATTCGGTCTATCGAGCCTGTTCAGGAACAACCGGGAGTGCCATGGATATCTCCAGGCTGGATTGATTTGCAAGTAAATGGCTTTAGCGGATTTGATGTGAATGGAGAGCAGACAACACTTGAGGATGTTATTGGGCTTAGTAAATCGATGTTCTCCTGTGGGGTAACAAGCTACTGCCCGACGATTGTAACAGGCAGCTTCGAGCGGACGAAGCAGGCTCTGGAGATGATTCATAGGGGCTGCGAGCAGGATGCTGATGTCAGGAAGGCTATATGCGGGATTCATGTAGAGGGACCGTACTTGTCATCCGAGGACGGTCCGCGGGGGGCGCATGACAGAGCCTTTATCCGCAATCCGGATATAGCTGAATTTGAAGCCTGGCAGCAGGCTGCCGGCGGGGATATTACGCTTGTCACGATTGCTCCCGAACGGGAGGGGGCGATTGCATTTATACGCTGGCTTGTGGAGCAAGGCATCAAAGTGAGCCTGGGACATACCATGGCAAGTACAGAGCAGCTCCAAGAAGCTGTCGCCGCTGGTGCTTCGTTGTCTACGCATTTGGGCAATGGTTCGCATCCGTTGCTGCCGAGGCATCCGAATTACATTTGGGATCAACTGGCTGATGATGATCTGCAGGCGATGTTTATTGCTGACGGGCATCACGTGCCTCCGAATGTATTGAAATCTATGTTCCGGGCAAAGAGGGACCAGTTCATTCTGGTGAGCGATTGCGTCAAATTCGGCGGCATGGCGCCGGGGCGGTACAAAAGTGCAATCGGCAATGAGGTTGAGCTGCTGGCTAACGGCAGGCTGCACACTGTGGCGAATCCGGCGATTTTATCCGGCTCGGCACAATCCTTGGAGCGTAGTGTAGCGAATGCGGTGGTGCAGGTAGGCATTAGCCTGAAGGAAGCTGTTGATGCCGTAACTGTCCGGCCTACCAAGGCTATGGGGCTGGATCAGCTTGGTAAGCTCGAGCTTGGGGCCGCGGGGAATTTAACGCTGTTCGAGTTCGATGAGAGCAAAGAGCTTACCATAAGTGAAACGGTGCTGTCAGGCCGCAGTGTGTATGCAGCAAAAGAAACATGGGTTTAAAAAATAAATGACATCCCTGGATTGTTGTGCTAAAATAAGAAAAAGAAATCGATTACTTTTCTTTATTTCTATATTCATCTTTCATGAATCATAATTCATCATCTAATCATTCTTAGGAGACAAAGGGGCTAATAGCTATGAAAAAAATTGCCTTGGTTGGCGCTGGCGGGCGTGCACTCTATATGTTTGCTCAGCCATTTGCCAGCGAGCTGCAGGAAAAGATTGAATTTTGTGGTGTTTTCGACATTAATCCTGTTCGCGCCAAGCACCTTAGTGAAGAATGCGGGAACGTTCCGGTATTCAGCGATTTTGATCAGATGATTCAAACAACTCAACCTGATATTGTGGTTGTTGCGACAACTGATGATACCCATCACACTTATATTATCGCTGCCATGGAAGCCGGGTGTGATGTTATCTCCGAGAAGCCAATGACGATTGATAGTGATAAGTGCAACGCTATTCTGGAGACGGAGAAGCGGACCGGCCGTTCATTGAAGGTCACTTTCAATATGCGCTTCATGCCTTTCGTAGCCAGAGTGAAGGAACTGCTTATGCAGGGGGCTATCGGCGATATTCATCATGTTTCTCTGGACTGGTGCCTGGACCGTTCTCATGGAGCTGATTATTTCCGCAGATGGCATGCCGAGCTGGAACATAGCGGCGGATTGCTGGTGCACAAATCAACGCATCACTTCGATGTTATGAATTGGTGGCTGGACAGCCATCCTGAGCAGGTTCATGCATTTGGGTCGCGGAGATTTTATGGGCCTACCCGTGAAGAACGGGGAGAGCGCTGCTCCACTTGCAACTACACGGAATCATGTGAGTTTTATTTTGATGTTTCCAAGGACAATTTTACGAACCGCTATTATTTGCAGGCAGAGCAAGAGGACGGATATATCCGCGATCAATGCGTCTTCGGTGAAAGAATTAATATTTACGACAATATGTCGGTCAATGTTCAGTACAACAGCGGGGCACTGCTTACTTATTCGCTTGTAGCTTACAGCCCATTTGAAGGCTTTAAGGCTACTCTTCATGGTACTGATGGACGACTGGAAGTGAGTCATTATTACAATGGACCGTATGCCAACACTACATCAACCTCAATTAACGTATACAAACCGAACGGCGAGTCTCTCCAATATTCGATTCCTGAAAGAGCGGGAGGTCATGGCGGAGGCGATGAGCTGCTGCGTCGAATGGTGTTCGTAGGCGATGTGGCAGACCCGCTTGGTCAGCAGGCTGGCAGTTTTTCCGGAGCGATGTCACTTCTAATCGGTGCCGCGGCAAACATTTCTATCGCTGAACAAAAGGCAGTTGTTATTGCGGATTTATTAGCCAATTAATAAAAGAGAGCTATACACGTATTTCATCAAATATTGGAGGACATATATCGTGAACATTCATATTGCCAAAACAGCAGAAGAGCTGGGAATTGCGGCTGCGGACAAAGCAGCTATTATTATTAATGATTGTATAGCAAAACAAGGACACGCAAGAATTGTACTTTCCACAGGTGCATCACAATTTACTTTCCTGGAAGCACTGGCTCAGAAAAAGGTAGACTGGAGCAAAGTGGAAATGTTTCATTTAGATGAGTATGTGGATCTTGCCGAATCTCATCCCGCGAGCTTCCGCCTGTATCTTCGGGAACGCTTTTTATCCTATGCCCCTGTTCGGAAAGCACACCTTGTCAATGGCGAAGGAGACGTTGCTGCTCATATTGCCGAGCTCACTGAGGAAATCGGGAAAGCACCGATAGATCTCGCACTTATTGGTATTGGCGAAAATGCACATATTGCCTTCAACGATCCACCGGCTGATTTCGATACAACAGTTGCTTACAAGGTAGTTGATCTGGACGATGAGTGTAAAGCACAGCAGGTGCGCGAGGGCTGGTTTGAATCACTGGCTACCGTTCCTACCCAAGCGATTACAATGTCTGTACAGCAAATACTGAAAAGCAAGACGATCATCTCTTGCGTCCCTCATCAGGTGAAGGCGAATGCGATCCAAAAAACACTGCAGGAAGGCATCACGAATCTGATTCCGGCATCCATTTTGAAATCTCATGAGGATTGGGAGCTTTACTTGGACGAAGCCTCTGCCTCGGGAATAGATCGTTCCAACGTGTAACAAGGGAAAATGATTTAGGAGGTCATGGATTTGGACAATTACGAAGCGATCGCCCAATCGATCAAAGAAGGCCCTATCAGCCAATCAGGCGGTGAAGGTGTGAAGGTATATGAGAAGTCGGTTTCTGCACATGGGAATACGACTCTAGTAATGATCAAAGAAGCGAATACGAAGTTTCTGCTAGCGATAGGTGAGGACTCCCTGTATCGGGACTTGGAAGGAACGGTCATTGGCAGCGTTAAAAAATGTCCTTTGACCCATACGAACCGTCTCGTTATGAATCGATATTTCGACTATATGGTTCCCCGGGCGTTCGGAACGGAAATCGCCACGATTGGCCTTGGGGATCGGCTTGGGATTGCTTCGCCAGGCCATATTCAAGCCGTTCGCGGCCGTGATATTCGTCCAATTCTTGCGCAGCAGAGCATTCGTGAGCTGGCTTTAACAGGGCGGGACTATAAGCAGGTTATGGATGCCGCTGCTTTTGCTGTTTTTCAGGAAGGGTATAAGGATGGGTTTGGTGCGGATGGGGACCATCTGAAGGTAGAGGCAGACATCCAGATGGCGCTGGAGCTGGGCTTTACAATGCTTACGCTGGATTGCTCGGAGAAAATCGATAACACGATTGAAGGGGCGTCTCTTCAGGAATTGGAGGAGAAGTACCGCAGCCTTCCGGAATCCGTTCGTTCGCATTATGAAACCCGTTATTTAGACCAAACGTTTACGGTTGCAGATGTATCTGTTCCCTTTGACCGTCAAACTTTAATCAAAAATGTGTTGATCTACAGTCAGGCGATCGATTACATGGAGCACATCTATCAAACCTATATCCGTCAAGCTTCACGTGCAGTAGATTTTGAAATTTCAATCGATGAAACAATGACGCCTACGGCCCCGGAATCGCATTATTTTGTTGCTAATGAGCTGTATGAGCGTGGTGTGGCCATCTATAGTATGGCCCCCCGGTTCTGCGGCGAGTTCCAGAAGGGGATTGATTACATCGGCGATTTGCATCAATTCGAGCAAGAACTGGCGATTCATGCCAGCATTGCCGATAAATTCGGCTATAAGCTGAGTATTCATTCTGGCAGCGATAAGTTCAGTGTATTTGCCCTTATTGGCCAGTATACCAAAGGCAGGTTTCATATCAAAACCGCAGGAACCAACTGGCTGGAAGCCGTTCGTACAGTCGCGGGAACGAATCCATCCTTATATAGGAGGATGCACAGCTACGCATTAGCCCATTTCGAAGAGGCGAAAGCATACTACCATGTGACTACGGATATCAGCAAAATTGTGCCCATCGATGAGGTTCAGGATGCGGATTTGGCAGACACCTATTTAAACGAAAATAATGCCCGACAGCTCATTCATATTACTTATGGAATTTTGCTGCAGGCGGTAGATGAACAGGGGAAATCCTTGTTCCGCGATGAATTCTATCAAACCTTAAGCGAGCAGGAAGAAGCCTTCGGACAATCGCTCGTTACACATATAGGCAAGCATCTTTCGCTGCTTGGTAAATAAAAAAAGGAACAATGCCCTTTGGCGTTGTTCCTTTTTTTATTTGCCACGTTTGTGGTGGAAGCTTAAGTAGGGTTATCAATTACTTTGTAGTGCAGGTACTTTGTAGTGCAAGTGCTTGATAGTGCCAGCGGCAGCTTGCTGTATGTCCTTAATTAAGTGGTGCTGGCCTTTGATCTTTGCGGACCTCAGAGCCGTTATTTTCGAAATTCAAAGGTTTTTGCAGCGCTTACGGACCTGAAAGCCGTTATTGATGCTGAAACAGCACCAAAAGCATGAATTCAGGGCAAATAGCGGAACGTATGTCCGTAACATCTGCGAAAAAGAGATAAAATGGTAAAATAGCGTACCTCATGTCCGTAACCTTTACTTAAGTATGCCGGACTGTATACGAAGCGGGGGCACAGTATAACACAACCTGAATGGTTCATATCGACTCGCTAATGTTCTTCCCAGGTGCCCCAGCTCTCCTGCTGCCCAATACATGTCGCCAAGAAACTGATTTATTTCCGGATTTTCCTTACGAAATTCCATTTTAACTTTCACTTGTTCTCGTTATTATTAATTTGAAGGACGGTATAGTTCCTTAATTAAAGACGGTAAGCGTTTTCAAGTAATCGTTTTCTTAAATCTTTTCCAATTGATTCCGCTTTTTGTCGCAGCATCTCTGGCTCTCTCAGAGGAGGTTTTGAGCATACAATCTTTCCTTTTTCCAAGCGAGCCGAAATACAATTCAAAGCATTTAAGACTTATTCTAGAGAAGGAGGTGACGCGCTAGAACTGGAACTAGAATTAGAATTAGAAGTAAGCTCTTGCAGTTATAAAATGCTATTCATTTAAGGAGGCAGATTCAATGAAAAGAAGAATGCAAATATGGACTCTAATTGTAATGATAGCGCTTACACATTTGCTCGGTGCAGGTCACTTCGCAGAAGCAAATGCTGGTGCCGGACAAAGTGTGCTCAATCAAGAGGAGTCGCTAACGATCGTCGAAGATGGAGCGGCTAATGCTATCATTATTACTCCGGTAAGCGGGTATACGCAAATTGCCAATGAACTAGCCGATTATGTGAAAAAGTCAACGGGAGCTCAGCTGTCGATCGTGACTAGTGAGCCTGCCAATTTCGATGGCGTGAAAATATTTATCGGGAGTGGACGTGCAGCGGACGCAGCTCATCATCAGAGCTTGCTGCAAGGTCTGAACGAGCATGGATTTATTATTGATCCTCAAGCTGATGCGATAACCATCATGGGAACGACAAAACGCGCCACTGAATTCGGTGTGATTGAATTTCTGGAACGTTATGTCGGCGTTATATGGCTGATGCCTGGTCCTGACGGGGAGGATGTGCCTCAGCATGACACTTTAAGTGTTCCCAATGAGCTGGTGCAGGAGCAGCCAGAAACGATTTCGCGTCATTTCTTCGGTGCCAATTATACGCCATCCTTTCAAGAGTGGGCAGATAAAAATCGGATGCATGATAACATTAAGTTCCATCACAATATGGATACATTGTTCGATCCTACCGTATTTGCGGATCATCCGGAATACTACGCAGGCGGAGTTGTACCGGCTAAAGTTCGGGACAGTTGGCAGCCATGCTACAACGATACGACTGCAGTTGTAGCGATTCAGCGTATTATTACATACTTTGATACGCATCCAGATGAAATATCCTATTCACTTGGGATCAATGACGGCACGAAATATTGCGAAGTGGAACCCTCTGATCCCCTCACCCCAACTACGAAAAACTCCCTTGGTTTCTGGAATCGATCGGATTACTATTATCCGTGGGTGAATAAGGTTGTTGAAGGTGTATTGGAGAAACACCCGGGTAAATATTTCGGCTTGCTGGTTTACAGAGAAATGTATGATCCGCCAATGAATGAGGACGGAACACCGTATATGCTTAATCCCCAAGTTATTCCTTATATAACAGATGACCGGCTGACTTGGCTGGATGAGTCAATCGGCGAAGTAGCCGAGCAACATATGGAAAGCTGGCGTCAGGTCGCAGTTAACTTGGGATGGTACGAATATTTATATGGTACACCTTATAACGTACCACGAGTATACAATCATAAGATGGCAGACAATTATAAATACGCACAAGAGCAAGGTGTGATCGGCCATGTGGCAGAACTTTATCCGAATTTTGGCGAAGGACCTAAACCTTGGTTATCCGCAAAGCTTCAGTGGGATTCGTCTCAAGATGTCGATCAGCTGCTGAATGAATGGTATACCCGTGCTGTTGGTGCAGATGCGGCACTTTATTTAAAGCAATATTATGACTATTGGGAGGTTTTCTGGACCACACGCATGTTCCAATCGAGCTGGTATTTGGATTGGAAGAATAAGGCTAGCCGAACGAATTACTTGAATCTATTGGATCACACTTATTTGAAAGAAGTAACAAGGGAGGATATCGCTGAGAGCAGACGTTTAATGGAGCTTGTAGTTGCTCATGCAGGTACAGGCAGTCAACAGGCTCGTGCTCAATTGCTCATGCGCTCCTTTGAGTATTACGAAGCATCCGCTTTGAGTTATCCGCGCGAAACACCAGTCGAGCCTCCAGTGAGTGAACAAGAAGCGCTGGCTATGCTGGATGAAGTTATTCAAAGCTATGAATTGGTGGAGAAACGGAAGGAACTCGCGGCTGAGTTCGGTGGACATCCGACACTGTATTTGCCACTGCTGCAGTATGCAGGCGTATGGGATGGAATCCAAAGAAAGATGATTAACGCTCTGCAGATATATACTGACACTGAGCCGGCAAACGGTACTGTCCGTGAACAGCTCAATCAATTTCTGACTCAGCTTCCAGGCTTTGCGTTTTCCTCGGCGATCGCTGTCAAAACGACAGCAAACAAAGCCGATATTTTGCAATCGCTTGATTTCAGTGCTGGGCCTTGGGCGGATGCAGAGCCATTCTCTAACTTCCTCATTATGAATACCCTGGGGGAAGCGCCGGCTGAAACCAAGGTGCGTCTGCTGTGGGATCATGAAAATCTGTATGTCGGCTATGAGAACTTCGATCAAAATCCATCAGAAATGATTGTTAGTAATGACGCACCGGGGAACTGGTGGAGAAGCGGTGGTGACGATTCGGTTGAAACCTATATTACAACGGATCCGAACGGCACCTATAAGGGTTACTTTACAAATCCGAAAGCTGTGAAGTTAGTGTATGCAAAATCCGCACAATTGGGAGTGTCGCCTTCAACCGATGCGAATTGGGAAGCTAATGCTAATACCGGTAGCGACCGCTGGAATGTGATCCAGGTCATTCCATTCGCCAGCATTGGAGTTAATACAAATGAGACTCGGGAGCTGAAAGGATTTTTCTTCCGAAATTACCATGGTCAAGATGCATTTCTGGGCTGGGGCGGCGGAGCACCGTGGTTGCCGCAGCATTTTCAACCGGTTTATTTAGTAGATCAGAAAAACATGGTCGGCAACCCATCCTTTGAAAGTGGAACTGAAACCTTGTTCCTTCCTTGGGGACATGGATCTAACGACCCGGTTACACAAATTACGAAACGTACCAATGAAATGGCTCATACAGGCAGCTATAGCTTCTTTGGGGAAGGACTTCAAAATGGGGCAGGACCCTATACATCAATTCTGGCAACGCCTGGTAAATATAAAGCTGTCCTATATTATTATACGCCTGGGGATTCCATAACAGAGGGCACAATCCAATGGTGGACCAACATTAAAAACATCGCAGGAGAAACAATTGACAGAGTCAAGTCCTTAACGAAGCCGGTCATTCAGACAAAAGGGAAATGGGCAAGCCTAGAGTTTGTCTTTGAGGTTAAAGAGGAGTATTCGGGCGGGATTCCTCATCATGTGCAGCTTGCGGTTACCCATTGGGATTTTAAACCTGGTGAGAAAGTATATATCGATGATGTAGCCTTATACAAACTTTCACCTTACAAAAAGATGGCATTACCTGAATGGCCAGCAGGAAGTCAAGCTGAATACAGCCTTGTTACATCCAGCGGCTTTGATGTTGCATGGCCATCAGCAACAAATATGGAAGAGGCTAGTTCCTACCAAGTTTTGCTGGATGGAGAAACGATAGCCGAGCTTCCCGGCAATATTCATACTTACAGTTTTAATAATCTTAGAGCAAACACGTCTTATTCGGTTGTTATTAGGGCTGTCAATTTAGCGGGAGCTAGTGCGGATTTAAGCACCGAAGTCGTGACGTTTAGTGCACAAGTTCAAAAAAGTGAATTAACTGCAAGTGCAAGCTCAATCCCGACAGGGACTGAATTTAAAGTTAGCTATGGACTCAGCGATGTTACCGGGTCTGTTTATGGGCAGGACATCAAGCTAGATTATGATCCTGCTGTCATGGAATTTGTATCTGCCAAATCCTTGATTGATGGAATTTCCCTGGTTGAGACGGTTAAGGAGCCCGCAGGTAAGCTTCGTTTGATTGTGGCCAGTGAAGGTTCAGAGCATGGCTTTAGCGGTAATGCACAAATCGTAGAGCTCACCTTTAGAGCGAAGCATATTGCGCAAACGACTGCAGGCGTGATCGAGATTACGGATGTTACTTTGGGAGATGAGCTAGGAAACGAAACACAAGCGGAATTGTCTTCCGTCAGTATGTTAGTAACGGTAGAAAACCCAGGCGGTGGCAACGACGTGGAGGACATTAATCAGGATGGAAGAGTGACGGTAGGTGATTTGTCCATCGTAGCTGCTCATTACGGCAAAGATAGCAGCAGTCCGGATTGGCAGCAAGTGAAGAAAGCAGATATCAATGGAGATGGCAAAATCGATATTCTAGATCTTGCAGCTGTTGCCAGGAAGATATTGGAGTAGCGGATGAATGATAGGCGATTGAGTAAATGAATGGCATGTGACAGGGAGGGAATTCCCCTTCCTGTTTTTTAAATATGGAAGCGGAAGCCCGGCTTTTAACGATATAAAACATCACTAACGAGCAGAGTTTACCTAAAATCAGACTGATAGCGATGAAAAACATCATTAAAAGGAGCTAAGCCACCCCAAAGTGCAACTTTTCGCATCTTTAACGATGTAAAACATCATTAAAGGGCAGAAACTCCCGCGGAAATCTGACTTAGTGATGAAAAACATCGTTAAAGAAACAGGAGCCTACCTGAAGCTTAAAATTCCTGTTGTCACTATCCCCTAAACTCAGAAGAATCGGTTAACTTACGGGAAGGATGATTTTATGCAACTGCAACGAAATCAACTGCATCGAAAAAAACACAAAATGATCAATTCCATGGTCACTTTCATGACCAGGTATTTATTAATTGCTCTGCTTTGCCTGTCCTTACAGCCAGCAGCAATCGCCTATGCGGAGACGGCTTCCTCCTTTCTTTTAACGGCTAATAAGCCTACTGATGGGAAAATTACCATAACTATGAGTGGTACAAATGTGAAGGATTTATATGGCTATGAGGCAAGGATCACGTTTGATCCCAATCAACTTGAGCTAGTGGAGGCCAAGTCCAGTTTGGACGGTTTTTCCGTATCGCCTATTATCAAGAACAAAGAGATCATCCTAGCTCACACCAAAATTGGCAGTATAACCGGTGAAAGTGGAAGTATTACCATTGGCACCCTGACATTTAAGATCAAGAAGCACGGAACCTCCACCGTAAAGTGGGAATCGATCAAAGCGGTAGATCACAATTTGTCTGATCAAACTTATTCAATAGGAAAGAGCGTGTCCGTCACTTCAGTGAAAAAAGGTTTTATAGATCTGGAGGGACATTGGGCGAAGGAAATTATAGAGCAGCTCGCTTCGAAAGGCATCATTGAGGGTATGGATGAGGATCATTTTGTACCACAGGCTCATGTAAATAGAGCGCAGTTTGCCGCGTTAATTTCTCGGGCATTGAATTTGAAAATAAATACGAAGCAAATCCCCTTCACCGATGTTGTGCCTGGTTCCTGGTATGCGGAAGAAGTAAATAGCGCCTATGCAGCGGGCATAATTCAAGGCATGACAGAAACCAGCTTTGATCCGGAAAAAGATATCACAAGAGAAGAAATGGCCGTGATGATTGTCAGAGCGAACACTTATGCGTCCGGTGCTACAGGAAGTGAGAAAAGTGAGAAGCATGATGTTGAGGCAATAAAATTTGCAGATAACGATTCGATAAGCGAGTGGGCTAGAGAGGGGATTCAAATAGCCGTGCGTTTAGGCATCATAAATGGAAGAACGATAGATAGTTTTGTGCCTAAGACTCCAGCAACCAGAGCAGAAGCAGCCGCAGTAATTCAAAGGTTACTATCCGCAATAAATCTTCTGTGACTTTTCTTTGATTTCGTAATTCTTCTTTAATCTTCAAACATTCGAAAATGATGTTATAAACAAACGACAGCGGATAGTCACCGCTGTCGTTTCAGTTTGAGACAATAGCCAAATTCAAAGCCGCCCCACGCTCACAAGCAAGTATCCGGGAAAGTGACTTTGCTCTTCAGCGCTTAAGCCTTCATACCAGTTGTGCATCCATTGCTTCATAGCTCCTGAACCCGGGAGGAAATCAAGGAAATCCAGACTGTTTAGAAAGCCAAGATGGGTTTCTTTAACCAGTGTAATTTTACTCTTCTTAAATTCTTTCTTTAAGCTTAGAACGGGCTCTTCGACGCCATACATCCACGTTCCTTGCTTTTCAGCATATGCTTTTCCGATTTGATAGGGCAGACACTTCGCATACGGTGTATAAACCAGAACTGTACCTTCGGGCTTGGTGATTCTCGCCATTTCTTTAAGGATCGATACTTTTTCTTCGAAGGTAAAATGCTCAAGGACACCTGCGTTCCAGGTCAGATCGTATTCGTTATCAGGAACCGGAATTTGCCGGATATCAGCCAAATGAAAGTTGGCCTCACAGCCTGCTTGGAGAAAGGCCCCACGGCTGTTGACCAAGGCATTCTCCGAATAATCGACTAATGTTACGTCGGCGCCCAGCCTGGCCAGATGCAAAGAAATTTTACCAGTGCCGGAGCCTGCTTCCAGCAGCTTTTTGCCCTTGACGTTTTCGGCTACGGTTTGAATACTTTTTAGGAGCGCATCGCTGAGCGGGTCCCAGGCATAGGACACTCCTCCTGACCATAGACGATCCCACACGTCTTTTTGCTGATCTGTCACTGCTTAATCCTCCTTGTATTGTGCGTTAATTTGGACCCCTTTGGGTAAATTTATCAATCATCAAATCGAAGGTGGGAGAGGTTGGATGGATTATTGATAGCTGCTGCATGCCCTTTGCCCCGTATTGATAAAAGAGTCCGGCCTCATTTAAGTCGAAATCCAGATGTTTGTTTGCCAGAGACATTCGTTGCGCCATAGTGGCGTGATAAACCCACGATTTTAAATAGCATTTAGGCCGCCAATGGGTGCGGGTGCCCAAATAATATAAATAGCCTAAGAGCAGGCTGTCGTCTTCATAGCCTTGCTTACCTTTGAAAAAACGGACATCGTATCCGCCAATCTCCTTTAAGATATGGGCTTTATGAACAACTGGATGAACAAAGCCCGGATGGCATTCATCACGGGATAAGCTTTCCAGGAGGGCAATCATCTCTTGAGGAGTGGCAGGAACGGGAGTTCCAAGCTGGATAGGCTGAAGCTCACCATACTGCGTTACAATTCCAGGTGAGATCATGGGCTCATCGGAACCGGCGAGAAAGTCGATTAACGGCACATACCAATTTGCGGGGAATATCATATCGACATGAATTTCAGATATATAGTCGACCTCACTATGATGATCCCATATATATTGAAAGCAGGCCTGCCTGGCCTGGGCAATACCGATGTTCTCGCCGTTGCCGAGAATGACTGCTGATAAGCCTATAGCAGATAATATATTCTGCCATTCTTCATTGCTTAAGCAGCCTTGATTGTATATAACAACAAGATGATCCTCAGAAGCCAGCAAGCTCTGAAAGCATTGTTTAGCCATAATCAAATCTTCTGCAAGTGAAGCTTCATCTCTTATTAGCAAAGGCATGGAATGAATAATTTTCATGGTTACTCCCCCCGTTCCCTATTCATTCGATCCATGTGATCAATTGGGGATGCTCATCGAGAATCGATACATATTGTTCCATCCAGCCGTATTTGGCATCCGGGTCGAGCAGCATGTAGCGCTTGTATTTTTCCAGACGGTGCTCGGGATTCGCCCACCCGAAATGCTTCAGCCGGAGATCGGAGAGTGTGTGAGGCAGCTCGAATATGTTTTCTGGAAATCGGCCGCAGTGCTGAGGGGTTTCCTTCCATTTAAAATCGAAATCCTTGCGGTAATGAATCAGAAAAGGGCGGTAATTAAAATGTGAATGCCAGAACGAATCTTCTCTATACTGAGTTTCACTCCAAAAATCATAAAGCCTGAAGCAAAACAGGTCGAATTCAGTTTGCTGCAACAGGTTTTGAATTTCATCGGCAAAGCGGGTTTCGAACATTTCGTCGGCATCCAGATTTAAGATCCAATCCGGCTCGGTCGCGATGGTTTCCTGCCATTGTTGCTTGCGCAAGTCGATTTCATTGTTAAACTTCGATAAAGTATTCGTTATGAGGCGGAGCGGAATACCTTGCAGCACTTCTTTGCAAATGTCCACAGTATTATCTGTGCTTCCATCATCAATGATCACTGCTTCATCGATATACTTGCGATGTTCCTCTAATACCTGCTTTAGATAGCGGCTTCCCTCGTTTTTAACGACCATAGAAAGCGTCAGTTTTTTGCGCTTAGGCGCGGCTGGAGGATGAATGTTCTTTTGTTTAAATGCGTCAACGCCCTCTAAATCAGAATCACGATAAATGTGGTAAGCTGGAAAATGAGTGTCAACATACAGTTGAAAACCAAGCGCAGCAGCCCGAATGCAAAAATGCCGGTCTTCTCCCCAGAAGGAGAGATTGCTGATTTGCTTGAAGCTGACCCCTGAAGTCAGGGCATGACGGCTTAGCAGGGTACAGGCACCCAAGCCTCCAACCTCATGAATTCCAGGTTTTTCCAGTTGAGAAATGAATTGCCGGTATCGGGCCATAAGCTCTTCGTCGCTTAGCTGTTCTCCACGCTGTTGAACCCATTGTGTATATTCGTCTCTAAGCCATACCTGGGGCTGAAGTGCGGCATCAGGCTGCCATTTGGTCCAGAAAATCTCGGAAATAATATCCTTGTCAGCAGCGATTAGCTGTCCAACCGTGTTCGGATGCAGCAGTAAATCGGAATCGACTAAAAATAAATAATCATACTGCAGCTGGATCGCATATTGAATGATTGAATCCTTAAATGCAGCAACCTTCCAAACGAGATGCTCATTCCAGAAATGGGTAGTTTCGTTACGGACATAGCTGTCAGCTTTGTTCGAATATTGGATAAAAACCTGGGGAACAGTCTGCAGGAAATTCTCAATAAGCTCAGATGATTGCGGGTCCTCATTATCGTCTATGAAAAAGTAATTGATTTCGAATTGGTCATGCTTTAAAGCAAGCAAGGAAGCCAGAAACTCACGCAAAATGGCGGGTTTCTGATGAATGGGACTTCCAATCAGCACCCGTTTCCTGCCTTCATTCAATACGCTCATTGCCTCCTCCCCCTTCAGTAATGCCCAGGACGGATTCCAAATACGCTTTGTTCTGAAGTACACTTGCATCCGTTGGCCGGAAATGGCGGGCTTTTTCATTATGCTGATAGGCTAGAAGATGCTCACCAGCCCTGTCATAGCATACACAAAGCTGCAGATGAGGCAGCCAGGTTGAGCAGGCCGCATTTTGAAATCCCATCTGGACGTTGGGTGGCTTCAGCTCTGTAGCCAATTTGTACCAAAAAATAGCGGTCTGTATTTGTTCCCGATGCAAAAAGTAATAGCCCAGCCGGCAGCAATATTCCGCACGCGGACTATCGTATCGAAATGACCGCAGTGAAGCTTCCAGTTCTTTACTGGGATTGTTAAGCTGATTGTAGCAATCGGCAAGCTTGCCACAGGAGGAAACATTATCTTCCACCCAGCCTTTGCCGGTTGCGAGAAATTTCTCGTAATACTCAATTGCCCCCTCATACATACGATGATCCATACATTCATTCGCAAAGTAGTATAAATCCCGCGGTGAAAACTCTTCCCCACGAGACAGCCGTTTTTCGTAAATGCGGATATTTCTGTCGCTATCATGATGAATACTGCTATGAGTAACGGCTATATCACTATGTTGAATATTCCCCCACACTTCGAGGTATTCGTGAATAGCACCAATCCATTTGAAATTCCGCTCCCTTCTGACAAGGCGGTTACGTCTCAGGGTAGAAGTCACATTACCAAATGCGTCGAAAGCAAGGTGGTAATTCATGGTGACGGAATCGACCGAAGGGTCTAAAGATTGTTTTAAAGCAGCAAATTTTTTCCGGTCCTCCTCTTTCAATACATCGTCAGCATCAAGCCAAAGAATATAATCCTTATGAGCTAAGCTAAACGCATGATTGCGGGCGGCAGCAAAATCATCAATCCACTTAAAGTCGAAAATATTTCTGGTAAATTTGCGGACTATGGGTTTTGTCTTGTCATCAGATCCTGTATCCACAATTATGATTTCATCGACAAGATCCGCTACGGAAGATAGGCAGCGACCGATCGTATCTTCCTCATTTTTTACAATTAAGCAAAGACTTACAGTTATCAAAATCACCGCTCCCAACATCAAAGAATAAAGTCATGATAACAAAAGTATATTCATGAAAAATGCTTAAATGAACGGAACATTTCCGCAATTTGCTAGTTGATTTGGTGGATGAATACGGCTGCTTGCCAAACATGTAATACTATATGTTCCGTCAGGCCTATGCGATTGGACAATTGGATTTTTTTTGAAGCCGCTGATTTGCCAGATGAGTTCTGCAATAGTATTATTAAATAGTGAAGAAATCGGTTATTTTCAAGAAGGAGATGCATTGGCCCGCATGTTGACAAATTCTTTTTTTCAAAACAGAACCGTCCAAAAAGTAATCATCATTATTTTGCTGATCTTGGTTTTCTACGCGATCAGAAGTATGATCAATATTATCCTCATCACTTTTATCATTACATATTTAATGAATCGGGTGACAACTTCATTAAACAAGAAAATCAATATCAATAGAAAAGTAATGATAGCTGTGCTGTATAGTGCCTTGGTGTTTTCTTTAACCTATTGTATCTATAAATATTTGCCGGGAATTATCAGTCAGATCTCGCTGCTGATCAAGCAAATCGGCGAATTTTACACCGAACCCCAGGAGCCTATGGACAGTGCATTTCTGAATTATGTGCTGAATTCCATCAAGAGTAATGATTTGACAGGTTATGTGAAGCAGGGGTTTGACATTCTGTACATATACATCGGGAATATTGGCAAATGGGGCCTTCAAATTTTCTTAGCTTTGATCCTGAGCTTGATTTTTTTGCTGGAAAAGCCAAGAATTCAAGAATTCACAGCAAAATTTAAACACAGCAAAATATCCCCTTTTTACACAGAGATGGAGTATTTCGGTTCCAGGTTTGTCCGCTCTTTCGGTAAGGTGCTTGAAGTGCAGTTTATTATTGCTACAGTCAATTGTTTGCTTTCTACGATTATGCTTTGGATACTCGGCTTTCCGCAATTGCTTGGCCTTGCTTTATTGATCTTCTTGCTGGGTCTAATTCCGGTTGCTGGAGTTGTCATTTCGCTTATACCTTTATGTACGATCGCCTTTAGCATTGGCGGCATCACAAAGGTTGTATGGGTTCTTATTTTGGTAGCAGTTATTCATGCATTGGAGAGTTACGTTTTGAATCCCAAGCTGATGTCGAGCAAAACGAATTTGCCAGTCTTTTACACCTTCGTTGTGCTGGTATTCTCTGAGCATTTTTTCGGGGTTTGGGGATTGATCATTGGTATTCCGGTGTTTGTCTTCCTGCTTGATGTTCTGAATGTTATGAAGGATTCTCCTGATGAGGCGCTGGATGCAAATAGGGATGAACTGGGGAACAGCAGGCCGCCGCTCACTAAGCTGTGAGCTCGGAGGACTAAGTTGTAGGAGGAAGAGCAAAAGAGCAAGGGAAGAGTTAGGGCAAGGGCAAGGGCTAGAGCAGGGCAAGTGTCGGGGAAAAGCAAGGGAAGAACTGGGGATAGAGCTAGGGAAGCTGGGCAAGAGCAAGGCAAGAGCCGGGTATAGAGATTTTTTGGACATAGTACCTCTATACCAGGAAGGTTAATCTTTCTTCTCGGGCTTGACACGTGCCGGACGGACCACCCAATTCTCGCGGTTCATTCGTTCCACTCTCTCGACGCGGCTATCCACATTGGTCTGACTGGGCTGAGCTGCACTGGAGCCGGCTTGCTGAGCTTGTTCTCCACTTGGGCTATTTGCTGCCGTCCTACTTTTACTGCCTGCAGGGGGGCCGCCTCCGCCGTTCCTTTTACCTTTATTCCATACTCTGTTTTTACTCATACAATTCCACCATTTTCTTTTCATCATTATTTATTCATTTTGTTAATTCTATAGGCGCTATGCAGAAAATACAAGTCATACTTGGATTAGGTCTGGCCACTGGTCAGACTTGTTTGATATTGCGATTTTGCCAAGATACATATAAACGCTCAAATAATCACATATCAAGACCAAAATATTTACTTACCAACGGTAAAATATTCACATGCCGACGCCCAAATAATCACATACCAACACCAAAAGATACATACAAATTCTAAAAGATTCACATATCAACGGCAGAAATCTACTTTGTTGACTTGATTGACTTGCCGTATGACGCTAATGAATTGGTGCGAACCTTACGGACATGAAAGCCTTTATTGATGCTGAAAACGCGCCAAAATCGTGAATTTAGGGCAAATAACGGAACGCATGTCCGTAACTCTCGCTAAAATGAGATATATGGTAAAATAGCGGATCTCATGTCCGTAACCTATAGTTCGCTAGCTGAGAGAGGGAAGGGTTGGGAAGGCTGTGGGTAGCTGAGAGGGAGGGACGTGGGAGGAAGAGAGTTAGTAGCAGCCCGACCTCCTGTGCTTCACTTAGCGATGTTTTCATCGTTAAAGTAAGTATTCCAGGTCAATCCGTCACGTTAACGATGAAAAACATCGCTAAAAGAGGACGGCTACCCTCTCAATGAGTGATAAAAGGGACTTTAACGATGATTTTCATCGTTAAAGTAAGGATGTGGAGAGGAACTGATGCTTTTAACGATGAAAAACATCGTTAAAGTAGTAGTTCCTTTTCATCTGCGCCGCGTTTCTTCAACAGCGCCTTTGACCGCTAAGAAATCTCCTCCAACCCAGAGAAAAACCCTTGCTGGTTGTCTGTTTGAGCTTGGTGTTCGTGCGATTGTAGCTAGAGAGAGGGAATGGCTGTGGGCGGAAGAGCGGAAGCGTCCGCCTTTAAAGATTTGTTCCAACCTAATCATCCATTCCGTTCAAGGGAACAAATCTATAACAGCGGCTGGAGCCCACAGCCATTCCCTCGTAACGCACCCAAGCCATGAACACGCACATCAAAGTAACGACAAGGCGTTCTTTCTTAATTTTGTAACAAATAAGAGCTTTCTTCGTTCTAATCTAAGGGAGAGGGGGGACAGAGTGAAAGAGGATACTTATGCAGAGCTGTTTCGAACGTTTCAGCCTTCTTTGTATTTATACTTGTATCGAATGTGCGGCACGAGGGAGGTTGCTGAAGAGCTGCTGCAGGAGACGTTCTATCGGGCGATGCTGTCCCTCAGACTGGAAGATACGAAGATGGCTCGTGCCTGGCTGTACAAGGTCGCACGGCATTTGTTCGTAGATTGGCTGCGTAAGCAAAACGCTGAGAAGAACATGTTCGAGGCCGTAGAGCAGCGCTCCTCGGGAATCAGTACTTTGGGCCGCCCCGAAGAAGCTCTTCGCATGCTGGAAGAGAAACGTAAAATTACTGATGTTATGAAAAAGCTGCCGGAGCATTATCGGACCCTCCTTTATTTACGTGAAATGGAGGGCTTCACGTATCAAGAGCTTGTTGCAACCTTGGAAATAACTATGAGCCAGGTGAAGGTGAATCTTCACCGTGCCAGGGAAAAATTCAAGCTGCTCGCGCAGCAGTGGGAAAGGGGAGACTCGGGTGAGGGATGAAGATGAAGAGGAAATGGTTTTAGCAAAGTGGGCTGAGCAGGATCATAAGGAGAAAGAGAAGGAGAAGGAGCAGGAGGCTCCTGCCTGGGACGAAAAGAAATTTAAACGGATGATCTGGCGCACCCGGCTTTCCATTGCGCGCAGCGTGGTGGGGACGCTGTTGATTCTTGTATTGATCTATTCTGTTTATTCGATAGCAACACAAATTTACTTTGAGTCATCTGGCCGAAACACGAAATTTGTCCAGTATGTCAGTAAGCTGGTTGAAACGCATGAAGCTGGCGAGCGGCTTGAACAAATGTCTTCTTCGCCTGTGAAGCTGTCTACTTTTCTAACGCAAAGTGTTAAGCTGAAGCTTTATCGGTTAGTGGGGGATTGGGAGGTTGTCACTGGAGAAATAACCGCCAGAAAAAAAATATTCGGCAGTATCACCTATACGATTAATAAGACAGAAAAGTATCTTCGATCCAATCAGCATTATGCCTTCATTGTTCCCCCTGGTTTGATTACAAACGGCGAGGACGGTACAGGGAACGGTACAGGCACAGGTGCAAGCATAGGCACAGGCTCAAGCACAAGCACAAGCACAAGTGACTCCACAGCAAGCGGCGCTAAAAATGAAGTGTGGGATCAATTGAGGCATATCGATGACGGCAATGTGGCTGAGTTGGCCTTCTCCACCAAGGCTGGTATGATTCCGGAGCAGCTGCGGACCAGGCTTGCTTCATACCAACTGCATATTACAGGCATGCCGGTCTTTGCAGGAGAATTGAAGGTGTGGAGGCCTGGGAATTTTTCCACGGCTGGTGCAGATACTTTCGTATCCCCTGTGATGCTTATGCCTTTTGTTAAATATGGAGATGACGGGAAAAGTATGCACTCACTACGATATATCTCCCAAGAAAGCGAACTGCAGGAATCTCAGGAACAGCTGATCAAGGATCTGGAATGGTTGACTGCTGCAGGTAATTACTGGGGAGTGGGGGATGATGAGAAGAGGCTGAGCTACCTTAAGGAGCATGGTGTTCAAATTTACGGAGCCATAGTAACCGGACCAGTCAGGGAGCTTGAGAAGCTGCAGCAGGAGCCGGATTTCATTAATTTTCAATTAGGCCGCGTCGAAATATGGAATTGGAAAGAGAACGAGTAGGGCTTCTAAAGCCCTACTCATTCTCTTTCTTTCTGCTTAACTCAGTTTAGGCGGCTATTCTTTTTGTCTGATGCTGCTACTGCTGTTATTTTTAATGTCACTATTACTGCTATTACTGCTTTCACTAATATTGCTGCTACTACTGTTTCCACGATAATAAGTATTCCCGCTCATATTACTGTTATTACTGTTATAACTGTTATAGCCGTTATTACTATTGTTACTGTTACTGTTACTGTTATTACTGTTATTAGAGTCAGTACTGTTATCAATACTATTTGTACGATCACTATTGACATCATTTTCATCATCAGGACTTAATTGATTTTCGACATACTTAAGTAACTTGTTTTTGTTCACTGTAAGGACGGATGAGCCATTGATCATTTCTTCCCTTACCAATTCCATAGGAGGAAGCTGGACCGTTTCTACGGTTTGGGCTCTGATCTTGTAGCCGAGTGTGGCGAGCTTGACCATGTCCCCCAAATCCATATTCGTATCCATATAAGGCTCCATTTCCTTTAAAATACCAGGCAGATGGATCAGTGAGGAGGTCGTTTGCATTTTCTCCGCGAGAGCTTTAAGGAATTTACGCTGGCGCTCGGTCCGGGTGAAATCCGATAAAGCATCATGACGGAACCTTACATATTGCAGCGCCTTATTGCCGTCTAGATGCTGCATGCCCTTTTTCAGATCGATTTGAAATTCCTCTTTATCTTGTGTATCCGTATATTTCATATCCTTCTCGACTTCTAGATCTACTCCGCCTACGACATCGACGAGCTTAATAAAGCTTTCCAGGTCAAGGTAAAAATAGTAGTGTATCGGAAGCCCCATGAAATTCCCAACGGCCTTCATAGCAAGCTCCGGACCTCCAAAGGCGAGTGCGGCGTTGATTTTATTTTTACCGTGATCAGGAATGTCTGTATAGGTATCACGCAGAATCGAAAAAATATGGGATTGCTTGCTCACGGGATCGATGGACACAACAAGTGTTGTATCCGAACGGCCTGAGTCATCTGCATCTCTGCCATCTCCGCCAAGCAGCAGAATGTTTACTCGCTCCTTGCCTTCCCATTCGGGTGCTTCATAGACGGGAGGCTTGTATTCCACCGGGGTCGCACCCGGGCCTGCATTCACATTTTCATTCGGAGGTGCAGCCGTTTGAGGGGATTTTTTCTGAATGTTGATCCCAAATTGAATGATTGAATAGCCATAATAGCCAAAAATAATAACGATTGGAACCATTAAAGATAAAAGAATCCATTTGATTTTTTTTCGCACGTTGTGTTACCTCACAATTCATTTACTTAGCAATTTAGCAAGAAGGACGGCAAACTCGGCCCTGGTCGCTGCTTGCAGTGGTCGAAAGCTGTTGTCGCTAAACCCGCTTATCCATCCCGCGGCGCTTAATTGCCGCAAGATGGGCAGCGCCCAATAGTCATCTGGAATATCTGTAAAGGGGTTGCTACCCTTATTTATGCCTTTCATGCTCCTTGCACTGGCGATTAAAGCAGCCGCTTCCGCTCGTCCGAGCGGCTTATCCGGAAGGAAGAGGCCACTTGGATAGCCGCTGACAATTCCTGCTTGTACCGCTTTGGCTATGGCCGCATAGGCCCAATGAGTAAGCGGCACATCTGAAAAGCGAATGCTGGCCTGCTTGGTCAAGTTTAACGTACGTGCCAGCATCACAGTGGCTTCTCCACGAGAAATGCTTATATCCGGTTTAAACGTATGATCCACATAACCACTAATGATTTGGTTGGCTTTCAGCTCAGCAATGGCCTGCTGCGCCCAATGCTTATCAATATCCCAGAAGGCATCGGGTGTGAAGTCAACAGAGATTGTGTACTCTCCTACAGTAGGGAAGGTGTTGGCGGATATCACATTTTTGACCATGATGTAATACTCTCCGGAAGTTAGCTTGGTGGCGGGCATAATTTCCGGCTCGGCCTCTTCCTTGTCGTCAATTAAAGTTACTTTTCCTTCTTTTTTCGCAAAGGTTAAAGCTAAATCGATTCTGGCAGTGTCCGAAGAAACACGTAAACGCAAAGTACCTGGCTGGGAAACAGGCAGCATAAACCAGCTTTCCTGATTGCTCTTATCAAAGGTTCCGGTTATTTCCTGATTGCGAAAAGGGAGAACGAACGCTTTGTACATACGACTATTATCACCGAAGGGGTTAGGATATATGTTGAACTGCATCGTCAGCTTATAGACAAGCGGCTCGGTATTCGGGGTTTTAATTTGAATATAGCTGCGCCCCTTCGTTACCGGAAGCTCGATTGACTTGGATGATGCTGTGTTGTAGGTAGTTCCTTTTGCTTCATTTCCATTAAAGTGTGTAATCACTGCAGGTATAAGCTCATTGTTGCTGCCACGGATTTGGATGCTTACTGAGCCTGCGTACGAAGGATCGATATAATACCAGCTTTCATCAGCGGAGCCCTGAAGCTCTGAAGACACTATTGTCGAAACGGAAAGAGGCTTAGCCAGGCTCCTGGAATTGTTCGCGGCATACAGCTTTTCTTTATAAGGAGCTGAGAGCAGCTTGTCCATTCTAAGTATGCCGAAGCCAGATTGCGGATTCCAGCCTATGGGATCAATGCTTTCCGCCGTTTGAAGAATGAGGCTGCGGATTTGGTAAGGCTTCATATCGGGATGCTTGCCCCAGACCAATGCCGCCGCCGCAGCAACCTGAGGAGCAGCTAAAGAAGTTCCTTCAGCATTTTGATACCCACCGCCTAATTTAGTTGTCGACACATACCACGGAGCGATCAAATCTATTTCCGGGCCTACATTAGATTGCGGGTGGGCCTTATTGTCCGAGGTTACGCCACCTACAGCCAGAACGCTGGGATAAGCGGCAGGATAACGAATGCTTTGCTTTTCGTTTCCAACCGCAGCAACAACGAGTACGCCCTCGTTTTCCGCCTGCAGCAGTGCGTCATTCAAATCAGTAGAGAAGCGATTTAAGCCTAGTGAGCAAAGCACGATTTTGGCGCCATTTTTCACTGCATAACGAATTCCACTTGCTAAGCTGGCCTCATCGCCGCTCCCCTTGGAATCCAGCACCTTGACCGGCATGATGCTAATCTTACCGGACGTTCTGCTTTTATTATTAGCCACTGCGGAAATAATACCCGCAACATTCGTGCCGTGACCATGGTCGTCGGCATAGCTGGCTTTCGTATCGATTAAATTGATGCCATTTGTAAGGGTATCTTTGAGATCCGGATGTGTCAAGTCCACGCCGGTATCAAGCACAGCTATGACAATATCCTGCTTGTTGTTTTTAGCATAATCCCAAGCTGCTTGGGCATGAATTTGCTGCAAATAATAGGGGTTAGGAGCTTCGCCATAAGCAGAATAAGAAGCAACGAGCAGCAGTGTGCTTAATAATATGAGGAGATACAGCGTTTTCTTTTTCATGGTCCGCGGATCCCTGCCTTATCGCTTATTTCCATGCATGTATATTAGACGCAAAAAGAAGCAAATTTGTTCGGAATATAGCGAAATTTATTTGCACACAAAAAAACCAACGAAGGTTCCTGTCAGGCATGCAATAGGAACCTTCATTGGCTGCGTATTATAATGGAGTAAAAGGTAGGCTGTACCCGGAATTTTGCCGCAAATCCTCACGTTTTTTTAGGAATTGAGTAAATTATCTAGCTGAGACGCCGCGGCAGGATCTTTGAGAGCAGAAGGCTGAGCTCCGGTTTCCAAACCAAGCCGTTTGGACATTTGCTGATTTAAAGCGGAGTAAGTTTTGGTAGTTGATTCGCAGCTGGCAATAATTTCGCGGTTCGATTTCTCGGCATTGTCCAGGGCGATCATAAGATCGGACATAGCTTGATTGACCGCTTCTAATGACATCGCTGGATTCTTAAGCAGTTCAGCGGACTGCTGGGAGGATACCTTGAGCATTTCCGCGTTTCTTTTAAACTGGTCTTCGATCGTTTGATTAACCTTTTGCACTGCACTAGCTACCCGGTTTGCATCTTCAATAGCAAGGGTAATCATCGCCGAAACCGTAATCAAATTCGAAGCCTTATAGATGGAGTTGTTAACAGAATCGATTAGTTTATCATTCGTATCATTTATAATATCAGTGGCGGCAATGGCCTGATTGTACAGCATAATATCTTCAGTCATAGATTGAACGCGGGTGACGACTTTCCTTAAGCCGCGCTCCAGATAAGTTTTGCGCTGGGCATTCTCAGGCTTGGATATTTCAGCTTCAAAGAGAGACTTCAGCTGGGTTCCCTTGGAGATGTTATACTGCAGCGCATAGATCTCTTCCAGAGAGTTTCTCTTAAGTGTCCGCATACTGACAATATGGTCCTCCAGCGTGTCTTTTCCGTCACGTAAGCCGCTTACTATAGCATCAATATTCGTTTTCACAGATTGGTATTTGTATACATAATTTTTCAATGGCGATTTGCGCAGAAGCTTTCCGAAAATACCAACATTTTTGCTCTGTTGAAGGGATTCACATTCATTGCGTAGACTAAGAATTAAGTTAGAGACCTGGGCAGTCTTGCCGTTCATGAGGTCATTCACCGGACGTTCTAATTGTCGTAGAGTTTGTCCTGCTCTTTCCTGTGTTTTCATGCCGAGCTTGCCCACATCGTCCATTAAGCCATCAAGAGTAAGCGTGTCAGCCTGAGCAACCTGCCTGAAAATAGCGGAAGCCTCTTGTGCCAATTTCTGCTCGTCATCTTTTTTTAATTCAATCATTTGTGTAGACATATTGTCTCCTCCTTAGCTAGAATCTCTCGGAGCCACTGTATCTGCGGTGAATCAATTCGGCTCTTGTTTGCAGTTCGACTAAATCCTTATGTTCTATGGTAGTAACGATTGAGGAAATATCCGAATCAATATCTTTCAAACCATTTAACAGCATCCGCCTGTTTTGAGTTTTGGCTTCCCCGCTTAGCCGCAAGAATGGCGAGATAAAGCTGTTTAAATCTTTTAGGACAAGGCGCCTTAAGCGATGATTGACATCATCATTGTTCAGTTCGCTTACAAGCGGGATCACCCGCTGCAGACGGGTAAACACAGACAACGATTTCTCAACGAGTTCATTATCCAAATTGTTCTTCTGACCTTCGGAAATAATCATATCTTCAAGAACCTCTAAATATTCCAGAGCCGGATGAAATAAAGGATTGACCTCAACAGGTGGAAGCACACGCTCATTACTTGCGGCAGTTGGCTCACTTTGTCCCGGTTCTATAGCAGGTAATTGCATTTCCGCAAAAACGCGTTCAGATATATTGGGCTTGCGCCGCCTGTCCAGAGTAGCACCAACGGCAATTCCTAATACAGGCAGCAGCAAAGATATAAATTCGGGGATCAGCCAGGTTGTAGCGATAGCGATGCCATAACCGATAACTGCCCCTAGTACGGTACGATTTTTAAGCATGCCGGATCACCTCAAATTCTGTATATACTTCAACAGCGTTTTACTTTGCTCTTATGATGCCCTTACTATGCCTATTCTTTAAGTGTAAGTAGTTGGTTATATGATGTCAAATAAAGTTACTTGCCAGCAGGCTGAAGTCATGATAAATGTCGTGATACATCCAGTATAAAGTTGGCGTAATAATTAGGCAAAGGGATTTATTGTTAAATAAAATGATGACGATGTCACATTACTTCCAGTTCGATTGTTTATATACGTGAAGAATGGTTTGGAGAGGAGGCTTGCTTTGGATATACAAGAGATCATGGAGAAAGTCCGCCAAGGCGACTCCAACGCCTATGAAATGGTTATACGCATGTACCAGCAGCGAATATTTACCTTCTGTTACTATATGCTGGGAAACCAACAGGAGGCGGAAGATGCTGTGCAGGATATTTTTCTAAAAGCTTACAAGCATTTATCCTCTTATCGGCATGAGCATTCGTTCTATGCGTGGCTGCACAGGATTGCGCACAATCATTGTAATAATTTATTAAAACGAAAGAGGAAGTGGCGGCTGTTGCTGCCGATGTTCCGGCCTGTCATTCAAGAAAAAAGTGCTGAGCAAATATTTTCCGAACAGATGAGTACTGAAATTGTGGATTGGCTCAAGGATTTGTCGGCGGTTGAAAAGCAGATTCTGCTTTTGCGGGTGCTTGAGGATCTATCCTTCGATGAGATTGCCCAAGCCTTGGAGGCTAAGCCTGCTGCTGTCCGCAAGCGGTTTGAACGGATTAAGAAGAAGCTTCAGCAAACTAAGAGGAGGGACGATATCCATCATGAGCAGCGATACGAATTACGACAAGGCAGTCAAGCGACTGAAGCAAACGGATCTGCCAGAAATTGATGTTTCCCGGATCGTCATGGAGAAGATTCACAACTACAAGCTTAATGGCGAAAATTCCGAAAAGCCTAAGCGGAGTACATGGCGAAGGACGTGGCGAAGGTCATGGATGGTGCGCCCGGTTTGGGCTGTGGCGATCCTATGCTTTTTTGCCGTGGCAGTTTCTGTTAGTGCCGCGATGATGGCTTTACCTTCTGTGTGGAATGGAATCCAGCTGTCCACTTACCGGATCGAGGAGAAGGGGGCTGACAATGTCAGTAGCAGGGCAGGGTTACCCTTTATCGAAAGATTGGAAGAAGAGCTTAAGAATGAGACGGTTTGGAGAACGCTAACGTTCGCGGAGGCGGAGAAAGAACTTCAGTTCCCGATTCTGCGCCCAGACAATGTAGGCAGAACTCCTTCAAGAGCCTTTGGAGTAGTGGTGACGGAAGTGGGCATTAAATTTCTCAAATCTAAGTCGATAGACGACCTGCCGCTATGGATAGGTGGCTTCTACGATTTCTATGAGGAAGGGAAAAAGTGGATCGTCGTCAGGCAAAATTTGGATCCAATGTCAACTGACGTTCTGCAGGGAAAGACTACGATGAAGCAATATTATCCGGCGGACTGGGAGATTGTGCAGGTTAGCGACCACATCTTAGCTGTGTATGATGCAAACGGGCAATCGAAATCATTGAGACTGAAAGTGAAAACGGATGCTGATCTAGTTCTTTCACTCGAATTAAGCGGAAACGTCTCAAAAAATGAATTGATTCAATTAGCAGAAGCTTACATTGGCAAAGAGAAGTAAACGGTAAAGGAGCACCATAAATGAACAAGTGGTTGAGGTCCACGATAGGGCTGGTATTAGTAATGTTGATTGTTGTAACAGCTGCCGGATGCAGAGAAGAAGAAGGGAAAGTGTTCAAGGCCGTTGGGGAAAATGAAAAGGCAATGATCAAAGTTCTTTGCCAGGATGAGAGTGAATTTTATTCGCAATATGGCTCCTTGTTTTTGGCGGAATATCCGAATATTGAGGTTCAGGTCATTTCAACAGCAGGAAATCCCTCGCAGGATATTGACGCAATAATTGAAGCAGAGAAACCGGATGTACTGATCCTCGACACTTCGCAATACGAGAAATATGCAAATGGTGGTTATCTGTACGATCTGGATGCTGCAATCAGACAGGGGCAATTTGATCTGGCTGGGATTTTACCCGCAGTGACGGATTCCATTAAAGATATGAGTGGTGGGAAATTGTACGGACTTGCTCCGCGCTTTTCCAGTCAGGCGTTATATTATAACAAGGATTCATTTGACAGGTACAGCGTCCCTTACCCAAAAGATAAGATGAGCTGGGAAGAGGTGCTTGAGCTTGCACAGCGTTTTCCCAGAGAGGACGATGCCGGTGAGCGTACGTACGGATTTATGTTTAATAGATATGATGCCAACCCCTACAACTCGGCATTAACCATCGGCTTCGGCAAAGGGCTTTCTTATTTTGATCTGGACACAATGCAGATGACAATCGATACAGAAGAATGGAAAAAAGTATTTCAGCTCGCCTTCGATGTTATTCAATCTGGAGCTGTATATGAACCTCCGGAGCAAAATGGATTTATCCCTGGCATGGGACAAAAGGAAGAGATGGAGCAGGACCCGTTTTTTGGAGGTAAAACGGCGATGATGATTAGCGCCAATGATTTTATGGCCCAGCTGAAAAGAGCGAAAAGCTATCTGAAGGACCGGATGCCGGAATGGGATATCGTGAGTGTTCCCGTTGATCAACAAAATCCGGACGTTGGCAACGTGCTGTGGATCAGAGATATATTCACTATTCATGCACAGTCCGCGAATGTAGAGGCTGCTTGGGCTTTCGTTTCTTACATAAACAGCGACACCTTTGCCCGGGTGACAGCGAAAGCACAGATCAACGGGACCATGCCGGCAAGAGCAGCTTTTCTGAAAGATGATGAAGGCCACAATCTGGAAGCTTTCACAGCTTTGAAGCCTAATCCGAACATTCAAAAAGGGAGTGGTGAGGTGCCACAGTCGTTCTTTTTAGCTTTTGGTGCCATGGCTGAACAGGAGACGAAGTTAGCTTACAAGGGAGAGCAGTCACTTGAGACAGCGCTGGCGAATATCCAGCAAAAGGGGCAGGCGCTGCTGCAAGCCGAAATGAATAGCCAGTAACATATAAAGACACCTGGCTATGGTAGTTTAGGTGCTTCGGATATAGGCTGCAGCAAAGTGTTCAGCATCGTTTGGGCGGCATGAGACAGCGGTACATCCTTTAATGTGACAATCCCAATATGCCTGTGAGGGGGCTTGGGTGCCAGCTGTAGAGCAAACAGTCCGCCGGAAGCGAGCTCCTCCGTGGCAAATTCTGCTGTCACACAGGCAATCCCGAGCCCGGCTTTGGCAAATTGGATGAGCAGATCCATGCTCCCAAGTTCAAATTCAGGCTCGAGCCTTATTTTATGGCTTTGAAAGTAGGCATCAATCAACCTCCGCATATTGCTTCCTTTCTCCAGCAAAATAAGGGGATAAGCAGCAAGCTGCTTGGGGGTTACTTGCTGATCCTTTAAAGCCGCATATTTGCTTCCCGCTATAAAAACTTCCTGCAGCTTGCTGCCCTGCCAAACCGTAAGCTGTGAATCCTCATAAGGCAAATTGATGATGCCGAAATCGATTTTTCCATCTTTCAGCAGCTTCACGGTTTCTTGTGAGGTGCGGTTCGTAACATGCAGCTTAACCTCCGGGTAGTGCAGGTGAAAGGACTCCAGATAAGGCAGCAGGTAATACCTGCAGAGTGTATCGCTTGCTCCAACACGCACGACGCCGCTCTGCAGGCTGTGCATTTCTGTGAGCTTCTGCTCAGCTTCACTTACCAGTTGAAAGGCTTGCTCCAAGTAGCGGTACAACATCTCGCCTTCCACAGTCAGCTTGACTCCCCGTGAGGTCCGAAAAAATAACGCTCCGCCCAAACGCTCCTCCAACTGCTTGATCGCATGGCTTACTGCGGGCTGGGTAATAAACAAAGCCTCAGCGGCTTTCGAGAAGCTCCGCTCTCTGGCTGTTACGACAAATACACGGTATCCATCCAAATGAATGTCCATTCCTTAACCTCATTATATATCAATTTTATTTATACTAGATATTCATTATATTCATTTTTTTTATATCATAACATGAAATATAATGAAGTGGTTAGTAATAAACCGCCAAGGAGTGATTAATAATGAATCAAGGTGTTACGGCTATTGTAGGAGCTAATTGGGGCGATGAGGGTAAAGGGAAAATCACAGATTTGCTGGGAGATAAAGCGGATATCGTAATCCGTTTTCAGGGTGGGAATAATGCTGGACACACGATAATCAATGCGTACGGAAAGTTCGTGCTGCAAATGCTGCCATCGGGAGTATTTCACGAAACGGTTCTTAATGTAATTGGACCGGGGACCGCGCTGAATATAGAAGGTTTAATGAAAGAGCTGGATCAGCTGGCAGCCCGCGGTGTGCCGAAGCCGAAGCTGGCTATCTCAGACCGCAGTCAGGTCATTGTAGCTTATCATCCCTTATTTGACATGCTGGAAGAAGAGCGGCTGGGAAGCGGCCAGTTCGGTTCTACTAAATCCGGAATTGCTCCTTTCTATGCAGACAAATATAGCAAGATAGGCATTCAGGTCGCTGATTTGTATGATAAGGAAAGACTGAGAATGAAGCTGGAGAAGGCACTTGTTTTCAAAAATACGCTGCTTGAGCACTTATATAAGAAGGAAAAGCTAGTCCTCGATGAGATTCTTGAGCAGTTATGGCTTAGCGGGCAGGCTATTCTGCCTTTTGTCAGCGATACGACATTACTCCTGCATCAAGCGCTGCAGGATGGTAAATCGATTGTTGTCGAGGGACAGCTTGGAGCACTGCGCGATCCGGATCATGGGATCTATCCCTTTTCCACCTCGTCATCTACATTAGCTGGCTTCGCAGCCGTTGGCGCCGGTGTTCCACCCCATGCCATTAGGCGAATTGTAGCTGTGGCCAAAGCCTATTCCAGCTGTGTAGGCGCAGGCCCGTTCGTTACTGAACTTCATGGGCCTGAAGGCGACGAGCTGCGCAAACGGGGCGGGGATGCTGGTGAATACGGCTCCAAGACGGGAAGGCCGCGGCGCATGGGCTGGTTCGATGCCGTCGCAACACGATATGGTTGTATGCTGCAAGGAGCAACCGAGGTAGCTTTATCACTGCTGGATGTGCTGAGCTATCTGGAGCGAATCCCTGTATGCACGGCATATGAAATCGATGGCAAGCGATTGAGCCATTTTCCTCCTACCCCGCTGCTGGAACGGGCCTATCCCGTGTATGAATTGCTTCCGGGCTGGCAGTGTGACATTTCCGGAATTCGGGAATTCTCCAAGCTGCCTGAAGAAGCTAAACAATATGTGCAGTTTATTGAAAAACAGATTGGTGTTCCAATCCGAATGATCTCCAATGGTCCGCGACGTGAGGATTATATAGAGCTTAGCTAAGCAACGTATGACCGTATTTCACCCCAAAAATAAAGAGCTGCCCCCGAGAACTTTTTTCCAATTATTCTCGTCTATAGACATAGTGAGAAAAAATGCGAAATCGTGCATGAATGTGAGTAGCTATGGATGGGTACGGATAGCTATGGATACCCACGGATAGCTGATTAAGGGGTGCTGGCGATGCGAGGGATAAAAAAATGGGCAGGCTTATTCGTTATTGCAGATTTATTGCTGATGGCGCTGCTTACAGGCTGCACGCCCAGAAGCAGCGCGGCGGAATTAGAACCACCTGCAATAAAGCTCAGTGTAGACGGAGCAAGCTTGTTGTATAAGCGTGGCGGATACGAATGGAAAGGCAAAAATAAAAGTGTGATAGCGGATGCTCCATCACCCTATCAGCTGGTCAAGGACGATGTGCCCTTTACTGTGAAGCCTTCATCCAAGCTGAATATTGATTTCGAGGACAGTCCGGAAGTCATTTGGGCAAGCTTGTGGGAAGGCGATGCAGAGGGGAAGACGCTCGAGGTTCAAGATCATACGCTCAGCCTTCCCAAGGTGGAAGGGATTTATATGTATGCGATCCATGCGAAATGGGAAAAAGGGAATGCGGTCTATGCGATTAAAATTCAAGTGAAGCCTGAACAGCTGGAGGATGTTGTTTTAGCTGAAGCAACGATAGGGGAAGGCACTTCCAAGGGCCGAAAGCTGCTGCTTCGAATGACAGATGGGGTGTATAGAGAGGAGCAGGAGCCCGGTCCTTATGAGGGAGGAAGATGGGAAGGCAAGTTTCAATTGGATGTGCTGGATGAGCAGACGAAGCTGGTGGCTGGACTTGATTTGAATAAGGGCTTTCAGGAAGAGCTCTTATCGTTTCATGATAAATTCGATATTACTTTTGCAGATTATAATGGGGACGGAAATCCCGATTTCTCTATCGGTCAATATGCTTCCAGTAATCTTTATACATACCTGTTGTTTACAGTGACTAAGGATGGTATTTCGCAGCTTCCTATTAAGGGAGTGCCTGATCTATTCAGTTCGCAGCGGACCTATTCCCCTTTATTTACAAAGGTCAATGACACGACAATAAAGACAAGCTTCTATGACAATTCCAAAGGGCAGGATGTGGAGCAGTCTTTTTCGTGGACGGGAGAGGCTTTTGAGCTTTTGGAGCCGTCAAACAAATGATATAATGCAGATTGAGAAATCATTCAGGAAGGTGGAATATTTCGAGCTGCGATGTTAAATAAACAAATTCACAAGGATCAGATCAACTATTTACGTGAAGAGATGTTCGTCCACTTTGGAATACTGGTGCTGGAAAAGGGATTCAACTGTAATCATAAGGGAAATGTGTACAATATAGAGGTTGTAGCGAACAATGTTGTACAAGCCAAGGTGCAGGCTGATGGGATTTTTAGCGTCAGGCTTGATCTTGATTTTTTTGGTGTCAGCGAGTGCAGCTGCGTAGCGGTAGGACCCTGTATGCATTTAGCGGCTGTGTGCTTTCATTTGTATGCAGTGTATTATCGCCCAGAGCTGCTGCTTAGGGAAATTGGGGATATGAAGGCATTGTCCGAAGCGTCCAGGAACAAGGAAACGCGGCAGAAGCAAGCTGTTGAGGCCAAGCGTTCCAGGATTCAGAGGGCGGATGATCAGTTCAGAAGAGCATCGATGGCTGTTTCAGCACATGCCGAACAAACAAGACAGCAAATGCAAGAGGAGCCCGGCGAGGGTGATCTGGTGTCGGAATGGCGGCAATATTTTCAATGGATGTATGATCGTAATCAGCTGGGTCATCATTTCAATAAGGAAGTATTTTATCATACAACCCATAGTGTGCTTAATCGCCTTGCCAATGGATGGTCCCCGCAGGTCAAAGCATTATATGAGCTTCATGTTATTTTTTTTATGTTTGAAAAGCTCGATTTTTCTTCGGAGAGCAGGATGAGGGTGAGAGGTGATTTGGATCATAATCACAATCACAATCACAATCACAATCACAATCACAATCTGTCTCCCAATTCAGATGTTCTTGACCTCTGCTTGAACAAATTGGCCATACACGCAGGCATGGTAGATTGGACTACTGAAGCAGAGCAGTACGCAGCGCAACTGGAGGAAACGACGGCTTTTCTTTGGAGCGCAGCTTTTGAAAGTGGTAAGCCTTCTGCGTCCATGCAAAAGGCTTACCGCTTATTTTGGTCGAGTGCTCCGCTGCACCAGCCAGGAATAGAAAAGGAGATGCTCCGACTGCAAAGTGAATTGCAGAAAAAGGGGGCATCGTCTCTGGCAGGGGATTCCTTGCTTTTTTCCCTTGCTCATTTGTATTTGCTGCTGGGGAATGACCAGGAAGCTGAGCAAGGGCTTGACTGTATGGAACATATCGGGCTTGCCGAGCTTCTCGAATTCCCCCAATATTGCTCACGGCTTCAGGATCGGCCTCGGCAGTTGAAATGGGTTTTCAGATGCTTCCAGCAGGTCCAAGGTATGAACGATGAACAAGCGTTCGATACTTTATACGAGCAGTGGCTGGAAGTAGTCGATTATGCAGCTTCTGATGAAGAATGGTTAGGGCTGCTTGCTTCCATGATGCCAGGGACAAAGTATTATTATATGGAATACTTATTGAAGGTTAAGAGATATGAGGAATGGGCAGATTTTATGCTTTTCTTAGACAACGGTTTTTCTCTCGTCTACATAAATTCAACTTTATTAGAAGAAATAGAAAAGAAGGACGCAGAGCTGCTGCTTCCCGTGTACCATCAAGAAATAGAGCGGAATATCTTATCGAGGGGCCGCTCCTCCTATGAGACTGCAGCCGAGCTGCTGGTTGATCTGAAAAAGCTCTACGGTCGAATGAAGCAAATGCCCCGTTTTACCGACTATATCTATCGTCTTGTACAGCAATACAGTAGATTCCGGACATTTCGCGAAGGATTGAGAGAGAGGGGGCTGATTGAATGATTACCGCGGCAAAGGTTCAGGTTTATGGGGAATGGAGCCTTCCTGCCGGGCTATCCATATGGGGAGATGAAAATCCAGATGAAACTGCTGAGACTGCTGGTGCTGAAGGTGCTGAAGTTGCAGAAGTTGCAGAAGTTGCAGATAGAGGAACGATGGATGCGGCCAAGCTAAAGCGATACTTGTTTGCATGGCACAAAAAATCCTATTACGGCGCATTTATTGAACTGCATAAAAATGCCGGGAAGTCTGCGCTTTTGTTAACCCCTCTGCAGGCGCTGGACTACTTCTCGAATCCACTCCCTGTGAAGCATGTTTTTTTTCAGTGGGACGAAGAAATGGTAAAGCTTCAGCAAGTTGCTCCTTTATTCAAGCAAGTGTTGGACAACGGCTGGCTTTCGCCGGACTTCGAGGGATGGAAGATGAATGCGAATAGCTGGAGGCTGCAGCTTCCCGAAGATCAGCAGGAATCAGTAGAGGCTGTGTGTTTATCTATAGAAGAGCACCGTGATTTTTTGGAAAAGCTGTTGAATGTAATTCTCAGCACTAGCATAGAAGAACTGCTGGAGACTTACAGCGGCTTGAAACGAATATCTGATGTGCAGGGATGGCTGGAAAAGAAACGTGTGCAGGGCGGCAGCGATCTGAACATTTGGATGGATGAGGAAGATTGGCTTACAGAAATCGGCTGGAAGGACGATGGTACGCCCTTTCGCGTCTGCCTTCAGCTGGTAGATCCTGAAACTGGCGAGGAAGAATGGCATTTCCGGGTTCTTCTTGAGGATCGGAATCATCCTGATCTTTTGCGTTACTATGACCCGTGGTCATCTGGCGGCGCAGGCTTTGGATTAGCTCAGTTGGAGACGCATGAAGATGATGATGCTGAGGCAGCTTACCCTGATCATTGGAGAGGGCATGAAGAGCAGGTATTCAGGGCTATAAAAAGATGGCTGCTGCTGCATCCTGGGCTTCAAGCGGAAAGCCAGGAACAACTGATGCAAGAAATAAGTAGTGAGCAGGCCTGGGAATTTATGAGCAGCGGCAGCATCCGTTTGGTAGAAGCGGGTTATCCCGTATTTCTGCCTGCATGGTGGGAGCAGCTCGTACGTGCCAAGCCCAAGCTCAAAGCAGCGGTCAAATCTTCTGTAGGTTCTTCCCAACAGTCCATGTTTGGTTTGAATCAGATGATTAAGTTTGATTGGAAGGTAGCTGTTGGTGATCTGGAGCTGTCTGAGGAGGAATTTCGGCATATAGCCAGGAAGAACCAGCATCTTATCCAAATCCGGGGGAACTGGATTCAATTGGATCCTGCATTTATCGATCGGGTTCAGCAGGTAATGAAAGAGGTAGCGAAGAAGCAGGGGTTATCTTTTAAGGATGTGCTTGAGCTTCATTTATTGCAGGATATGGATCATGAACAGGAGCTTGGGGATCTGGCAGAAGGAGCTTCAGACCGTCTGCACATAGAGGTGGAGCTGAACAGACACCTGACAGGGTTGATTGAGCAGCTGCAGCACTCGGCTTTTCTTCCTCAAATTCAGGCTCCGGCTTCCTTTCAAGGTAAAATGCGAAAGTATCAGCAGGAGGGGACATCGTGGCTGCTTTTTCTGCGGAGCTTCGGGCTTGGCGGTTGTCTGGCCGACGATATGGGACTGGGGAAGACGATTCAGTGGATCGCTTATTTGCTCCATATCAAGGAATCCGAACCTTTGCAGACAGCCTCACTGCTGATTTGTCCTACCTCCGTGCTGGGCAACTGGCAGAAAGAGCTGGAGCGGTTTGCCCCAAGCATGCGCATTTACCTCCATTACGGTCCGGATCGTAAAAAAGGAGAAGCTTTTACAGCAGCTATACAAGGCTGCGATCTGGTTATGACATCTTATCATTTGGCTTATTTAGATGAGCATGAGCTTTCTTCCGTGCGATGGAACTGCATTTGCCTGGATGAAGCCCAGAATATCAAGAATGCTTATACGAAGCAATCTGCAGCGATCCGGCGCTTGAACGGCCAACACCGTATTGCATTGACCGGCACGCCCATAGAAAATCGGCTGACAGAATTATGGTCGATCTATGATTTTATCAATCCTGGTTATTTGGGTAAACGAAATGGCTTCAACAAGCGCTTTGTGCATGGAATTGAGAAAACCAAGGATCCCGTTCTTGTCGGGAACATGCAGCAGTATATTCAACCTTTTCTTCTGCGCAGGCTTAAGAATGATCCATCCATAGAGCTCGATCTTCCTGAGAAAACAGAGTCTAAGGTATATGTGCCATTAACCTTGGAGCAGGGGACTTTGTATGAAAGTGTCGTTAACGACATGCTTGCCAAGGTTGAGAAGCTGAGTCCAATGGAGCGCAGGGGACTGATTCTTTCTTCGTTAACGAGGCTGAAGCAGATATGCAATCACCCGTCTCTTGTGTTGAAGGATGCTTATTCACACGGTTCACCGCAGCGCTCTGCCAAAATGATCAGACTGCTGGAGATGATCGGCGAACTGCGCATGGAAGGGGACCGCTGCCTCATATTTACCCAGTTTGTGGAAATGGGCAAGCTGCTGCAGAGCACTATTGAGCGAGAGCTTGGGGAAAAAGTAATGTTCATGCACGGCGGATCCTCCAAGCTGCAAAGGGATGAGATGATTTCGCGTTTCCAGGGACAGCATCCTCAGTCTCTTCAGTCATCCCAGCCAATTCGTTCACCGCAGCATAAGGAAAGTGCAGTGTTCATCCTTTCGCTGAAGACAGGCGGGGTTGGACTTAATTTAACAGCAGCCAATCATGTATTCCATTTCGACCGCTGGTGGAATCCTGCCGTTGAGAATCAGGCTACGGATCGTGTATATCGCATCGGACAGCATAAGCATGTGCAGGTTCATAAGTTTGTCTCACTGGGCACACTGGAGGAGCGGATCGATGAAATGCTTGCACGAAAGCTGGAGCTTGCCGAGGACATTGTCGGAACTGGAGACAAATGGATCACTGAGCTGTCTACGGATCATTTGCGTGATCTGCTCACATTGCGGAGAGATTGGATAGAGTTGTGATAGCAAATCCTTTCATTGGTTTATAGCGAAATTTGCGGTAAAATGGTGGAAAGGGTATTTATTTGGCAAGGGGGGAGAAGCATGCAGGCAAACAAGGAATCATTAGCACCTAAGAAGTTAAGGGTACGTAAACGCAAGCTTAGAGCAGGGCGTGCCTTAATCTGTTTAACTATGCTGCTTTTCCTGGTGCAGAGCACTGCCCCTGAGGCAAATGCCGGTTTCTTTGACCGGGTTAAAGACATCTACCAGCTGCCGGATAATTTTCAGGATTTACAGCAGGAATATTTGGATACGAAGCAAGAGCTGCAGGATCAGAAAGATAAATTAGTGGAGCAGGCGGAGAATTTGGAGCAGGTGCTGCAAAGCTCTAAAGAGGCGGAAGAGCGGCTAAATGCGCAAAACCGTCAACTGCAGGAGCAAAATGAGAGCCTGCAGGAGCGGCTGAAGCTGATGGAGCAGAATGCTGCAGATAAAGCGGCGCGGAATCGCAAAATTGCGGTGATGATAGGCACGGCAGTGGCGCTGATTTTGTTTTATTTTGTCGCCGGAAGGCTGTTTCGGGTCATCGTTTGGCGCCGTCAAAAGGGCAGGGTCCGTTAAATTGACAAGCACATTTTGTGGACTAGGAGTTTAGTTTTGACGTAATTTATGAAGTAAGTTATGAAGTTAAGTTATAAAGTAAGTTTAAGTTTTGCTGAAGCAAAACTCCGGGGAGGGAAGCAGCATAGATATTTCGTTTGAACAGGCGCAGCAGCGGAACTTCATGGCAACCTTATCCGTCGAGAAGAACGAGTCTTTGTATGTGCTGCATCCCAGTCAGATCGTCGTTTTTCAGGGAGCCTCCTACCAGAGGGAAGACTCCTTTATGAGAATCCCTAATATGTACAGGAAAAAGAAGTTTCTGCATTCCCGTATTCGTGGTCCAGCCAGCTTAATGATTGGGCTTCCGGATCAATATTGTATTACAACCTTGCCGATTGAGGCTGAGGATGATCTTCTTTTTGAATTCAAAAATGTGTTGTTTTATACGGAAGGCATCAAATATCATGCTCATGTGCAAAGTGTGCGCAATGCGGTTATAACGCGGGATCTGGTTAAAATGCGCTTCGAAGGGCCTGGTACTTTGGGCCTGCTGACAGCCGGTCCCCTGTATACTATGGAGCTCCATCCTGTGAAGCCCGTTTATATTGATATGGCTTGTCTGGTTGCTTTTCCTCAGAAAGCTGACATACGACTGTGTGTCTATGGAAATACACTGGCCAGTCAAAATATGAATTACCAGTGGGAGATGACCGGACATGGTTCTGTGCTTCTACAGCCCTGCAAGCCTAACAAAGCACTAGACGAGCAGATGGAAAATGATAGCTTTATTCGCCGGATTTTGCGGGAAGTGATCCCTTTTGGCGGTATTTTTATACGCTAGCTGCGGCGAATGTAGGCTTCGCATACTTGACACCAAACAGGGAACCCTGTATATATATAATCATAGGAACTTTTCGAATTCAAAAATCAAAATCAATGACGAGCAAGAGTAAGCTATCTACTGATCTGCAGAGAGCCGACGCAAGCTGAAAGCCGGTGTTCAGTTCAAAGCCCAAAATCAGCTCGGAGATGCCAAGCCGAACGTCCAGTTTGCAGGACTACTAAGCGCGGCCGGGATTCCGCCGTTACAAGGAACACGTATGCTGGTACGTAGCGGAGTGCTGCGAGGATCGAATTCAGATCATTTGCGGAACAAGGGTGGTAACGCGAGTATAAACTCGTCCCTTACGGGCGGGTTTTTTTGTTGTTTATTTTACAGAAAAGGAATGATGGACATGCGTAAGGTTGATGTGAAGGAACGGGCAAGAACACGCGAGCTGCAGGTGCTCTCTTATTGGAAGGAGAATGATACTTTCCGTAAATCGATCGACGAGCGGGGGGACAAAGGCAACTTCGTATTCTATGAAGGCCCGCCTACCGCTAATGGATCTCCGCATATCGGGCATGTGCTTGGACGTGTGATCAAGGACTTTATTTGCCGCTATCAGACGATGGCTGGCTACAAAGTAATCCGCAAAGCCGGCTGGGACACACATGGACTTCCTGTTGAGCTTGGTGTTGAGAAGCAGCTGGGCATCTCAGGAAAACAAGAGATTGAAAAATACGGCGTTGCGGAATTTGTAGAGCGTTGTAAAGCCAGTGTGTTCGTATACGAAAAGCAGTGGCGCGAGCTGACAGAAGCAATCGGCTACTGGACTGATATGGACCATCCTTATGTTACATTGACTAATAATTACATTGAGAGCGTATGGTACTTGCTTTCTGAAATTCATAAGAAGGGCTTATTGTTCAAGGGACATAGAGTAAGCCCATACTGTCCTTGCTGTCAGACGACGCTTAGCTCTCATGAGGTTGCTCAGGGCTACGAGGATGTTAAGGATTTAAGCGCAACGGTAAAGTTTAAATTAAAGGGTCGCAGTGAATTTATTTTGGCTTGGACAACTACGCCTTGGACTTTGCCGGCCAATGTGGCGCTCGCTGTAAATAAAGATATTGATTACGCTAAAGTGAAGCAGGCAGACTCCGTTTATATCGTGGCACAGAACCTGGTTGAAAAGGTAATGAAAGACGAATATGAAATTGTCGGCTTAATGAAGGGCTCCGAGCTGGTTGGCCTGCCTTATGAAGCACCTCTGGAATATGCCAAGGTTGAGGGCGGTCATGTCGTGATTGAAGGAGACTTTGTCAGTGATTCCAGCGGAACAGGAATTGTCCACATTGCTCCCGCTCATGGTGAGGACGATTATAAAGTGGCCCGTCAACAGGGCATTGGTATGCTGAATGTTGTAGATTTGGCAGGACGTTACACTTCTGAAGTTACAGATTTCGTTGGACGTTTTGTTAAGGATTGCGACGTTGACATTGTAAGACTGCTTTCTGAGCGCGGGCTTTTGTTCGCCAAAGAAAAATATGAGCATAGCTACCCGTTCTGCTGGCGCTGCAAATCGCCGCTGATCTATTATGCAATGGAAAGCTGGTTCATTAAAACGACCGCTGTTAAAGATCAATTGATTGCAAACAACGCGCAGGTTGAATGGTATCCATCGCATTTGCGTGAAGGCCGCTTTGGAAAGTTTCTGGAAGAGCTTGTCGACTGGAATATCAGCCGCAACCGTTATTGGGGAACTCCTCTTAATGTATGGATATGCCAAGACTGTGGCGGAGAATATTCGCCTAGCAGCCATGAGGATTTGCGTAATCATGCTATTGGCCCTGTATCACCAGAGCTTGAGCTTCATAAGCCTTATGTGGATGAGGTAAAGCTGAGCTGTCCACACTGCAAGACAGGTACCATGGACCGTACCTCTGAGGTAATCGACGTCTGGTTTGACAGCGGCTCGATGCCTTTTGCCCAACATCATGCTCCTTTTGAGAATCGAGAGGCGTTTGAGCAGCAGTATCCGGCAGATATTATTTGTGAAGGCATTGATCAGACGCGCGGCTGGTTCTTTAGCCTGCTGGCGGTTTCTACACTGTTCAATGGCAAAGCTCCATATAAGGCAGTTCTTTCTACAGGTCATATCCTCGATGAGAACGGTCAAAAAATGTCCAAGAGCAAAGGAAATGTGATCGATCCGTGGGAGATCATCGAAGAGTACGGCAGCGATGCGTTCCGTTGGGCATTGCTCGCGGACAGCGCTCCCTGGAACAGCAAGCGGTTTTCCAAATCGATTGTGGCTGAAGCCAAATCGAAAATTGTCGATACGATTGTGAACACTCACGCTTTCTTTGTTCTGTATGCTTCAATTGATGGTTATGATCCGCAGGCTTACCCCAATCAGAAGGCTTCGGACAACAAGCTGGACCGTTGGATTATTTCACGCCTGAACAGTCTGCTGGGCAAGGTGAATAAAGCTTTGAAGGTAAATGATTTCCTTAACCCTGCCAAGGAAATTGCGATTTTTGTTGACGAAATCAGCAATTGGTACATTCGTCGGTCGCGTGACCGCTTCTGGGGCAGCGGATTAACGGAAGACAAGCTAGCGGCGTATGGCACCTTGCAAACCGTGCTGCTCAGTTTGTCCAGGATGATTGCCCCTTACATGCCTTTCTTAGCCGAGGATCTGTATAGGAACCTAGGTGATGGAGGAAGCGTACATTTGGCGCTTTATCCGCAAGCAGATGAGCAGCTCGTGGATGTACAGCTTGAAGAGGAAATGGAAAATGTCCGAAATATCGTTGAGCTGGCACGCAATATCCGCAATGAAACAGGTCTCAAAACAAGGCAGCCGCTGTCAGAATTGATTGTCTCGCTCGATCGTTCCTTCGAGATCGCTGCGTATACAGACATCATTCAAGATGAAATGAATGTGAAATCGATCCGGATCGAGGTCGGAGAAAACGATCTGGTCGATGTTTCATTGAAGCTGAATTTGAAGATTGCAGGCCCTAAATACGGTAAAAACGTGGGCAGCATTCAGAATGCTCTACGCTCAATGAGTGCTGAGGAGGCCCGTTCCGTCGTGCAGCAGGGCGTATACCAGCACACTGCCGCTTCCGGGGAACAGCTCGATATTCCTGTCGATGAGCTGCTGGTTGAAACCAAAGCTAAGCCAGGGTTCGCATCGGCTTCCGGCTATCAAATTACAGTGACACTGAACACGCAGCTGACGAAAGAGCTGGAACAGGAAGGTCTTGTCCGTGAAGTCGTCCGCGTCGTACAGGATTACCGGAAAAAGCTGGACCTGCCTATCGACAAACGCGTCGATCTTGTGCTCAAGGTAGACGGAGAAGTGAAAGAGGCGCTCGAACGGTTTGAAGAGGTACTATTCGAGAACGTACTGCTCAATAGCTTGTCGTTTGAAGAAGCAGCGGATATGGAGCAGGCTGAAATTGGCGATCAGTCGATTGGCATTTTGATTAGATAATGAGGGTGTACATGTGAAAATTATTGACTGTTGTTGACATGATATTGACTAAATATTGACTAAATATTGACTAAATATTGACTAAATATTGGAGTTGAATATTGGCCAAATGTTGACGTTGACTAACGTTGACCGCAGTTGACCTTATCATACGTAAAAAGAAGTAGAGCATAACGAATTAATCGTTATGTACTACTTCTTTTTTACTGTCTTGAATTACGGGAATTATGTAAAATTTATACATATATTAGTGTCGAAAAAACGCATTGGGCGTCCTTTAGGTGCGTGTTCGAAACTTAGGAGCGCTACGGGAGGGCATGTCTTGGGGGATGAGCTGAGAGTAGAGTAGGTGCTACTTTGAGCTACTTTAGCGATGTTTTTCATCGTTAAAAACCCTAGGTCGTCTCCAATACTTACTTTAACAATGAAAAACATCGTCCCCTTTCACCAACCAGAGAGGCCAGCCGTCCTCTTTTAACGATGAAAAACATCATTAACGTGACTACTTGACCTGGAAACCGTACTTTAACGATGAAAAACATCGTTAAGTGAAACACACGCTCAGGGATATGTTGTAGTGATATGGAAAACTGCGCTTTCTTTCTGATTCACTCCAAACAACTTTTACATTCTAATAAAACAATAAAAAAGACACCTTCAAGGTGTCTTTGATTATTTTTGGGTGTCTTCAAGCAGGGCATGTCGATCCCGGCTCCCTATAATATTAGTATAACCTGCGGATAATTATAAGTCTATATTTTTTGTAAAAATTTCTATATCTTAGAGATGTAGAAGCAGAAGTAAATGAAAAATAGCTGAAATGGTGGTGAAACCTAATTACATATGTGGATAGGCTGAAATTGAAGAAAAACAATTACTTTACATGTTTTCAGGATGCCTTCTCTATTCTTTACCGGGTTGATAAGCGGCCTGTCATAATCTTGGCTGTTGCGCTATTGGCATCCGTTCCGGTCATGCCGGCTGAGCTATGGCTGGTCAAAAGCTTGATCGATCGGATTCAGGTGTGGACCGCTACTGATCCGGTTGGACAGATTCTGGTTGTAGCTGCTTGGTTAGGCGTAATTATGCTTGTTAGCAATATTGCTCTAGGTGTGCAGATCCCGCTCGCTATGACGAGATTAATGGAATTGGGTACGCTGGAGGAACAACGTATGCTGTTAAAAAAAACCTCTTTGCTTCCAATAGCCGCTGTCGAATCTCCAGAGATGAAGGATCTTCGTGAACGAGCACTACAGATTTCACTTTATGATATTTACAGTACTGGCGTCCAAGTCTTGCAGATGTCACTTCAGTTAGGCATATTGATTGCAGTCATGCTGATATTTGGCCAATGGATTCCGGTAACTGCCGTTATGTTAGCTGCAGTGCTGTTATCTGTTGTCTCCAGTAAAACATCGAAAAGTCTCGAAAATCTGGCACGCATACAAACTCCCGACCGCAGACTGCTTCGTCATTATGCTGAGCTGATGACGGAACGGAACGGAGCCAAAGAGATCCGCTTGTTTGGCTTAGGTCGTTTATTAACTGAAAGGTGGACGCGAATACTTGAGCAGCAATCGAGTGAAACGACAAAGGCAGTTCGTTCTTCCGAACTACGCAAAATTGGGCCTGAGCTGCTAATGGCGTTAATCGGTGGGCTCCTCTTGGCATTGGTTGTCCTAATGCCTGGCGCGAATAAGCTGACTGCTGGAGATTTTGCTCTATTGTTTATGGCTTTAACTATGCTGTTGTCCCAACTGCCGGATTTGATCGGACAGATTGTTGCCATGCGCAAACAATACATGAAGTGGGAGGATTTCCGGGCTTATCTGGACCTTGAAGAAGAGAATCTTACGCGAGCAGATAGCCTAAATTCTGAAGAATCCTTGGACAGCTTACAATTACAGGTTAGCGAACTTTCATTCCGTTATCCGGGTGCTAGCCGGGACACTTTAAGTGGGGTCAGCTTTACGATTCCTCCCGGATGTCGTGCCGCATTGGTTGGTGAAAATGGTTCAGGAAAATCCACTCTGATCAAACTTCTATTAGGCTTGTATCCGCCGAACGAAGGGGAGATCATCTGGAGAGGTTCGAAAAATGGCCAAGTCACAAAAGCAATGGCTACTGATGGTCCTATATCAGTAGTGTTTCAGGATTTTACCCGTTTGTATTTGAATCTCAGGGAAAATGTGGCGCTTGGCAAATTAACAGCAATCGGGCAGGATGCTCTCTTACAGAGTTCGCTTCAGTCTGCAGGCAGCAGTTTCTCTGATTTGAACATACAGTTTGGTGCTCCATTTGGAGGCATAGAGCCGTCCGGTGGAGAATGGCAAAAGATAGCCACTGCCCGTGCAATGCTTAGAGATGCAAACTTTGTGTTTTTCGATGAACCGACTGCTGCACTGGATCCTCAAGCCGAGAAAGAAGCTTTTGAGTTGTTCTTACGTGTGACAAAGGGCCGGTCAGCGCTTCTAGTTACCCATAGGCTCGGAGCTGCCAAGCTAGCGGATTTGATAATCGTAATGAAGGATGGCCGGCTCGTAGAACAAGGAACGCATGACGAGTTAATGCAGAGAAGTGGTCCATACAGCCACATGTTCAATTTACAGGCATCTTGGTATCTTTAGGAGGGGGTAACGAATGAAGAACAATGCCCTTACTATGGTGAGAAGCAGCATCTTTCAGCTAATTTACCGGGTATGGAGAAGCATGCCCATTTTGTCATTGGTATGGCTCGGCATTCCTTTATTGCTTGGTGTGCTTATCGTGCCAGGCTTCTCTGCGCAGCGTGAACTCGTCGATTTGTTCGTTGGCGGGGGTACCGGGCTATTATGGAACGAGATGGTGCGGCTTGCTTGGCCGCCTCTTGCGGTTTTTACCGGTATATCGTTGCTCCGTGCAGCACTTTCAGCCTTGCATAACATTACCGATGCCAGATTTCGAGATCGGGCAACGATGCAAATTCAAGCAGAAGTTCATCAGAAGGCGGTTAATGTACCGCTTGAGCAGATGGAAGAAGCAGAATACTACAATCGGCTGCAGAGGTCAAAGGACACAGCTGGTACGGATTTGTTCGGAGTGCTGCAAAATGTGATCGCCTTTCTTCGTTTGTTTTTCGAGTTTATCGGACTTTTTATCGTGATGTGGTTAGCCGATCCAATTCTCGGAGTTTTGCTGGTCATTGTATTTTCCTTATCGTTCGCCATCAGACTGGAATCTGATATTGTCGTACGGCGGCTGAATCGTGATTTAACCCAATCGGGTCGGCAGTCGGACTATTTACGGGCTGTCTTGACCAAACCTGAGACGGTGAAAGAAATGCGGATTTTTGGTTCCATGGGCTATCTGATCGGTAAATGGAACGGGATCATGGGTGACTCTCTGGCACTGCGCATGAACGCGCGAAGAAGAGAAATAAAACACGGAATAGTCGTATCCTCTGTGCAAATTACGAGTTTAATTGGAGCTGTCACATGGATGGTGATGCAGATGAAGGCAGGCGGATTTACTGCAGGCACGTTTGTCATTGTATTTCTGGCAATGCGGCAAGCACACAGCATTTCGTCCAGGATGGCGCACCCGATAAGTAAAATATACATCCAGAGCTCCAAAGTCTTCGATTTGGTGGAGTTCCTAAGTATGAAGCCCCAGGAGTCGGGAGCCGAAGCAGAAGATACGACATGTTCCGACTATCATATGGTTAAAGAATTGATTCTTGGCGGTACTTCTCAAGCACTAAAAAAGAACGGCAAAATCGTATTTGAAAATGTTCATTATCAGTATTCCAGCGGGTTTAAACCAGCTCTGAGTAATATTTGTCTTAGTTTGAACCCTGGAGAAACGGTAGCGCTGGTCGGTGAGAATGGAGCAGGCAAATCTACCTTGGTACGGCTGCTGCTCGGCTTGTATAGCCCGACTTCTGGTAGAATGACTTGGGATGGCACTGATTATAGGCAGTTGGACCCAGACCTGATTCGCGGTTCCATGTCCGCAGTATTTCAGGACTATGTCCGGTATGAAACAACCTTACGCGATAATGTTGGCTTTGGATTACCTGATCATATCCATAACGACATCGCGATACGCAGGGCACTGCAGGTGAGTGGAGCAGCTTCTCTGGAGGAAACATCCGATGGACTTGATGCTAAAATAGGGCTGCTTTCAGCCGGCGGCCGTGAACTGAGCGGCGGGCAGTGGCAGCGACTAGCGATCGCAAGGGCGGCATTGCGCAATCCACAGCTGTTAGTACTTGACGAACCGACCGCTGCCCTGGATCCGCAGCATGAGACCGAGCTATATCAATCTTTTCGGGAAATGGCGGAAGGAAAGACTGTGCTGTTCGTCTCGCATCGGCTTGGCTGGGCGCGTTTCGCCAATCGTATCGTTGTACTCAAGGCTGGGCAAATCGTGGAGGAAGGCACACATGAGACTTTACTGGCGGCAGACGGCCAATACGCTGCCATGTTTCGGGCACAAGCACAATGGTATCGAGGAGCCTAGATAAAATTAATATGCATGTACGCAAAAAAAAGGGTGCTAAGGAGCACTCTTTTTTTTGCGGGAAGTTCATGAATAGCATGATCACTTGGGGGTAATTTGTTCAGGTGAAAAATATTAATTTTGCCGCGTCAGCTCTACAAATATCGTTAATTGGGCGAGATTTCCATAAATTAAAACTTGAAATCTTCTAGCAAACTATGGTAGTCTATCCAAGAGAAAAAATGCCGAGTCCGATTGCAGCAAAAGCATCGGTACGGGGGACCGCTTTATTTGGGGTGAATGAAAAGATTCCAATATGGATATCTGAACTAGGGAAACCTCTTCCCGAACCCGACAACTAACCTCGGAGGCTATCAGGAGGCCAAAAATTGAAAATTTTTGTCAAAAGGTTTATTTTGTCATGCGCTTTATTTTGTGCAAGTCTGGTCGTTGCCGCAGTTTCATATGCGTCTCCAGCGGATGAGGTTAAGGTTCAGGTGAACGATGAGCTTGTTTCATTCCCTGATGCACAGCCGTTCCTGGAAAAAGATAGTGTGCTGCAGGTTCCTCTGCGTTTTTTATCCGAGAAATTAGGGTATGAGGTAGAATGGAGCATGATAGGTACGGATCAGGTGAGCATAAAGCTTAAGAACAAGGAGCAGACCATTGATCTCTCTACAGGCGGCAATCACGCAATAGTGAATGGCAGCCCGGAAAGTCTGGATGGAATGGCGATCTTCTCTGAAGGAAGAACGTATGTACCGCTGCGCTTTATCGCAGAAACCTTTGGATCTCCCGTTCGTTGGGATTCCGACAATCAAATCGCTATTATAGAAACAGATGGGAAGACACACAAGCCTGCTTGGATCGCTCCTAAACCTGTTGAATCAGAGAAACCGGTACAACCAGATAAAAAGCAGCAAATTATTCAAACGGCCAATACGTTTATTGGAGTTCCTTACGTTTGGGGTGGAACCTCTCCGCAAGGCTTCGATTGCTCGGGCTTTGTTCGTTATGTTTTCCAAAATAAAGGCATATCGCTGCCTAGAACCTCTGCACAGATGCACAGCCAAGTTGGCACACCTGTGAAAGACTTACAAGCAGGAGACCTGGTGTTCTTTGCTAATAGCAGTGTCGATCATGTAGGTATTTATATTGGTGATGGCAAGTTCATTTCATCAACCAGCTCTAATGGAGTTCGAGTAGATAAACTGCTTAGTGGCTACTGGGGTGCAAGATACGTTGGCGCTAAAAGAGTGCTGTAAAATGAATGAAACTAGTGCTTAAGCTTTCCAAGTGATGTAAAATTTATTGCTTACTATTACCCGTGATATTTTGTTTTGAATCAGAATTTCAGGAGTTATATATATAAACGGATCAACAACATAAAAAGTTGCTCGCTCAAGCCAATTTTTCGCTTGAAGGAGCAACTTTTTTTCTAATGTGTGTGAAGATGCCGAAAAGAGGTTTTCTTGCAGCATTAAATCTTAATTAGCTGAAGATGGAAAAGTAAGTGAAGCCCGATATAAGCGCGCATCCCAACTTACTTGACCGCCAAGTGTTTCGATGACTGCGCGTAGAGGCAAGTAAATATGACCATCTTTTATGGTTGGAGCTATATCTAGCATTTTGGTTTCTCCATTCACTTCAAGGACCTTGCTGTCTGGCCTAAGCAGCAGCGCTTGATTTCCGTATTTTAGACTTAAAGTTCTAGCGGCTCCATCCCATTTAAAATCAGCGCCGATACGCTCCAGAATGCCACGGAAAGGCACCATGGTCGTCTCGGACAACAGATAGCCGCGGAATTCATTGACTAAGCTGCCGTTGACTACTAGCTGAATTTGAGCTTGACTCATTCGTTCCACAATAAATGCGTTGCTTAGCAGACGGCCAGGCTTTGTTAGTACGGTACCGTTGTAATAAAGCGCTGAGCTGGCTCCGCCATCCAGATTCATAGCATCAGTAAGTCCCAGCTTAAGCAGAACCTGCGCCATATTGTTCATCGTTGCGGCAGACATCGTACCCATAACGAGGCGCTTAGTTTTGTCCACACCGATAAAGCTTCGGGCATTGGCATTTGTTACGATTTTGGCATCTGTAAAGCCATCGCGCTTGTAGTCGATATCGACAACCCCATTTTTTAGAAGCAGGGGACCAGCGCCGACCGCCGCATCGATTTGTGGAAGCTTTGTAACCGCATTGGTGGCCGTATTAAGCAAGGAAGGCTCAAATGTCACCTTATCCCCGACGTGGAGATGAGGCAGTAAATGAGTGCTGTTATTGGAGCTGTTCCCAACCATGCAAACCTGACCGTCTTCGGGAATAGAAACGGCGGACTGGGTAATTGCTGTGATGAATCCATCCCGGATCACAATTTTCGTTGTGTTGGGAAAATCAATTTTTTGGCCAAATTCTCTGGTGTACCAGACTACCTGATCGGTTTGTGCCGCGCCGTAATATTTATTAACCGCCCACGGTTCAAAAGTATATACACTTCCATTGTGATCTACACGGACTTTAAGCGCCGTTTTTATTTGTTGTATGATGGCTGTTTTATCCGGTAATACGCTGAAGGCCTGATTCACACCAGAATGGACAATGTTTCCTGAGTTAATCATCAAGCCATTCGGATATCTTGCAGAATCGTCACTTACATAGGCATCAAAGAAAGCGCCGTTAACTCCTGCCACAGCCTGATTGTTTTTCATCATGGAATCAAAGGCTTCCACATGTCCAATTCCCGCCTTCGCTGTGACCGGCTTTATTCGCAAAAAAGGATCCTCCAGATCCACAGTTATCCATTTCACAGTATAAGCTTGACCGTTATAGCTGATTGTCTTACTTTGCTGTTGGACAGAAGGGGCAGTCTGAGCAGCAGCATGAGCTGCAGGCACACCGGAAGCAAGACCGAGGATGCAGCAGAGCAGCCAGATTCCTGTCATTTTATTTGCTGGAGCTTGACGTCTTACTTTGAATTTATGGAGCATACGGAGCATCATGTCATCACACCTTTCTGTTATTTTTCTATTATCGCCTACAAGGAAGCTAAAATAAAGAATAGCAGCAAAGTATAGACACGATCCATCCCCTTATGAAAGAATAAGTAAAAACCTGCGAATAAAGAAAGGATGCCGTTGAATGCTAACAGAGGGTAATGCACCCCGTGAACGATATTGGAAAAAAATAAAGGGAGGCCAGCTCCCTGCTTTTCTGGATACTGTCGCCCAAGAGAGCGGGCGGGCCGCAGGCCCCGTGGTTTTCGTCTGTATCGGAACAGACCGTTCGTCTGGCGATGCCCTGGGACCATTAGTTGGGACCCTTCTGCAGGAAGCAGGATATCCCCATGTTATAGGCACGCTTGAAGCGCCCTGCGATGCCAGCAATTTACCGCAAAGACTGCTTGAAATTCCTCAAGGGGCAACCATTATCGCAATTGATGCTTGTCTCGGACAGCATGCATCTGTAGGCCTGTTTCAAGTATCAAACCAGCCCGTCTATCCGGGAAAATCGGTTGGGAAAATGCTTCCACAGGTGGGTGATTACACGATTGCTGCTATCGTAAACGCTTCGGGGCCGAAACAGTATGCAATTTTACAAACAACCTCCCTGCATCTCGTTATGAAGATGTCGAAGGAGATTGCTGAAGCGGTAAAGCAGGTGTTTCTCTAAAAATCCCCAAAGCAAAGGCCTTCCAACTCGGCAGGCTCCTCCACGCCAGTCCCGGCGACACGCTTTGTACCGCTAGCCGCTGCCGACGAGGGAAAGCGCACCGCTTGTCCTTCACATCGGTCCGGCACAGATTGAACTTCTACCCTGGCTTCGATCACCGATTGCTTCGTGAAGTCGTGCACGCGCTAGTGGAGCAGGTGCCGTGCTAACGCTCCCGCTCCCCAGCAACTATTGGCAAGCGAAAGCCTTCCGACATCTAGGCTGTCAGACTGAATCAGGAAGTGCCGCAAGCCCCGGCTGCACGATCAGCACCCTCGATTCCTACCTTTTAATCGTTCAGTTCGTCTTCCACCGATGTCGTACCCCTGCATAGATCAGCCAAAGAATCCGCGATCTTCTTGCAATCTTCGTAGCCCAGATTACCGGAGTGTGCGGCAACAATCGGGTATTCCCCGTCCATCATGTCTTCTCGCATATCAAAAATATAATGATTGCCGCAGCCGTCCATACCAAGAGAAACTGCTCCCCGCATATACTCTGGAAATTCGTAAGCTAAATTCATCACCCTGAAATCGGCCGCACTGAAAAACTGAAAGTACCTCTCACCATTCACGAACTCTCCGCCGTTAGAATACTGGAGAAAGTCGATATAGCTGATTGGCAGCTTTTTTTGGGGCAGGGTCCACCGGGAGGGGTCGAACGGCTTATATTGACTATAGAGCGGATCTGTAACGGGAAAAGGATTTTGCTGCCGCTCAACGATTTCCGCGATCTCTTCTTCAGACATTGGCATATTCCACGCACATAGGAAGCGTTGCAAGTCGTCTTTCGACAAACCATCAATCTTCATGTACTCCTTCTCGAACACCGCATTCCAATTCATAGGCGGAGCCTCCCAATAAAAAGAGTTTTATAAACCCAATGCGCCCTTACGGACCTCAGATCCGTTATTTTAGTAATTCAAAGGTTTTTGCGGCGCTTACGGACCTGAAAGACGTTATTTATGCTCAAACCGCCCCGAAACCAATGAGTTTAGGGTAAATAACGGAACCTATGTCCGTAACTCTCGTGAAAAAGAGATAAATGGCAAAATAACGTACCTCATGTCCGTAAGCTATACGTCCATAAGACCCGGAACTAGGTAACATTAAGTAACCCGTCATAAGCGCACTCAAAGGACGCCGCAAAGCGCCTTTTTATGTGCTAACCATCCCTTTTTAGATTCAAGGTTTATACAGCATTTAAATTTGCTTTCAGCTTCACTTCTTCTCTTAGCAAATAACAGAAATACAGCACATAATAAGAGACGATTACAAAAAACACTCCCGCTGTCAGCGGATCCTTAGTAAATTGAGACGGATCAGCCATATTTATGCTGCCTGGTTCCGTACTGCCAAGAAGAAAAATAAGCCGATAGGCAATGCGGCCAAGGAAGAGAACAAGCACGGTCACCTCTATCCATAGATGGGTACGGTAATACCAGCCCTGTTCCCGTTTCTCGAAACGGGTATGGCGGATTGCTACGAAACCCAGCGCAGCCCCTGCGGCCAGTCCAATACCATCAGCAACAAAATAAATAGGATGAAGAATGCCAAGCGCCAAAATCAGCAGTCCCAGAATGCCGAAAAAAAGTGTCCGGAAGAGCAGGCGTCTACGACTGAGCTTCTGAAACCCGATCGATCTTTTGGTGCGGCGGTACACGATAAATCCGATTAATAGAGCAGTAAATAAATAGTGATAAGTCCCTTCCATTTGCGTTCCTCCCGCTGCAGCTTACTGGTGATAATTCATTGAAATTTCATTCTAACAAACATGCGGCATGTTTTAAAAATTATTTTTCCGTTTACAAATATAAAGCATACATTTCATATAGGCACGATAAACTTACTATTACACGTATTAGTATATGCAAGTGTGTTTGTGAACTTGTACAAAAGTATATGTACTTAGTCATTTAAAAGTTACAGCTGCATTTTATGTACAAAAGTTATAAACGCACGCATGTGCTGCTGCCTGGAAATCATAGCGTAAGGAGCTGATGGGACAATGCCCATGATTACCCACTTTAATTTTCGAAATTCTTCTAACGAAATCTACTGCTGTCTGCGAAATAGAGTCGTTCTCCTCGATAGCAAGCAATCCGAACAGTTTTGTAAGAGCTGTAAAATGTACGAGGGCGACTGCGGAGGAAGAGGTGTTGCCTGCGCTTGGGAGGATGCAAGGAATATTAACAACCCACACCTGGTTACTAATCCGCATGCGGAATTTTCCAGTAATCAAATCAGGCAGGTGCGCTTGAAGGGTCCGTCCATGCTAGTTTTCACAAGTTGATTATTCCTTTACTAACGGCTCCCCGGCGTCATGCAGCCCGCATGCACGCTTATTTTTGTTTATAAAGCTTTCAGCGGCTGTACGAAGACTCTGGTCGAATTGTATAGTATAATATAATCATTAAGTCGTGGAAAATGGGGAATCATGTTGTTCTCGAGAATAAAGACGTTTGCGGGAAAACAAACATTAAAATTTAGAGTTCGATTATGGGTAGGAACGATTATCCTGATGCTTGGCCTGTCTATTATGACTTCTTTTTATTTGCTTGGCAAAAATGACAGAGTTAATGAAATTAAGCAGCAATTGCAGCAGGTCATCACACTGCAAAGCCTTTATATTGAGCGGTGGACAGGAGAGCGGGCGGCTGATATCAAACGGATTGCTAACTCGGATAATGCCAGGCAGCTGAATATGGAGCGATTGTTTCGCGATTTGAAATCTTACTTCAGCGTGGATTCGGAGTATAACAATATATTTTTTGTTTCGGCTACGGGGTACTCCTCTACAGAGAGTCCGATATCCAATAATGTTTTTGTAGGAGACAGGGACTATTTTATTGCTGCCTCTAACAAACAGGATTTTATATCAGGTGTACTGATTTCCAAGGCAACAGGCCACCCTATGATTACGTTCTCCTCTCCTATACTGAGTCCTAGCAACGAATTTATTGGCGCAATTGTAGGGACCGTGAAGCTTCAAACTCTGGATGCAGTTATGACAAATTTGAATTTCGGTAAAACCGGTGAGCTTTTTGTTATAGATGAGAAGGGTGCGGTCATCACCAAATCCAAGGAGACGAATTCCCAGATAGGGAATGGCGAGATGAAGACGGAGATCGTGCAAAGAGCGCTTCAGGATAAAAAAGATTTTTCCCCTTATCAAGGATATAGAGATAGAGCCGTATATGGAGGCTATCAATGGGCTAATGAGCATAAGTGGATTATTGTTGGAGAAATTACCACAAGTGAAGTGTTCGAAAATCTAAATCGTATTTTGCTTTTACTTATTGTGATTACTCTCGTTGTTCTTCTTGTAAGCTTGTATGCTGTTTTCATTCTGACTTCATGGGTCGAGCGTCCCATTCATCATTTACTCAAGGGCACGAAGATTGTGAAGGATGGGAATTATGATTATCAAATTGCTTCAGAAGAAATGAAGCATGCACCAATTGAGCTTAGAGAGCTTTGTGAGACTTATAATGTGATGTCGAGCAAGTTAAAGAGTACGGTGGAGCTTTTAGAATATTCTGCTCTTAAGGATCATCTGACGGGAATTCATAATCGGAGATATATTATGACGGAAGGCAGCGCACTCATAGAAAGCGCGATTCAATTGGGGCAGCCTTGCTCAGTCATTATGGTGGATGTCGACTTTTTCAAGAAAATTAATGATACTTACGGTCATATTATCGGTGATAGGGTCCTCAAGCATATTGCCAGGCAATTGAGCCAGCATACCGATCGCAGTATAGTTGCTGGGAGATATGGTGGTGAGGAGTTTATTATTTTGGCCATTAATATGGATGCTTCCGGCAGCCTGCTGCTTGCCGAAGAGCTGAGAATATGGATGATCGAACACCCCTATACGGATGGTTCTCAAACAGTTGGCGTTACCGTAAGTATGGGAGTAGCTGACTACTTGCAGCATTTGGAATATGGAACCACACATTTGGAGGATATGATCTCAAGAGCGGATCAAGCGCTGTACTGGGCCAAATCCAGAGGAAGAAACCGTATTGATGTTCATTTGAAGGTTTCTCCTGATCTCCTATAATCTGCTGTAGGTGGAAGGCATAGTGTATAATAGGCAGAGAATAAATGCGTATACCAACTTTTAGGGGGATTTTAATGTCACAAATGCAGTTAAGACCAATGGGTATTGGAAGGATACTGGATCGCAGTTTCCAACTATACCGCAAGCATTTTGTTAAGCTGACCTTTTTGATGCTGCTGCTTTTTGGGCCTTTTTATTTGGTTCAAAACTTAATTCTAGTAGATCAGAATGCAGCGGCTACGAATTCATTTCTGGAGCAGCTCAGAAACTTTTCTTCGTTGGAAGATTTCGTGAATTCCGGTATTGAAACAGAGTTAACCGATGATCTGGGTCTAGGAAAGATCCTAGCCTATATATTTCTTTTGCTGCCTATATTTTTTCTTGGCTTAGTGCCATTGGCAGTGGCTGCAATTGTTTTTCTTACGAGAGCCGCTTTACTGGGTGAAGAGACGCCGACAATCGGCTCGCTGTTAAAGAGTGGGCTGCGCAGGTTTTGGCCTATGGCTGGAAGCACGCTGCTTATGACTGTTATTATGGGTGCCATGTACATAGGTTTTATGATCATTATTCTTGTTGTTGCTTTACTGTTTGCTTTTGGTGCAGGGATTACAGGGACCATTGCCGGCTCAAATGCAGGAGTAGGAGCAGCTGTTTCCGCGATTGTTTTATTTGTTTTGCTGCTGCTTGGTGTATTAATCGGATTTAGTTATTTTTTCATACGCTGGGGCTATTATTTGCCAATTGTCGCGACGAATGGTGATGCGCCTGCTCTCGGGAGAAGCTGGAACTTGACGAAGCGAAGCTTCTGGCGGCTGTTCCTGATGTATGCAGTGCTCAGTATCGTAATTTATATTATTATGTTCGTAATTAATTTGGCACTCATTGCTGTACTTGGAAATGGATTGTTTAGTCAAGTGCTGCAGAGTTTGCTTACAGTTCTGATTTCGCCACTCATTTTATTGCCTTATGCCGTCAGTTTTTTTGATTTGAAAGTACGTAATGAAGGAATGGGCCTTGAGGATTTGATTCAAAATACGGTGTACGGAGAAGGAAAAGCAAGCTCAGGTGTATGGCAGGATAACCCTGAAGCAGACCAGTTCCACTATGCCTCCAGATTTGAGAAAACTCCGTCTGCACCAGATGCCTCAACTGAAGCCCATCGATCTGAGGAGCTGTTAAAGAAAGATGAGTAGCTTGCAGCAGCTGTCTGAAGATAAGGAAAAGCTGAAACAAATACTGTCCAAAGATGAATATACGGCTTATACGCGTTCAGAAGGATGGTCTTTCCGGGAATTGCTCCGGTGGTTATGGCGCAAGTTCCTTGGCCTGTTTCCTGACTTGCAAATGTCTAAGGGTGTCGGGTCGCTGCTCACCTATGGTTTGCTGCTGATAGTCCTTGCTGTGATTGTTTTTGCGATCTATTGGTTCTCCAAGCAGCTGCTAAGGCAAGGCCGTGTTCGGATGCGATCCTATTTGCCGGAAGGAGAGCTCAGCCGCTCCTATTCATATTATTGGCAGCAAGCGGCTGAGTATGGGGCAGCGGGAAACTGGCGTGAAGGAATTCGTTCTGTTTTCCTGAGCCTGTTGTTTTATTTGGAAGCACAGAAGCACATCCGTGTAGAGAAATGGAAAACAAATTGGGAGTATGCCGATGAGCTGGCTGGCGCTGAGCCGTCGCTCGTCCCTTTGCTCCATGATTGCTCGCTCTTATTCGAGCGTGTCTGGTATGGGAAGCAAGAAGCGAATGAAGCGATTTTTGCTGCTATATATGAGCGGGCGGCACAACTGCTGGAGAAGGGAGCGGATGATCAGGATGCGCAAGCTTAACAAGCTTCATATCGGGCTTGCTGTCAGCATCGTGCTGTTTCTTTGTCTGGGCTATCTGATCGTTAAGCCGGAACGTGAGAATAATCCGCCTTATCTCTCTTTTTCTCCGGATGCAGATGGTGTTAAGGCCTGGAGAGAGCTGTTGGAAAGCAAGCCGGGCAAGGTTCGCGAATGGCGTCTTGGTTGGGGCGAGCTGCCTCCAGGGGGCGGTCAATTGCTGGTGGCTGTTCAACCGGGTGAAATTGCCCAGGAACAATTGGCGGAAATCACGGAATGGGTCCGTCAGGGAAATGATCTTATGGTTTGGGATCAGCAGCCCTATGAATGGGCCGAAAGGTTCCCGATTGCAATTCCCCAGAATGAAAATGAGAGCGGGAATAAGAACCAGAATGAGATAAATAATGAGACTCATAATCAGGAGCAAGCCGAGACAGGCTTGGCTGCCGGACAAGTTAGGGTCATCACTCAAGAGGGAATTACTAATGGGCAGGAAGCACTGAAGGGTGTGGTTCAGACATCATTTCGGCTTCAGCCAGCGGACACCCTGCCGACAGAGCAATTACAACAATCACAACAATCTCAACAAACACAGTTTCCACAGCAGATACTCCTCTCAGATGAGCAGGGTGTGCTGGCAAGCCGGGTTGAGGTTGGTTCTGGCAGTATAACGATGGTGTTGACACCAGAGTGGTTAATGAATGGAACTATTTTGAGCGACTCCCATTTTGAATTGGTTTGGACGCTTTTTATGGACTCGTGGGACACGGTGTGGATCGACGAGACTTATCATGGATATGGCACGGCGAGAGGCTTGCCATCGATCTACCCGGCTTGGCTGAAGCTCGCTGGAGTGCAGCTTGGCATTGCGCTGCTTTGCTGGCTATGGCTGCGCGGCAAGCGCTTCGGCCCCGTCTACACGCCGCGGGCGTGGACGGTACGCCGCGGCGACGAGACGCTGCTCGCCGTCGCCGGCTGGTACGAACGCCTCGGCTATCGCAGCGAGGCGCTATCCCACCAGCAGCTGCATTTGCGGCAGCTGCTGTATGAGCGCTGGGGGCTCAGCCCCAGCGCAACTGCGCAGCAGGCCGCACAAGCGGCACGCGTGCGCTGGCCGGAGGCGCAGGCGGAGCGGCTAGCCCGCCTGCTGGAGGCGGCGCCGCACAATAGTGCGCAGAACGACGCCGCAGGCGGCGAGGATGTGCAGTCCGGAGCGCAGCGCGGGCAGGTGAGCGCGAAAGCGTTTGTGGAGCAAACGCGCGAGCTGGGTGAAATCATAGCATACCTGGAAAAGGAGTGATCGGCATGGAAAGATTATTAGAAGCTATGGAACAAAAGCTCTACGGACAGAAGCTGAACATTCGCTTGCTGGTCGCAGCGATGCTGGCCGGAGGGCATGTGCTGCTCGAAGGGGTTCCCGGCCTTGGCAAAACCAAAATGGCCCGTACGTTAGCCACATTAGCCGGAGGCGAGTACAGGCGCATTCAATTTACGCCTGACTTGATGCCTGGCGATATTACCGGCAGCGTCGTGTTTAATATGAAAGAAAATGACTTTACAACTGTACGTGGTCCCGTCTTTACGAACGTGCTGCTGGCTGATGAAATTAACCGCTCCGGGCCAAAGACACAATCCGCTTTGCTGGAGGCAATGGAGGAGCGCCAGGTTACCATTCAAGGCGACACTCACCGGCTGCCTGATCCTTTCTTCGTCATAGCGACACAGAATCCTGTAGAGTATGATGGGACGTATCCGCTGCCCGAAGCTCAGCTAGACCGTTTTCTTTTTAAGCTGGTGCTGGAATATCCGGGAGAGGAAGCGGAGAAGCAAATTCTTCGCGAGCATGTCCCTTTCTTCGAGGAACGCGAGCAGGTGCTTGCACCCGTTATGGGACCGGAGCGGATCAGAGAACTGCAAAAGCAGCTTTCCCAGGTAGTTGCCGAGGAATCGCTGCTGACCTACATAGCTACGCTGGTACGCAAAACCAGGGATTCGAAGCGAATACAGCTTGGAGCCAGTCCCCGTGCAGGAATTGCCGTGCTAATGGCTGCCAAGGCATGGGCGCTGCTGGAAGGCAGAACCTATGTGACTCCTGATGATATTAAGCTGGTAGCGCGACCGGCTCTGAGACACAGGCTGCTGCTGACCCCGCAAGCGGAATTGGAGGGCGGAACAAGTGACCACATCATCCAAGAGACGCTCGGGTCTATTCCGGTTCCTCGGTAAGCTGCTGCTGCAGGATTTCATCGTACCGACGAAACGATTGATTCTACTTATTTTGCTGGCAGTTGTGCTCAGCGGAATCAGCTTTGCCCTGCAGCTGGGCTCTTTACTTTTCTGGAGCTGTAATGCTTTATTGCTGCTCTTTAGTGTTATTGATCTTGTGCTTCTTCCGAAGCGGAAAGAATGGTCGGTGCAGCGGATCTTGCCTGAACGGGTTGATGTCAATCAGCCCTTCGAAGTTAAGCTGCAGTTGAAACTTACCAGACCGCAGCTTCTTCGAGTAGAGTTAAATGATGATCTGCCTGCAGAGTTTGAGGGTTCTGCCGGAGGGCTTAAATGGGGTACGCAAGCAGGGATGGTGCAGGCTCCGGATGGTGATTTCGCTGGAGGCCAAATGTTGGCAGGCGGCCGGTTTGATGGAGATTCTGCAGAGTTTTCCTATTCAACGAAATCAAGCGAGAGAGGCTTGTATCAGTTAAGGAACGTATTTCTCAGATATTACGGAGTTATTGGGTTATGGAAAAAACAAATACGTCTGGAGCAGTCAAATGCTATAGAGATTTACCCTGATTTGTCGGGTGTACGCGGGGTTCTTGCCTCTGTGCAGAATGCGCTTATTCTGGATGGCAGCAGGCTCTATAAAAAGCAGCGGAGCGGTTCGGATTTTCATTATATCCGCGATTATGCGCAGGGTGACGATCCGAGGCATATTAACTGGAAGGCATCTGCCCGTACAGCCAAGCTAATGACCAATATGTTTCAGCCGGAAAAAGGGAAGCTTCTAACGCTGCTGCTGGATTGCGGAAGGATGATGGGGATTGAGCTTGAGGGGCAGGTGAAGCTGGACAGAGCGCTTGAAGCAGCATTAACACTCGCTGCCGTAGCGCTCAAGCAGGGCGATCAGGTTGCACTGCTGGCCTATTCTACCGAGGTTAAAGTCTATGTGCCTCCAGGCAGAGGGCTGTCTCATTTGCAGGAGCTGACCCGTGCGGTCTATGATCTAAAAAGTGATTTTGTAGAGTCGGCCTACGGAGTAGCACTTAGTTATCTTCTGCGCGTCCAGAAGAAGCGCTCCCTGATTGTTCTTTTCTCAGATATGGAAAGCTACCTGAATGATCAGGAACTGCTTCCCTACTTAAGCAGGCTGCGTAGAAGCAATTATTTGCTGCTGCTATCGCTGCAGGATCCGCTACTTCACGAATGGGCACGAATCCATGCAGATAGCAGCAGGACAGCATTTATTCAAAGCTTAGCGCATAAATTTACGACGGACCGCAAGGCTTATGTTCACACTATGGCTGGTATGGGCATCCCTGTGCTTGATGTTTCTGCTGACCAATTGACACTTAGTGCCGTGAATACTTATTTGGAGCTTAAAGCCAGAGAGGCGCTCTGAGGAGCTTCCTCTTTCTTTTTCACTAGCTTTCTTGAGCCGTATCCATAATAAACGCCAAGCAGCACTAAAGTTGCTCCGGCCACGATATATTTGACTTCAAGAGACAGCGTTGAGGGGGTAATATAGCCCTCGATAATTCCGGCGATTACGAATAACGGAAGGGTCCCCAGCAGAAGCTGGGCCGACTCCTTGGCCGATTCTAGAAAAAGCCGCTTGCGTGAGTATGGACCCGGGACGAAAATGCGGTAGCCCATATATAAGCCTGCTCCACCAGCAATGAAAATTGCAGCGAGCTCAATGACACCATGCGGCAAAATATAGGCCCAGAAGACATAGCTTTTGCCTGATTGCATAAAGACCGCCGCTAGCGCCCCGATGAGGAGTCCATTTGTTATAAGCAAATAAACAGTGCCTATGCCTAGGGTAATACCGCTAATGAAAGCGAGTACGGCAACCCGAATATTGTTGGTCATGATAGTTGTCGATATCAAGGGACTGTGCAGATCACCGCGTGGCTGGTCCGTCTGGGCAGGATCAATGCTTCCAGCCATCGAGGGAGGCAGGATCTGGTACAGATTCAGCGGATCCTTCCATACGGCCAAATAGCCGGAGAGCCCGCCGATCACAAATAAAGCGAAGGCAAAAACTACGAACCATTTTCGTTTGCGAATCAAGGCAGGGAAGTGGTGCAGGAAAAAGGTGCTGAGCTGCTGGCTGCTTTTGTTATTTTCTTTGTATAACAAATTATGAGCTTTCGATACAAGCTGGTTCAGATATAAGGTCATTTCGTCCGCGGCCCGGTGCGTCTGGAGTGTGGCGAGGTGGGCAGAAACGATTTTGTAGAGCTCAGCGAAACGATCCAGCTGCGAAGCCTGAAGTCCGGATTTTCTTTTATCCATTTGTCCGCAAAGCTGCTCCAGCTCCGTCCACGCGGATTTATGCTCTTTGATGAAGCGTGAGATGTCCATGCTGTCCTCCTGGAAAATAAATTTATTCTCATGAGAAATTGTCTCTTGCAGGTTGTGTTCCATTAGCGGCTAATGCCATCGCTTTACAGCAGTTTTCATTTGTATATCTTACCATACTATTAAAGAGCCGAGGAGATGTTATGAACGAGTCCTTAGAGAAAGAATTGACGATCATCACTCCTGAGCAAGTGCAGCTGAAGTTCCGGACTGCCGGAGTCGGCAGCAGGGCTATCGCACACCTGTGGGATGGGCTTATTTTGCTAGTTGTGAATGGGCTGCTGCTCGCCCTGATTATTTTTGCAAGCAGACTGGAATGGCTGAATATACTTGATGGAGTGGCGGATTATGCAGGGGCTGCTCTCATTATATTGTTTATACTGCTAAATGTAGGGTACTTTTTGGCAACGGAAATGTATATGGGGGGGCAGACTCCCGGCAAAAAAATCATGGGGCTTCGTGTGCTGCAGGACAATGGCCAGTCAGCAACCTTTCTGTCAATTATTATCCGCAATCTGTTTCGCATCCTTGATTTCCTCCCTTCTTTCTATTTTCTTGGCGCTCTTATTATGCTCTTTAGCTCCAAGGATAAGCGTATAGGTGATATGGTAGCAGGAACGATTGTTGTTACAGAGCCGGGAAGGGAAAGGCTGCAGCGTAAAAAAGGGATTGATAAATCAGTAGCCGCCTGGGAAGGACGGTTGCCGGACCTTAATCTGGATGATGCAGCCAGGAGAAGGGTTACGCCTGAGGATTGGCAGCTGATTGCGGCTTGGATGGAACGTCTGTCAGGCATGTCTGCGGCGAGGAGAGAGGAGTTTAGTCAGCCTATTTTCCGGCACTTTGTAGTAAAGCTGCAGCATGAATCTGAAGGATTATATGATGCTTCTGCTTATTTAATAGCATTGTATCTTGCTCTGCGTGAGGATTGGGAGATATAGCTGGTACGCGCTTTAAGCAAAGCTTTATTTAGAAGGGGGGCACGGACAAGATGACAGAGATCACAAAAACAGCGGTTATCGCAGGAGCATCGGGCTTGATTGGCAAGGAACTGCTCCGCGTACTACTTCATGACGAGAGCTACGGCAAAATCATTATTTTGGTAAGAAAAATGTTGGATGTCAAGCATCTGCCGCATTCGAAGCACAAGCTGGAGCAGCGGGTGATCGATTTTGCCCATATAGAAGCAGCGGTAGCCGATTGCATGTCTGGCTCCTACGTGTTCTGTACCTTAGGTACTACGATCAAAAAGGCAGGCTCGCAGGAAGCTTTTCGCAAAGTTGATTATGAATATCCGCTGAGCCTCGGACGTATAAGCGCAAAAGCTGGCGCAGCACAATTCTGCATCGTCACAGCCATGGGTGCGAGCTCACGGTCGGGCATCTTTTATAATAAGGTGAAGGGCCAGGTTGAAGATACTTTGCAAACAGCAGGCTTGCAGTCCTTACATATATTCAGACCTTCCCTGCTGTTAGGGGAGCGTGAAGAGAAGCGGGCAGGCGAACAAATAGCCAGTGTGATTGCGAAGGCAACATCGTTTGCCTGGATAGGTCCATTGGCCAGGTACAAGCCCATTTATGGGAAAACGGTGGCCCTCGCTATGGTTGCCTCGACCCTGGAGCATGCCCCTGGGGTTCATGTGTATCCATCGTCAGCGATTCATAATTTAGCTAAGAAATCGGTTATGAAATCTGTTATGAAATAAAGTGTTTTTGATTATGGATTACATTTTATTCCATATTTGATGGATTCCATAGAAAAAGAAATGGGAAGTTTGATCAAAATTATATAATCTTGTTTGTTTTGTGTAAATATTATTGCGATTTCAATAAACATAAAATCATTGGTTTGTACTATAGTTGAGGTTAGGGTATTTGGAAAAGAACCCCATGATAACGCTTTACGCTATTATGTCAATCGAGGAGGAACCAAACATGTCAAAAATTCGTATTGCAGTAGCTGGAACCGGTTGGGTTGCCGGGGAATATATGAAAGCGATTGCTGCCCGTCCTGATGCCGAGGTGTACGCTGTCCTCAGCCAGCATAAAGAATATGCCCAGCAGCGGATGACAGAGCTCGGTATCGAGGCTCGGTTGTATTCCGAGTATGAAGATGTAGTCAAGGATCCGCAGGTGGATGCAATCGTACTTTGCTCTATGCCGGATCAACGCCCTGGGCAAGCGGTTCTTGCCGCACAGCACGGTAAACATTTAGTGATCGAAAAGCCTGTCGCTATGAATCGCGAGGAATTATGGAGCATAGCGGAAGCTTTGGAGAAAAATCCGGTAAAAGCCGTAGTAAGCTTTGTTTTACGGTGGAACCCATCCTTTTTGAATACAAAGGCATTAATTGATGATGATGCCATTGGCCGAATTTATATGGCTCAGATCGATTACTGGCATAATATTGGACCTAAATATCCGCAGTATCGTTGGAGCAAGACAAAGGCGCAAGGCGGAAGCAGCATGCTGTCTGCCGGATGTCACGCTGTCGATGCTGTGCGTTATTTTGCGGGTGAAATTGAAGAAGTAACGGCTTACAGCTGTGGAACATGGGCTAATTCCGAATACGAATTTGATTCGAATGCTCTGGCTATCTGCAAGCTGAAAAACGGCGGAATCGCTAAGGTATCCTCCTCACTGGAATGTGTAACCCCCTACAAATTCAACGTGCATTTGCTTGGTGAAAAAGGGGCAATTATGAATAATCAGCTATTTAGCCATAAGCTGCCTGGACAAACTGACTATGCAACAGTGCCAACCGTTTTACCGGACAGTGGTGACGTATCCCATCATCCATTTGTGGCGGAAATCGATGATTTTGTACAAAGCGTTAAGAATGGCACAAGCACACTTTGTGATTTCTCCGATGCTTATCGCTCAATGGAAGCTTCGTTCGCCATTGATGAATCCATAGAAACTGGCAAGAAGGTCATACTGCCTTTGGGTAGTTAAGGTTTTGGCAGTATAAATGAATAAAGAGGCGCTGATGTCATGTCAGCGTCTCTTTATTCATTTATACTGCTGGAGATAAAGGCAGTAACCCACCCTTACCCACCAAAGGATTCGCGGAAGGCACGATTCAGTGCAGGGATTTCAACATTCCAAATGGCTGCAATTTGAGCGCTGATATGCTCCTCCCACCAATCGGCCAATACCTTGCGGTTGCTCCCTGTTTCAACTATAAAAGCAAGATTCAGAAGCACTTCCTTGGCATATAGAGTCTCCGCTTGTTTCATTTGTTCGGGGGTAATATGGGTTTTTAGCCGCTTTGCCGCACGGTACAGCTCCTTGCCGCAAGCCCTGCGGATGCCGCGGGCGCTGGGGTAATGGGGCTTATGCTTTTCGTTCGTTTTATTCGGCATGCTGCACCTCCTCCCTCTCTGCTATTTGTATGCACAAAGAAGGAGGAAGGCGACACAAACCGCTATAGCAAGCGTGTTAATTTACAACTAAGTACCCTATCATGGGGCCGCTGTGGGCAATGTCGGGATGAGTCAGACATATAATCCGGAAAACGCCTTTTTTGTTGGCAACGAAAGAAACGATGGTTTCCTTGCCTTTTTTAACTTCACCCTTCAAGTTTAAGCCTTCGATAATGAAAGGATGACTGTCTCCATTCACCCCATAAATGCTGAGATTGATTTTTTCACCTTTTTGCACGAAAATAGTTCCCGGATCCCAGCGGTAGGCCTCAATTTCTTTGCCATCTGCTGTTTTCGTTGAGAATTCGCCTGTAACCATATGAATGGTTCTGCCTGAGCTTGACTCCGCCATTGTGGGTAGAGCGTTATCCCTGCTCAAATAAAAGACGGCTGCAGCAATAATTACAATGGCTAGAGAGGTAAGAATGATATGCTTTCTTTGAATGATAAATACCCTGGACATGATAAGTTCCCCTCCTGTACAAAATGGTCTTGTACAACTATATGCGGAGGCTTGTCAACTCATGATTAAAAGCCCATTTCCTTAAAGCATGGAATCGTTTATGCTAAGGGACGGGAGTTAACTTCGGCTGCTGCTCTATGGAAAGAGGGGATTGAAAACTATTTTAATGGAAAATAATTGGTATAACTGGTTGTCATGTGCCTAGATATGGTAGAATAGGATAGTAAAGGGGTGGTTTATGCCAACTTTTATGTAAAGATCCTTCGAATATTGAGAAAGTGGGCTGGGCATGAGTGAAATAATTCATACTGTATTAGATTATATTGAAGGCTTAGGCTACTGGGGCATCTTCTTGGGGCTTATGATGGAAGTGATTCCAAATGAACTTTTATTAGCGTATGCGGGGTATTTGGTTTCAAATGGACAAATCACTTTTGTTGGTGCACTTATTTGCTCTGTATTAGGCGGAACCTTGGCGCAAATTGTGCTCTATTGGATCGGACGCTACGGCGGCAGACCCTTTATTGAAAGGTACGGGAAATATCTGCTTATTCACAGTAAACATATTAATGTCGCAGAAGCCTGGTTTCACAAGTATGGCACGGGAATGATATTTACAGCGAGATTTATCCCGATTGTCCGGCATGCTATTTCCATACCGGGCGGAATGGCCAGAATGCCGCTTTCGCGCTTTTCAATCTATACGGCATTAGCTTTAATACCTTATTCTATTTTATACATTTCACTGGGAATGACACTAAAAAATAATTGGGGGAAAATTGACGAATACGCAGGACCCTATATCAAACCTATTATACTAGCGGCGGTAGTTATTACCGTGCTCTATATTTTGTTCAAGGTTTATCGCAAAAAAAGCGAGGGTGCAGCTGGTAAAACATTGAACGACGAAGGTAAAAAAAATACGATTGAAAAATTGAAATACATAGGCAAGGAATACCGGGTGCTGCACTACCGAAACATACAGGGTGGCGGGGGAATACAAGAGTTTGACCATATTGTTATTGGGCCTAACGGGGTATTTCACATCGACTCCAGGTATTGGAACGGAGATATCAAATTCACTGATGAAGGGGTAGAGCGCAGTAAGGAGGCGTATACGGAGGATCCGACCTCGGAGCTGCACCGGCATAATTTTGTGATGAGAGAGCTTTTGAAAAAAAGCCACCCGGAAACCGATGTTGTCGGCCTGCTTTGTTTTACCCATCCGGATTGTCAGCTTAGCGGTTCGAGCTCTGGCTTTAATACAATGAAGCTGGACCGGCTGATCTATGCGATCAAAAGCTATAAGCCCAAAAACAAGCTGAACAGCACCCAGGTACGCGAAATTGAAAAGGTAATTAAGAAAAACAGTAATAACGTTAAATAAATTTGGAGCTTTCCTGTTCATTTGCTACAATAAGAGGAGTCAAATTAATAGGAGGGCGAATGAATATGAGTACGAATCTTGCCGACAAGCTTCGCAAAGGGCTGAAGCCCCAGCAATTCATTGATAGTCTTGAGAAGAACAAGGAACAATTTCTGGAATGGTACAACAGCTTTGAATGGGAGAATGAAGATGATAAGACTTTCTTCGAATCTCTGAATAACCGTGATGATCTGCGCTGTTTAATTATAGCGGCAGAATGGTGTGGTGATGTAGTACGCAATGTTCCAGTCGTTTTCCGTGCGCTTGAGGACAGTGGTATCCCTGTAGAGGTGCTCGTGATGGAGCAGCATCTGGACGTTATGGACCAATTTCTGACGATGGGTGGACGTGCGATTCCGATCGTGATCTTTACAGATACTGGTGGCTTTGTGCTTGGACAATGGGGACCACGTCCGGAGAAAGTGCAAGCGGTTATGACAAAGTTCAAACAGGAAAACCCTGATCGTGAAGCAGCCGATTATAATGACAAGATTCAGATTGCCCGTGCCGAGATGGGACGCCAATATGGTGAAGGCAAAGACTACCATTCTGTTATAGTGAAAGAGCTTCGCGAATTGATTTCTTCATTCTAAGCCTAAGAGATTGCGAGTGTACATCATGATTAAAATAGAAGCTTTAGCTTTAGGACCATTAAGCACAAATGCTTATTTGCTATCAGATCCGGATACTGGCAAAGGCATTATTATCGATCCGGGTATGAATCCACAGGCGCTGATCAAACGAATTGCCAATATTGACATTGAAGCTATTCTGCTAACCCATGCTCATTTTGACCATATCGGTGGCGTTGAGGAAATTCGCAAGCTGAAGGGCTGCCCTGTGTACATTCATGATTTGGAAGCCGATTGGCTGACCAATCCCAAGAAGAATGGCTCTTCCCGTTACCCGGAACTAGGTGCGCCGATTGTGACCGATCCTGCAGAATATGCCTTGGATGAAGGTCAGGTGCTCGAATTTCTCGGTGTGAAGCTGCGGGTGTTCCATACACCAGGACATTCTCCAGGTAGTGTAAGCTTCCTTTATGAAAAGCATTTATTCGGCGGGGATGTTTTGTTTAAGCTTTCAGTTGGACGTACGGATTTGCCTGGCGGTGATTCGAATACGCTTCTGGACTCCATTCAAGGCAAGCTGTTCGACCTGGATGACGAAGTCATTGTATATCCCGGCCATGGGCCACGGACGACCATTGGCTTTGAGCGTGAGAATAACCCTTACGTCTAAACGTCAGTTCTTTGAAGAATAATCTTTTTAATTGGCTTGTTCGCCCATGGCACCCGACTAATTTTGCGGACCATGGGTATTTACCGTGTTCCTCATAGGTGGTCCCCCATAGACTATGGTGTAAGCTAAGGGTAAACGGCTATCCCGTCTTTAAAAGAGGCGTGCGTTTACCGGGAAATATCAGAGCGCAATAAACGATGCTTTCTGGTATTTCAAAATGCCTGCCCACTATTTTAGGAGGTGCCTTTCTATGGAGCACGTGAAGCCAAGTTATACTGCGCCCGTTCAGCAGCAAGCGATACCGCCTATGCCTCAGCCAAAGCCGATTGTGCAGCCGATCTACCAGCCTATGCCAATGCCAGCACCTGTTCATCACCACCATAAGACCGTTGTAGAGCATGTACCTATGCCGATGCATGAGAAACCGGTTCACAATGATATCCATCTGCATGCATCCTACCAACAGACAGCATTCATTTTTCCTCCTCCGAAGCCGCCGATGCATAAGCCTATGCATCATCATAAGCCCGTAGCTGTTAGCAATTGCAACAATATGGGAGCCATTCTTGTATTGTTTATTTTGTTGGTCATCATTACCCGCAGCTTCCGCAGATGCTAATTTGTGAGTAAAGAGAACCATTCCTTTCCTTCGGAGACGAAGGGAAGGGATGGTTTGCTGTATAATGGTTTTATAAGGCTTATGATAAATGCGTGTAGAGGAATATGTTGGGTTGAAGAGGTGAGCAGCCTTCTTGGCTCGAATACAGAGTACATAGAAAGAGTAATATTGGGAAAATCAATAAGATCAATTTTTTGAAAAAGGGAGACAGGAATATATGGATAGCAAATGCGTAGTTTGTTTAGGGGAACTCCTAATAGATTTTGTGCCAGAAGAAAATGGGCTGGCTCTTTCGGAAGTAAGTTCCTTTCGCAAGGCTGCTGGCGGAGCTCCGGCGAATGTGGCTGCTGCAGTAGCCAAGCTAGGTGGAAAAAGCAGGTTTATTGGTAAAATAGGACGCGATCCTTTCGGCACTTTTTTGAAGCAAACACTTGAAGAAGTGGGCGTTGAGACTGCGGTCATTGAGTCGGACGAGGCCAAAACTGGTCTTGCATTTGTTTCTTTGCGCAAGGACGGAGAACGGGACTTCCTATTCTTTCGTGATCCCGCGGCCGATATGCTGCTCCGGGCTGATGAAATCGAAGCCGCATGGCTGTCTGATGCCGCGATCTTCCATTTTGGCTCGGTGTCGCTGATCAGTGAGCCCTGCCGCAGCGCTACTCTGGAAGCAGCGCGGCAGGCAAGAGCATTGGGCGCATTGGTGTCCTATGACCCCAATGTGCGCCTGGCGCTGTGGCCGAGTGCGGATGCCGCACGGCAAGAGATTCTGCAGCAGCTTCCGCTTGCGGATGTGGTCAAGGTGAGTGAGGAGGAGGTAGACTTCCTCCTCGGCACCGATCCGACCACTGGGGCGCAGCAGCTGCTGGAACACGGACCCAAAGTGGTCATCATCACTTTGGGGGCGCAGGGCTGCCGCGTCGTGACCGCGCGGCAGGATACGGTCGTGCGCGGCAGGCCGGCAGAGGCCGTGGACACGACCGGGGCCGGCGATGGCTTCGTCGGCGGCATGCTGTTTCAGCTGGCGTCGCTGGGCGTTACGCCAGCGACGATCGCGGACGCGCTCAGCGAAGCTGGAGCGACGGAGCGGGTGTTCGCGTTCGCCAACCGCGTAGGGGCGATTACGACGACCCGCAGGGGGGCCATTCCGGCGCTGCCGACATTTGCTGAGGCGATGGAGGAATAGCACTTGTATAGATTTCAGCGAAAAGATAATTCACTGAAATTGACTTAGATGGACTTAGACCACTATTGTTTACTATTGTTTACTATAATTCACTTGAAATAACTGAGATTTACTTAAGTTCATTTAATTTCACTATAATTCAACGAAAATCATTGCAAGAAAATCAAATATGTGGTAATTTATTACTACTGAGATATCGATGCGGAAGAACCGCTCGCCTAGTTGCTGTTATTTAGCAAAGGTGAGCGGTTTTTTTAGTTCAGGAAAAGTGGGAGAAAGATATGGGAAAGTTTTGACGATAACAAATTTCATGAATTAAGAGTGAGTTAACCTGCTATGTCCGTAAGCCTTTCAAATCATGCGATTTTGTCACAAATAACGGCTGTAATGTCCGCTAGCAATTTTCAAGCACTAATTTTGACGTAGTGCCATAAATAATTAATACAAAAACAAACAATAAAATATATTTACATAATTAAACAAATATGGTAATATAAAAACAAAGCTTAACACTTATCTTGTTTGCGAAGAACGCAAATTATCGGGAGTAACCCCGTTGATTTGCGTTCTTTTATTTTATTAACTACATGATGATGGAAAGGGGGTGGTTGTTGATTGAACCGCAGAAGAAGCCTGGTGATCAGCTTTACAGCAGCTATGCTGTCGGGTCTTCTGGTTTATGGCGTTTACATTTTACAGGTCAAACAGATTGCTTTGCAGCAAACGATTCAAGTGGTTGTCCCCAAAGATTTCATTCGTGCAGGTACGCTCATTCAAGAGCAGCTAGTGGAGCTAAGGCCTGTATTGAAAGGGAGCTACAACGAAAATATGGTATCAGACCTTAAAGAAATAATTGGTCAGGAAACACTGACTCCGCTTGGAACGAACGAGCCCATATTGAAATGGAAAATCAATCGCTTTCATTTGCTGCCAGGAGGTGACCAGTCTACCTTTCAAATTCCCAAGGAATACATATTAAGTGTCTCGAATGGAATTCGTGCCGGGGACCAGGTGCGGATATACGCTTCGGCGGAAGGAGAATCCCACAAGCTGCTGGATAAAGATATTATGGTGGCGTCAGTAAAATCCTCAGCAAACATTGAAGTTGATAATCCGAAAAATTCCAACCTGCTTTCCAAAGCAAATGGAGATGCAGAGAAAATGTATTTATCCCGTCTGGAAGCAAATGGTGCTATAGATCAGATTAATTTAAATCTGACTGAGGACGAGTGGCTCTTATTGGATAGGCTTTGCAGCACTAAGAAAACGAAGCTGGTTATTGCCTTTAGCTCTGCTTCGATAACGAAATCAAATTGAGAGGAGGGAATACGATTAAAATTGCACTGTTATCTACAGACGAAAGATTGATAGATGAATTGACTAACGTGATATATAGGCAGCCTTTAAATTGGGTCATTTGCGCTGCTCCTACAAGCTTGGAGGAGGAGTGCCAGGATGGGGACATTTCCTATATTGTAATCTCAGACAGATACATGGACTTTATGAGTCTGGAGGAATGGATTGCTCGTTTCAAGGAGCTTTCTCCTGAAGCTAAGCTGATTCTCCTGCTGTCCAATTATCATGAAGCCTCAATCAATGAGAAGTACGTTAAAATGTGCAAAATCAAGCAAGTGCAATTTGTTTTGCCGGGCCATGGAACTGCTGCAATTGCAGACCGCATACGAGCGTGGGTGGATCAAACCGAGCATGGGAAGGAGCATCAGACCGGCTCAGGTAAACTGATCACTTTTGTCGGATCAACCCCTAATGTGGGAACGACCGTTACTTCCTTCGGGATAGCCTTTCGTCTGGCGTTGGAGACAAATGCACGCATAGGATATATCTGTCTCAATCTTAAAAGCTCCAAGCTTCATAAGTATTTAGGGCGTGATGAGCGAGTATTCACTTTAGATGGACTTAGAGCCGAGTTAAAAGCCAGGAGCTTGAGTGAAAAAAGACTATTGCAGGTATGCGAATCTATGCGTGAGGCACCAAGGCTTCATCTGTTGTATGGAAATATGCTGAGGGAGCAAGCTGAATTTTTCACACCCTCGGAAATTGAACATTTATTATGTATTGCAAAATTAACCTTTGACGTGTGCATTGTTGAAGTAAATGCTTACTGGGATAATGCTGCTACGATTTGCGGTATTGTTGAAGCAGATATGCGAATTGCAGTTACTACAGGAGATATGTCTCATTTTCAAGAGGATATGAATAGATGGGTTGGACAGGTAGGCTCGGTGTTTGGTGTACAATCGCATGCCTTCGATCTGATTGCCGTACAAATAGAGAAGCAAAGCAAGAGTGACAGTCTTTCTGTAAAGGACATCCGCAAGGAGACCCAAATGCATTTAATTGGCCAAGTCTCCAGGTATTCTGATATTACTGCTGTATTGAATCGTGGGAAGCTGAGTGAACTTCTTCAATCAGGACACCCTGCACAGGAGGAAATTTCTTTAATCACCCAAAAGCTGATTGACTTTCACAGACTTCCTCGCATAGGCTCCTCGCGCAAAATACCTTGGTTCAAAAAGATGCTTGCCGGTACAGCAGCAACTTAATCTACAGAAAGTGAGGGTGGCAGTGAAAAACGAGAAGTTTTCGATATCGTCCTATGTGCATACACGCAAAGGGGGATATGCAGCTCCAAGGTCATTGGCAGAAAAGCATACAGAGGTGCTGGTGTCGAGTGACATAGAGCATTCAGAAGAAAACCACTCCTTTAATCAATGGGTAGAGGAAATCCGCAGTGAGCTGGCAGCAGCAAAAGGGAGGAATGAAGAAGAAAAGCAGCGGTACAATGAAACGTTAAACCGCGCAATTTTAGGCTATGAGGAAGATAGAGGCAAGCTGCTTGCACTGATTCATGATCTTGTAGTTAAGCGAAGATTGAAGGATTTACCACCTGGAACACGTAATTATGAGTCGCTGCCAGAAGCTATTTTTGCTGAAATTATCGGCCTAAATGTGCTTGAACTTGTGCTGAAGCAGAAGGAGGGACTTGAAGAGATCCAGGTGGTGGGACAGAACATCTTTGAAGTGCGTAATGGGTATGCACTGCCTTCAGTGCATCGGTTGCCCTCGCTAAGGGATTTAGAGCGAATTCAGCAGAATTTGGTGCTTTTTAACAACGATTCCTTGAACCCGCGTAAAAAGTGGGCGGAAGTTATGCTTCGCGATGGATCAAGGGTAACAATGACGGGATTTGGATTCACGGCTGAGCCAACTTTGACAATCCGCTTTTATACGATGAAGCGTTTTGAGCTGGATAGTTTGGCACATCCTGAACAAAGTACCATAGATCCAAGTATGAAGGTTCTTATTCTATGTGTGATTCGTGCCTACTTTAATATGGTGGTGATAGGTCCGACAAACTCGGGCAAAACAAATTTACTTAAAGCCTGCATTGCTGAAATGGACGATAATGAGCGCATCATCACGATGGAGTCGAGATTTGAACTGAATTTAAAAAGGGATTTTCCTCATAAAAATATTATCGAATACGAGGTGGATGAAGAGGATTCAAGACATTCAGGAAAGCAGGCTTTTAAGCTGGCCCTGCGACAATCACCCAAACGAATATGTCAGGCCGAAATAAGGGACGAGGACGCTAATTTATATGTAAGGGCTTGCACGAGGGGACATGAAGGAAGCATAACATCGGTGCATGTAAATACTTTGGAGGATGTTCCTGATGCAATTGCTGATATGTGCTTGCTGGATGGAAGGGGGGTGGACCCAACTCGATTGACTAAACGGATTACACAGTACGTCACACAGATCGGCCTTGAGATGGCTGTTGTGAATGGGAAAAGGAAGGTGATGCGCATCGGTGAATATAGCTATGAGAAAGGGGAGATACGGGTTACAGTACTTGCGTATTTCGACGCTACTGCGGATCAATGGACATTTCCCGGGAAATTGTCGGAATACGCATCGACAAAAATCAAGCATTTTGATCCGCAAGGGTTTATTAAGCTTCAGCAGCTGGGGTGGATTCAGTGCTGATGTATGCAATAACCAGCTTTATCATCCTGCTTTTCGCCCTCATTTATTTATTTGTTAGAAATCTTTTGCTCTCTTTTTTCCGGCAGAAGAAAGCCCGCTACAGGCTTCAGCATGTTCGTGATTCCCAAATAAGCAATCAGCTATCTGCCTATTTATCAAAAATGAATTTAGGATACAAGCATCTCCAGGAGCTGCTGGAAGCTGTCGAATCAAAGGCTACAATAAATCAAATCCTGACCGTAACCTTTTTGCTTTTCATTAGCGGGTTTATGTTTGGAGCTCTGTTTTTTCAAAGCTTAAAGGGTGTGCTTGTGATTACATTAATTGGCTCAACACTTCCTTATTTGATGCTTCGTATGAAGCTTGTCAGTGTCAGGCTTAAGACCCGGCTTGAGTTTTTACCGGCTGTGGAAGTGTTTTATCAGTACTATATGCTGAGTGGTCATAAAAATGTAAAAACAGCTTTGAAAACTTGTTTAGAGGAAAATAGAATGCTTTATCCAATCAAGCCAGTTTTTGAACAGCTTTATCGTAACTTGATGACACAGAGGAATATGGAGGAGAGCCTGCGGATTTTTGCCATGACGCTGGGCCATAACTGGGCCGATTATTTTATCGGAATTCTCAGGGTAGCCTTAACAGAAGGCAGCGCCGTAGGCCCGAACCTCAAAGACTTGATTTTGGATATGAGAAAAGCGCAGAGACTGGATCAGCTGGACAGAAACAAGCTTTTGGAAATACGTATTGCTAACTTTACACCAATTGGGTTTCTGGCATTGTTTTTAGGCATCAATTTCAAAGTGAACTATGCCAATTCCTATCAATACTATGTACTAGACTCAGCCGGCCGCAACCTGCTGCTTGATGCTTTATTGTTTATTTTTATTTCTTTTTTGATGGGGATATATTTATCCTTGAGAAGAATGTGAGGTAAGCGCTTAGTGGTTATCGAATCGACTCAAATGTATGGGATGCAGGTTATTTCGAATCTGCTCCTGCTTCTCATGGTGGCTATTGCTTTTTATTATGCGCTGCTCAGTATGCCTAGGCGCAAGAAAAGATGGAGGATCCTGCAGCTTTCTGTTTTGAAGAGGGGAAATGAGCTTCCACCGTTCTATTTTAAGTTATTGTTTATTCAAAAAGGCAGCAAGGGGATGGAAGAGCGCAAACAGTTGCTCCTAGGATGCGGCATGTTTCTGGAGCCAGTTATTTATGAAGCAATAAGAAGAATGTTTGTTTTGTTATTAGCAGGGTTAACTTTGCTGGCTTATGCCAGCTTTCGTAATCCGGGTTTAGCTTTGTTCCTCAATCCGGTTTATGTACTCCTTATATCCGTTTCTTTGTTGCTTTTCGTATTGTTTGACCGAAAGGTGCTTGTCCAGCTAAAGGAGCGTAGGAGACATCGTATAGTTAAGGAGATTTATACAATCAGCCAGCAACTTCTCTATTATTCCGGATCACGTATGAATTTGCATGCCAAGCTTAGCCGCTGTCATTCACAGACCCGCACACTGCGTTCAAGCTTCGAGCTGCTGCTCAATGATTGGTATCAGGATGCAGAAGCTGCAATCCGCAGCTTTAAGCTCAGGCTTGGAACGGATGAAGCTTACAGCTTTGGAGAAACGTTAAACGCTTTGCGGCAAAACGAGCACGAAGATTACTATCACCTTTTGCAGCAAAGAATTACAGACTATAAGGAGCAAATTGAGCTGACCCGGGAAAGCAAAAAAGAAGCTGTTTCCTACATGCTTTTTGTTTTGGCAGGCTTGCCGATTCTTAATACATTTCGCGTTTTTATGTATCCTTGGATTTTGGAAGGACAACAATTATTTAATTCCATTAATTAATGAAAGGAAGCACAAATGAGAAATATTCTAATAACTGTGATGATGCTGGTAGTAGTAGCTCTGCTATTCACTTCGATAGTGAATAACGGTACAACCGGTATGAGACATAACATCCAGACACATGGTAATACGGCAAATACCAATATCACATCATTAACGCCTTAACAACGGATGAAAGGGGATTCGTGATTGAGATCGATTTTAATTACGGCCATGCTCGTCATTGTTGTCATAGCCATCTATAACAATGCTGTAGGGGGGAATAATGGTACGAGACAGCAAGTAAAAGACAGCGGAGGAAGGATCAACGGAACGATTCAAAGTATTGATCCATGAAGCAGATTCTTGTATTTGTGCTATTCGCCGGAATGCTTTGCTGGTTTATGTTTGCCCCTGTCTACAAGCATGTCATTATTGTTCGACAGGCATTTTTGCAAAAGGAGGTCGATTACCTGCTTGAAGTAGGTGCAAGCGGTATGTATGGGTACATAGATCAAACGATGCTGATTGCTTCCAGGGAGCGGTTAGAGGAAAGAGGATTTGAACCTGAAGATTTGCTGTATGATGTGACCACGACTTCCGGGGTGGATGGTATGGATGCAAGTGAGCCGGTACCAAGAGGGACAGGCATTGGGCTGAAGATGACGTATCCTTACCATCGGATGTTTGTGATTGATCGATTAATCGGTATAACAGGTCCTCCCACTTCAGCGAGAATGGGGGCATCAGGGATGAAAATGAGTGAATATGTCCCCTGAGCCTGAGCGATGTATAAATTATTGCTTCTAATTTTAATGAGTTTGCTGTACATGACCCTCTATGCTCTGCAAACTGATGAGGAAATAGCTTTGCACACATTATTTCAAGGAAAGCACGGACTGAATGCTGCCGTTCATGCAGCAGCCCAGCAAATCGATCAGCAAAAGCTAGCTGAGGGAATCCATTCTATTGATGAGACGGAAGCGGAAAAAGCTGCACTTACCTATTTGAGAAGTAATCTTCGGCTGGATGGAAACAATGATCCTTTGCCAGATACTTTTTACCAGTCCCGAGTAGAAGTGCTTTACTTCCAAGTAGTCAACGAAAATGAAGCTTTTCCTTATACGTTCATCCATCCTCTTTACGGTTATATGACGACATTGGAACAGCCGGGAGTTATTATGATCATTCGTCTTGAATTTCCAAGAACTTATTCCGTTCTTCAACCGATCAGCTGGACGATTAAAGCAGCTGCGGAGCTAGTTATCTAATGGGTTAATTGCGGTATATGTAAACGATAAGATAAATCTCCAAGTCCCCGTTCTTTAAATCGTTCTTCAAATCATTTTCCAAATAGAGCAAGTGAGTGATGAGAGCACTCCTTGTCCCCTTACCTAAACAGCTGTTTGCATTGGAAATTTCCAAGTGAACAGCTGTTTTTCCGTTTGTCTGGTAAACATGCTTTGCCTTTTGGTCAGGGAAAGTTTAAGGTATAAAAAAGGAGGAATTCGTGTATGAATGTTTTTGTGCAAAGGCAGCATCAACTGCAGCAGGTAATGAAGGTAAAAGGGATCTCAGGATTTCTAGTCAACCATAATGTTGATTTGTATTATTATTCGGGAACTATGCAGACGGGCTATATGTTTATTCCAGCAGCAGGAGAAGCTGTTTATTTTGTCCGCAGAAGTATAACCCGTGCTGAAGAGGAAGCGAGTTGTATCATCGAGCCTATCGGCTCTATGAAAACAATTAAAGATAGAATTGCTGCTCGTTATCCCGAGCTGTTCCATAAAGTGCCTGGCGCTGCTGTCTCTGCTGCTGAGGGGCGGGAAGCGCAGGAAGCGCAGGAAGTGCAGGAAGTGTTGGAAGATCAGCCGATAAAGCTGGCTACGGAGCTCGACGTTCTGCCGGTTCAGCAGTTTCAACGTCTCGAAGCCGTTTTTCCAGGTGTGGTCTGGGAGGATGGCTCCCAGCTGGTGCGGGAGCAGCGTATGCTTAAATCGCCTGACGAGGTCGCGGCGATCCGCAGGGCTGCGGCCGTTGTCGACGCAGCGCTTGAAGCGGCCATCCGGCATGTGCATGCCGGCATGGCTGAGTTCGAGCTGATGGCTTTCATTGAGCATCAGCTTAGAATTCAAGGGCACCAGGGGCTTATGCGCATGCGGGCTTACAATTCCGAGTTAATCACCGGAATGGTAGCGGCAGGCGCTTCAGCGGCGGTGCCCACTTATTTCGACGGGCCGGCCGGGGGGCAAGGTCTTCACCCGTCCAGCCCGCAAAGCTCCGGCCGCGCGCTGATCCGCCGCGGCGAACCGATTCTCGTCGATCTCGGCTGCTGCATCGACGGCTATTTGATCGATCAGACGCGTACGCTAGTGATCGGTGAATTAGACCAGGAGCTGCAGCGCGCTTACGAGGTGGCGGAGCAGGTGCTCCGCGCCACTGAGGCCAGGCTGCAGCCTGGTACGATTAGCGAGCATTTGTATCTGCTCGCTCTGGATCAAGTGCATGAAGCGGGTCTTAGCGACCACTTCATGGGGTACGGCGCTGACCAAGTGAAATTCCTTGGTCATGGCATTGGCCTTGAGATCGATGAGCTGCCCGTTCTCGCCAAAGGCTTCAAGACCCCGCTGGCGCCAGGCATGGTTATTGCCATCGAGCCCAAATTCACTTACCCGGGAAGAGGGGTAGTTGGAGTTGAGAACAGTTACCTCATTACCGAAGACGGATTTGAGAAGCTTACCATTTCTCGCGAAGGCATTATATATGTGAAATGAGAATAGGTTAAATGGAACAGGCTTAATGGAAAAATGTTCAATTTTTCAGTTTCATTGGACAGTGCACTATTTTTTTAGTAACATACTATAATAAAGCGGCTTCATTCAGACAGGGGGAGATCCTGATGCATAAACTTGGTCAAAAAGTGTACATCATAGCTGATAGATTCGAACAAAATCTACCAGTAGGAGAATATGGTTTTATCATTGCTTATGACCGTAATTCCGACAATGCTTTTGATTATGTGGTTCGAGTTCCTAAGGCAAATAAGCATTTCTACGTTCCATCAGATGATATAGAGTTAGAAGAAATTCTATTTCAGCAGGAAGCAAGCCGTATAGAAAGAGAATCCTTAATTGATTTTGCGCTAGCTACTAGAAACGAAGAGCTGTTCAAGAAAATCATTAATGGTGAAGAACAGGATACAGCTGTAGAGAAGTCTAAGGATGAGGTTCAATCTCGTGAAGACTTTGTCAAGCAAATTAATTTGAAGGCTTGGATCTAGGAAGGCGAGAGTACTAGGATGTTGGAAAATAGTAGAATAGCGTCCGAATCCATGTGGGTCGGATGCTTTTTGCCGTTCATATCTTGTAGTAGAGTTCGCCAGGCAGGAATAGTAGCAGCTATCGAAACAGCTATCGTTCTCCCGCGCGATTTTTTGAGGGAAGATTTTTTGAAGCGATTGAGTTCCAAAAATATCTAAGATATAATGAAATGCATGATTAGACCTAAAGAAAGGTGTGGGAGGATGACCATTACTGGTAAGGATGTTGAGCATGTAGCGGGACTTGCCCGTTTGGATTTGAACGAAGCGGAGAAAGCACAGTTCGCGGAGCAATTGAACGCGATCTTGAAATATGCCGAACAGCTTAATGAACTGAACACGGATGATGTACTGCCGACCAGCCATGCGATGCCGCTTGTTAACGTAATGCGGGAAGATACAGCCAAGCCGTCGCTGCCGCTGGACAAGGTTTTACTAAATGCACCGGATGATGAGGTTGGGCAGTTCAAAGTACCTGCCGTGCTGGAGTAGTAATTATGCATAAGAAAGGAGGGCTTACTTTTGTCTTTGTTTGATTTGAGCTTACAGGAATTACACAATAAGCTTTATGCCAAGGAACTTTCCGTATCAGACCTGGTAGATGCTTCATTTACAAGAATCGGAGAGGTGGACTCTAAGGTCCAAGCTTTTCTTGCCCTCAATGAGGAAGATGCCAGAAGCAGTGCCAAGCAATTGGACGAGCAGCTCGGGCAAGGGGGATCGAGGGGGCTTCTTTTTGGCCTGCCTATAGGGATTAAAGATAATATCGTCACAGAAGGAATTACCACGACTTGTGCGAGTCGGTTCCTGTCTAATTATAATCCGATCTACGATGCAACTGTGGTTAGAAAGCTTAAGGAAGCTCAAACTGTCACAGTAGGAAAGCTGAATATGGATGAATTCGCGATGGGCGGCTCTAATGAAAACTCGGCTTTTCATCCCACTTATAATCCTTGGAATTTACAGCATGTTCCTGGTGGATCAAGTGGTGGCTCGGCAGCAGCTGTTGCTGCTGGTGAAGTGTACTTTTCACTTGGCTCCGATACAGGCGGATCGATACGCCAGCCAGCCGCGTATTGTGGTATTGTCGGCATGAAGCCGACCTATGGGCTTGTATCTCGTTATGGCTTGGTTGCCTTCGCATCCTCGCTGGATCAAATTGGTCCGCTCACGAAGAACGTGGAGGACTCTGCCTATTTGCTTCAAGCAATAAGCGGCTATGATCCTCAGGATTCAACATCAGCAAATGTGGATATTCCCGACTACATCAGTTCACTGACAGGAGACATTAAAGGGCTCCGTATCGCTGTACCGAAGGAGTATATTGGCGAGGGGATTGATCCTGCCGTTAAAGCGAAGGTGCTTGAAGCGCTTAAGGTGCTTGAAGGACTGGGTGCCAAATGGGAGGAAGTATCGATGCCGCATACGGAATATGCCGTTGCTGCTTACTATTTACTTGCATCTTCTGAGGCTTCTTCCAACCTTGCAAGGTTTGATGGGGTTCGTTACGGAGTCCGTTCTTCCGATGCCCGCAATTTGCTGGAGGTATATCAGAAATCCCGCAGCGACGGCTTTGGAGCCGAAGTGAAGCGGAGGATCATGCTCGGAACATATGCGCTCAGCTCAGGTTATTATGATGCATATTACCTTAAAGCACAAAAAGTACGGACCTTGATTAAACAGGATTTTGATCAGGCATTAGCTGATTTTGATGTTATAATCGGTCCAACAGCTCCTACGACTGCCTTTAAGATTGGCGAGCAGACCAATGATCCTTTAACGATGTATTTAAACGATATTTTGACCATTCCTGTCAATTTGGCGGGGTTACCGGCAATTAGCGTGCCATGTGGCTTGGTGGAAGGTCTTCCGGTAGGGTTGCAAGTGATTGGCAAAGCTCTCGATGAAGCGACAATCCTTCGTGTAGCTCACGCTTTCGAGCAGCATACGGAACACCATAAGCAGCGTCCACAGCTCTAGACGGAGGAATGGACCCAATAAACATTAGCCCAATGAACAGTATTTACAAGGAGGCTTTCAACTGTGACAGCAGCAACGGATACCCAATATGAAACGGTTGTCGGGCTGGAGGTCCATGTCGAGCTGCATACCGCATCCAAAATATTTTGCGGTTGTTCGACGTCTTTCGGAGCTCCTCCGAATTCGCATACATGTCCTGTTTGTCTGGGACATCCCGGCGTACTGCCTGTACTTAACCGGCAAGCGGTAGAATATGCGATGAAAGCGTCAATGGCGCTGAATTGCAAAATCGCAACAGACAGTAAGTTTGACCGCAAAAATTACTTTTATCCAGATTCACCGAAAGCTTATCAAATTTCCCAATTTGACAAGCCAATTGGCGAAAACGGCTGGATTGATATTGAAGTGAATGGAACAACGAAACGGATCGGGATTACCCGTGTCCATCTTGAAGAAGATGCAGGCAAGCTGACGCATGTTGACGGGGGCTTTGCTTCACTGGTTGATTTCAACCGGGTAGGAACACCGCTGATCGAGATTGTTTCCGAGCCTGATCTGCGTTCTCCAGAGGAAGCGAGAGCATATTTGGAGAAGATCAAAGCAATTATGCAATATTGCGATGTCTCCGATGTGAAGATGGAGGAAGGCTCGCTGCGCTGTGATGCCAACATCAGCTTGCGTCCCTATGGCCAGCAGGAATTTGGCACTAGGACTGAGCTGAAGAATATGAACTCCTTCCGCGGCGTTCAGAAGGGGCTTGAATACGAGGAGCTGCGCCAAGCAGAGGTGCTTCGCAGTGGAGGCAGCATTATCCAAGAAACACTTCGCTGGGACGAAGCTCAGGGTAGGACTGTAACGATGCGGAGCAAAGAACAGGCGCATGATTACCGTTACTTTCCGGACCCGGATTTGGTAAGCTTGTATATCGATCAAGCATGGAAGGACAAGGTCAGCGCTACGATACCGGAGCTGCCGGACGCCCGTAAGGCAAGGTATGCAGGTGAGCTTGGCTTGCCTGATTATGATGCAGCCGTGATTACGGCCTCTAAGAAGCTTGCTGATTTGTTTGAAGAGAGCTTATCTTATACAAGTGATGCCAAGGCTGTATCCAATTGGATTATGGGAGATTTGCTAGGCTATTTAAATGCGAACAATTTAGAGCCTGCTGACGTGAAGCTCACTGGTCAAGGACTGGGTGAAATGATCGGTCTTATTGAAAAAGGAACGATCTCCAATAAAATCGCCAAGACTGTCTTCAAAGAACTGCTGGAAACAGGCAAAGATCCGAAAACGATCGTTGAGGAGAAGGGGCTTGTGCAAATCAGTGACGAAGGTGCGATTCAGGCGGTGGTTGAGCAAGTTATCGATGCCAATCCACAGTCGGTTGCAGATTTCAAAGCTGGCAAAGAAAAGGCCGTCGGGTTTTTAGTAGGTCAAATTATGAAAGAAACCAAAGGGAAAGCTAACCCTGGTCTTGTTAACAAGCTGATCATTGAAAGCTTGAACAAGAAATAACCGCAAAGTGGTGACCTGTACAGCGGGGCACCACTTTTGCTTTTTTGGCAGAGTTACTGGGAAGTGTTACTGGAAAGTTGGAGGAAGAGCGATAGTAAGCAGCTCGCCTCCCCCGAGAAGAGTACGTGCTTCCTTTAACGATGTTTTTGATCGTTAAAGTAAGGATGTGGGGACGACCTGGTGCTTTTAGCGATGAAAAACATCGTTAAAGTAGCAGCTCCTTATCAGTCCTCATCAATCTTCATCACTCTTCATACCCAGCGCCTCTACCCGTTAAGAAATAGGGTTCTCTTCCAACCAAGAGAAAAAACCTTGCTGACAGTCCGTTTGAACTTGGTGTTTGTGCTTGTGCTTGGAGTTTTTGCTCTTGCAGATGCTACGGAGAGTCAGCTATGGGATGGAGAGCGTTAGCGTCCGCCTTTCAAGATGTGTTCCTACCACCTGATCGATTCAAGGGAACACATCTTGAACAGCGGTGGAATCACATGGCTGACTCTCTCCCAACGCACCCACGTCAACAACACGCACCTCAAAGGGCGCCATAAGGCGCTTTCTCAAGCCGATTACTTTTGTGAAACGGAGTAGATGATGGGGATCAAGCGTCTTTCTTTGAAAAGTAATGAAGAAGTCCTGCAATTGCTTTCGCTCCAGCTGGCCTCATACCAAATAGAAGCGAAGCTAACCGGCGCCAGCCAAGCTCAGATGCTGCCTGATGGCATTCAGTCACTCCGCGCCGCCAAAGAATCCTTCCTAGGCTTTTTCAAGCTTACAGGAGGCAAGAAAGTGATTTGCGGGGCTATTTCCTACTCCCGTGACGGGAGTGTAGTCACCATCTGTCGTCTGATGGTTCACCCTGAGCATTTCCGCCAAGGCATTGCCAGAAGCTTGCTCGATTATGTGCTTGCTGATCAAAGAGCCAAGAGAGCCTCCCGTTTCGTTGTGTCTGCTTGTGCGGCGAATTTGCCAGCGGTTCAACTTTATACAAGCAGTGGCTTTGTAGAACGTAGAACAATCACCATAAAGTCAAACATTACACTGACCACCTTTGAGCGTTCTGCTGACAGTTAGCATAGTGTTATAAGCTCTTGAGTAATCTAATAGAAGTAAGTCTGGGCTGTAGCGATCACCAGTTTCGCTACAGCTTTTTGTCCTACCTGGAATGTCCCTTAAACCATGCTCACAGCTTCTCTACAAAATTTTTAGAAAGTACTTTTCTCAGTGAAAAAGCGTGGTACAATATGAAACAACTTAGAGAGGGGCGATGGTTCGATGGAGAGTCCATGGGTTATTGACGAGCTGCAAATCAGCATCCGATTATTTCTTTCACTTCTGCTTGGCGGCTTGATTGGCGTCGAAAGAGAGGTTAGCAGTCATGCGGCAGGTTTGCGCACTCATATATTGGTTTGCTTGGGCTCCACCCTGATCATGCTGTTATCCATGTATGGATTCAGCGCTTTTGTGAATGAAATAAATGTAAGGATAGACCCATCAAGGCTCGCGGCGCAGGTTATTAGCGGGATCGGTTTTCTTGGTGCCGGTACGATACTTTTCAATGGCAGATCCATAACGGGACTGACGACAGCAGCTTCACTTTGGGTTGTTGCCGGGATTGGGCTCGCTGTTGGAGCCGGGTTTTACTATGCGGCAGCACTTTGCTGTGTGATGGTTCTGGCCAGTCTATGGGTCCTCAACAAGGCAGAGCATAAATATTTTGGTGCCAAAAAGACCCAGTTTCTCAAAATCCATGCGCTTGATCAGCCAGGCAGCTTAGGACTTATTTCGGCATTGCTTGGAAAAAATAGCATTGATATCCGCAAAATAGCGATAGAGGAAGTGCGCGGGGAGGACGTAAAGACGGTTCAAATGACTTTCACCGTTACCTTATCCAAGCCTGCACTGCTTCATACTTTGTTGGAAGAAATCAGCAAGCTCCCGGGCATTATTGGGGTTACTTTGGAATAGCGGAAAATAATTTATTAAATAATGAAGGGATATTACCAGAACAGTCGTCTAACATTAGGAGTCAAAAGAGAGGGGGGAAGCTGAGCCATGGAGCAATTGACGGATGAGCAGTTGATTGAACAGATCCGTCAAGGCAGGACCGAAGCCTACAGGGAACTAGTAGATCGACATAAAAATTATATTTACACACTTGCTTACCGCATGGTTCAGCATCCGGAAACGGCTGAAGACTTGACCCAAGAAGTTTTCGTGAAGCTTTTTCGCTCGCTTGCCCATTTTCGTGGAGATTCCAAGTTTACGACCTGGCTGTACCGAATGACGATAAATTTAGTTACGGATTATCGCCGCTCTCAGCAGCGCAAGCCTTATGAAGCTCTTCTGGATAAAATGAAAAGCTGGTTTAGCGAGTCCAAGGAGCAGCCGGAGGCAGCGATACTTATAAAAGAGGAGCAGGAGCAAATGCAGCGGCTGCTGGCCGATCTGCCTGATAAATACCGGCTCATTCTATATTTGCATCATTATAAGCAGCTTACTTACCAGGAAATGTCGCAAGTGACAGGATTACCGGTCAAAACACTGGAAACCAGGCTGTACCGCGGAAGGGCTTTGCTCAAAGAAAAGTGGTTGAAGGAGGTACCTCATGAAAAAGAACGGACAGGAAGACAACCAACTTCAGCAGTACTTAAATAAGCTTTTGGATGATATGCCGCTGTTGGAGGCGAACTCAGGATTGACTGATGAGGTCATGAAAAGTATTCAGCAGCCGAATAGGGAATCCTCACACAACGAAGCCGGAGCTGGGACAGTCAGCCGGAGGCAGCCGTATATTCATGGCGTTGTTGCGATGGCAGCTACCTTTTTGCTTATCCATTCCGGGGTTTTCCACAAAATACTAACGATCGATTCAGGAATTGTGCAGCTTTCCGCTTATATCGAGAAGCTGTCCCACTTGCTGAGCTCGTAATCAGCTTTCAAACAAACTAGGAGGAGTTTCCAAATGAGCCAATCAAATGAAGCGCAGTATAGGCCCGAGTTTACCCGCCATGAAGACTTGATCGGAGAACCGTTCGGTTCGATGCATTCAGATCCTTATCAGCGGCTGCAGCACCAGCCCTATTCACGTATTCCAAGAAAAAGAAAATGGATAGCAGGCTTGTTTTCTATTTTTGTGCCCGGCACCGGCCAATTTTACCTGGGGCTTATGGAACGAGGCCTATGGATTATGCTGCCGATTATTCTCGATATTTTTATTATCGTTAATTTCGGAACAGCAGACGAAGTCAGCGTGCCGCTAATGACATTGTTCATTCTCTTTCTTCCTATTATTTATTTTTACAGTATTTTTGATGCTCTGCAGTCCACCGATTATATTAACAGGCGCTACGAGCTAGGGGATCTTATGCCTGGCAGCCCAGACGGATTTAAGGACCCGCTGCAAAAACTGGTGCGTGGAAATAATTTGGGCACGATTCTAATTGCCGTAGGCGTAATTATTTTTATGGTCAGCACGAAGCCGAAATGGTTCGTAAGTATCTTTGATCTGATGGGATCATATGTAGGATCTATTCTGCTTATCGCGGCGGGGGCAGTTATATTCTTTCTGGAAGCCCGTAAAAAATAAAAGCACTGGTCTGAAGAGGAAATCAAGGCTGGTGTAGTAATTGACAAAATTGAATCTTAAAACGTACAATGAAAGGAGAAGGAATGATCATTCAGTCAGGTGGTGAGAATCATGGCATTACATTTGGAGCAGGCTTTGGCAAAATTGAAAATGACAGGCGTTCGTATGACACCGCAAAGGCACGCGATTCTATCGTACTTGCTGGACTCGATGACTCATCCTACTGCTGACGATATATATAAATCCTTGGAAGCCAAGTTTCCTAATATGAGTGTTGCAACTGTGTACAATAATCTTAAGGTATTTATCGAAGTAGGCTTGGTCAAAGAGCTTGCTTATGGAGATGGATCCAGTCGTTTCGATGCCGACATGACGGATCATTATCATGCATTATGCGAGATCTGTGGCAAAATCGTTGATTTTGAGTATTCCCCGCTGACCAATGTAGAAGCAATTGCCGCGGAACAAACGGGCTTTCAGGTACGTGGCCACCGGCTCGAAATATATGGAACATGTCCAGAATGCATTGGAATAACCAAACATTAGCAGTAAAGTACAATAAACGCGTTCCAGGCTTCTTGTACAGGAAGTTGAGCGCGTTTTTCTTTTTGCAAAGGAAGTGACAACTTGGACAAAAACAATCAGGTAAGCCGTAAAGCCCGAAGGGGCTGCTTCGCCCGTTTTTTAATGCTTTGTTTTGCTCTGTTTTTAATAGCTTGCGGAGCTTCTGCATTTTTCTTCTGGGACAAGCTTGTCCCAAACCGTGAGCATGTGGAGGCAGAGTTTCATGAGCTCGAGAAGCCCGTCTTTTATAAAGGCTCTTATTTTCCTGTAAGTGCCCTCGGTGAGGGAGAAGGACTTAAGCTTCCACTTTCCCTTGTACAGGAATGGATAGATCCATCTATTATCTATGAGCAATCTAGCGATTCCGTCATTATTACTACTAAAGATAAAGTACTAAGATTTAAAACCAGCCAATTATCAGCAATGATGAATGAGAGGCCTTACACGCTTGATTTTCCTGTAGAGAAAAAGGATGAAGCTGTCTATGTTCCGATAGCACCTCTGCTTCAATTATATCAAATTGACCTGAGAGTTTCTGAGCAGAGCGGGGCTGTTATTTTGGTCAAGCAGGGAGATTCCGTGGAGTGGGGCCGGATGGATGAGAAGAAGGAAATTCCGCTCCGCACTGGAGCCGCTATTCGTTATCCGATCGTTTCCGAAGTAACCCCAGGCGAACAGTTAATGATTTGGGGAGAAGAGGCGGGGTGGTATAAGGTTCAGCAAACTTCTGGATTTACAGGCTATGTATCCAAAGCTGATGTAGTGCTTGATCATGTTGAAGCTGTTCCTGAGCAAGAAATAGTCGCTCCTTTCATTCCGTGGAAGCCCATCGGCGGCAAAATCAATATGACATGGGAGCATGTTATATCTAAAAATCCGAACACATCTCAAATTACGGCTATGCCGGGATTGAATGTAATTAGTCCTACTTGGTTTTCTATAGCTGATGGCGAAGGAAAGATCAGAAACATAGCTGATATGGAATATGTAAAGTGGGCGCAAGACCGGGGGTATCAAATTTGGCCTATTTTCAGCAATGGCTTCGATCCTGATCGAACAGCGAAGGCGCTGGCCAGCTATGACTCACGGATGAAAATCATTAAGCAACTGCTTGTTTTTGCACAAATGTATCAGCTTAATGGGTTCAATGTTGATTTTGAGAATGTCCGGACAACGGAAAAGGAAAATCTCGTGCAATTTTTCAGAGAAATGACCCCTCTTATGCATGAGCAGAACCTTGTTGTTTCTTTGGACGTCACACCTAAATCGAACAGCGAGATGTGGTCTCTTTTCTATGACCGTCCTGCTCTTTCAGGAATTGCTGATTACATGATGCTAATGGGTTATGACGAGCATTGGGCAACAAGCCCGGTTTCTGGCTCTGTCGGTTCCCTCCCTTGGGTAGAAAAGGCTGTATTACGGCTTCTGGAGGAAGATAAGGTGCCTGCCTCTAAGCTGGTGCTTGGTATTCCTTTCTATACAAGGCTATGGACAGAAGAGGTTATAGACGGGAAAACCGACGTTAGCTCTAAGGCTCTTTCCATGGAAACTGTGCAGTCTATCATTAAAGAGAAGCAATTAACGCCTGTTTTCTCACCTGAAAGTGGACAAAACTATGTTGAGTACAAAGAAGATAAGCAGCTAAAGCGAATTTGGCTGGAGGATGATACATCTGTTAAAGCCCGTATAGAGCTTGTTAAGAAGTATGATTTGGCAGGAGTTGCGTCGTGGAGAAGAGGCTTTGAGACACCGAATATTTGGGGTACCATTGAGGAATCTTTGCAAAAAATGCCGTAGACAAATCAATAAAAGCCGATCCGCTTATACATCACAGCCGGATCGGCTTTTGCTTGTTCTTATCAAACCTAAGCAGGCTGTTAAGCCTTAATGAGACTTGTGATCTGCTTCAGCTTTATGAATGGAAGTGTCCGTTTGAGATGCATTCTGTGCATGAACAACATTTTTCTCCTGCTTTGGATCCAGAGTAAGAATCGTTTTGCAATACATGCAGCGATCAGTTTTTCCTAAAATCTTCGTAACTTTTCCGCATTCCGGGCATTCGATTACAGTCGAAGAGGTGGATAGCATCCCAGCCCAGAAATAAATGCCCATGCTGACGAGCATCGCGAGCATACCGATTATCATACAAGTCACAGCAATGACTCTACCGATAGTCCCCCAATCAAAAACAACGCCGGCAAGCCCTAAAATCATTAGCAGCATGCCTCCCATAGTCATCAACAGTCCCCACAAACGGAACTCATTTACCTTGCTTGATTTGTAACGCAATTGCTTCGCTTCCTTCCCTTATAATGGATTAAACCTTTTGTAAGAATTGTCGCAGGATCAGCAGGAAACTCGAACGGCCGTGTAGAAATACTTAGATATCCATAATGAAGACGGAGGCAGCAGGTGCCATGGAAATCGCAAAAGACCGACTAGCTAACAAGTACCGAGACGATCCGAAAATAATAAGTATTACTCTGGTGGAGAATCCCAAACAGCTTCCGGCACTTACCGACGGATTCGATATCCTACTTTTAATCGTAACTAATGACCTGCGCCTAAACAATCATATCACTAATTATATAAAAGACGATGTGCGTATACAAGAAAGATGGGTGGACCCGTCGGCACTGGAGCAATGGATTCGTAACGGGGATAACCGGAACATCATTCATTGGCTCTTAAAAGGGGAGATTCTTCTGGACCAGAACACTTATTTAGAAGGGCTTCGTCATAGAATGTTAGAGTTTCCTGGAGATCTGAGGGAGCAAAAATTGCTCATTGAGTTCTCCTTGTTTCTTCGCAAATATTTGCAGAGCAAGGAACATCTGTTGGATGATCATCTTCTCGATGCTTATAACAATATTCTCGAAGCTCTTCATCATTGGGCGCGAATTGTTATTATTGAAGAGGGCTTTCATCCCGAAATTACGGTGTGGAGACAAATTCGTGCGATTAATCCCGGGATATACAAGCTCTATGAGGAGCTGACCACAAGCAAAGAAACTCTAAAGCAGCGTGTACAGCTTGTATTGCTTGCCTGCGAGTTCTCAGTGATGTCCAAGATGGAACGATGCTGTATTGCGCTCATCGACATCATGGGCTTAAGGGAGCTGCCATGGAGCCCGGACGAACTTCAGAATCACCCCCAGCTGGCGGAGATCAAAGTGGAGCTGCCGCTGCTGCTTAATAAGTTGGTGAAAAAATCACTCATAAAAGAAGTGGCCATACCTATAGATGATGAAATTACGGAAATAGAGCTTAAATATACTTCTACATAAGGATGCAAGAATCAGCTAATAGCTGGTTCTTTTTTTGAACCTAGATAGAAAGTAAGCCATTATCCCCTTCTCTCAGAAACCAACCTCTATAGGCAGTCTTTTTGAGCGTGCTAATCACTTAATGAATTTTTTCATCGTTAAAGTAAGAGTTCCTGGCCAATCGGTCACGTTAATGATGATTTTCATCGTTAAAAGAGGACGGATGGCCTCTCAGGGTGGATAAAAGGGATTTTAACGATGTTTTTCATTGTTAAAGCAAGTATTAGAAGAGGACCCAGTGCTTTTAACGATGAAAATCATCGTTAAAGCTGCGTTTTCTTCATTTCTAGGGCTGCGCCTGCTATTAAATCTCCTCTAATCAAGGGAAAAGCCTTTGCTTGCTGTCCTTTTGAGCTTGCTGTTCGTGCGATTGTAGCTAAAGAGAGGGAGTTGTTATGGGAGGAAGAGCGATAGCGTCAGCCTTTATATATTTGTTTCTACCTCCTCATCTATACCATTCAAGGGAACAAATCTTAACAGCGGTTGGAGGCTGGAGCCCACAGTCATTCCCTCCCTAGCACCAAGGACGCTAACACGCTCCTCAGAGGGCGCCACAAGGCGTTTATCTTTACTGACCAAATGAGAGGAGGAGTTTTTGATGAAGCGATGCAGTCTTTTGTAGTCTTATGCGGTCTTTAAATAAGTTGAAAGGGGAATTTTCGGGTTAAGTGTCCTTGTATTCAAAAGGATTTTTAAGTGTTAAAGCTTTGTTCTTATAGTAAATCTCCACGGCCAAATACCCCTATTAAAAACTTTTGAAAATTTATGTAGTAATATGCTTGACTTTAAACATGATTCTGTGATAAATTAGTTTTCGCCGCTAAAAACAGTGGCGTGTAGGACAAGCTAGAAAAAAGCACTGAAAGAAATGAAAAAAAGAATTTTAAAAAAAGCTTGACTCAAATGATTCGAATGTGTTATATTATAAAAGTCGCCGCTAAACAAGCGGTGAGCAAATAAGAAGAGAAATTGTTCTTTGAAAACTGAATAACGAGTGAAGAAGAGATCGCCTGATGAGGCCTCAAATCCTAACGGAAATGAAGCGCACATGTGATCACAAAAGTTTTAAAATGAGATGTAAATCTCGTCAGTTTCGAATTTTGAGCTGTTAAGCTTGAGAATAAAAAGTCGTGTAAGACCTCGGTCCTATGCGCAACTTTATTGGAGAGTTTGATCCTGGCTCAGGACGAACGCTGGCGGCGTGCCTAATACATGCAAGTCGAGCGGATTTGTTCCTTCGGGGACAAGTTAGCGGCGGACGGGTGAGTAACACGTAGGTAACCTGCCTTTAAGACTGGGATAACTATCGGAAACGATAGCTAAGACCGGATAATTGGC
>NZ_JAGGLB010000007.1 GCF_017874215.1 Paenibacillus eucommiae
CTTCGTGATTCCCCCTCGCCTCGTTGTAGCACCACTCGATCTTTCTCGGGGGACCAGACCCAAATAGGACATGAGATGTTTGGGACTTTTAAAACGAAGAAAGGTACATATTTCCGCTGCGATCGTTACTGCTGTTAATAACTGTATGCCTCGAAGCGCCTGCAGCGCCTCAATCAGTTTGGCATGCTTCGTTTGTACGACCTCTTTCGTCATGATTGCTTCCAGCCGTTTTTTTCTCCCTTCACTTTCCCGAATCGCCTGCATATACTCCTCAAACACCATCCGCTGCATGTCATTTTCCCACTTCAGGGAATTCAACCATTCGCGGTAAACCTGGGTCCACCGTCTTTTAATTCCGACGGGTGGAAACTTTTGCTGCCGCAGCAAAAAAGAGAGGAGACGCTGACGAGCGGTTTGAATATCCTTTTTGGCATCTTCTCGTGCTCGTACCAAATCTCGAAGGGCCTCATCATCTTGATCAGGTACATATACGGCCGTTAGTTCTCCTGCTCTCAAGAGCTGGGCCAAACGCTCAGCATCCCGTCGATCGGTTTTTACTTGGTCACCGGCACGTTTTGGAATCAGGCTCGGGGCAACGACCCTACAGGTTACTTTCATAGCCGTTAGCCAACGATGAAGCTCATAGCCCGTTGGTCCAGCTTCATAACATACTTCTATTTGTTTGATGTCACCCATTTGCTTTATAAATTTCCGTACAGCTTCTGGCGTATGAGCAATCGTCCCCCAATACCGGGATGCTTCTCGTCCCTCATCTGCCACAGCAATCGCTATTTTATCCTTAGACACGTCAAATCCAATAAACTTTGTGCTATACTTCATAGTAGTCAGCTCCTTTGTTTATAGCTCTGCAATGTGTTAGTCCTAACAACATTGTAACCTATGTGTGAACAAATTGGAGCTGTCTTACGTTCATCATAACTCTCTTTAGCTACAATCGCACGAATCACACGAACACAAGCTCAAACGGACAGCCAGCAAGGCTTTTTCTTTTGGTTAGTAGAGATTTCCTAGCGGGCGCAGGCGCTGGGCAAGAAGAGCACGCGCAGGTGAGAAGGATTTGCTACTTTAACGATGTTTTTCATCGTTAAAGTAGCAGATCCTCTCCACAACCTTGCTTTAACGATGAAAAACATCGTTAAGTGGAGTACACGCTCATTTCAGCGAGGGTGGGCTGCTACTACCATGATCAAACGGATAACGGACTGGCAGTAGAAGTTACTTTCCTGAGGGAGAGGGATAGTGTCGATAGAGAAATCTGTGCCTTTCTGATTCCCTTGGTGAATGAACAGTCACACCGTTCGCTTCATCACTGTAAAGCTGCACCATACGACTACTTCCTTTCATTCCAGGTATCACCAAAAAAACTTATACTTTAAGTTCAAAAAATAAAATGACAGTAATTTATAGTAAATTACTGTCATTCTATCAAGCTGATTTATACACAGAAAAAAAGGGGATCTGCATCCATATTTCAATGTATTTGTTTGACGCGTTATAGCATTAAAGCTTGTTCTTGATATACTCAAGTAATTAGTTCTTATTAGCTTTCAAAGCTGCAATGGCTTTTGTATAATTATCAACAGTATATTCATAAACTTTCTCTACACCCAGTTTCTTAAATTCCTCAATCGCTTTAGCTTTCTCTGCTTTGAATTCCGCATCGTTTTTAGCCAAAATCAATTTAGGTACCTCTTGCTTTTGATAATTATCAATTTTTGCATTAAGCCGTACAATTTCATCCGGATCAGCACTAGGAAGAAAAGGTGTCAAGTCCGATAATGGGTTAGTACCGTAAGTAACCCCTGCAGGGAGCACATCATAAGGCACTTCAACCTTATAGTAGTCCACTACTTCTTTCATCAGTTTATTCTCCGGCAGCTTTAACGATTCAATTAATAGATCTCTGCTTAATGCAATGTTAAGCGGATCCTTAGTTCCAGGAATTACACCTGAATTTAATAAACCTAAATTATTTTCGAATTTTCCATAACCGTATTTATTTATATGATCCGGATCCAAAATATTGGTATCATGTGTTGCTGTATACGCATATTTACCGTCTATATTCGTCCAATCTGTACCCTCAATTCCATTCAAAACCGTCATCGCACCATGAACGGAATATAACCAATTAATCAGCTTCATCGCTTCTTCAGGATGCTTACTATTTTTATTGATCATAAATACATTAGAGTTGCCATACTTAAAATTGTTATAATAATAGCTTTTACTGCCAGTTATCGGTATAGGTCCGAAGAAGCCTTTATCGTAAATCCCTTTACCTCTAAGATACGTATTAGCGCCATCTATCATCCAGCTTATTTCGGATGCTAATACTTGATTGGTACTGTATTTCTGCAAGGCTTGGTCATACTTTTGCGTAAAGCTGTCCGGATCTAGTAATCCTTTTTGATTAGCTTTATTCCAAAATTCGACTCCGTTCCAGAAGGATGAATTCTCATCCAGAAACGCATTTCGTGTTGCAAACGTATTTCTCTCTATTTCCAGCACTTGTGTTGCACCTGCTGTTTCGTACCCTTCATGTCTGACTGTCATTGTGTCGGTTATGATACGTGGTCCCCATTCAAACCAAGGAGAGAAGCCATAATACTTCTTTCCGTCCTCATTAGTGGGATGTTTCTTAAGCATCTCCGCCACCACGTTTAAGTAATCATCGTAAGTTTTAATTTCCGGATAACCGAGCTCTTTATAATAATCCCATCTTAAATAAACACCTCCATAAATCGAATCCGGCAATGCACTGACTTCGCTTACCTTAGTGGAAATATACTTTAATTGGCCCCTGCCTAGTATGTTTTTATTATAGGCAAGTGTCTCCGCCGGGATATTTTTCTTAATATCAGGACCGAACTTTTCGAGAAGTGGTTCCATATCCAGAGCAAAGCTGGATGCTTGATCAGGCAACTCTCCGAGTCCGGATATAACCATAATATCCATCATATCGCCGCTAGCCAGTCTGGCAGCCAGCTTCTCCTTACTTGGATGCGTTTCCATATCAATTTTTATGTTTAACTCTTTTTCAATTTGTTTGGCAATAGGATCCTCCTGTATTCCACTTGGTACATTATTCGCCATAGAAGCACTCCAAAAGGTTAAAGTGACAGGCTCCTTTGCAGGTGTACTACTGGCGCTTTCACTTGAACTCGGACTTCCAGTTACATTGTTACCCTTTTCTTTGGTGCTGCTGCATGCCGAAATATAAACCAGCATGGACAATAAAAGTAAAATGACTACAGTGAACTTTGCTTTTTTTCTCATGAATAATGCGACCTCCTGATTATTATTTATTTTATTGAAATGACTGCCTGAAATAGCAGTTCAATAAGACCGATTTACCCTTTGACAGCCCCTAACATGATACCTTTAACAAAATACCTTTGCACAAACGGATAAACTGCAATAATTGGGATAACCGTCACCATAGATACCGTTGTTCTAATTGAAAATGGATCTAACGGTTTATTGCTTGATAAAGATCCAAGTATGTCCTTGTTGCCAGATTGAACTGCCTGCGCAATACTTTCTGCTTCTTGCAAATAATTGATCAGAATATATTGCATCGTTTGCAAATTACGATTGGAAACTAAGAAGAAATTATCCTGCCAAGAGTTCCACTGGGAAACTGCCGAAAATACAGCAACGGCTGCAATAACTGGCATAGAAACCGGAATCATAATTTTATATAATATTCTAAAGTAACCCGCTCCATCAATCAAAGCAGATTCCTCTAAAGAAGGAGAAATAGATTCCATATAAGTTTTAATCAGTACAACCGCAAATGGAGAAATTACAGTCGGCAAAACATATAACAAGAAACTGTTCGATAGCCCTAATGTTTTCATTGTAATAAACCAGGGAATTAAGCCTGCATTGACAAACATAGTAAAAATCGTCCCTCGGTAAATCCACTTTCTGCCAATCAGCTCTTTTTTAGTTACAATGTAGGCGAGCATCGCGGAAAAAAAGAGCGTTAGCACCGTTCCAATCACCGTTCTCGAGACGGAAGTGACAAAAGCAGGTATGATTCCTTTAAGCCCTAGTACTCTTACATAGCTATCTATAGTAAATCCAGAGGGAAAGAAATACAACCCCCCTTTTGCAACCGCATCTGCACTGCTAACAGACACTAGGAAAATATAATAGAAAGGATAGAAGCAAAGGAATGCAAACAATAGTAACAAGCATGAATTCATTATTTGAAAAGGAATATCCTTATTTCTTCCCATATACAGACACCCCCTAATTCAAAATATCGATTGATCCCTTAATTTTTTTGACAAATAATTTGCTGTGGTCAGCAGTAGAATGCTCACAAGCGTCTTCGTCATCCCGATGGCTGTAGACATTGGATAATTATTTAAATAAATTCCAATTCGATATACATAGAGATCAAGCACCTGTATCTTTTCCTGAACCAACGCATTATTGAAAAGATAGTATTGTTCAAAACCATTATTAAGCAGCCCGCCAATATTTAGCAATAACAAGGTAAGGAAGGTTGGAATCAACCCTGGTATTGTTACATGCCAAATTTTCATTAAACGATTCGCTCCATCCACTGCAGCGGCATCATACTGCTCCGGATCAATACCAGTAATAGCGGCAATATAGACAATCGCTCCAAAGCCAAGATTTTTCCAGACCGCGATAGCTGTTTGGAAAAACCAGACTATATCCGGATTAGCTAGTGGATTCAATGGACTGGAGATAAGATGGAAGTTAAAGAGGACTTTATTAAGCATTCCATCACCCACCGAAAACATGACATAAGCAACGGCATAAACCAAAACCCAGCTTATGAAATAAGGCAGTGTTGTTGTAGATTGGACAAATTTCCTTAATACTTTCCCTCTCATTTCTGTAAGCATAATCGCAAATATTACACTCGAAGGAGAAATTAGGATACCAAGAAAGCTTATTACCAAAGTATTTCTTAACACTAACAAGAGTTCTGGATCATTAAATGCCATTTCAAAATATTTAAAACCCACGAATGGAACATCAAAAATTTTGAAACCCGGTTTATAATCAAAAAATGCGATTATCCAACCCAATAGAGGCAAATAAGAAAACAATATAACGGCAATCACACAAGGAAATGCCATCATTAAAAGTGTGATTTGGCCCTTAGATATTCGTCTTTTTTTTATAGTTGACAATTCCTCTCCCCCTTATATGTTTTATTCAAAATCAATTCCCCATCAAAAGCTTAACCTTCAATAAATCTCCTCCATAATTAGATTTCCCTCTAGCGTATCCAATTTTGGCACCTCTGCTTTGTTTAATGGCGTTTCCGCTAGCATCCAGTTCAAGGGCATCGTTTAATAAAATACCTTTATCTGAAATAATACTTAATTGCACAATTCCACTATATTGAACAATGCCAAACTCTCCTGCCTGAATAGAGTCGAGAGCTACTCCATATAACAAATCACCATCACACCAATTCTTTACTCCATTCATATCTGTTTCTGCATCTCTAGAAACAGGGCTTCCCTTGACTATTTTCATTGAACTTGTATTTTTCACAAATTGATGAATAGCAGGATCACAAATGGACCACTTGCCTTCATAAACCTCGTCAAAACCAGTTGGGATAAAGGTATGTCCACCATCCAGAGTAACCACAGCTTCAATATATTCGATTTGATTTCCTCGTAATTCAAATGTAAAACTAGATTGCTTGTAACCACGAAGATGCTCCTTATCAAGATTTTTAAAGTATAGATATCTGAGAAACTCTGCTTTGCAGCCTTCCACTATGACAATATCTTTTCCATAAGTTGCAAGGTCACCTATCATAATGAATTTACAGATGCATTGAAATAACTCAAACCTGCAGCCTTCATCACCATATAACTCAACACCGTTATGGGCCCAGAGCATGCCGTTGGAATAAACACCTCTAGCTACAACTCTCTGACCTTTTCTTAATCCACATGCCAATCCATTCTGATAATTTCCCATATCAGGCGTATTCTCATTAATCAGGGTACAATCAATCAACTCAATGGTGCCGCTTAGATAATCATCATCAATGTGTACAGGACATTTCGTATTTTTACTTATTATCGTCATGTTACGTAGAGATGAATATTCAATCTTTTGTTTATAAAAAGCTGAGTCAAAGGTAGATTTAGCATCACTATAATCGGCTTCTCTTTTTATAACCTGTACTCCACCTCTGGATTGGCCAACAATATCCACATAATTCTTCATGCCAAGGTAAAGATTTCCGTCATAAGAGACATCATAGACTCCATTTTGTATTCTTAGCCTGTAGGGTTTCTCGGCTGAATTGTCTGTAATACTATCTAGGGCAGTTTTTATATCCGTAAAATCACAGTCCGCTCCAACATTTCCCCCAGCTTTAACTACAATTTCAATTAGTTCATTGGGTTGGCTCATTCATATACTCCGTCAGCATAATCATTTGTGAAGTTAAAGCAGTATCTAGCTTTATCTCGATTCCATCTTTAGACAGTGCATACCCGCTAAGGATAAACTCGCTTCCTTCTGGCTCAATCCGAGCTTGATACTTCATACCTTTTTTAAGACCGCGGAATTTCAGCGTATATACATTCTCTTCTGCATTAACTAAACGGAAAACCGTAGCAACTGCTTTCTTCTGATCATCGGAAACATACTCCAGTGCAGCCCATCCTGATCCATCTGCTCCTGGAATCACAGGGGTATGATGATATACCTTTGCAGTTCTGTGAAATGTTCGGATAAATTCTTTGTATATCTTTATATATTTTTTGGTACATTTCATAATAGCTGGATTTGCTTCTGCAAGTGATGGTGTAACCCCAAATAGCGTAGGATGTGCCATCATGATTACATGCATTTGTGTATCGGCATTTCCATTATACGAACTTTGCATACCTACACCGTATGACCTGTTAACGTATTCAGGAGGAAGAGCCATGCTCATGCCATTTAATATGCGGACCGTCCTCGGCATTTTAAACCAATCGGAAACCCAGGTTGTTGTAAACCTGCTGACAATACCTATATCCGTGCGTCCACCACCACTTGCACAATTCTCTAATTGAAGGTTGGGGAACCGCTTGCCAACACGATCAAAAATACCATAAATCGCTTCGACCTGTCTCCAATGTGTATTCTCATTCCTGCCTCCCTTGAGGTTGAACCCGCCTTCAGGTGAACATGAATTGTAATCTAAACGGAACATATCCAAATCATATTTTTCAACAAGTCTTATAATCTCTGATTCCACAAAATTCTGAACCTCTGGTTTCGACAAATCCAGGATTCTATCTATTGTCTTTCCATGTTTTTCTATGAACCAGTCCGGATGCTCCGCTGCAATCTTCGATTTAGAACCTGCGCTTTCTGCTTCTACCCACAAACCATACTTCAAACCTTTTTCCTTTGCGTATTCAAATACAGGAAACAAGTCATTAGGCAGACCTTCTGCAGCATACCAATCACCGGTTGTATTTCCCCAATCTGTCCCTGTTTGACCATTTTTACCGTACCATCCAGCATCCACCATAAAGAGCTCTGCTCCTATCTCAGCGGCAATATCAATTTCCCGTTTAAGTCCGTCTTCACTCATACCCGGCTCTAAAAGACTAGGTACCATGTAACCTGCTTGATTGTAAATTACAGGTTGTAATCCATCACCTACTTGTTTCAAGACGGATCTTCTAAGATAAGCATGCAGGTTTTGAATGGCCGTATCGAAATCGACATGACTCATCCCAAAATGTACTTCCGATGCTTGAATTGTCTCCCCAGGAGCAATCAGTCTAGCCGGAGACACAGTTACTGGCATAATCTCAAAATTGAGGTTTATCTTCGTTTCATGTGAATGCCTATCGTTGTTATAATCAGCTAAGAAAGATGCCTTCCAATTAGCAGACCAGCCCATTTGGCAAACCATATATCCGCCATATATATTGTTTCTAAGCACAAAAAACGGGCTGCCATGCCCACTCTGCCCTTGTGTTGAATTAAAGAAAGTACCCGTGTTTAAGGCAATATCCTGCCAATCAAAATTTCCTTCATTGGACCAATGTACATCCCTAAACCGACCAACAGAATAAGGATAGACTGTAGCATCCTTGAGATTCTCAGTGATATTATGAGTCATTTCCCAAATATAACCTTTTAAAGGAACTACACTTGTAAGCCCAACAGTTTCAACGTCCGATAAATTAGTAATTTCCATGGCTCTTCTGAAGAAACCAAATCCACAGCAGCTCGTAATAATTTTTAATTGAATAGACTTCAAGGAATGCTTCAACGTTAATGAACCAATTGCATTCCCCGACTCATCCTCGGTCGAATCAAAGCTTATAAATTCCCAGCCGTAGTATAGTGACTCGCCATCAATCACAAGATCAAAAGCTGGTTTATCTACAAATTCACTATGTTCATAAATAGTCACACCATTATCTTGAAAACCTGAACTTAGTAGTTTGCCATCAATAAACCTCTCAGTGTAGATGGACAGGTCTGACCCATACTGAAAGCGCTTCTTTCCTTCATCTGAAAAAATTACCTTTGAACTTATTGACATATAAATCCTCCTAATTTTCTTTGTTATTTATAAGGGCAATCACACAAGGAAATGCCATCATCAAAAGTGTAATTTGACCCTTAGATTTTCGTCTTTTTTTATATTTGACAATCCTTCTCCCCCTCCTTAATATTAGTATTTAACTACTCACTCTCATTTCTTTAAAATTATTGTATGTTAGAACTTCTCGTGAACATAGTCGCAAAATTATATGTTTTTTTCATAATTATAGTTTCTTTATCATGGGATGAGGAGAAGGTTAAATATGATTAAAAAACTTTACAACAATCTCATCAAACAAAAGTTTTTTAACAAAGTGTTACTTATTTACACGTTAATCATAATATTCACCATTATGTTGCTATGTTTCCTTATTTCGAGAAATATAACGGTTTCTACAGAAAAAGACGCTGTCCTCAACAACGTACAAACCATTCAAGCTGTGGATACCTATTTCACACAAAAGGTAAATAGGGCGAAGCTGATGCTGCAGCAGATTTATATGAATCCTGTGCAAAACCGGGATATGATAGATCTACTAACTAATCGCAATGAAACTTTTGACACCGATTATTTAGCAAAATCTATTCTCCTAAATTATTATTTGGATGCTTCCCTATCCATGGATCGAGATATTCTCGATGCCTATATTTATAAGAAAATCAGTGGAGAAAGCTTTTATCGTTCCGTAGACCAGCAACTAAGCGTCGATGATTACTTTACACATAACGAGAATTTATTTAACAGCATGGACCGCGATTTCTATGGCTTGAGTATTACTCCTTCTTATTCACAAACCTATAACTATCAAAGTAATCAAATGATTTATACCATTGCGGCCAATATAAGAGGATTAAACTTAGACCATGATTTTAACCGAAGCATTGCTATCCTAGCATTAAATTTCAATACCGAAAGAATTAAGCTGTCTTATGCCAATTTGAAACAAAAATATAACAGCGATATAATGATTTTGACTAAATCAGGAGAGGTTATTTTCGATTCGACAAATCAATATTATGAAAAACAGTATCCCTACTTTGACAAAGTCATGCAGTCTCAAACTAAGATTACGTTAGTGACTGATCAAATCGTCAACTCAACGGTTAACGACTATTTAGGCTTTACCATTGTTGGCTTATTGCCTTTATCTCAAGTAAACAAAGAAACCAATTCCATCCGAAATACGATTCTGATCATTTCCATCTTATGCGCCTTGATTGCTATTCTTCTTGCTCTTATAAGTATCCGTTTTTTCTCCCGCAGAGTTCAAATTATTAATAAAGCTATTCAGAAAGTTCAACTGGGTGATTTCACATATCGGATTCGCAATATGCATGAAAACGATGAGATTGGCCGGATAGCCGCTAATTTCAACCAAATGTGTGAACAGTTAACTGATTACGTGAATACGGTATTTGTATCTGAGCTTAAGCAAAAGGATGCGGAGCTGTATGCGCTCCAATCACAAATTGAACCTCATTTCCTATACAATACATTGGAAGCCATTCGTATGGAGTCATTAACCACAGGAAACGAGCAAGTAAGCCATATGATCGAAATTCTAGCTCAACTATTCCGCAATAGTATTAAAAACGGGATGATTGTTCAAATCAAAGATGAACTACGTTTTTGTGAAAATTACTTAGAGCTATACAATATTCGTTATAATGGACAAATCAATATCGAATTTGTGATCGAACCAGAAATTCTGGAGCTTGGCATTTTAAAGCATCTTCTTCAGCCCATTATTGAAAACTCTGTAATGCATGGCATTAAATATGATCAACTGGATAATCAAATAACTGTGAAAGGCTACAGACATGATCAGACGATATTCATCGAGATTTCAGATAATGGCAATGGCATTGACGATGAGAATTTAAAAAAAATAAAAACGGAGATGCTTACTAAAAACATTCATAATTCCAGTATTGGGATCTCCAATGTCCATAATCGAATTCGTCTGTTTTTTAGTGAGCCCTACGGCGTGGAAATTGCCAGCTCTCGAGAAAAAGGAACGGTCATTCAGATAAAAATCCCAGCCCATTCCAAAGAGGAGTTGTTACTTGCATGTATAAAGCCTTAATAGTCGATGATGAGCCAGGGATTCTTAAAGGATTGATTGACATAGTCCAATGGGAGGATTATGGGATTGAAATTATAGGACAAGCCAATAATGGAGCCGATGCTCTAAGTATTATAGAAGCTTGGAATATAAACATACTTATTACTGATATTAAAATGCCTGTGATGAATGGTCTAGAGCTTATTAAACAAGCGCGAGTACTTAATCGATACCTTAAGATTATTATCTTAAGCGGATACGATGATTTTGCATTAGTTAAAGAAGCGGCCATGCATGGAATTGAAAACTATTTACTTAAGCCAATTATTAGAGATGAGCTTTCACTTACTCTGCTAAATATTTCGGAAAAAATAGAAAATGAAGTGACTCAGCAAATTCAATTAAGAAGTGGTGCTTTAATCCTCAGAAACAACATTATAAACCGCTGGTTAACCAATAGTATCAGCTCGGCTAATCTTGTTGAAAGAGCAGATATATTACAAATTGATATTAGCAGCCGACAATATCTAGTTTGCTTAGTGAAGGTTGTTTTCCAAGAAAATGATGATCCGTCTTTCAAAAACATGATCAATTACGGAAGTGAAAACATCTGCAATGAACTATTATCCCCATTATGCAAAACGATTACCGTAACGGATTCGAATGGCTACTTGGTTCTGATTATACATACAAATCAACCGCATTTTGACTACAAAAAGCTCCAAGATTTACTAAAAAAATGTCAAAATTACATTAATAAATTTTTTAAACGCGAAGTATTTATTGCCATGGGGAGTGCTGAAAAAGAGAATCAGCTCGTACATCAAAGCTATGCCAACGCGCTTCACCTGATGGAGTATAACTTGATATTACCGCCTAATACGATAGTGGATTATGCGCAGATGAACCAAATAGACAAACGTGATCCTGATAAAATAAATGCTAATTACGAAATCTTCAAACAACATATCTCATCTAAAAATAAGGATGGAGCAACAGGCTTCATTGTGGATATCTATGAACAAATCGCCAAAAAAACCGGGATTTCTCCTATTACTGTACAAAATATTTCAACTGAAATGTTGTTCCACATTTTGGGTGTTTTAAACGCAAACAAAATAGATCCTGCCACACTCTTTGAGATTCAGGACAATTTATTCGTGCAATTGCTAAAAATGAAAAATTTAGAGGAACTATCCACCTGGCTCCAAATAATTGTTTTAAAATCTATTGATAAATTGAAATATGAAGAAGCTAGTAAAAATCCGCTTATACAACGGGTTCTTGACCATCTGGAAATCCACTACGCGGACAATATCTCCTTAAAAACACTCTCTTCAGCCTTCAACGTTAATGCCGCTTATTTAGGGCAGATGTTTATTAAAGAGAAAGGGAATACCTTTTCCAGCTATTTGAACGGCAAACGGATTGAAAGTGCGAAGGATCTGCTACAGAATACGAAGCTAGATCTAAAAGAAATCGCGGAAAAGGTGGGTTATGTCAACCAAAGCTATTTTAATAATATATTCAAAAAAATAACAGGGATCTATCCCACCAAGTATAGACTGAATAATCTAAAAACAGATTAGCTTAATAATCTGAATCCCCGAAAAAATTACTTGAATAAGTAACTCAGATACAAGCTTGCAGACGTCCGATGTAGTAGGGTGCTGCGAACAATAACGGCTCGTCTGCGCCGCGGCAACGGCAGGAGCATCTGACGCTGCGGCAACTGGTTTTGCAGAATGCGTTGCTTTATCGCATGCTCCGTGTATTCGTAGCCAAGACTGCGGTAGGAAGGTGAACCCTTTCAGGCTGTCCGTTACACAGACCAAAGAACGCCGAAAGGCGTTCATGGCGAACATCTAAACCTATTCAAGAATGAAGCCCTTGAAATCTACCTTCGATGAAGCTCCCGTAAAAACTTCCAGGTTATACAGCCCTAGATCCAACTGATCAATGATGGTTTCCGCGCTGGTTAAGCTTTTGATAACGCCATTTATTTTGACATAGGTATGCGATGACTCTGACTCCCCTTTGTAAGCCCTCAAAGTCAGCTTCCTCTTGGCATTAACAAACACCCATGCAGACAGGATGATCATGTCCGTGGAATCAGCCTTCGTATAGTCAACGTAAACCTTGAAGCTGTCCTTAAGCACCTCAGGCATTGTTAACCAGTCTTCAGGTACGCTGTCCTTGATTTTTTGACTGGAATAATCGATTTTGGTATAGCCGTCTACGGTGATTGTACGAGGGGACAGGTGGGAAAAAAGCACTCCCGCTTCATACAAATGACCCATGTCTCCAAAGTGCAGCCGATCTGGAATGATGTGCTGGGCACTAATAGAGGAATACTGCAAAAACTGTTCCGTATATGCATTCATGTCAACGATCTGGAGACCATACTCTGCAGCCAGCTCCCTTTTCACCTCGTTGGCTATACATTCGATATGCTCACTCGTTCTCATCGGGTAATCATAGATGTATTCAGTTTGCACGCCCGGTTCGATGACCGCTTGAGTCGTTAGCAGAAACGGCTGAATATTCTTCGAGTAGCACCATTCCACAATCTGTTCGATGAACCCTTTGAATCCGATCCTGTAAGCTTTTTCGTTCGCATAGTAAAGCGGATCGTTGCGGTCATTGATACCGAAACCGATGCCAATCATTCGTACGTCACTGTAAGCGGACGCCCCGCCAAACTGCTCCTCCAGGACTGTTACCGCCCAGCTTGCGATTTGTCCGCTAAAGCCCGCGTTATATATGCGTAATGTCTCGTTCTTTGTAGCCTGGCGAAGCAATTCCTCCAATTTCTTCGAAAAAGCGTTCGGCGAAGTACTGTCTACCCCAAGCGTATTGGGCACCCAATCTGTTGTAATCGCACCGTCAACCGTACTATCACCGAAGAAAGCAATAGGGAATTTATTTCCTTGTAACCATTCCATCCATGCATCGTTGAACGTATGTATTTTTTTGGTATGCAAAGCTAACACCTCCTAAAAATAGAATAAACGGAAAGCTTCTCCTGAGGCAAGGGGATAGTGCGCAGACGCCTTGTATCGTCCTTTGAGGTGCGTGATTGCGTGTGTGCGTACGGAGGGAATGGCTGTGGGCTCCAGCCGCTGTTAAAGATTTGTTCCCTTGAATGGAATGGATGAGGAGGTAGGAACAAATCTTTAAAGGCGGGCGCTATCGCTCTTCCACCCACAGCCATTCCCTCTCTTTAGCTACAATCGCACGAATCACACGAACATCAAGCTCAAACGGACTGCCAGCAAGGGTTTTTCTCTTGATAGGAGGGGATTTCCCCGCGAGCCAAGCCGCTGGGACTGAAGAAGGGCCCCTCTAGCGCGTACACCGAGAGGATCTATGTCTTTCTTTTCAGCGCGTCGCTCCTCCTTAAACACTTAAACTTTTTTATAATGTTAAAAAAAAGACGCCTTGCGGGACTGTTGACAAATTACCTTTTTGACGAAATTGACGTTTGAGAACCCGCATAAACACTGGGTATCTAAAAGTCATTTTTCGTAAAATTGGCTTTTGTCAACAGTCCCTTGCGGCGTCCTTAAGGTAAGTATGTTTGAAAACAGCTGCAGCAGCTGCATTCTATTTGCAAACAGGAATCCCTCTAAACCTGAAAATCAACCTCCACAATAACCATGCCTCTTCCGGGCACATACAAACTAAATTCCGGTCCTTTAGGGAATATCGGGATGCCCGGGAAATCGGTCAGCACCTGAATGCTGCGGATCGGGCGCCCTAAATCCAATTGCGCCGATTTGTAGTTCATGTGCAGATTCTGGAGCAGCAGCCGCCAGCGGCCCGGCTCCATCTCCAGCGCGATGCTGCGGATATATGCCTCGTTCTTGAGCGGGCGCGGCGCCCCCGAAATATCTCTAAGCAATCTGACACATGCTTGCAGGAAAGACTCGGAAAGCGTGCTGTAATACAGCGGCTTTATCCAGGACAAAGCATCATTGATGCCCGCATGATGCGCTGCCCTGTCCCCAGCCGCGACGTCCGCACCCTGCTCCATCGCTACAGCTTCCACAACCGTGCCGCCGGTCTCCCGGACAATTGCAAACATCCGGTTATCCTCGCACTCCACCTGAACTCCGGCCTTCGCCAGCTCGTGAGCGAGCGGTGCCGTCATGGTGCCGAGGAGCACAGCCGGTCCGTTGCGGTAAGCAAGAACCTTCCTTAGCTCCGTATCCGGCAATAGCTCCAGGCCGGTAATGCAAATTGCGCCACTGTGATGCTCCAGGCCATGCACATTCACCATGGCATGCAGCGGTGCGCCCCGATCCAGCATTTCCTTCACGAATTTATGGGCAGGCCAGTGACGTTCTGCGGGATAAGCGGCCAACGAACGATACAACTGCTCGTCCGACCACACATAGCTGGCTCCGATCACCCGCTCGGCCTGTCCATTAAAGCCAAGGTCCCAACGGTTGACCAGCCATTCCCAGCCATCCCGACTGATTCCATCCCCCAGGCAGGCCATAAACCCTGATGCACAGCGGCGCGGTCCTTCACGCTGCTGGATATATAAATTGGAAAAAGTATACACATCCCGTTCCACCAGTGTAGGGGCGTGGCTTATCGCATCCCACTGCTCAGTCGTGTCCTGGATTCCATTCAAACATATAAGCTTTATATTCGGCACATGCGCCTGGACGGCCATCAGCATGGCCATAAATTCAGTACCCGGCTCGTATTCCATTCCATCGGCCCCAGCCGACAGAGCAGCGGCACCGGATTCCACGACAATGCCGTCAACACCGGCAGCTATAAGCAGCTGATAGTCCACGCCGTAGCGGTACAACGCCTCGAATGGGTCCCGCGTCCAGACAGAATTCAGCACAGCCTTCTTCCCTATCTGACGGAGAGCAGGCATAATTTTCTGCCACAATTCTCCCCAGCGTCTGGCGTAGAAACGAATCCATGCCATATGCTCGTGCTTCCAGATCCAATCTCCACGCTTCTTCATTTCAAGCGGATCGCCATCACATACGGACTTAATTTCCCCTGGCAGCTCAACACCGCTAATATGAAGAAATTGCCCGATCATATCGTCGGAATAATCCGCTTCAGCCAGGCTTAGACGAGGACTGGTATACCCGTCCGCTCCATGAAAGCCGTCGAAATTGTAGTCCCGCATGACCTTGCTCAGGTCGCTGATCAATAAGTCTTCATAATAGCTGCCATCCTTGAACCGCTTCAGCGGATTAAGGACCGGGAACGCTTCACCGGTATTTCTCATCTCATAAAGCTCCGGATGTGCGGCACACCAAGTGCTGGCCTGTTCATTCCCCTGATCGTCACGGTACAAAAACAAATTAAAAAAGCTGCAGTACACTTCAACCCCATGCCGCTGCAGCTCCCGAATCAGCCCCCGGAGCTGATAATTCGTCCAGGCTTGCCTGTGCCGGTGCTTGCCATAGGGACGTCCAGCGTAGGAGCACGCTTCCACAGGAAGCAAACTCTCCTGCTCCATCCCGGGATGAGCGTGAATAAAATCGGGTGTGAAAAGAAGCAGGGACAAGCCATCGGGAATAAACCCCGCCCTTTCCAAATAAGCTTCAACTCCATAATCGTCCGCCAGATGATCGAACCCGATCAGCTCGATCCAAATCCATTTTTCATAGTCCGTTGCAGTGTTCATTCGTTCTCCTCCATTTGTCTAAGGCTGCTTGCTGTCCTAACCCTGCTATTCTAACCTTTCACGCTTCCGAGCACGATCCCTTTAACAAAATATCTCTGCAGAAACGGATACACGATAAGAATCGGAAGGGCACCCAAGAAGATTTGCGCAGCCCGTGTAGTACGCTCCGAAATTTCCAGCGCACCCTGCAAATTATTAATATCCATTTTCATTGGATTGCTATTAATAACCATCAGCTGCAAATAAGTAGACAACGGATATTTATCCGGAAAATTCATGTAAATTAATCCATCGAACCAGGCATTCCAGTGGCCAACCAGCGTAAATAAAGAAATAGTCGCAAGCACAGGCATCGACATTGGTACGAACATTTTCCATAAGACGGTCCAATGCCCCGCTCCATCCATAAATGCCGATTCCTCGATCTCTTTAGGCAAACCCCGGAAGAAATTCAGCAGCAGAATCACATTAAATACGCCAACTGCACCAGGTAAAACTAAGGCCCAGATCGTATCCAGCAAGCCTGTTGCGCTAACCACCACATACGTGGGAATAAGACCTCCTCCGAATAAAATGGTGAATACAAAAAACCAGGCATAATAAGTTCGGACCCTGAACTCCTTCACCTCTTTGGACAAAGGATACGCACATAATAATGCCAGCAATATATTCAGTATATAACCCAGCACAACCCGCTGCATAGTAATACTGAACGAATTAATAAACTCTTTTTTCTGTAAAATATACTTATACGAATCAAGCGAAAAATCAACCGGGATCAGCTTCACCAGGCCTGCCGATGCTGCCGGACTGGAGCTAAAGGAAATCGCCAGCACTTGGATCAATGGAAACAGACAAAGCAGAGAAATCAGAATTAAAAACGTATAATTACCAACAACAAATATTTTTCTACTCAGGGACAGATGATGCATGCGATACACTCCGTTCGTCAAGGGTAAACGATATTTTACAATCCCTTTATTTTAAAAAATACGGTAATTGGCTATCCGATAGGCCAGGATATACGAAATGGATATGAGCACCAGCGATACTACTGATTTAAACAGTCCGATTGCCGTTGCCACGCCAAATTGAGCGTCAATGAGACCTATACGGTAAATTAAGGTGTCCAATATATCCCCGCTTTGATAAACGGTTGGGCTGTATAAATTAAACACTTGATCGAACCCGGCATTCAGTACACTTCCCAAGCTTAAGGTAGCCAGCAAAATGATGATCGGCACCATCCCCGGCAGTGTAATATGCCACGCCTGTCTGGTATAATTCGCGCCATCGACAATGGCTGCTTCGTACAAGGAGGGGTTAATGCTCGTAATGGCCGCCAAATATACAATTGTACTAAAACCGAATTCCTTCCAAACATCGGAAATAATCAGTACGGATGGGAACCACTTGTTGCTGCCAAGGAAAAATACCGGATCTATGCCAAATGCCTGGAGCATTTGATTCACAATTCCCTCTGAAGGCGATAAAATATCAGCAATAATAGCTCCAAGAATGACCCAGGATAAAAAATGAGGCAAATAAATGAGCGTTTGGACACCGCGTTTAACAAAGGCACGTTTCATTTCATTTAATAACAAAGCAACCGTAATCGGAACAATTTGTCCTGCGATAATTTTCATCGTGGCGATATAAAAGGTGTTCCATAGCACTTGCCAAACATCCGGCATTTGCAGCACATAACGGAAATTATCGAATCCGACCCATTTTGAACCGAACAGGCCCTGTACAGGAATAAACTTTTGAAAAGCGAAGAGAATGCCAACCATCGGCAAATAACTATAGATCAAAACAATAATGACTCCAGGAATCAGCATAAGATGCAGCGGAAACTCACGCTTGTGCTTTGCCTTTTTGGTACTTCGGGCATTATGGGGAATTTGTACACTTGTATCACTTTTCGTATATTTCACATTATCCATCATTCCGAATACCCGAGCATACCTATATAAGCCAAATTGGGCTGGGCTACATCCATCCGGCCATACTGAACAACGACTTCAATCTGACTTCTGAATCTCAGGGAATATTGCAGCTGCGGCTCCAGCTTTATACCGCCAATTTCATCCGGATGATCCATTCGGAAGCATTTAACTCTTCTTGCCGGAACAACGAGCGGGATGTTCGTGTCAGGCTCCCGATCTTCATAGAAAACATCCATCAATATTTCGGCATCTTCATCATGGCAGTTAAGAATCATTACTGCTTCATGACCTTCCAGGTTATCATGATCCACTTTCCCTTTATAGGGTAAATACCCGTCAATAATGTACCAGTTTTTGGCTCCCAGTTTATCCTGTTTGTCCTCCATCACGTTCTTTTTGTCCATTTTCGCCCTCCTATTCCAAGACCTTTACGATCCCTGTTTCTTTCCACGTAGTGCTTAGCTGTCTGACCAGCTTGGACATCGATTCGTACCCGGTATCGGTTACAAGCAGGCTTTCCTCAATCCGGTTGGAGCCGTGTGGATGTCCGAAAAGACTAACGTCTGTATTAACCGTCATTCCTGCTGCAAATATCGCCTCGGAATTTTCATCCGGGTACGGTGACTCCGCTTCTGCCAGTCCGCAGCCATGCAGTGGCGGGTACAGGTCATACTCCGTTACGTCCTTGTCTTTGAAATAGGCTTTAACGGCGCGCACCACTTCACTCTGTTTGGCCCCCGCTTTGATTTGGGATAATGCCTGGTCTTCGGCTTCAACTAGAATCGTAATAAATGCCTGCTGCTCGCTGCTTATTTCACCTGCAACAAAAGGAAAATTCAAGGTGGCCACGTAGCCCTCGACCTGCACCGCAATAGCGGCCATGATCATATCTCCGTTCTCAATTACCTTTCCCGATGCTCTTCCGATAATCGTATGAACCCGCTCACCGCTTGTTAACAGACAGAACGGAATACTTTCCGCTCCCTGCCTGGTACATTCCCCGTAAGCCAATGAGGCGAGCTCCAGCTCGGTCATGCCCGGCTTCACCTGGTTAATCATCATCTTGTAGCCCGCGTCAGCAATTCTCGCCGCTTCCTGGAGACAGGCAATTTCATTCGCAGTCTTGGTCATCCTCAGTTTGAATAAAAGATCACCCGCATCGACGATCTCTACGCCTTCAAAGCTTTGTTCAATCATCTTCATTAAGGGAACGGGCATCGCATCGATGCCAACGAGGCCTATTCTTTGCAGCGGATGGCTGCTCTGCAACTCCCTGCTGATCGCGGTCAGGCTTGTATAGTGAGCCAGAGGATATTCAATCTTATCTGGTACGGTCACGCAATTGAATTCCGGAAGAAGCCGGATATCCGGCCATGCGCTCGTTTCGCGGCAGAACATCTCCCCTTCCGGGGCTGCAATGACGAAAGGCTCGCCCGTTAGCGGCACCATAACAGCGCCTCTTTCAAATAAAGGCCAGTAATTGCTCATGTACCGCAAATTTTCCTTCCTGTACTCGTCTCCATAAATCAAGCAAGCTTGAATACCCTGTTCGCTCATCAGCACCCTTAGCTTTCTGACTCTGTCAGCAAATTCCTCAGCCGGGATTCTTAACAGTGATGTATACCCTGTATGTTCTGTATCTGTACGCTCTATTTGCAATGTAAACACTCCTTTAATACATGTATTTTCTGATTTTCATGAAATCGGCAATATTCGACAGCTCTTCCGTCAGATCTCCGTAGCCAATAATGCAGTGATGAGCAAAGCCTTCCTTGATCAATTCCTTAAGAAACTGCTTGATGGGCGTTTCGAGCTGTATGACTGCTGTGATCTCTTCACAAGGAATGTTCTCCGGAATATGCAGCGCCTGGCCTTTGACTATTAACATTTTATAACCCTCGGCATCGATAATGAGGTGGCTGATCGTCACCTCTCCGGGCTTCAGTGTGTACTCAAAGCCGAAGCCCGATCCTTGGAGACCCCACTGCTCGGGAGAGCGATTGACCTGAACCGTGCTGCGGTCTGTCGCATATTCCGTATTGGCATAGCCGTGATGAACCATCAGGAGAGCGTTAAGCTCTTCATCGAATTCGCCCCATTCAGCATAGGCCGGCACTTTCCCGCTGAGCATGTTCATCAGGCTCATAATAATCAGGCCGTGGACATCACCTTCGGTATTTACAACATACTTGGCTTCTTCATGCATCAAGGTGTTGGCCAAATACGAGGTCGTTCCTGTCTTCTGCTCCACATAATGCTGACCCAACAGCGTAAGTGCATCCAGTCTAAATCGCTCCAGCGTATTTCTCAGTGCAACGTAAAACCTGGAAGATTTATAAATGTCGTCCTCGCTCAACCCTACAATCCGAAACCTGTTCTTGGTCGCTTCATTGATCGCTTCGATCTCTTCATCCGTCGCCTTATCGAACTGCTCAAGCAGGTGATCCACCTGAATGGAAATAATATTCGGCCCTAACGTACCTTTAATCATCGTTTTATCGTATTCAAAGTCGTACATCCCCCGAAATACATGACCGATTACACCTATGTTCGTACTTTTAAGGTTTATATAGGCTTTATAGGAGCGAATATACTTGGTGATTTCATCATAAGCGGAGACGTCTTCGATGGACCCTACCACAACCTTCAGTTCTTTGTACCAGCCCATCTTTTTGAAGGTTGCTGCTAGTTGAAGATTGGCAATTAAGGCACTATTCCTTAAAATATTTTCATAATTCGTGCCCAGATTAATTTTATTGTCATGTTGGGTGTTAAACAGCAGGACCGGAACGTGCCGGATATGCTCCAAAGCCTGAATCGCCATATAATCCGGACAATAAGTCCCGGCAACATATACAATCAGATCAACCTGCTCCGCTGCCAGCTGTTTTCCCGCTGCTTCCGCAGCATCCAGTGTATCAATGATACCCGGCCAGATAACGTTGTCTTGAGGAAGATGCTTGCTCAGATTGTTATAGATGCAAGTCATGTCCGCTGTAACATTGGCCTTCAAGGAGTCCGGGAACATTCTCCAATACTCGAAAAAGCCCAACGTGACCAAACCTACCTTAAGTGTCTTGCTTTCCACTTTCGTGGTCAGCAGATCTCCGAAAACATTGCCTTTAGCAGTCTCAAAAGATTCTATGAATGCTGTCATGATGTTCACTGTCCTTCCCTTGCTTCTAGTGCTTCCTGCTTGCTAAATTTTGCTTAAGTTTTGCTGCTCTGCTAAGCTTTACGCTTTAATATGTCGCTCACTAAACGTTCAGCGTTATGATGAATAATATTTCGTATATCGTCGTCGCTAATGCCGGAGAACAACACGCTGCCCAGCATATAGTGCGGGTCATACCAAGGGAAATCCGTTCCGAACAATACTTTTTCGGAGGATGCTTCCCGGACCATTTTGCCGATCATCCCGCTCAGCCGCCCTGTATCGCAAAGCTCCAGATATACATTCCGCTGATTTTTGGCCAGCTCTATCGCATAATCGGTTTCTCCAGGTGCCGAATGGCCAAGCAGGAAAGTAATATTGCTGTACTTCTTGGCCAGCTTTTCCACCATCTGCGGGGGATTGTAAAGGCTGTGTCCCCAGGTGTGAGACAGGATAAGCAAGCCGCGCTCGTTGGCAAATTCATAGATTCTACGAAACTTTTCGCCGTCAAGCGGATACTTGTGATAATCGGGCAGAAACTTAAACCCGACATAACCGCCCACACTATCATATTCCTCCAGATCCCGTTCCAGATCGTGATCATAATGTGGATTCACCGTATAATAGCCATAGATTCGCTCCGGATATTGACTCATCGCCGCACGAATCTCTGAATTTCCACCAATCGGGTCAAACAACGCACTATGCGGTGCAGAAATAATCCATTCTATGTTTTCCCTGTCCATCGTCTGCATCATCGTTTCCAGATGCGCTTCCGGTAAATAAGTGCCGTAGAAGGGTCCCATATGCGTATGCATATCTATAACAGAGATGCTGGATAACCGGCCTGTTTCCACAAATTCCTTGGCAAGCTGCGATTTATTGGTCATCGTTATGCTGCTCATAGCTTCACCTCACCCAGCATTCTTTCCACATTTTTGTAGGCAATGTTCTCGATATGCGCTGGGGCTATTCCAGCTCCCAACAATGTGGCCAGCGGTCCGCCTATAGCATTACTCGGGAAATCGGAGCCGAAAAGCAGGCGTTCCGAACCGAACTTGCCGCAGATTTCCTTGATCTCTCCGGCAGCCTGCATATCCCCTGTTTCGATATAGAAATTTGGATATGTCTGAAATAACGGAAAGGTTAAACGGGCATGGCTCCATAAGCCGTAGTTGTGAAGAATAACCGTCAAGGTCGGGTACTCCTGAAGTATGCTGTATATTCCCTGCCAGCCTTCACTCGGAGAAAGGTACAGCGGAATGCCGGCAGCTGCAATTTCCCCGATCAGCTCACCCATGACGACTCCGTTAAGCAGGTAACGATTGCGTTCGGGGTAAGCTCTCAGCATCTGAACCCGGTTAGCCTTCATAGCGGGAAATAAATGCTCTGGCGCATACTGGCTCTCCGTAATCGGCGGCAGAATCGTCCATGTCGGCAGCAGCCGATCCGGTGCTTTCGCGACCTCGGCGAGAACTGCCCGGTTGCCGTAATCCGGATCCACATCCGCCATAGTGTTGTGGCTCACCACCGCGCCATAAATCCCGCAGAAGTCCAGCTCGGCCAGCAGCTCCTCCGCATCACGCGCTTGCTTCACTTTTTCCCGAACAATCAGATTCTCATGATTAACGACCTCATAATTGACTGTTTTGTAACCAATAGCACAGCTGCAATCGATAATTTTCATAGGGCACCTCGTATGTTTACTCACTACTCACTAATCGCTACTCGCTTCCTTACTCTTTTCCGTCATCCAGAAAAACTGCGGGATTGTGGACCATCAGCATTTGGATCTGTTCATCCGATACGCCTTCATCCTGCAGCATGGGGATGATATTGGTAATAACGTGATCATATCCCCATCCGCCATAATGGTGGATGCAGGTTTTCAGACAAACATCCGTGGACAGCAGTATTTGGGAGAGGAATCCACAGCTGATCAGCTCCCTGATCGCTCTAACCCGCTCTATATCTCTGGCAAAAAGTCCTTTCAGAACACTTCTATGCCTCTTGTCGGCATAAAACTCCTTGCCGAAATTGTCAAATTCAACATAAACGCCTTGATGAAGCAGCTCCTTGATATAATCCAGCTTGATGTCCACATCGATGTGATTAATGCATATTTTTTCGGGTGCAGCACCCTGTTCCGTCAGAATTTTCACAACCTCATAGCCGTTTGTTGCCCACAAATCTGTATGCACATGAAGACCAAGTCCAGTTTCCTGCTGGGCTGCCGCCGCTGCAATCAGCGTCTTTCTTTCATTCGGATAAATAATTTCACTCGTGCCGATCTCACCAATTACACCAGCTTTAATCGTCGTGCCATCGATTCCGTATTTAATTTCCCGGAGTATCTCCTCCGTAATGTCATCAATCGTTTTATCATCCATATCTGGCGGATGGGAAGCTTTAATATAATATCCGCAGCCAGCAATGATATTAATATCAAGCGCCCTTGCTAATCGTGCAAGCAGAACCGGATCTCTGCCAATATCCCGCAAAGTAAGATCGACGAACGTCTTGCCTCCGGCTTTCTTAAACTCAAGGAGCTCCCACTCCATAATGTTCTCATCATCGAGCACTGCATTATCCAGAACAGCATAAGGATTCCTCTGCAGCTTGCCCAGATTAGCCATACTTACTTTCTCTTGCGCCAGCACTTTTCCGGAAATGGTATGCGGAGCAGGCACCAGATTTCTTAGATCAATAAAGGCGTGCTCATGGGGCAGCACCAAGCCTAGAGTGTCCGCCCTTACCTTGCCTGTCACTGTCATTACGGACATTTCATTCACTTCCTCTTATTTGGCTTAAAAATTCATACTTACCGGAAAAAGCAGGCAAAGCGAAGAAGGCAGTGATCCAAATGTAATCCCTAGCATGTGATCCCTCAGATCGTTTCGTTTACTAGTCCCTACGATCTCATTCTGCCTGCTTTTCCAGCTGCTCTTATGTGCTTTTTTACTTGCTGCTATTTACTCGCCTTCCACTTGGCCACTTCTTGGGTAATCGTGTCGCCGCCAAGCTTTTTCCAGTTAGCTACGAACTCATCAAAGGTATCAATCGGAGCTTCTCCCATAATAATTTTCGTGAAAGTTTCCAGCTCCATCTTATCCAGAGTCGATCCTTTTTCTACCATCGTTGCTGTAGGCCCGGCTATATATTTGGTCATCAGGAGTCCGTCATTTTTGTTGTACTCAAACAATAGTCTTTGAGCATCATAAATTCTGGCGTAGCTCCACCCTTCAATATCTCCTTTTTCCCATTTCTTCAGGCTGTCAAAAAATATTTTCTGACCTGGCGCTTTCGGATCCAGCAGGGATTCGTCCCCCTTCTCGATCGCTTTCGATACATGGTCATACATGTCAAGATTCTGAGTTGGATTCGCTCCTGCCACCAGAGCATACATCCATTTCGCAATATCTCCATCCTGGTTGATCGCAGTAAGCGGATATTTCGTCCGGTCCCAGTCGTTGCTGAACGCATTCAACATCTTGATCAGTGCTTCGGGATGCTTCATCCCTTTTTTCACGGCATAATATTTACCTATAGGGAACACCAATTGCGGTTTAGCAGCTTGAGCATCAATCGATGGAAGCGCATAAGGTATCCAATCCATTTCCGTATCCAATTTCTTGCCTTCGAGGAAGTAGCTATTGCCGTACATGACACCATAGAACATGCCGAGCTTGCCTGCATTACCCATCTGGATCAGCTTTTCTATATCTTTAACGCCAAATTCACGATCAAGCACCCCGGTTTGGTACATATTCTGAAGCTTTGCCAAGCCCTCTTTCATTTCAGGTTGAATGCTTCCATATACATATTCGCCAGCTGCATTCTCGACCCAAATCTTAGGGTAAGCGTGATACCCGTTGAAGAAGCCCGTCAATCCAAACACAGGGTCATATAGAAGCTTATCCACGCCTAGACCAAAAGTATCCTTCACCTTATTGCCATCCGGGTCCTGCGTGGCGAAGGCTTCTGCGATCTTGAATACATCCTCCATCGTCTTCGGTTCCGGCAAATTCAATTTCTTTAACCAATCCGAACGCACCCAGAGGAGCGGAGCATTATCAACCGCACCGGGATTTACAGGTATGCCTAACAGCTTGCCGCCGAAGGTTGCCGAATTAAGGCCGACTCCGCCATCTTTGGTCAGTAATTCTTTCGTGATCGGTAATCCATAGTTTTCAAGCGCCTCTGTCAGATCCTCTAATTGATCCGCTTCAACCAATTGGTTGAACTGAGTGCTGTCGACTGGCATAATATCAGGCAGCTTTCCGGAAGCCATCGTAACATTAAATTTCTGGTTATATTGACTCGGATCGGCAACCCACAAATACTTGAGCTTAATACCGAACTCATCTTCATATAATTGGTTCCAGGCGTTTTTCTCAATCGATTCGCCCTCTACGAATTTGGTCGTTGAATCCAGCTGTCTTACTGCCGTTACTTCAATTGGCGGATCAATCTTGCCAAGCGGATCGTGGCTTGCAGCAGGAGTTTCCTTTGGTGTACTGCTTGCTTCTGTGCTGCTTGTAGGTGTAGCGGATGCTTCTCCCTCTTTCCCGTCCTTCTGCTTGGAGCTGCAGGCTGAGACAAGAATCATCGAAAATACGAGTAGACATACCATCAGCCGTTTTGCGGTCTTACCTTTCATGCTTTGTTCCCCCCAATATCAATTTGTGCTTGCTCTATTATCATAAGAGATCGGGATGGTCGAAGCTATTTGCCATTGTTGCTTTCCTTGACTTCTGTTGCGCTTTTCTACAAATTCTTCTTTTGAAAAGAGTCCCTGTACTCCTGCGGCGTCATTTTGAACATTTTTTTGAACGACCGGTTAAATTGAGGCGCCGCTTCATACCCTACGTTCGTTGCTATCTCCTGAATTTTCACAGACGTTTCAGCGAGCTGCTGCTTGGCTTTCTTCATTCGTTCTTCCGTTATGTAGTCTGAAAGCATCGTTCCTGTCATCCGTTTATACAAACGGGATAAATAAGTCGGGCTATGATGAACTATGGTAGACAGCTTGGTCAAAGAGAGGTCGCCTCCAAGATGCTGCTGGATATACTGATTGATGGAGGTAATCAGCCCTTGGCTTTGCTGTGATTCGGAAACAGGCTGAAGCATCTGCGTCCCCTTTGGGAACCCGAAGCTTTCGCTATCCTGGATAAGCAGCTCGTGCCCGCCATTGAAGCCTTGTCCAAGCAGCGTTTTCAAATGGTCGAATTGGGAGCCCAGCTGCTCCCATGCGTAAGCTTCGCGGCCAATGACAAAGGACACAGGCAGCTTCAACAGTTGCCCGCAAGTTTCTTGCACAGCCTCCATAATGCCATAAACTCTTGATTTCATATTTTGCCAAGCTCTTTTTTCCTGCTCCAGGTCTAAAGTATCTTTTTCTAATAAATCTCTAGGCTGCATAAACCACAGAAATTTATAAGACTCAAATACGACAGAAACATGAGCAACCGTTGGTGACAAGTATTCCTCGGCAATGTTCTGACAAGCATATATAAGCAGTGTTCGATCAGACTCACTTAAGTCGTCCTGCCATACATCCACTTTACCCGCCACAAGCAGCACCCTTTTTTCCGGGAACAGAGGAATTTCCGATTCGTTAAATCTTTTTCCGATTTCTTTCAAGGAAAGAGAGGCATCCTGCATCAGATCGAACAGCGTGTTTTTTTGCAGGGCCGGGATGGCGAGCTGAAGCTTTTTTTTCGCATTCAACATATAATCAGCTCCGTCCTCAACCCTCTCCAGTTCAGCAAACGCTTTCTTCACAGCTGCCAAAATAATATGATCATCTTCATTTTTCAGCACATAATCAACAACGCCGCCAGTGCGGATAGCATGACGAACGTAGTCGAAATCATTGTATCCCGTAAGAAAAATCACCTTACAGCGCGGCCAGCTTTGCATGATTTGCTTATGAAGCTCAATTCCGCTCATTCCAGGCATACGGATATCTGAAATCACCACATCAATCCGCGTTTGCTGCAGATAATCCAGTGCCTCATACACGTTATAAGCGCGGCAAGCCTCCAGCTCCAAATGCGCGGCCTCGCGAAGCAATTGATACAAGCTGTTTACAATAATGGGCTCATCATCGACGATAAGTACACGATACATGTTTATTCTCCTTTGTATGGTTTGTCATTTTTATCATGCTTGTCATTAGGGATATAAATCCGGACCAGCAAGCCGCCCATAGCACCAGGCATGACCTCCAGTCCTCCGCGTTCACCATATTTTAGCTTCAGACGGCGCTGAATATTAACGAGTCCCGTCGTCTCTCCTTCCTCATCAAAGGCTAGCTTCCTGCGCATGTCTGCCAACTGCTCCTCCGTCAAGCCAGCTCCATTATCCTCTACCGAGAAATAAAGCTTATCTTCAGCGATCTCATAGCCAATATGCAATCTTCCTTCTGCTACAACGTCACCGAGCCCATGCTCATAAGCATTCTCGACAAGAGGCTGAAAAATCAGGCGGGGAATCATAATATCTTGAAAGCCAGCGGGAAGCGGTTGAAAATCCGTAGTGATTCGATTGGAGAAACGAATATTCTGGATCTCTACATAAGACCTGACATGATTCACCTCATTCTCGATGGACACTTCCTCTAAGCCGTTACGGGTAATAAACTGAAAATAATCACCCAGATTTTTGGACACCTTCTCTGCTGTCTCATTCTCATCGTTTTTAATCAAGCGGTGAAGAATAAAAAAGCTGTTATAAAGAAAATGAGGGGTAATCTGCATCTGCAGCTGCTTCAGCTCGGATTGCTGTAATCGGATTTTCTGCACATAAAGCTCATCAATGAGCGTCTTCAAGCTTTGTACCGTTCTATCGAAACGGTTAAAAATATAGCCGAATTCATCCTGCCGAATCGAGGGCAGCGCCGCATTGAAATTGCCTTCTTCCACATTTCTAAACCGTTTAATCAAAATCTGCAGAGGGCGGTGAATCAGCAAATAAATACCGTATGAGAACAAAATGACAATCACAATCGAACAGCATACAAGCAGCCAGAACCAGGTGCCATACGTTTTCAACTGCCCCAAAATTATATTCTCAGGAAAATAAAACAGCAGTGCTGCTTCCAAAAAAGCTGACTTCTCATAAATAACCACATATTTTTCTTTGCCGACGCTGACCTGCTTCGTGAAAACAGCCGCTTGCCCGATCTCTGACTCCAGCTGCTTTCCCAGCTGCTTTCTGATTTCCGCCACAGGCTCGGGGTACTTATCATTAGCAACCGTCCAGTTTTCGTTAAATAATATCGCCCCACCCTCCTGTGGGAACGCATTCAACGCATTTCGCAGCGCATCCACAGACAATTCGATATTTTGAATAAATTGAGGGGGCTTCGAATCCCTGTTGATCAAAATATTTGGATAAGTTAAATTTAAGTACAGCCGATCTTTCCAAAAGGTTAACGGAAACCCGCTGCTGGAAGTAGCCTCGACGATTTCCTCCGCCTCCTTTTTCACATTGGGATTGTTGGGGGCATTGGAGGTTGAAACTGCACTTCCCAGCGAATCGATATAAATACTGATATCCTTGACATACACACTGGAATCCTTTAATGCCGTTAATTTCATCTTCAAATTGTTGATCGCCTTCGTCCGCATATAATCCGTCATAATAGGCATTTGATAGCTCAATTGCATAAGATCCTCATCATTAATAAACTCTTGCTGCGCGCGGCTAATGCGCTCCAGCTCCTTCTCCAGCGACATGAAATAATAATGAATCGTTGTGCTCGTGGAGTTCGATATTTGGTTTTTCACTTCTTGCTTGCCAAGCTCATTTAGAGTAAGGCTCAAGGCAAATAGAGGCATCATAATAACCAAAAAAGTGATAATAAGCTTCGGAAAAATAGGAATATTGCCAAATTTCATCTTCTTCCACATGTACAATGATCCATCCTCCCCATGATCGCATCATCCAAACCTGTATCGTAAGCATACGCCTTTAATCAGACTCATTATACGACAGCTGGTTCGTTTTATCTATGGAGGGAATGGCTGTGGGCTCCAGCCGCTGTAGATGAAGAACGGCCCGCCAGCGCGCAAAACCGAGAGGGGAACTGCTGCTTTGCTACTTTAACGATGTTTTTCATCGTTAAAAGCACCAGCTCCAACCACATCCTTACTTTAACGATGTTCATCGTTAAATCCCTGTTTTCTACCCTGAGAGGGCCATCCGACCTCTTATAACGATGAAAAACATCATTAACGTGCTGATTAACCTGGAAACACTTGCTTTAACGATGAAAAACATCGTTAAGTCAAGCATATGCTCATTCCGGTGAAAAACAGGCTTGCTCTAGACACTACTATCCCTCCTATTCCCAAATCCCTGCCCTGATCTCAGCCACAAATTGCCTAACGTGCCACTCTCAAACCGATAATAATAATATCCACCTTAACCACTGTAAAGCACTGTGTAATTGAATTTTTTGCTCCATGCATCCCCCAAATACTTATACTTTCCAACAAAACAAAAAAACGCCTTACGGCGTCAAGAGATCTTAGTACTATTATTTCTACTGTTTCTACTGTTTCTACTGTTTCTACTGTTTCTACTGTTTCTACTCCTTCTACTTTTCCTATCATTACCATCACTTCGCTGTCGAAGGGGCAGAACCCATTTGCAGCTTGGCATCCGTAGGAAGAAGCGCCGCCAGTAGGCCAATCAACGGCAAATAAGCACATAGCTGAATAACAAATGAAATGCTGGTTACATCAGCCAGCATCCCTAACACAGCTGAACCAATGCCGCCAAGGCCAAAGGCAATGCCGAAAAACAATCCGGATACGGTCCCTACCTTCCCCGGCAGTAGCTCCTGTGCGTAAACGATGATGACCGAAAACCCTGACAGCAAAATAAATCCAATAAGCACACAAAGCACGCCTGACCAGAACAAATTGGCATATGGCAGCAGCAGCGAGAAAGGTGCCGTTCCCAGAATCGAGAACCAGATCATATTCCGCCTTCCGAAGCGGTCCGCCATCGGTCCCCCGAGGAAGGTTCCTACTGCTCCGGCAGCCAGCAAAGCAAAAATAAACACTTGCGCATATTCGGTCGAAACTTGATGATGGTCAATCAAATAAAACGCATAGAACCCGGTCATACTCGCCATATATACAAATTTGGAGAACAGCAGCAAAATTAATATAGTCATGGAGTACGCTATTATTTTTGTAGGCAGCTGTTTTTTTGCGATAATCACTTTCTTTACCAGCGTTTGACTTGTTATATAATTGCGGTACCATTTGGCGACAAAAAATTGCACAATAATAGCTGCTACGGCTGCAAATGTAAACCAAATAATACCGAATTGACCAAACGGGACGAAAATGAGTGCGGTAAAAACAGGCGCCAATGCCTGACCAATGTTTCCCCCGGTTTGAAAAATCGACTGTGCCAGTCCTCTCCGCTGTCCTCCAGCTAAATAAGCCACACGGGACGCCTCTGGATGAAGAACGGATGATCCCAATCCGATGAAAATTACCGACAAAATTACCTGTATAAAAGAGCTCGCTCCAGCTAATACGACCATGCCGATCAAAGAAAAAACTACACCGGCAGGAAGCAGATATGGCTTGGGCTTCGAATCTGTATACAGACCGATCAACGGCTGAAATAACGAAGCGGTCACATTTAATGTAAAAGCGATCCAGCCAATTTGTGAAAAGCTCAGCTTTAACGATTCATGAAGAATGGGAAAAATCGCCGGTATCACAGATTGAATCGAATCATTCAATAAATGAACAATACTGATTGAAAACAGAATGGAATAAACAGTCCTCTGGTGCATCTGATTCGTCTGGTTCGTTTGTTGGGGGTTGATTGCAGCTTTTCCCGCTGTTACGCTCATAAAAAAACATCCTTTCATCTTAACATCTGACGTTTTAAAGCAAATCAGAAATGACCGTCATTCCTGATTAAAAATTTGCTTAAGCTCAGTAACTGTCTTTTCCAAATTTTGCATTGTCCAATGCACAGCTGCCGAGCCATCCTTGGCTTTAATAGCTTCGTACAAATTTTCGTGAAATAAAACATGCGGATCATGCTCATCACGCTGCTCGTTCGTTAGCTTATGGAGCGCATCGAGCAGAACAGCCGAGAACGTCCGGTACAAGTCGATGACGACAGCATTCTTACTGGCGACGGCCACGCTAAGATGGAAGTCCACGTCAGCCTTTAAGTAGGCTTGTGTATCTCCTTTCTCCAGCGCCTGTGAACGTATTTCCAAATGACTGCGCATTTGATCCAGATCCTCTTGATCACGCCGTTCCGCGGCAAGCTTGGCAATTTCCAGCTCGAGCATTTTTCTGACTTCGTATACTTCCAGAATTTCAGCCCTACGCAGCCGGTTCGCAAGCGGCTCTTGAATAACGGGACTCGCTATTAGATATGTCCCAAAGCCTTGCTTCTTCTCCAACAAGCCAGCATGGACGAGCACTCTTACAGCTTCCCGAACCGTTGAGCGGCCAACGCCAAATTGCTCCATCAGCTCCGGCTCGGTAGGAATTTTCTCGCCGTGCTGAATTTCGCCGCTGGATATTTTCTTCTGCAGCTGGACCACTACATCATCCACTAGCTTAGGACGGTTCAAAGTCTGAAAAGACACTTTTGCATTCATCTGATCATCTCCTATTTGAGCATATTACCATATCTTATATTAATGATCAATCGTAAATATCGTATCTCCGTTTAGTTATAGGGAATTACTTCGACAGCATACACTTCTAGTCCTCTTAATTGGAGGAGCTTTCGTAGCGGGCAAAGGCGCTGGGAAGGAAGAGCGCGCTGTGGCGTCGCCGCTTGCTACTTTAGTGATGTTTTTCATCGTTAAAAGCACGAGGTCGTCTCCACAACCTTACTTTAACAATGAAAATCATCGTTAAGTGAAGCACACGCTCAATTCGGGGGACAGGCTGCTGGGCTGCTACGGATTGCTCTTCCACTTTCCACTCTCCACTCTTCCACCAAAAACATATACTTCCCAGTAACTTCATAACAAAGAGCCCTGACCATCATTCTGGTGTCAGGGCTCTTCGCAGCAGCTGCGATCTAGTATTGTTTTTCTGTTGTATATTGAGTGGCACTCTTAACCATGTCATATTTCTTTTTGTTGTCCTTCAATCCAGCATCAACAGTAGTATCGATAATAACCCATTTATTGTCCAGGAAAACTTCATTCCATGCATGATACACATTTACATAAGTACTTTTGCCCATAACCAGCTTGGTTGGAATATCCAAGCTGCGCAGCATTGCTGCTACAAGTGATGCATAGCCGTAACAAATATCTTTCTGAGAAGTTAAGGTGCGGTCAATTTGGGGAAGATAATCATTCGTTACGCTAGTAGCAAGCTTGGAATCATATTTAATGTTATTAATTACGTAGTCGTAGATGGCTTTTACTTTGTCAGCATCGGTCTCTTTCTTCGCCGTTAGCTCCTTCGCTTTTTGGACGGCTTTACTTGAAGCACTCCAGCTTATATTTTGAATGGAATTCAAGTACACGACTTTACTGTCAGCCAAATTAAGCTTTACCGTACCTTTTTGCACAGCTTTATATTTGTTGCCGCTTATATTTTCCAATACTGTGATCGTATATTCTCCATTGCCCAGCTGCAGAGGGAACCGTTCCTCCTGCTTGCCCGCTGTTAAGGTATACGTATATTTTTCATTTCCTTTGACGATCGTCACCATAGTCTTAACGTTTGCTTTCACATCATAGCTAATTCCTACTGCTCCAGCAGCAACATTCGCCGTATTCAACCATTCTTTACTGACAGCTGCAGCATATGCAGGGACATTAAACAACGAGATAAACATAGCAAGCATGGTTGCTATCAGCGTAAATTTACGCATAAATAAAACTCCCTTCGGTGGCCAGGCTGCCATCTTCATTAAGAAGGCCCTATAGCTTTGCGTCCCTACCTTTCGATAGGTTTGCCATTATCGTATAAAGTTCTATCTAAAACTATTCAAACTATACAATTATACAAACTTTTCAAACTATTTTTTAAATTAAAACTTAAACTTTTAAAAAAACAAAAAAACCGTTCTATTCGGTAGCTGGCTGCCATCAATCGGAAGGCCCTTTAGCTTTGCGTCCCTATCTTTCGACAGGTTTGCCGTTATCGTGAAAAAGTTTTACTTCTTCATAGTATCATATCTATTGAATATAGCAAGACACACACTATAAATGATTATATTTACCTATTATAAACTAAACCTTCGCTCTTCCAACCTTGATACCATTGTGCAACTCTATCATCTGGCCGTGAATCGAGCTCCCTTTTCAAAGTCTCCGTCAACAGCATGTACTGCTCTTCTACAGCCGCATTATGATGTGATAAATCATAGAGCTTCATCAAAGAAAAATAGCTTTCCTCGAAAACAGGATTCAACTGCTGAATCTTCAAATTTATCCTGATTGCCTCGCTGTGCATGCCCTGCCGGGTGTAAAACCGGATCATATTTTGCGCATGATGCAGCCACAGCCTCCGCAGTCGTTCACGTTCGTGCTCTGCCCACAAGTAATCATAATCGCTCAAATAATCACCTGTATACTGGTTAAACAAGCTTTCGTGCTTATCGATAGTGTGCTGCTCAGGACTGTCCAGCTGCTTTAATTGATGCTCCCATTCTTCGGTGTCGATACGAACAGTGCTGGTATCTAGGCTGTATCCATCTGTCAGGCTTCCACTGTTAATAGTGACAGATCCAACTTCATTGCGCTGTAAAGATTGGCGAATCTGATAAATAGTCGTATACAGTTGGGCTGCTGCCCTTCGCTCTTCGAAATCCGGCCATAGCAATTCAAGCAATTCATCTCTGGCAATCACCCTGCCTCTGTGATGAAGCAAATACACGAACAATTCCTGCGCCTTGGAGGTTCGCCACTTCAGCCTCTCTGACTTCTGGCCCGGCATTTCAAACTGGAGTGTTTTCAGGCAGCGAATAAGCACAGACTGTGGTGATGAAGAAACTGTAACATTAACGTCCCCTCTGACACGATCTTGTAAACGTTGAACGGCTCTTCCCAAACGGTCCATATGAAGCGGCTTCATCACATAATCCAATGCATTAAGATCGAAAGCTTGAACCGCGTATTGATCAAATGCAGTTACGAACACAATCTGTATAGCAGGGCAGTTCTCCTGAATTTGCACAGCCATCTTCAAACCATCAATCCCGGGCATATGAATATCCAGGAATACAGCATCCGGCCGAAGCTCACCAATCCATTCGATAGCCTCTATCGGATTTAAATACGTTCCTACAACATCGATTCCCCCCATTTTCTCTAACATCTTGGTTAGCTGCAGCAAAGCTAGCCGCTCATCATCGACCAATATAACTCTCATCTGATAGTCACATCCTCCCCCTAATTATTATCGGCATAAGTTCGTAGCGATCTTATAGCACGAGGAAAAAAATGCAGAACTTTGTAACATTTTGGTAAATGATTAGAACATTTGATCATATTATACCTTAATTTGCTTGTATGGAAAACCTTGATTAATTTATACGTTCTACTTCTTGTATCATAAAAGAAAAATGCCTTGCGGTGTCCTTTGAGGAACGTGTTCATTACGTGCGTGCATGAGGGGAGGGAATGGCTGTGGGCTCCAGCCGCTGTTAAAGATTTGTTCCTTTGAATGGAATGGATGTGGGGGTTGGAACAAATCTTTAAAGGCGGGCGCTAACGCTCTTCCACCCACAGCCATTCCCTCTCTTTAGCTATAATCGTACGAACACCGAGCTTAAACGGACAGCCGGCAAGGGTTCTCTATTGATTGGAAGAGATATCCCAGCTTTCAAGACACTGGGAAAGAAGAGCGCGCGCAGCCAGGAAGGATCTTCTACTTTAACGATGTTTTTCATCGTTAAAAGCACTGGGTCCTCTCTATATCTATACTTTAACGATGAAAACATCGTTAAAATCCCTTTTAACCCCCTGAGTGGCCATCCGTCCTCTTTTAACGATGAAAAACATCGTTAAGTCTTGTGCACGCTCATTTCTGCGGAGGGTGGCCGATACTAACGCTCAAACGGACTGACAGCAGAAGCTACATTCCTGAGAGAAAGGGATAGTGGCGATAGGATGAGCTTTCTTAGCTTTCTTAGCTTTCTTTCTGATTAGTGGAGGGTGGCTTTCCGCGATTAGAAGGCAGGCCTAATTCCATACTTTAAAACTGTAAAATACTTAAACTTTCCTATATGGTAAAAAAACGCCGCTCCCCCTCTTTTGATTGAGGTTGAACGGCATTTAGTGAACACTATGAAAGCAGCGCTTTGATATGGAGGCAGTTCAATACCTTTTCCTGTAAGTCTTGACGTGTATAGTAGTAATGGTTAGTAGCCTCGTAGCCTATTCGCGAGTCCCTGCCCACCAACTCATACAATGCTTTGGCAAGCCCGATTTCTTCATCGATGATCGTAAGAAGTTCGCCGCGCTGCTTTTCACGCATGCTTGCGTCTTCTTCTTGTAAATAAAGATCGCGTTTGATCACGAACGATATTTGCAAAGCAGTGCTGCGGAAGTGGTAATAAGCTCCCCATGCGGCATTAACCAGTTCTGTATAAGCTTCATGCCCGCCAGCTGCAATATAGGGTTCCGCATCCCCCAGTTGATCCATACCCTTCTTCCACTTTTGCGAAAGGAGCTGGAATTGCTCCTCGAAGCGGTCTGCAGTATACACACTTTTCCAAGCCTCCAAGTTATCATAAGGAAAGCCCACCATCGTAGCGGTGTAGCCCGTGGGCGTAAGATGCAGCTTATTGGATGGACCGTAATTTTGCGGAGCCACATAGAGTGTACCGCAGTGAAATGGAAATTCACGAAATGCTTCACTAAGCTGACTGATTGCCTTGGAAACCCGTTCGAATGCGCCGCGGCCAAATTTACGTTTCAGCAATTCATTCTTGCCGGGTGCCACCTGCTGTTGTCCAGCAGCCTCACGATTTGTTTCAGCCGGGTTACTCCTTGTCGTTTCCCAATAATATTCCGAAGCCAATTCCAGATTAGGGGAAGGATACCCGCCTAACGTCCAGCTTAACATAAGTCCGCTGACTCCAGACTGCGAAAGATTGTCTAGATGCTCCTCAATGATATCCAAAACAGGCAAATAAGGAACAGCCGAGCATTCCCAGGAGTTGTTGAGCTGGACCTTCGCCATCGTTTGGAGTCCGCGCCTGTTTGCCGCTTCCCAGCTTGTCTTTGACCTTTCGCCCGGTCCAACAATAGAGATGGAATAGTCCCTTACAATCCCTTTCGTATCCGCAATATTGGTGGGCATAAGCTCCTCACTCACACACATCAAGCGTACACCATCAGGAAGCTGCTCAATCGCTTCAAGCAGCATTTCTTCCGAAAAAGAATCCCATCCCCAAGTCCAGCAAATGATCCGGGCATCCGGCTTGACACTGAATGCGCCTTCGGCGATGCAGCGATTCACTTCGGCGACGATTTCAGACGCTTTTCGTTGACTGCAGCGCGGACACTCCGTATCATTACCAAAAGTTCTGGAATAGCAGTTCGTTAAATTTTCCGACATCGTAATCGTAAATAGTCCGGCCAGTTCAGGGACTTCCCTAAATAAACTTGCTGTACTTTCTCTAATATACTGTTGTATTTCCGGTCTTGATGTACAAAGAGCCGCTTGCACGCCGTTCTCCGTCGCTCCTTTCCAGTCAGGATGCTGATCGAAGAAAGGCAGCGCCATACCGCGGGGTTCATTGAAATAAAGATAAATGCCAATACCGTATTTCGCCGCCCGTTCTGTCAGCCTGCGCAGTCCCTCAAGCCTTTTCTCCCAATCCTGTGAAAGTTCAGGCGCTTCTTTCCAAGGAATTAAGTTGTAAAGCACACAATGCAGCCATATCCCATTAACGCCAAGCTCAGACAACGCTTCTAGCAGCCCATCTGGATTGGGATCCAGCTCAGGATCAATCAAGGGATCTCCGAATACAGCAGAATAAGAATAAATATAGCGAAGATCAAATTTCGTCAGACGCTTTGTATAACCTTGCTGAAGCAGCGGCCCCCCACGCTCATCCATTTGCTTTGCCATCCATTGCAAGCCTTTGAGCAGCCCTGGCTCATCTACAGCTTTAACCGTAATTGTTTTTGCCAACACATGAATTTCATGACTTTCCGCAAGTACGCTGGTATGGGGCTCAATCTGCAGCTGCAAGCTGTATTCCCCGGTTTGCCCTTGCCTTTCTTCATCCTTAGAGAAGGCTCTAAGGTCGATTCCCCAGTTCTTTTTCATTTTGCGAACAAACTGATCTATAAAATCTTTGACATGTTTTCCGTTAGTCGGATAAGTGATTGTCCAGCTGGCATCAAGCTTAATTTCTCCTAGTTTCACTTCATATTCTTTCCAGTCTGAGGGCTGTGGAGTTGTATAAGTCTCTATAGGATCAGCTCTTTTGAAACGATCCAGAAAACCAAATGCTTTATCTTTATCCCCGGGCAAACCAACAGGAACACCAGAAGGAAAATGCTCTACGATCCGCTGTCTGAGCTGCTCCGTCTGTTCTTTCTCCTCAGGCAAAAGGGAACGATAATAAATTTCCTCGATTTCCGGCTTGAACAGGCCTAGCTTATACCATAAGAAATCATCTTCTTTCAACGCAAATACGAGCTGCTCCTCCGTCCAATCAAGTAATATCAGCAACTGCTCATACGTTAATAAATGCCAGTTAGCCCTTATGATCGTAATATATCCTCTTGAAAGCCATAATGGATTCACTTCAGGAGCGGCTGACAAGCCCATTCCCTCAGCCAGCAGGGCCACTTGCTCCGCATTAGTCCTTAATACTTTCGCGATGTGTCCGACGGGTACCAGCCCCCAATTCCGCCACACGATAGCTTGCATTTGCGTCGGAAAATGAGGCAGCTGAAGCGCTGTCTTTCCTTTGCTGTCACGAAAAAGTTCAAGCATTTGTATCCTCCTTTTTAAAACATGTTAGTTTCGGTTTTGCACATTATATATAGTTACTCTACAAGCCCAGTACGTTCAATCCCTTCCGAGAACCACCGCTGCGTAAACATATATACAATAAGCGGAGGCAAAATAATCAGAAAAGCTGCCGCCATTTTCGGTCCCTCGGAAATCGGATCCTTGCCTACCCCCGCATCAAAATGGATGGCACTGCTGCCCATCAGCTCCTGCTGCATTAAGCTAAGCCTGAGTGATAACGGTTGAAACCCTTTGCTCAGAAACATCGAAGGCTCGTAGTACATATTCCAGTACCAGACAAAGGAGAACAGGAAAACAACGATAATCGCCGGACGGGCAAGCGGCAGCATAATGCGGAAGAACAAGCGGAAAACACTGGCTCCATCGATTTTGGCCGCTTCTTCCAACGCCTTTGGCTGAGTCTGGAAAAATTGCCGAAAAATGATAATAAAGAGCGCCCCCCGCAGTCCTTGACCAAACACAGCCGGGATGATAAAGACAAGCGGCGTGTTCAACCAGCCGAGCTTGCCGAAAATCGAATACATCGGGATAATCGTAATTTGCGGCGGTACAAGAAAGGTCACAATGATCAGAAAGAAGGCCAGTGTTTTGCCAGGAAAATGAAGCCGGGCCAGCGCATAGCCGGTAATCGCGCAGGAAACCACCTGCAGGATCGAGCATGTCAGGGCAATGGTTAGTGTATTAGTAAATGATTCCGGATAACGGAGGCCGCGCCATGCGTCACCCAGGTTTTTCCAGTGTAACTCCCGCGGAATCCATTTCACAATAGGGTCGATCAGATCGCTTACGGACTTGACCATCGTCGATATCATGTAAAATAACGGCTGCAAGTACAAAAAAGCAATAATGGCAAGCAAAAAGTAAATGACGATTTTCGCCAGCCAGCCATCGTTCAGATGTTGTCCCAGCAGCAGTTTCTTTACAAGCTGCACCTGTCGGCTGTGCAGCTTGTGGCCTATATCCGCTTTGATTTGCCGATAATTTTCGCTTGCTTTCATCGAAATGCCCCCTTCTTCACAATCGAACGGTAGGTCAGCCATAGTGTGAGACCAAGCAGCAGCAGGATCAAAAGAAAATAGATCCATGCCTGCGCGCTCGCATAGCCGTAGCCGGCTTGCGGGCTGAACATGTTCTTGCTCACCTGATACATTACCGGATTGGTCGGAAACGTGAACAGGTCTACGATAGTAAACACCGCGTTCAAGCCAATGAACGGCACCATTGCGGGCAGCGTAATCTTCCAGAATGCCTCCCATGGCGTAGCTCCGTCGATCCGGATGGCTTCATATACCGACCGGGGAATGGTTTGGTAACCAGCAATAAAAATCAGAATTTGTACGCCTGAATACCACAAAATAATAACCGCCTTGCTCAGTACATTCAGTATAGGCTCAGCGAGCTTGGGTCCGACATACTGCTTTACAAGCCCATCCAGATTATATTGGGCGATAAAGGGCAGCTTCCCGGCACCCTGACTGAATAATTCCATCAGCACCTGTCCGGTGGCGAAGATAACAGGAAGGAAGAAGATGGCCCGGATCAAGGCACGTCCAGGTAGTTTCTGGTTAAGCAGCAGAGACACAAAAAAAGAAAAGATAAGAATCAGCGGAATCATAAGCAGCATTTCCTGGAAATATCGGATCAATTCAATCGGGTACACGTTATCCTCCATGAGCACCCGCCGGAAATTATCGAGCCCGACCCACTTATAGGTGAATCCTGTATTGGTCAAACGTACCTGATTAAAGCTGTTGAAGAACGACCATCCGACTGGAAAAGCAACGAAAATGGCAAAACCAATCGCCCAGGGCAGCATGAACAGGTAGCCGGTTCCGTAGTCTTTCCAGCGGTAGCTCCAGTAGCCTTTGCGGCGTTCCTGCTTGCTCATGGCGTGCCTCCTTTCATCACTTCAAAGCGGTTTTTATTATAATCAACGGTCACTCGGCTGCCATCGTCATACGTCATCGTGTAGACCCCTTCGGCTTGTTGTTCATGCTTGATCATCCGCCGATGGACTAACGGCGCCAGCTCGTCAAATTTCTTGTATTCTTCCACAATGCGCTCTTTCCACACAGCATATTCACTGCTGTATAAGTCGTCGTAATCCGTGCCCTTCAGCTCGCGGCTGCGCTCATACGTCAACAGGAAGGACGGAATTGCCCCATATTCAATCGATTTCAGCAGTTCCTTGTCGTATTCGTTGCGCATGTTGCCCTCGATGCCCGTATACAGCAGTGAACCGTGTACGACCATCGGATAAAACGGCACCGTCTCATCGACGAAGAAGTCATAGCTCGATTCCAAGGGAAAGCGTGTCAACAGATCCGTTGACTTCAGTGAATAATCGTTGCCCCGGTTGGTCGCCACGCTGCCCATCTGTTCTTTCGTGTAGGCCAGCAGCGCCGAGTATAAGGACGCTGTATCCTCCCGCTCGAGTGCATGTGTATCATAATCACGGAACACGGTACTGCCCACGCCGTTGAAGGCAATGCCGTCCACTCCCAGCTTGGATAGCTTGTCGATCGTTTCCTTCGCCGAGCGAACCGCCGTCACCGGATTCAGCAGAAAATTCGTTCCCCGCCGCTGGAATACCGTAGTATCAATACTGCGAATCCCTTCGGTTTTCATGGATACGTCCGTCTTGCCGATTTTCATCCACGTCAGAAAATCTTCGAACAGCACAGGAATACCGCGAGCTTTCATAGCGGCAGTAAATTGCTTCGCCTGCTCTGGTCCACCCAGCTTGGACTGGATCGGAAAACGCCGGTCGCTTTCGATGAAGCCACCACCCTGCCAGCCATGGAACAGCACCTGCATGCCAGCAACACCTTGGCTCTCGAGTTCTGTTACCATCTGTTCGGCTTGTTTAAAAGTCGTTGCCGGGATATAGCTGCTGCCGCCAAATACATCCTTCGTGTCTCCGCCAACAAGCCCAAGCATAAGCGGCATGTGCTCCACCCTCTGCAGAGATGCAGACAGCTGCCCCGTTTCCATCAAGTAATCCCGATAAGCTTGTGCCATGCCGCTGTAATTCGCTGCATCTCCTGACAGCAGCCGGTATTCAACCTTCCGGTCTTGCAGGATCCGATCCTTCTGAACCGAGTTGACTGGCGCCGCCATCGTGCTTACTTTGCGTAAATATTCCTCACGGTACAGAAACTTCGCGCCAAGCGAATGATAAGTCGTTTGCACGCCTGCGGGCATGGCCGTAATCCGCGCCGTATACTTGCCGTCTTTGACGATGGCCGCATAGGCCTGGTCTCCCCGCTTGAGACCGAAAACCGGGTAAGCAATCGCTTCGCGCGGGACGTCGCGTTCCTGCAAATTGGCCGGATCTTCGTCGTAAATCATATAATCATAAAGCTTGCCAGACGCAGGACGGTCCCGGTCATAATACATCAGTCCCCCCGGCCCGTCAGGTACGAACAAGTAGCCATCCTCCTCTGTACCAGAAACCGCCCCAAAAAACGGCATCAGCTGTACCGAGAACAAGCGATTGTCGCCGCTCTCCTCGATGCCCTGCGAGGGTACCGTCACTTCCAATCCGGATTCGGTAAGCTCAAAGCGGATCACAATCGTCATGGCAAGCTTCGTGTACCGGTATGTCACTTCAACTCCATGCTCAGTCCGGATAAAGCTTTTTTCCATCTTCTCTTCCAACGCGTTGGTCATATTCCGCTGCGTCTTGCCTGCAGGCACATATTCCATCACATACGGAGATTCCAGATTGGATAAGAGAAGTCCTTTCACGGTCTCCTTGTCGAGCCTTGATTTCGCAGGATTGCTGCGCCAGAGGAAGCCAGTAAGCTTGTTACGCACAGCGATTTGTGTTGTATCGGGTGCGATCAGCAGTGTGAACAGGCTATTTTCGTGAACGGTCGCGAACCCGTCAGCATCCAGCGGCCCCGGCGACCATGCTTCACCCCCGCTGACGGGGGTGAACGTTTGTACCCGCTCGGCGATGCCCATTTCCTGCAGCTTCGGTAGCGTATCGCGGTTAGCCGCTATGAAGGTCACGATAATGATAAGTGCTGCGAAGGCGAGGATGAGCATGTATCGCATCCAAGGGCGCTTCGGCCATAAACGTTGATATCCGTTAGGCATACAATGTCACCTCCCGGTAAATTTGCTTCACAAAGTCGAACAGGTTATAGCTCAGGCCCGACATAATGACGATAAATATCCAAATGACCCCTATCGTAAACAAGGTAACAGCCGCATTTTTTACCGCCTCAAAAAAGTCGAAATTATGAATCACCTGTGTCATGATAAAAAACTGCACCACGATCCAGATCCACATGATCTGCACGATCGAATCGACGACAATCCGCTCTTCCAGCACTACTATGTTCGAAAGCAAAATCACTGGCACCATCAGCACAATGTACGGTACAAGTGCATAAGTGCTCGCCTGCAGCACTTCGCGGAAGCGCCCTTCCCCGCCTTTGACGGTGCTCACCAGGTAGTTGGCAATGATCCAGGTAACCCAGGGGACGAGCAGCACTCCAACCTCAAGAGCGAGATTCACCTTGCTCAAATCATAGGGATGGAAAATAAATCCCATGCCGTAGATGGAAAGAAGACGAATAACGATCGTTAACAGAATGATGGTGAAAATCATCGACCATGATACTTTTCGTTCTTTCAGCCGATAAAAGCCTTCATAGGGATGAAACATCAGGTACAGCGCATCCTTCGCTTCCTTTCCATATTGGGCGGCAAAAGGCGGCCAGGAACGCTTATCTGCATAAGAGCCTGCCCGTTTTACTGCGAGTCGGAGCAGCCACAAAGCAGCAATCAGCAGCAAAAAAGCATAGATCAGGTAGCTCTGTATCCAATCATAGCGTACATTCCAGAAAGCATCCGAGTATCCGGCCTCATCGTATGAGTCTTTAAAATACGCCATCGCCGCATCGTAACGCTTCTCGTTCAGCGCAATTTCCCCCAAGCCGTTGTAAGGCAAGTTCATCATGCCGTTTTGCTGCATAATGACTTCCCAGTACGGCTTACTTTCCTCGTAGCTGCCTTCATAATACAGCCTTGAGGCAGTCAGGAAAGCTTCCCCGAACGCAGTCCGTTCATACACTTGCAGCAGATTCAAGCTGCTGTCAGCGACCCACAGCTCATTTTTGCTGTTCACAGCCAAGCTTGTTGGGAAATTTACAATGCCTTGTTGATGTGCTTTTTTATCCGCGTCTCCAAAATAAACCATCACATTGCCGAACGGGTCATAAATCGAAATTTCCCCGAACTCACTGTTCATTCCATACAAAAAGCGATCCGCATCAATGGCCGTGTCGACAAGCTTGTTCTCAAAAAATGATTTATTTTGAAAGGCGTCTGCGCCTCCCGCATTCAGCTTCTTGATTTGCCCCCGGCTCACCCCGCTGCTTGCCGTCAGAAGAAAACCATCACCGGTCATCGACACGTTTTCGATCGTTCCCGGACGTTTGGCTATTTCCTTTTCCATTTGCGTCTGGTTTAAGATCGTCCGTTTCAGCTGTGTCAGGAAGTCCAATTCGGTTTTATTGCCACCGAAAAAGCCGGTGAATTCCCCCTGCCCATTCATCCTCAGAAGCCCTTGATATGAATCTTTAATCACGACGTACATAACGCCTCGGCTGTCCACGACCAGCTTGGTTGGTACATAGAAGTAGCCTTCCGGCAGAAGCGGCGATTGCGGTTTTTCGAACATACGAATGTAGTCACCGTTGGCTGCATACTTGGCAATGCGTTTGTTTCCGGTATCAGCGACGTAAATCATTCCATCCTTGGAGACAAATACGCCTTCCGGGGCATTCAACACCCCTTCGCCCTCGTTCGTACCGACCGACCGGATAAACTTGCCCTGCTCATCAAACTCAACAATGCGGTTATTTCCGGTGTCCGCCACGTAGACGTGATTATCAGCAGCGATGTATACATCACTGGGAGCCGAGAGCGGAATGTCGATGTCAGCGTATCCGATCACCTGCCTGGGTACGTAGAGCGGTTGAATCTTGATCGCCCGGTTCGTCTCCTGATCGATAAACCAGGTGCTATAAGGCAAACGGGCCGAAGTGGACACTGGAAACAGCAGTGTTGTAACAAGCGAAATCAGTATAATGAAAGCGAGCCATGCCGTCTTTCCCCCAGCAAACTGCCTCTCATCCCGTCCTCTCATTTACTTCACCCCCGAATGCAGCATCGTCTGGATCATTTTGCGCTGGAATAGGAGGAACATGATGAGGTTGGGAATAAACATCAGCAGTGCGGCTGCGGCTGCCATGCTTTGCCCGGCTACACTGTTTTGCAGGTTGGCTGTTAAGCTAGTTACATAGAAGGCGAGCGTCTTCATCGTCTCCTTGGTCGTGTACAGTGTCGAGCCCTCTGCGTCCAGGTAAACCGCCTGGAACGTAATAATTGAAATGGTAGCTACGGCCGGAGCCGTCAGCGGAATAATAATACGCGTGAAAATGTACATATCATTCGCTCCGTCCAGCTTCGCCGCCTCCAGCAAGGAGTCCGGGATTTGGTCGATGAACTGCTTCATCAGAAACACCGCCACCGGCGAAGCGATAAAGGGCAAAATATGGGCCAGATACGTATTCGTAATCCCCAGGCTGCTGACGATCAAATAGCGCGGAATCGCCACCGTCTCCGGTGCAAACATCAGCGACAGCATGATCAGCGACATGATCAGCGCCTTGAAGTGAAAGCGGTGCTTCGCCAGCACATACCCCGCCATCGTGCTGACCAGGATCACGAAAACGAGCGATAGCGAAACGACGACAATACTGTTAAACAAGTAGCGTGTAAACGGCACCACAGCAGCCCCCGCATGCAAAAACAGCTGCTCGAAATTGCGCATCGTCGGCTCCTTCACCCAAATCGTCGGCGGGAATAAGAACAGCTCGTTCAGCGGTTTAAAAGCATTGTTGAACAAAAAGATAATCGGCAGCAGCATAAACACCGCTAGGCCAATAAAGATGACAACGAGCAGCGATCTGGATAGAGAGATTCGCTTAAGTTTGGATAGCCTTGACATCCTGGAAAACCGGGAGATCGTCGAAGGCTTATTTGGCTTGGATTGCTTGAAGAGCTTGGATTGCCTCGAAAACTTAGAATGCTTGGCAAGCTCGGAAGGCTTTGAAAGCTCCTGAGGCGGAAGTTGTGTCATCGGGTTATTCCCCCTCCTTTGTCGCGAACAAACGATAGCAAAACCGCATAACCAAATAGGAAATGATCAGCAGCGCCACCGAAACCGCCGAGGCATAGCCCCACTCATAGCGTAGGAAGGCGTAATCATCTATATGATTCGTCATTAAGTGCCCCGAGTAGCTCGGCGTAATGGCCAGCCCTGTAAGCTGGGTCGAGATCGCCCCGGCTTTGAGCGTCCCCACAATCGCCATCACGGCGCTGAACAGCATTTGCGGTTTCATCGACGGAATCGTGATGTAGTACACTTCCTGCAGCGCATTTTTGATGCCGTCAATTCGGCCGGCCTCATACAGCTCCGTATTCACCGTCTGCAGGCCGCCCAGCATCGCCAGAAAACCTACGCCCATGCTGGTCCACAGCGTGACGATAATCATAATATTCATCAAATATTTCGGGTCCTGCAGCCACAGCTGCGACGTTTCAATCAGGCCGAACTTAAGCAGGATGTTGTTCAAGTAGCCGACCCGGTCTCCGCTGAAGGTAGCGATCCAAATGACAGATAACGCCACACCTCCCGCCATCGAAGGCGCATAAAAAGCCAAAGTAAAGTAATCCCGGACACTTCTTGGCAGCTGATGAATAAGCCAGGCGAATACAAAGGACAGCACGTAACCGCCAGGCCCTACGATCAGTGCAAATTTGAACGTGTTGGGCAGTGTATATTTCATAAACACAACATCCTGTGTCACTAAGGCGATAAAATTATCGATCCCGATAAATGTCGGAAAGGCAAACCCGTTGAACGTGGTCACACTCAGCACAACCGCCATAAGGACTGGAATCAGGATAAAGCAGCAAAAGGCGATCAGAAACGGCGCCAAAAACAGGTACGATAACCGGGCGCTCCAGCATTCCCGTACAAACTGCCGGAACCGCCGCACAAAGAGGGGGCCTGTCGGGACATCTCGCATACCTGCCTTTCTTGCTGCACCTGACGCAACCGGCTCCATGGGCACCAGCGCAGATTGGCTTATGTGGTCTTTATTTCGCACCCTCATCGCCCCCTTCCCCTATGCTTACGCCGACTTCCCCTTCATAACCGGGTAGATGCAGATTCATCCCCGGTCCGAAGCCGAACTCTTTCTGCTTGCGGGTCATTTCCCGCTGCAGCGAAACTGCCGCTTTCCGGATCGCTTCTTTGGGCGGCATGCCGCTCAGCACCGTGTTATTCCAGGCAAAGTCCATTTCCCGCGCTAGGAAGTAGTAACCCGGCACGTAAGGCATGTTTTTGCCCCAGCGTCCTTGCTCGGCCAGCACCTGCATATCCTCACTTGGCCATGGCACATACTGCAGCGCCTCGATATTGGCCGGATTCCAGCGGTATTCAATCCCGGCAAACGATTCGATATCGTTCGCATACTGGGCCTGTGTGTCCGTCGATGTCCACCAATCCAGGAACATCCACGCCTGCTCTTTGTTCTTGCTCTTCTCCATCAGCATAGCTGCTGTGGTGCTTTGCTGCGACCAGCGGACGACTTGCCCGTCTTCCCCCCGCAGTCCCGGCAGAGGTGCCATCTTCCACTTCCCGGTAATTTCCGGTGCAGCCACGCTAAGCTGGATGTACGTATTATAATCGGCCATGCCAATAGGAATGTCCCCCGACCTGAAATGATTGAAAAAGGCCGGCACTTCCTTCGGCACATTATAGGTGCTGAACAAATCGGTCCACCGCTGAAAGGCCGCCTGCGCTGTCTTGCTGTCGATTGCCGTCTGCATCCCGTCCGCTGTATAAAATTCCGCCCCTTGCTGGTAGAACGGCATCACGAATTCCTTGGCCGGATAATACATATCCATGCCATTCTCCTGCAGTGTCGGCAGCAGGTTCAGCACATCGTCCCATGTATCCGGCGGGGTCAATCCCAGCCGCTCCAGCACATCCGTCCGGTAAAACATCACCATAAACGACTGGGTCTCCGGCAATCCATACACGCCTTCGTCGTAAGCATAAGAACGCATCACGCCAGGGTTAAAGCGCTGCACGACGTCTTTAAAGCCCGCCAGCTGGGATAGTTCTGCTGCTGCCCCGCGCATGGCGTAATCGACCGGCGTTTCCATTCCCAGGCCAAGCGCTATATCCGGTTGATCCCCGGCCGCATTGCCCAGCATCAGCACATTCGTGCTCGGCATCAGGTTGACGTTCACCCGAATGCCTGTTTGGGGCGTAAAGTCGGCTTCAATCATTTTTTGCAGCAAATCGACATAGTCCCGGCCCCGCTGCACCCACACAGTGATCGCTTCCTCATCGTTCAAATCCTTCAGGTCATACTTCTGAAAAAAGGTACGTGCGAAGTTCAGTGTACTGTAGCTGATTTTGTCCCATGCATGAGGAAGCTTGAGCCCCGGATCTGCTTGCGGCTCGCGCACGACCAGATAATCCAGCAGCACAGCCTGACTTTCCATCGGCTTCATCCACGTGTTGATGCTCGTCTGTATATCCGCAAACACCTTCACTTGGTTGGGGATTTCATTCACATCCTCCAGCATCTTCTCCAGGCTGTTCATCGCGGAAGAAATCGCCGTCGTCGGATCGGTCACATGCTGATTCAAGCCATCGACATAATCGCGAACGGTCCGCAGCCTTTCGATAACTCCCGAGAGCTTGGTCTCGATCTGAGGATCGTACGTCTTCACCTGCCAGGTCCGTCCGGTATCCAGATTCGAGCTGCTTCCGCTTCCGTAGTTGCCGGAGATCAGGCGAATATCCCGCTCCATCACGCTTAGATCCGTTAGCACATCCCGCAAGGATTCAGCCGCCGGACTGATCAGCGAGCTATCTGCGATGAGACGCAGCTGGTGTACTCCTGCTTCCAGCCAAAACTGATAGGGCTTGCCAGTCTCGTCATTCAATGAACGAATCTCCATGTCCGAACTTGCCGGCAAGGCATAATGGAGCAGCTCGCGAAACGGCACCTGTCCATCCAGCATCACCGTGCGGTAAGCGGCTGCTTTGCCGTTATAGCCTTGCATAACCTTCATATCGATCACATACCAGCCGCTTGCCGGCACGGTAAATTCCCATTCAATCCAGTCCCCGGCCTGCTGCCAGCGGTCTCCGCCAATGGCGTTATAGACGAGCCGGCCTTTCGGGTCCGGGGAGAGATACGGCTCAGCCACACTTTGCGTCTGAATCCCAATCGCCGACTTGGCCCTATACTGCTCCGCCTCCATGATAGCGAACCAGCCTGTGCCTGATTGCGGGGAGGCTTTTGCGGATGCCACCGCTTTCGTTTCTGCATTCGTTTCTGCATTCATCTCTGCTTTTGTTTCCAAGCCTGCATCGTCCTCTGTCTCCACGCCTGTCACCGCATTTGAATCCGCACCAGCCACCTCACCTGCCTTACTATCCGACTCTCTGTCCTTTCCTCCAGCAGCCACATATTCCGCATACACGGGAATCGGCTGCGGAGCCGCCAGCGTCAGCGAAGCGAGCGATAGCGGCTCCCTGCCTCCCATCAGCCGGATCGTGTGCCGACCTTTCGTCAGTGGCCACAAGAGTGGCTCCGATGACGCCGCATAATTCGTCACGAGCACCGTCCGCCACTCGCTCAGTTCTATCTGTACCGGACGAATTTCATTGCCCAGTCCATTGCGCTCATACGGATACTGGCTGTCCTTCCACAGGCGCTCCAAGGTAATCCGCTCCGCTTCCTGGTAAGGGTAGCTCCCGTCAATCTGGAGACCACGTACCACATTGGCGAAGCTTCCTTTCAGCGGTCTATACGCCACCGCCAGCGTGTACAATCCGTCTTGCGGCGCGTCCACGGTCCATTCGAGCCAGCCCCCGGCATCCGTCCAGTCGATGACCTCACCCTGCTGTTCATCGCTGCGCAGCACGATTTGGGCATCTGCGGAAGCCGCTGAGTATTCTGCTGCGCGGATTGTAAGCTCTGATGTCCCTGGAGTCCCTGGAGTCTCTGAGGTCTCTGAGGTCTCCAAGGTCTCCAAAGTCTCCAAAGTCAGCAAGCCCTGCAGCGCCTGAGCCTGCTCGCTCCGCAGCCACTGCACGTAGGCTGGAATCGTCTGCGTCTTGGCAGCCGATGCCTCGAGCGTGCTTCCCATTTGGATCGCGCTGGCCTGAAGCTTTGGAAATACACGATCCTCCTGGAAGTAATCTCTTATTCCCCACAAGGCCATAACAAGCAGCAGCATCAAGCCCAAGATGAGCGTTCCCCGAAATTTGTTCACGTTCCTCATCCCGAAGCCTCCCGCCCTGTCAGCGATTCCCCGCTCTCCCGCTCAAACAGATGTGCTTTATCCATCCGCAGCACCAGCTTGATTGTATCTCCCATGCGCACGGGCGTATGTGCATCAGCTCTCGATAAAATCGTATTCCCGCCCAAATTGGCGTGTACATACGTGTCGGGGCCCATAGGCTCTTTCATCTCCACCGTCACCGACACCTGCCAGCCGGCATATAGATCGGTTTGCAGCGCATCCCCATCGCACAGCACATGCTCGGGACGCAAGCCCAGCACGACATGCCGCAGGTTCGTATTCATCCCCCGCACATACTGGGCGTACGTCTCAGGGAGAAGCAGCTTCAACCGTTTATTTTCAAAGTAAATGCCATCGGAATGAGCAGCAATCGCCCCTTCGATGAAGTTCATTTGCGGTGTCCCGATAAATCCGGCTACAAACATGTTGCGTGGCTCGTCATAGAGCTTCTGTGGCGCAGCTACCTGCTGAATTTTGCCGTCACGCATCACCACGATCCGCGTGCCCATGGTCATCGCCTCTGTCTGGTCATGTGTGACATACACAAACGTTGTCTGCAGTTGACTGTGGATTTTAATAATTTCAGCGCGCGTCTGCGCCCTCAGCTTCGCATCCAGGTTCGAGAGCGGCTCATCCATCAGAAACGCCTTCGGCTCCCGGACCAGTGCCCGCCCGAGTGCCACCCGCTGCTTCTGTCCTCCGGACAGCTGAGCCGGCCGCTTCGTCAGCAGGTGCGAAATTTCCAACATCTTGGCAGCCCGGCTTACACGCAGCTCTACCTCATGTTTAGCTACCTTGCGCAGCTGCAGCCCCAGTGCCATATTGTCATAGACCGATAAGTTCGGGTACAGCGCATAGTTTTGGAACACCATGGCAATGTCCCGGTCCTTCGGCGATACATAGTTCGTAAACTTCCCGTCAATGTAAATGTCACCTTGGGAGACGTCCTCTAATCCAGCCAGCATCCGCAGCGTCGTTGACTTGCCGCAGCCAGACGGTCCGACCATCACAAGAAATTCCCCATCTGCAACGTCCAGATGAAAATCATTAACCGAGGGATTCGGCTCCCCTTTGTAATATTTATATACGTGCTGAAATACCACATTCCCCACTTTTCAAAACCCTCCTTTCGACTTGCATTAAGGCCTGATAAAAACTTAATTGCCCTTGCGCCGTAGCTTTACTTACAGCGCAAGAGCAAATACCTGCAAATGAATTACCAGCCGAGCTCTTTGCGTATTTTCAACGTATTTTCATTAAATTTCTCAACTGCAGGTATAAGTGAGGTAATGTCGGCGCCGCTTGTCATCGCCTGATACAATTGTAAATCAATGTTTGCATCAAAAAAATCTAAGCCGGGAATGGTCGGGCCTGGCAAATTACAGCACATGGTCCTGGTCATTTTCACAACTTCTCTGTCTTTGCCTTCCCAGGTTGGCGTCCGGTCAATTTCGGCATCGATCTCAGGATGAATAACAAATGGACTAGAGCCATTGTTCACATTCCATTTCTGGGCCTCCAGCTCAAACTGGAAGCTGAGCCATTTAAACGCTTCTTCCTTATGCTTGGATGCACTTAGAATCCCTATCGGCCCCAGAATTTGAACCGTTGCTTGCTTTGCCTTGCCCTTTGGCAGAGGGAGAATATCCCATTCAAAGGTTGCATGCTCGTTATACCCCGGTATGACCCAATCTGCGCCGAGGGTAAACAGTACTTTGCCGGTCAGGAAATTATTGGCCTGTTCCCAGCCCAGCTTCTTAGCTTCTTCATCCGTAGGTCTGACATGCCACTTGGTTGTCAGCTCCTGCAGCCACTTCAAGTCAGCCTGCACACCCGGCGTGTCCACTAAATTTTTCGTCAAATCCTCGTTGAAATACCTTAAATTCTGGGCATTTCCATTCGCTACAGGCAATATCCAGCTAAACTGTTGGGAAAATAGAGCATCATAGGAAATCCCATATTCATTCGCTGCAGGATCTGTAGCTTTTTTGGCCATTTCCAGCATGTCATCGTAAGTCCAATCATAAGGAGGCATTTCCATGCCGTGCTTTTTCAATAAATCCTTATTGACCACAATCCACTCGGATATAGCGGTATAAGGAATGGCCCAGGTTTTATTGTCCGGTGTTTTAAAAGCATCCAGGAAGCCATCAATGATTTTTGCATTTTGTATCGTCTCATCTTTGGCAATATAGGGAGTCAGATCCTCCAGCATACCATCCTTAAGCCAAGGGCTTAACCCTGAAATCCATACCAGATCGGCGGGATCGCCAGCTGCCTGCATGGCAACGGCTTTGTCAACTCCCGATTCCACCACCTCGATCGTTATCCATGGATACTTTTCGTGAAACTTATCAAACAACTCCTGATGAGCTCCTACATGCCAGGCCAGCAATTTCAGAGTAACAGGCTCGTGCTTCTCTTCCTCTTTCGGGGGTGCTTTTGTCGCTGCAGCGTTATCCGTTTGTTGTGTGCCTTCTGGTGATGCACTTTCTTCAGTGGAATTTGTTTTTGAACATGCCGTAAAAATCAGCAAACTTACTAGCAGTAACGTAAATAAAACAAATGAGGGCTTTCTTTTCATATTAATCTCCCCTTTTTATACATGTATGTAGAGCTAAAGCTAGGCAAATGTCCCATCATTTTTCCGATTATTCACAAGATGAGTTGTAGTTTCGTTGTTCCATATGCCCTCGGTAGTACCACCTTCATAAGCATCATTATTCATTACCAGGTTGGACGTGCACTGTTGATCGATCACGATTCCATATTTGCTCACAGCTGCGCCGTTCCTGTCCCTTCTTACTGTATTTCCCTGTACTGAATTTCGCTGTGATCCGCCAAGCACCCAGATATTCGCATTTTGGGCGTTCAATTCCCCGTTTCCAGTACACACATTTCCCGCAATGCTGGAATTAGCGATAAATCCGACGTGAATTCCATTTGCGCCGTTCCATTGAATCGTATTATTCTGAAGAGAAGAGTAGGAAGTTTCATAAAATACGATCCCATACACCTTATTTTCATTGGATACATTAGAGCTGATTAACAGATTTGTACTATTTCCTGCGGTGTTAATCCCGGTCTCATTTCCTTTGCACGTATTAGCGCTTACATTGACATTATGGACTGGGCCCACTTGAATTCCCGTCATCTTATTGTTGGAGCAGTGATTGCCTGTGATCTCCAAGTCATGTGCATAAGTTGCATATATCCCATGAAATCTGATGGCATCTGTACAAACATTATTGGAAACGATACCGTAAGTTTTGACAGGAGACATGTCGTCGAGGGTTACATCGATGGAAATACCACCAGTCATATTGCCACGGCATACATTTTCATTGACCACAAAATTCTGACAGTTGCGGGACATCACGATTCCCCAAGCTAAGCCTGACTGTTCATTGATGTTATCATGGCAAATATTTCCGGAAGTCGTTCCATAGCGGGATAAATCGGCAGTGATCCCATGTCCGGCGTTGCTGGAGCAATTATTATTGACCATGGAGTAATCAGAGCAATGATATAACAATATTCCCGAATCCAGACATTTGCTGACCTTGCAATTGCTAACTTCAACTCTTCTTCCCTCGGCCACCACGATCCCCATATGGCTGGATTCAACCGTAACATGTTCGATCAGCACATCATCCACTGTATACGTGCTTTGGGCCAGATGAGCGACCGGATTTCCGTCAGGCAATCCCTGCAGCCATATGCCATAGCCTTTAGTATGTTTCACAGTAACATGACTGATCGTGAACCCTGAAGACGTCTTGCCATTTGAAATAATCTTGATCCCCACATGCTGGGTCGGATTCCCGCTTTGCCCGGGTGCTCCCGGATTGTTCATCTCAATTGTCAGATGACTTATTCGTATATTGGAGCAATTCTGAGCCATGATTCCGATGTCATTCACGCCGGGTGCCGCTTTTAATACGGCTGATTCCCCTTCCAGGCTCGTATTATCCTTCAAACGAATATTTGTACTAAATAGATAAGTACCCTGCGAAAAAAATACTTTACCCTTTAAACTTGAGGCTGCATCAGCCGCTTTTTGAATAGCAGCCGTATCATCGGTAATGCCATCTCCCTTGGCCCCCCACCACTGAGGATAAACCTGTGCATTCAAGGTCCCTTGAACCAAGACTTCTCCAGCTCCGCTAAAAATCTGCTGTACTTTTGCCTCTACTCTTCCCATAATTTTTACAGTAACTGTAGAATCAGGCGCAAGGGTCGCACCCGGATCAAGTATGAGACGAATATGTTCCGGAAAGTCCAGTAGAGATCCAATTCTGTAAACACCAGGCGGAAAATAAAAAGTAGTCAGCTTGCCGTTCTGTTCTCCGATTAAACTATTCAACTTTGCTCTGTCATCATTAGTGCCATTCCCCTTGACCCCCTTTCGTCTAACGTTCAACCATTCCTTGGAATCGGAATCTCCATTTGCCAGGCTTACGCCTCCACCTGTGAATAATGAACCGACGGTCAGGGCAGCCCCAGTTGCCCCAATGACGCCTAGTAACTTTCTTCGGCTTATTACAGCCGTAATTTTCTGCTCTTGAGTATGCGGATCGTTTGTTGAATTCATTGACGTTCCTCCTCAGAATGAAATATCAAAGTAAACTAGCAAAGGCATTTTCCTTAGAAATCGATTACTTTCTTTTGCACATTATTCTTGACCCGCTTTCCTCCTTCACGAAACAACACCCGACAAGTTTCATCCAGCATTCCTCCCCTATATTAACGGTGAAACTGCTTTCATTATAGATGGAAACATCTGAAAAATGCTTTGTCTTATAACCCAAAATCTTTGTTTTTTTGTCCAGCTATTACCGAATATTTAATCTGTGTCCGCTCCGAGCAATCCGCTTGGTGAGGCAGCAAGGCAGCGGCTTGTGACAGGCTCCGGATTGTCCGCAACGGATACTATTTCGAGCCGTTCCGGTACCGCCTTGTATAATCGACCGCGGCCAGCTGAAAAAAACCAAAGCCCGTCTCCTGCGATTCGATGCAGCGGCCCTTCTGTCGATTCGTTTCGCCAATACTCCTCGAATGTAAGACGAACCGGTTCGTATCGCCCCACAATAAACCGTCCGGACGCTGCTCCAGAGTCCTTATAATCAGATTGCATGATTGAAGCCCTTTCGTCTTATGATTTCCGGGAACAACACCGCAGCTGGTCAGTTTACCTGTCCGCCAGTCGAGATGAAACAATCCGACTCCTAGCCAGTTTTAATTTAACCGGATCGTGCTTCACCTCTTGGGCAGGTTCCGGACTTTTGGAGGTTCCGGTACTTTTCGTCGCATCGGGTCTTGGCGTTTCCTCTGCCGGTCCCGGCGGTTTACTGCTGCATGCCGCAGTGAGTAACAGAATGAGGATGAAGGCTATGAAGGCTGTTTTCGATAAAAAATAGATTTCATACAATAAATACCTCCTAATTTTTTTTCTAATTCTTGTTCGAAACCCAGAAATCGCGATACACATCGGCAAATTGTTGAAAGTAAGCTGCCGCGCGCGATGACAACCCATCCAGATAACCCGGCTCTTCGCACCACGGCTGATCGGAAAAAAAGTCGTACGTCGGGTTCTCCAACGTCGTGTAAGTTAACATTAAAGTGCGTCGGGGAATGTCATGGTGATATCGGCCCCGGTGCAGCCCATACGGATTGAAGATGAGTCCGTCTCCGGCCTTCAGCGGTATCCTCATCGCGCCCGGCATCCCCGCATCGCGGTTATGGATTTTCTCATCGGCAAGCCGAATATATGATTCTTCCGGCGAATCGAACCGGCCTGCCGAATAAGGTACATATTCAACATCGTCATTGTCCACGAGCGCGATTTGAAATTGCAGGCCAAAGCCTCCCGAATAATCCCGACTCCATATTTTTTTTAAAATTTCCAACTCTTCCAGTTCGCTCTGGACCGCAAATTGCGAGTCGCGGTGCCAATCACCCTCCTTGTTCGTAAAACGCGGGTTCACGAAATAACTGGTGCTGCGGAACAGTGACGGACCGGCAAATATTTGCTCGACCGGTCCCAAACAACGGGGATCGGCTACCGCTTCCATGATCGTCTTGAAATGCTCGCGTGTTTCCCTGTGCCAACGGGCATCGTTCAGATGACGCATGGAATAGAAATCAACGCCCGGATTCAGCTTGTCAAACTCCTCCGTAAATTGCTCCAGCACATAGTTGGAGGCGACAAGCAGCTTGGCCAACTGCTCTCCCTCGAACACTTGCGGGAAAACAAGATAGCCTTCCTCAAAAAATTGTCGATAAGACGACTTCGGTTGAAACATCGTAACTCCACCCTTTCACATGAATTTCATTTCGGTACTACCCTCCAGCAGTTCTTTCCCTACTGGTTCGATACGATTTGAATGTAAATCTTTGCAGCCGTTGCCGTCTATCGCGGATTCCCGTTTCCAACCGTAGATCTCCCCGTCACGGGTGCAAATCATCGTAAAAATCCAGGGAGTGGAGTCAACAGGCGGAGATCCGAGATTGCGGATCTCCCCGGTTATCGGATTCATTTCGTATACGAGACCATCGTATGCGGTACCGATATAGATTTTGCCGTTAGGCGCTTCCACCATGCAGTCCAGCTGATATTCGCCCGGAGAGCCGAATCGCATCAGTTCCCGGTTAACGGTGAAACTGCTTTCATTATAGATAGAAACATCTGAGAAATGCTTTGTCTTATAACCCAAAATCTTTGTTTTTTTGTCCAGTCCTTCTTTCAGGAACAGTCAGCTCTGCAATCAGGAAACTCGTCCTCCAATTATCGAAAAAAAGGATTTTATGTCAACAAGAAGGAATTGGAATCTCTTCTCTCGAATGACTCAGAATCACTCAGAATCCTCCTCTGAATGAGGGTTATGGCATATATGGCATAGTTGTTGGTAGAAATCATCCATTTTGCAAGTAGTCAAGTTGACAAGTTAGCAATTTTAAGGAGGTTCCTGTCATGCCTGAATATAAAAAAGTTCATTTGAAGCCCACAATAGTTATCAATAAAATTGTAACGATGTACTATCTGGAATTTTCCAAATGTTTCGAATTTCTCGGCGAAGATCATGATTTCTGGGAGCTGTTTTATGTTGATAAAGGCGAGATTGAGATGACAGCGGACGGCATCCATTACAGCTTGAAGCAGGGCTCTCTTATTTTTCACAAGCCCAATGAATTCCATAGATTCCATGCCATTCAGGACAAGGCCATCAATCTGATCGTAATCACTTTCGAGAGCAGCTCCAAGGCGATGCGGCATTTTCATAATTATGTTACTTATCTTCAGGACGGGGAGCGCAACCTGCTTGCTGATATTATCAAGGAAGGCACTAACGCCTTCAATTTCCCTTTTCAATTACATTTACAACGCAAGGATGACCAGCAAACCGGCTCTGAGCAAATGATCAAAAATTATTTGGAAATATTTCTAATCCGTCTGCTTCGTAAAATGACAACCAACCCCCCTAGCGAAATCGACACTTCACTCTCCTCTCCAGCCAAAGAACGAAGCGACGACGACATGACAAATGCCATTATCCAGTTTTTAAAATTCCGCTTGTACACCCATGTCCATATTTCGGAAATCAGCAATACCCTGCATGTTTCGAAAAGTCGGCTGATGGATATTTTCAAGAAGAAAACGGGCAAAGGCATTATGGAATATTTCAGCTATATGAAGATTGAGCAGGCCAAGCTTTCCATCCGCGAGGATGTCCGCAACTTTACGGAAATATCCAGCATGCTCGGCTTCAGCAGCGTTCATTACTTCTCCAAAACCTTCAAACGGTTGACCGGTATGAGCCCCTCTGAGTACGCCAAATCGGTGATGGCACGGCGGTGAAATCTAATACAATAATTTTGTTACACGATAAACTTTCTCGCTACAAAATGTCCATGTGCTCTATTGATGAAATAAGCAGTTGACGTTATACTAGCAGCATAGGTCGTGAGGAACACGCCGCTTTCATACAAACCAACCCACTGTAAGGGATGGTTGTATGAAAGCGGCGTGTTATTTTGCTGAGGGGAGTAGATCATAGTGTCTCATTTTGAACTGAAATACGAAGAATGGCTGGAGGCGAATATGAATTCAGAGAACAATCACAAAAGACGAGAATTACTCAGTAAGGGGCTAGGTCATGGAACGGTCGAGTTTCTGCGTTCAGTATGGTTTCCCGCTGTTGGTCATTTCGATCATCTACCTTACAATCTGCCTCTAAACAAATCCAATATCAGCAATCTTACCGCTTTCCACAAATCCTACGTTCTTATAAATCTTGTTCGAATCCGGATTCTTTAAATCCGCATACAGCATCGGCACCAGGCCCTCGCTTTGTATGATCGTACATAATTCAGCTACGATGGCGCTTGCATAACCCTTTTTTCTAAAAGCAGGTGGAGTGTACACATCATTTATACGTGCATGCCTGGGAGAGCGATGAGCAATGTTAGCCATGGACACAGGCGCACCCTCTACGATCCAAAGATACAGGTTACCGGCTTCAATCGTCGCCTCTGCTGCTGCTATTTGACTGGACGGGTCAACCGCTGTCCCAAAGGCCCACTCTAAAAATCCCGCCAAAAATTCGGCAATGGTTTCTACATCCTGCATGTCTGCTTTTTGCAAGGTGCCCCTTACCTCCAAGGGCTTCCTCACCTCAGGACATAAATAGGATTCCAACAGCATCTTTGGCTGATGCTTAACCCCATTAAGCTTCGTATAGGCGTTTATAAACATCTCTACTATAAGAGGGTCTCCACATAGGCCTTGCACCTGCTTGCCCTCTAAATGTTGAAGCAGCTCCTGCAGCAATGCTTTCTTTGTATCGTCTGCAGCCTTATTTGAAATCCACAGCCAGCCATTATGTCCTTCTGATTGAGCATACATCATTTGGCCATCGGAAGATTTGAGGCAAGTCGAGCTCTCTGAATCACAAATACGATGCATCAAATTGTATTGAACTTCATCCCTTAGAAAAAGGCCCTGATTTAGAGCATTGTCATTTAGACTAAATTTTTCAAGCATCTTACACCCCCTAAATATTCCCATACTACCTATGCAAGAGCTTTTAGTCAATGATTAGATAAGATTAGATATAAGGCAGGACTCCCCTTTGGACAAGGCCGTACATTCACGAAACGCAAAATGCTTGCAGCCAACACACTTCTCAGTGTCCAGGCGGGATAGTGCGTAGTCAATGGCCTCACCCGTATGCTCGAAAAAGTGCTCAGATGTTATAAGCTCATAAAGGCCAGTTTTTCTCAAAATCTCCAAAGGCTGCGGCTGAACGCCAGTCATCAGTACAATACCGCCGAATTTGACGAAGTGGTTCACTAGGCTGGCCAGATTAGACTCTCCTGTTGTATCCATAAAAGGTACTTTCGCCATTCGAAGCAGTAAAATTTTCGGTCTCGAGTGGATCGTATCCATAATTGATTTCTCAAACATATTTGCTGCGCCAAAAAACAAGGGCCCTTCAATGGTATACATATTGATCTGAGGGCAGTCGTGGCCCTTGTTAACCATGTGTGCCTTCACTTTCTCATGCTTCACAGTCGGATCAGGCAGCCCTTTTGCCACCTTTAATATTTCACTCATGCGTTTCACGAATAAAAGTACGGCCAAGATTAAGCCAACTTCAACTGCGGTTGTTAAATTGGTGCATACGGTCAGTAAAAATGTAAGGAGCAGCACGATTGAATCACTCGTTTTGGTTTTCAAAATGTGCATGAATTCCTTGCGCTCACTCATATTCCAAGCTACCAGCATCAGAATAGGAGCCATACTGGCAAGCGGAATGCGGGATGCGTAAGGGGCAAGCACAATTAGTACGAGCAAAACAACTACACCATGGACGATCCCTGACATAGGCGAGACTGCGCCGTTCTTAATGTTCGTGGCTGTACGGGCAATCGCTCCGGTCGCCGGAATTCCTCCAAAAAGGGGTGTTATCATATTGGCAATCCCTTGACCCATCAGCTCGCGGTTGCTGTTATGGCGACTCCCTGTCATCCCGTCTGCCACAACTGCCGATAACAAAGACTCAATACTCCCCAGCATAGCAATAATAAATGCGGGGCGTATGACAATCTCAATCCTCTCCCAAGTCATATGCGGAAAATGAAAATGAGGTAAAGTGCTGGGAATAGCTCCGTATGTCGATCCAATCGTAGCAACATTTCCTTCGAAGAACAGCGCTGCGACGACACTCGACACGACGAGCCCCACCAAAGCTCCCGGCACCTTAGGCAACATTCTCGGTGTCCATACAATGACGAGCAAGCAAATCCCGGCAGTCACAATGCTATACATATTAAAGGTGGACATTTGCATCATGATTTCCTTCATATTAGGGAAAAAATTTTCATGCTTTTCAATATCCCTCAACCCTAAAAAATTAGCGATCTGACCACTAAAAATAATGACAGCAATTCCTGCTGTAAACCCGATGGTCACAGGACGGGGGATAAACTTGATTAAAGCCCCCAGCTTCAAAGCTCCCATAACAAAAAGAATTATACCGGCCAAAAATCCTGCGAGCAGCAAATTTTCATAGCCATACTGCATCACTATAGCGAAGAGAATCGGAATAAATGCTCCTGTCGGTCCGCCAATCTGAAATTTGGAACCTCCTAATAAGGAAATCAGTATGCCTGCCACGATCGTTGTATAAATACCATATTCCGGCTTAACGCCGGAGGCAATAGCAAAAGCCATTCCTAATGGAATGGCAATTACCCCTACAATAAGACCAGAGATGAGATCCTTGCGAAACGCGGCTGCATGGTATCCTTCAAATCTACCCGTCCATTTCATCACTCTTACCTTCTTTGTTTTATATATTTGATTATTTGAATATATAGTAGGAATGATACTCCTGGTATGCTGCATTGTCAATGCAAAAAACGCCTGAAAAAACACCTTCTTTTGAATTAGATTTGAGCTTTTACCCAATTATAATGGCAGTTTTCGCAGGATGTACATGCCTGCTCAAATCATGCTCAATGATTAATTGACAATTAAATATTTAATATTATAGACTATATATAATCTGCCCTAATTCCGATACTGGCAGCCAACTAAAGCATATGCGGAGGTAACTATGTTGTATCCCAGCTATTCAGAAAATAAAGACATTAAACCGCTGAATCTCCCCCATTTTCCAACGCTTCAACAAACGGTTGTATGGCGTAATTGGGAGCTTGTTCCGTTGGACAGATTAGCAAAAATATTAGGAACTACGGAAGAAAATGTACTTGAGCTTGCCCAAAATATGGGACTGCGCGTTCCTCCCAGCATTGATGAACAATGGTTGATCCGCGGCTATATTACGATCATACGCACCAATTGGCATATTTTGCCCTACGATCAGCTGTTGGAGCTCCTTGGATGGAGTGCTGACATGCTTGCCTATGCGCTCAAAGAGGACGACTTTCTTTGGGTCAAACTGGGTTATTTAAAGCCTAATGTAGAACCTGTTACTTATAGACCACTTACCCAAGATGAAGAAATCCGTACGCAAGAAATACGGGGAATTATCGATACTCATTTTCCAGATAGCCGCACCGAAAGCCCGGTTAAGCCATTTGATTTTCTGAATAATTTTAAAAAGAATGATAAATCGGCTGCACCATGGCTCGTCTCGGCAAATCCTGATGAAGTATTGCTGAACGAGCAGTGGACGGTCACCTATCCTGAAGGTCTGGAAAGAGTGAAGACGTTTGCACTCCGCTTTGCGACTGAGCATGAAGAAGCATGGGGCATCCAACTACCTGTTTCATCCGTTTCCATCGATGCGGCAGATGCAGCAGATTCTACTGTTGCGACGGATGCTTCCGGGCAGCGGAAGATTTCGCTTACCATTACTCCTGATTCCTCCTTATTATCTGAAAGTCATCGTATCCAGGTTACTGCGGACCAAATCGACATTCAGGCGGTAGACGAGGTTGGGCTGTTAAGAGGCTTGAACTGGCTGCAAAAAAGTATGACAGAACGCAATGCACCTTACCTTAAGCAAGCATTGACTGTACGCAACACCCGCTTTGACCTGCGTTATATATATTCCTATTTTGCTGTATATGGAGATCCGCTGCTGGACGCCAACATTGATCCTTATCCAGATGAGCTCTTATCGCAGCTCTCCAAGCTTGGGGTTAACGGAGTTTGGCTGCAGGCTGTTCTTTACAAGCTGGTTCCGTTCGAGCATGATCTAGAGCTATCCCTCGATTGGGAGAAGCGGATTGAAGGCTTAAGAAGGCTGGTCGATCGCGCGGCGGATTATGGAATCGGTATTTATCTGTATTATAATGAGCCGCGGGCAATGCCTTTGCAATTTTTCGAGAAATTCCCGGATTGGAAAGGCCATGTCGATGTAGAGGATGCATCGCTTTGCACTTCACATCCTGATGTTCAAGCTTATATCAAAAGCAGCACTGCACGACTTTTCACAGAGGTTCCCAAGCTCGCTGGTCTCTTCACGATCACCATGTCGGAGAATCTGACGAACTGCTTCTCCCGGGCGGGCGGCGGACAAACCAACTGTCCACGCTGCGCAAGCCGTAGTCCGCATGAGGTTGCCGCAGAGGTCAACCGGCTTATCGCAGAGGCTGCGCACAGTGTAGCCCCAAATGCCAGAATTTTATGCTGGACCTGGGGATGGACCCAGTGGCTGGGATGGAATGCTGAGACGATAGACGAAGCTATTGACCTGCTGCCAGCTCAAGTAAGCGTGATGAGCAACAGTGAGGAAGGCCTTATCACGGATATCGGCGGCGTTCAGGGAAATATCGTTGACTATTCCATTTCACAAGTAGGACCAAGCGAGAAAGCTTTGCGCATTTGGGGAAAAGCTAAACAAAGAGGGATATCCACCGTAGCCAAAGTTCAATTCAATACGACCTGGGAATGCTCCTCTGTCCCTTATTTGCCGACCATAGATCTGCTTGAGCAGCATTTGAATAATTTGCAGGAGTCAGGCGTAAGCGGATTAATGCTCAGTTGGACTTTAGGGGGCTACCCTTCCCTGAATCTGGAATTTGCTTCCCAATATTACTGGGATACGGAAGAAACGAGCGTGAATAGACCTGAACTGGTTTCGGGCAGAGTGTTTGGAGAGAAGGCAGGAGCCGTTGTCAGGCAAGCATGGAGTACATTCAGCAGCGCATTTAAGCAATTTCCTTTCGACGTGTCCGTAGTATACAATGCTCCACAAAACATAGGACCTGCTAATTTGCTGTATGATACGCCAACAGGCTTTAATTCTACTATGGTTGGAATTCCCTATGATGATCTGAAGAGCTGGCGGGCGATCTATCCGGAGGATGTTTTCGAGGATCAGTTCAAGCAAGTTGCTGATGGCTGGAAGAAGGGCATCGATATTCTGAAAGAAGCAGAACCACTCATCAATAGCTCAGACAGCGGTAAAAAAGCCGCATTCAATGATTTGCTTCATGTAGCAAACGCGGCTTACTGTCATTTCAAAACTACTCATATGCAAATAAACTTTGTGAAACTACGGGATAAGCTGAATGAAACAACCGATGAGCAAGAAATTCAACAAATTAAAGCCCAACTGTTCGCCATTATTGATGAGGAAATTGAGTTGGCTATTGATCTATACCATATCGTTCGCAACGATTCCCGTATCGGTTTCGAAGCTAGCAATCATTACTTCTATACGGTGCAGGATCTAAAAGAAAAAGTAATCAATTGTCTGTATGTACGTAAACGGTTAGAGGAACGCAACTAATTGCTTACGGTTTCTGTCACAACCCGCCCGGGTAATTCCCTGGCGGGTTATTTATTGCAGCCTTATTTAGCTTACTTGTTGCTACTGCTTGGCTTGTTGCTGTTGGCTATGCCTCATTAACCAAAAGGGCCGCCGCAACCTTCAGCTCTGCAGTTTTTTCCGATTCCGGCTTTTGTTCTCTCCGCTGCTCGCTCTTTTGCTTTTTCCGCTGTTCTTTCTCTTGCTTTTTCTTCTTTTCATTCTTCTTCTTTTCATTCTTTTTCTTCTTTTCCTTCTCCTTTTTCTTCTTCTCCTTCTTTTTCTTCTTCTGATTTTCCTTCTCTTCTTTTTTCTGCTCTTTCTCATCCTGTTGTCGTTCCTCAAGTTCTTTTTCTTGCTGTTGCCGTTGTTCTTCTTCCTGCTGTTGCCGCTGTTGCTGCTCTTCTTTCTCTTTCTCTTTCTCTTTCTCTTTCTCTTTTACTTGCTCCTTCTCTTGCTCTTTAACTTTCACTTTCTCTTCCTTCATCTGTTCCTTTTTCTGCTTCTCTTCCTGTTCCTGTTCCTTCTCTCGCTGCTTGAGCTGTTTAAGCTGTTTGTTTAGATAGGCCGCGTAGTAAATGGGATTCTCGAAGGTAGCTTGCCACTTTTCCTTCTCACCGGCACCCCGGAACGTAATCCGCAAGTCGCGGAAATTGACCTCTATAAGCCAGGGATGCTGTTGTTCATCCAGCGCGATGTCCAATCCGAGATCGGCAATGTGGGGGAGCTCTTTGTCGAGTGTTTTGGCAATCCGCAATCCCAGCTTCGCTATTTTCCGTTCGATTTTCCGTCCATCCCAGCCCCAGCTGCTGAACAAATCCGCGGCTTTTCGCGAACGTCCTCCACAATGTATATTTGTTACAATTGATCCTTTTTTAGCTATTTTCCCCACTGAGCCAACATACTTCCAGCGCCCTCTTCCATCCTTTTGCACCGATACCCGGAAATCGACCGGGTTCCCATCAAGCTTCATTAGCGAGATTCCCCGCTGTACCAGGTACCCCTGTTTCCGTTGTTTAACGATCCTAACAATCTGATCGATACTGACTTTTTTCAATTTAGTCCGCCCGAGTATATTCATTTCGGCCACTGTGTCATCGTTGATTTTACGAAAGCGAATGATGCCATTTCCGACTGATGATGTGCTTGGTTTGAGAAACAGACAGGCGTTCTGGTCCAGCAGCTCCTTCACCGAGCTGGATGACACGGCATCAGCCGCCGGAAGATGCGGAAGCAGCTTCTTGTTTGCCGCCAAAATATGATGGATCTTCAGCTTGGAAACGACATTGTGCTCGTTGAACATGATCCTGCCTCTGCCCTTCAGACGCTGGATCATTTTTTTTGCATAGTTCCGATTGGTCCTCATTCGATTAACAATCACAGAGGGCAGCGGCACTCTCAGCCGATCTGCCCTTCTACCTTTGCCTGCTGCAATTCCGTTCCAGCCGCGCACTGTCCCCTTTTGCCAATTAATATCCAAAGGTGAGAAAAAAATAACTTTTTCTTCGGCCTTGCGGGCGGCCTCCTTATAAAAGGCAGGCTTTTCAAAGCTGCCTTTTCCGTTCATTAACCGGCTTAGCACGGAAGGGTGATATAGGATTCCGATCATCGTCTTTCCTCCGCTCGCAATGAGTGATATCTGTTATATCATATGTCCCCCATTTTGCCGGGAAACTGGATATACGACTATCTTTTGCTCCCGTACAACCCGGTAATATAGCTCCACTCGGCAGCCATTCCTTCATCCAGCGATATGAGAGGATTATACCCCAGTTCCGTGCGGGCCAGAGAAATGTCGGCACGAGTAGCAAAGGGGTCACCTGGCTGTTCAGGCAAATAATGCAGCTGTAATTTTTTTCCTGACAGCTTCTCAATTTTGTGGACGATATCATTGACCGAGGCTGTCTCGACGCCGCCGATGTTAAAGACGTTCCCATGCTTTTTATAGTTCATCGCATTGATATTAGCTGCCACCACATCGCTAATGTAGGTGAAATCGCGTGTCTGCTCACCGTTCCCATACACCGTTAAAGGCTCCTCAAGCAAAGCCGCCTTCATAAAACGATGAAATCCCATATCAGGCCGCTGCCTTGGCCCATAAACAGTGAAATACCTCAACGCTGTGTAGGGCAGCCCATACTGTTTATGATAAATAGCACATATGTGCTCCCCAGCTAATTTGGTCAACCCATATGGAGAAATGGGCGTCGCGGGTGATTGCTCGGAGCTGTAGTGTCCAGAGCCACCGCCGTAAATGGAGGATGAGGAGGCGTAGACCAGTTTTTTTAACCTTGCCGATTGTTTGCAAGCTTCAGCTATTTCCTGAGTCAGCAGTATGTTGGCATGTAAGTAATCCTCAAAGGAAGAGCCCCAGCTGTTCCTCACACCTGCCAAACCTGCCAGATGGAACACAATATCCGCATCGGCGATAAGACGATTCAGGTCGATATTTAATAAATCCACGGCCTGCCATTGAAATTCCGGATGCACAAGGATGTTTTTCAAATTGTCTTCTTTGATGCTCCGATTCGAAGATGACTCTATATGGTCAACCCCTGTAACACTATGACCAAGCTGCAGCAGAGCCTCACTTAAATGCGATCCGATAAAGCCTGCTGCTCCAGTAATAATAATATTCATGTCGCCTTCCCCCTAGCAATGCCTACGTAATGCCATCCGTATTGGCGCATTTCCAAGGGATCAAGAAAATTCCGTCCATCAAATAAATAGGCAGATTCCGTTTTTCCCGCCCACTCTTGCCAAGGATAAGCGGCAAATTGCTTCCACGTAGTCGTTAGCAGAACCGCATGAACTCCAGTCACAGCCGCGTCTACCTCAGAGACTACCTGAACCTTCAGCTTACCCCGTTCATCGAACCCTTTGCTCCAATGAATTTGTTCCAGTGAGGTAATGGTTGGATCTATGACCCTGATTTCTTCTACACCCTTATCCAGCAATTGCTCAATCAGGCGAATGCCCGGAGATTCACGCTGATCATCCGTATCTTCCTTAAACGTGACGCCGAGTACGAGTACCCTCTTCCCCTTCAAGGGCAGCAGTGATTCTATCTTTTGGACAAACCAGCCGATCTGTGAATCATTAACGCGCTTGGCTTGCTTGAGCAGGTGCAAACTAAGCCCCTTTTCCCGGGCGAGATGAAGAAGCTCATCGACATCCTTGGGAAAGCAAGAACCGCCATAGCCGATACCGGCATACAAATGATGCGGTGAAATCCGCGGGTCCATGCCCATTCCAGCTGCAACCCCTTGAATATCCGCTCCCATCTGGTCGGCTAAACGGGCAATTTCATTGATGAATGAGATCTTGGTAGCTAAAAAGCCGTTCGAAGCATATTTAATCATCTCAGCCGTTTCGTAATTGCAAATGAAATACGTCGTCGGCAGTAAGGTATACAGCTGTCTGACCTTCTCAATCGCCAAACTGTTCTCCCCGCCAATCACTGTACGGGAAGGGTGCAGTGAATCATGGAGTGCTTCACCCTCACGTAAAAATTCAGGATTCGAGATCACCTCAACGGGATATTGATCCGTGTCGATTTTCGCGGCAAGCTGTTCCTGCATCCAACGGTTCGTGCCGATTGGCACCGTGCTTTTTGTCACAACAATTTTTGGAGCATTAATATGTGCAGCAATCACTTCAAGCACTTGTTCGAGATAAGTTAAATCAGCATTTCCGCTTGAAGTGGAGGGGGTACCTACGGATATCATTAAAATCTCACTTTGCTTGATAGCGCTGCTGCTATCCGAAGTAAAGACGATCCGCTGGCTGCTCAGCAGCTCCTGAAGCAATTCATCTAACCCGGGCTCGCTGAACGGCAGTATGCCCTGGTTTAACTTCCCTACTTTGGCGGTATCGACATCGTAGCCGATAACTTCATGACCAAGATTGGCCAAGACGAGCGCCGTCGTTGTGCCAACATATCCCGAACCAATGACGGTGATCTTCAAATCTGCTCTCCCCTTTCTTCCAGCCTCTCATGTGAATCTGGACGTGAATCTGGATATGAGTCTACAGGTGGTGTACCTATCTGCGATGCACCATACAGCTTCAACTTCGGATCTATTTGCAGATCTATCTGGGGATCAACAAATGAATCCTGATCTGATTCCCTACGTGATTCTTTGCGTGAATTTCGCTTGTCAGGATGCTTCGGATTCCAAGGTTGAACCTTGCGGTTTCCTTTCACCATGAAAACCGCCGATTTCCCGAAATCAATCGCAATCCGTCCCTGCTTCTCCGCAAGCTTCTGCGCCAATATGACCGCATTGACTCCCGCGGAAATAAAGACAAGATCACATTCCACCAGCTTCATTGCGCGCAGCACCTTTGGAATTTCTTGGAATCGGTCAATACAAATCGTTTTGACGATTTCAATGTCGAATTCCTCATATCTTTTGCCCAGCAATTTACTGAAGTCGTTGGCCCAACGGGAGATGACGACGACCCTTTTCCCCTTCAGCATCTCCCAAAATTGCAGATGCTCGACCATGTGACGATTTACAAACGTATGACAAACCTTTTCCGGGTTAATATTGAATTTTTTGAAGCAAGCATCCGTCAGAGGACGCAAATATCGGTGTTTGGCCAATATTTCTGTATCCTTGTGGTAAGGAATTCCCACAATATCCGCCTTTTTGATTGACTTGATCAATTGATCGCGGAGCTGGACATTGGGCAGACGGACACCTTTCCAATTCGTGCTGCGGGATAGCATCGCCCAGCGAGTGGAAAGCGTCCGGCGGATCGGCCATACTTTGTATTGGGTTAGGCAGATGTTTTCCCCGTCACCGACACGCACGATGGAAAGCGGCTTTTTCTCCTCCAGTGCCTTGGCGACTTCATCAATCACGTCCAACGTCGTTAACCAATTTTTCCGCTTCTCTGTGTCCACACGCTTCCCTCGCTATTCATCTTTTGATTAGCCTGCCTACTTTAAGCCGGCCTTTAACCCATTTGAATTTTGGTTTATACTTATTTCCCCATCGTTTTAATGCCTTTTTGTACAAATAACGGGTCACACTCGCGTATTTATCCCGATTTTCTATTCTCGAATTATTTTTTTTGTGCTTCAGGCGGTTGTACAGCACCCGGTTGATCCATTTAAATGAGTAGCGTCCAGCCAGCTTGAGCAGAATTTGTCTGTCCTCGGCAAAGCGGCCTCCTTGCGGCACCCTTGTCGACCAGCCGCCAACCTTGCGCAGAGCCTTTGTCCGGTAGAAACGGGGATATACCATCGGATGATACGTAATGAAATCATATTTGCCGTGGATCTGACGCTTTCTTTTTGTATTTACATATTTGGCCTTCCCTTTTCTTCTTGCCTTCCACACCTTGTCATTTGCATACACGACTGCAGTTTTCGTCCCGGCTTTTTCCATCCGTCTCAAACTGGCTTCAAGCGTGTCCGGCTCATACCAATCATCTGCATCAAGCTGTGAAAAGTAAGTCGTATCCACTAATGCCAAGGCATGGTTCAATGTATAGCACACACCTCTGTTCTTCTTTTGCCGGACATAACGGATTCTGGGATCATGTAAATAAGGTTTGATAATCGCCTTCGTATTGTCCTGCGAACCGTCATCAATAATTAACAGCTTCCATCTGCCTGTCGTTTGCCGCAATACACTTTTAATTCCCCGGGTTATGAATTTCGCCCTGTTATAGGTCGGGATCACTACGGTAACCAGCGGAGACTGGGAGCCCCCGTTCGCGGAATGGACTCTTACCATTTCGCCTTTATCCATGATCATTTCCCCTTTCTGATTAATTCTTTATATATAGCTTCCAAGCTTCTGACCTGCTTCGCTGAATTGAACTGGTTTTCCACCTTTTCGCGTCCTTTGCTCCCCATTTCCTTCCAAAGAGACGGATGCTCAATCAAATATTTGAGCTTCTTTGCCAGCATGTCGACGTTTTTTTCCGGTACCAATAAGCCTTCCTGTCCATCCGTGACCAGCTCGGGAATACCTCCGTGACGTGTCGATACGATAGGGAGACCTATGGCCATTGCTTCTTTAATAGCGTTAGGAATGCCTTCATGATTCCCATCATTGGTCGTTACACTTGGCAGGCAAAATATATCTGCCCGGTTCAACAACCCGGAGAGTTGATGATGTGCCACCAGCCCTGTCAATCTGACGCATTTGTTTAGCTTTAACGCTGAAATACGCCGCTTTAAATTACCCCGCTCATCTCCATCTCCTACAATAATTAAACGGACGGAAGGGTGCTTGGCATGTACTTTCTTAAAAGCATGCAGCAAATAACGGAAGCCTTTCTTTTTATGCAGGCGTCCGACGGCGATGATCGTTATATGCCCAGTTTTGCTTTCCCGCGGCACATAGGCAAATTTTTTCAAATCAATGCCACTGTACATAACTCTAATTTTGTGCCCGGGACACCCCCAACGGATCAGCTGCTTTTCCATTTGCCTCGACGGAACCGTGAATATGTCACCAATTCGGAATAACATCGGAAGCTTTCGTTGGTAAGTATTGTGCCTGCTTCTTTTGGCCGGTAAATCAAATCCATGGAAGGAGGTGACCATAGGAATACGAAGCCGCCGTTTCACTCCCATCAGATTAACTCCCGCGTTTCCAAAACGAGCGTGGATTAGTCTGATCTTTTTTTCCTTGAACTTTCGGGCAATATGCGTGGGTTTGTGTGGCAATCTTTTTATTCGGGAAAAAGGAAAACGATTCAAATTCATTTTTTTACGGGTAAACACGATCGGCTCGAAGCTTTTAATATTTTTCAGTTCTTCATAAATAAAAGTTTCAGACGGAGGAAGATAGCGTAAGCGGACAAAAGCTATTTTTTTCAACAAAGTCCCTCCTATTCTCGATTAATGTTGTGGCTTGAAGTCATGATCGTACACATATAGCGCTTTTTCCTTTTCCTGTTTGATCCACTCCTTTAGTTCCGGGGCGCTCATTTTTTTATATTTTTTTTTACGAAGCATCCGTTCGAAAATATGTGGAAACAACAAATCCATGTACACTAGTTGTCTGACTTCCGTGGGAAACGGATTGATGTTCTCATACGTCTTCATCATGCCGCGGAACATTTTCCCTTCAAACGGGTTTTGCTTGGTGTACATGCTGAAAATACGCAGCAAATCTTTGGATGGAAGATCGTACCGGACATCCTCAAAATCGATCAGCACTCCCACATCTTTCTGGAAAATAAGGTTCATATGATGAAAGTCTCCGTGCACTAAGCTTTTGGCGGAATCCAGCCCGTCCATGTAGTTCTGATAGTGACTTGTATGCAGACTCTCCAGTGCCTTTTGGGCCATTTTTTGAAAAAAGGGGAGATGGCGGCTGATGATCACAGCTTTCCTGTTATTTGAACCTTTATGCTTGCTGTGCCAGCTTTTTAACGATTTTAACCGCTGTTTGTAGTCTTGCTCCCAAGGGAGGTGGGAATAGATCTGCACTTCATTGGGGTAATCCAGTCCGCGGGAAGCACGATGAAACCGGGCCATCACCTGCACCATAGATTCCAGAGCGTCCCTGTCCCGCAGTTGCCTGCTCTTACCGTCAATCCATTCGTAGAGGACATATGGAACCTTGTCGAAGATCATATATAGTTCCCCTTGCAAAGACGGTATGGGGCGAGCCAGTTTCACGCCTTTTTCAGCCAGCAGCTGCTCGGATTTGACGATAAACAACTGCCGTTCAGGTGTTATATAGAGGCTCTTCACAATTTTTTTCTTACCTTCATCCGTCTTTATAAGAGCAACAAAGCTTGAATTTTTAATATGCTTAATTACTTTCCAAGTTTTGATTTTGAACCCGTAAAGTTGTTCTATGCTTCGTAATAACCGATCCATTGCTTCCCGCTCCTTTCTTCCTTGTCCGCTCTCCCCTTCAGAATATGCAATTTCATGTAAAAATCTTGGGCAACGGAGCTCTTTTTTCTTAAATTACCCGCCCTATCAACGATCGTCCATACATCCTGGTGCAAACGATCATAGATTAAAAGGATAAACATACCAAAGCTGAGGGAGGAATACGTTCTGAACAACATCGCTGTCATACGATCCGTTTTTTTGCCGATCAGTGAAACTTTTATTTACGGCGAGATCAAGCAAATGAAGCGCTATAAGCCTTATATTTTTTGCGGGAAACAAAGAAATACAAATTCTTTTCCATGCGAAAATGTAAGAATCGATCACGGGCATCACCAGTTGAACAGACTGCTGCGGAAAGGCTTTTTCCAGCTGATCCACGCCCGGTTCGGCACCTCAGGCATTCGGATGCTCCCACTGAAAGAAAAGTGGAGCGTTCCGCTCGTCACTTCTTTTCACGGCTGTGATTCACCAGGCACCGATAGAATGAGAAAGCACAAAAAATCGCTGCAGCGGCTGTTTGCTATCGGAGAATGCTTTACCGTTCCTTGTCAGGCTATGAAGCGCGAATTAATGAAGCATGGCTGCCCGGAAGATAAAATTACGGTGCAGTACAGCGGAATTGATCTCGATCAATTTACCTACAAAGAAAGGTCTTTTCCGGAAGAGGGTCCGTTGAACATTATTTATGTCGGCAGGATGGTGGAAAAGAAGGGGGCTGAGTTACTGCTTAAAGCTTTTCAACGCCTCCAGCAGACCATTCCGCAAGCCCGCCTCACCCTGGTCGGGGAAGGTGCATTAAAAAATAAATTGCAGAAGTTAAGTAAAAAACTGCGCATCGATAAGCATGTCGAATTTAAGGGGGCGCTTTCCCACCAAGAGGTCGTCAAGCAATTGGAACGGTCACATATATTTTGCCTTCCGAGCATGGAGGACCGGACAGGAAATCAGGAAGGTATTCCCAATGCCATCAAAGAGGCCATGGCCTGCGGGCTTCCGGTTGTATCCACTTTTCACTCCGGAATTCCGGAATTAATTGAAGATGGCCGAACCGGGCATCTCGTAGCCGAAAAAGACGTGAATGGGCTTGTCCGCAAGCTGATCGATTTGATCCGGCAGCCTGAAACATGGAGTGAGCTTGGGAGGAATGCCCGGGCGAAAATCGAAGCTGACTTCAACCGGAATGTCCAGACGGAGAAATTGGAGCGGCTGTTCGATCACGTCATCCAGGAGCACGAAAAAAAGGAAAGTGAGCGACCTTTCTTCAGCGTCATCATTCCCACCTATAACCGCGAACGCTTTATCGGAAAAACAATTAAAAGTGTGCTGCAGCAAACATGCACGGATTATGAAATTATCGTTGTTGATGACGGCTCAACAGACCACACCGCAAAAATAATCAACTCCTTTGGTTCGCAAGTCCGATATGTGTATCAGAAGAACAGCGGACCTTCAGTGGCAAGAAATACGGGGATCCGTTTGGCAAAAGGGAAATACATCGCTTTTCTAGACTCTGACGATCTTTTTCTGCCTCATAAATTGGAGAAAAATAAAAAATTTTTGGAATCCAATCCAAACTGTCAATTTTTATACAGCTGGTACTATGAGGCTAGAAGGGGAAAGAAAAAGAGACTCGTTAGTAACATCAAAAAAATTACAAATATTAACGAATTCCGGTTTCATTTGTACAGGCGAAAATTCACGATCCGAACCTCAACGGCTGTTATCCACCATAGCTGCTTTGATACAACCGGACTTTTCAACTCCAAATACCGTTATTCCCAAGATTGGGATATATGGCTTCGTCTAGCAAGCCGTTACCGCGGATACTGTCAAAAAACACCCTTGGTCGTTTACCGCAGACATCACCGCAAGGAAATACCAGCCGCTGGCCGTCACCCTAAAATCAGAAAAACCGCCTATGACTTATATCAATGGAACAAGGCTACCTTGAACTCGCTCGATAGAAAATATGGAAATCATCGCACCTATGGCCAGCAAAGAAAAGGCATGTATAACCGGCCTTAAGATGATATCAACAAGGAGGAACCATCTGTGAAACAAACGAACTCTGCTATTCTGCATCATAAGTACTCGTTGGAAGATGGCCATGTAACTCCGCAAATTAACGGAATCGACGGATACCGTGGAGTTATGATGACTCGTAAATCAAAAGAGAAACGGCTCCACTCCCCGTTTTCAAACGTTCTCTCCGTAGATGCAATCAAACAAAACCCAGATCTTTTGAAGCAATCCAACGTGGTTGGCATTCATATTCATCACGGTTCTTTGGCACCGAAATTTCTGTTTCTTAAAGAGAAGTACGGACTTCCTATGTTTGTCGGCTTTCGTGGTAATGATGCCACCGCTTATCCGAAAAAGAAGCAAAATCTGTTAAAGCTGAAAAAGCTTTTTCGGAGCGCTGATATGTTTTTCCCGGTATGTGAGCATCTCAAACGAAAAATCATCAAATTGGGCTGTCCGGAGGATAAGATTCGTGTCTTGTACGGAGGCGTTGACTTGGACCGCTTTAAATCCAGGTCCCGCAAAGTAAGCGGGAAAGAAAAAATCCGATTTTTGGCGATCGGCCGCTTCGTTGAGAAAAAAGGATTTGGCGACCTGATCCGTGCTTTTGCAGACGTAAAGAAGCGGCACTCCAATATTAAATTAACATTAGTCGGGCAAGGCCCGAGTGAAGCCGAATACCGCAAACTGATTAAAAAATTGCAGCTTGGCAGCAGCGTTCAAATCATTCCATGGGTCAATTACCGGAAAATCCAGGATAAATACTACCGTTCCCATGTTTTCTGCGCCCCAAGCTGCACCAGCAAGGATGGAAACCAGGAAGGCATTCCGAACACGCTCAAAGAAGCGATGGCTACGGGAATGCCCGTGATTTCAACGACCCATGCCGGAATCCCGGAGCTGGTCAAAAACAAGATATCAGGCCTGCTCGTGCCTGAAAGATCCGTGAATCAGTTGGCTAAAGCCATGAACTGGTTAATAAACAACCCCAAAAGCTGGGCCAAACTGGGGGAAAACGCCCGAAAAAAAGTGGAATCCGACTTTAATATGGCTTTGCAATTGAAAAAACAAAAGAAATACTATGATGAAATTTTGAAGCACAAGTAATGTGAGAGGACGCCTTTTGGCGTCCTTTTGAGGTGCATGTTCATGACGTGGGTGCCAGGGGGAGGGAATGGATGTGGGCTCCAGCCACTGTTATGCTAAAGTACAAATGTATCTTTTTTGCCCCCGATGGCAGGTTAGACTCTGATAAGGATGCCCAACTGGTGTCATTCTCTACATTTTATCGCTGTGAAGTACTTTTCAAGAAAAGGCCGTGATTTCTACTTAGGAGAAATCATGGCCTAATTAATGAACTTTACTGGGAAGAACATGTTCTTGGTAGAAGAGCAATCCCATAGCAGCCCCCCACCGCTCCCGAATCCGCAAATTGTGCACGTGTTTCAGTTAACGATGTTTTTGATCGTTAAAGTGAATGTTTTCAGGCAAGCAGCCACTTTAATGATGATTTTCATCGCTATATGAGTACGGATCGTCTCTTTGGGTGGTAAAAAGGGATTTTAACGATGTTTTTCATTGTTAAAGTAAGGTTGTGGAGACGCCCCATGCTTTTAGCGATGAAAAACATCGCTAACTAGCAGCTCTTCATCCCCCAGCGCCTTTGCCCGCTTGGAAATCTCCTCTACTCAAGAGAAAAACCCTTGCTGGCTGTCCGTTTGAGCTTGGTGTTCGTGCGATTTGCAGTTGGAAGAGGGAATGGGTGTGGGAGGAAGAGCGATAGCGTCCGCCTTTAAAGATTTGTTCCAACCCTTTATATTCAATTCAGGGAACAAATCTTTAACAGCGGCTGGAGCCCACACCCATTCGCTCCACACACGCCTCCGTAACGAACACGATCCTCAAAAAGACGCCGCAAGGCGTCTTTTGAGGTTGTAGTTATCGTGGAAAGTAGATCTGTGAATGATCGCCTACCCACAACTGAATGCATTGGGGCTGCTGCGATTTGCCAATCATTTTCACTTCTCCACCAATCAAGCTTTCATCGATCCGATGAGGTATGCAGTCCAGCAAGGTATTCTCCATCACAATACTATTCTCAAGCTCACAGTTGTAGATGGATACATGGTTCGAAATCGAAGAATAGGGACCAATATAAGAATTTTCAATAATAGCATGTTCTCCTATAATAACCGGTCCACGGATGACACTGTTAATAATACGGGCATGTTCTCCGATAACCACTGAGTTGGAAATACTAGACTCCTGATCGACGGTTCCTTTTATAGAGATTCTGTCAAGCTTCTGTAAAAAATATTGATTGCAAGTAATCAAATCTTTAGGGAGTCCCGTATCCTTCCACCAATAAGGAGAACGAAAAACACCCAGCTGGTAATGATCATCGATCAGTTGTTGAATGGCATCGGTTAATTCATATTCACCACGTGCTGAAGGATGAATTTTGGAAATCGCTCCAAACAGTGTATGCCGAAACAAATAAACCCCATTAATTGCCAAATTGCTTGGCGGATTTTTCGGCTTTTCCACTACCTTTTCAATTTTCTCTCCATCCAGTTGAACGACACCGAATCGTTCAGGAGCCTCCACACTGCTGACGGACACCAGCCCATCCAGATTTTCCGTCTGGAACTTGTGAATCAGAGGCAGCAGCGAGCCGTCAATCACATTATCACCCAAGTATAAAAGAAAGTCATCTTGTTGAATAAAAGGCTCCGCCGCTCGAACGGCATCGGCCAGCCCTTTTGGTTCTTGCTGTTCGATCAATGAAATGGCTATGTTCCACGGTGCTCCACCCTGCAAGGCTTCATCAAACACTTTGCGATAGCTGGGAGAAACAACTACGGCAATTTCTTTAATGCCAGCCTGGATCATCGCTTCGATTCCATAGAAAAGAACCGGTTTATTCATCAATGGCAATAAATGCTTGGGTCGGGAAAACGTCAGGGGGCGCAAACGAGAGCCTACTCCTCCGCATAAAATCAAGCCTTTCAAATAAAAAACCTCCCACTATAGAGTAATCCCTTCTCTTTTTGCAAGCACAATGTCTTCTTATCACTGTATGGAGACAGGTTTCCAGTTGGCACGGTACTTATCTTGGGAGGGTGCATGATTTCGTGCATTTTTTAGCTTTTATGCTTTTGGGTTCCCTTTGTGTGCTATTTGAAGGCGATGTTGAATTGGGGCAAAGAGAATTTGGGATAGCAATGAATGGTATTCGGGTGGTATTGATGTGATACTGGTGTTAGTGCTGATGTTGGTACTGATGTGTTATTGATATGGTATGGGGTAGGTTTAGGGTGGCATTCGAATGGCAATTGGTTGATGTTAGGCTAGAATTGGGTGATGCCCATACTTAGGTGGTATTAGGGGTGTTAGGCTTTCTTAGGGATGAACTTGGGATGAGGATGCTTGGACCGGTTTTCAGAAAAAAACGCCCTGCGGCATCACTAATGTTGCACTTTAAAGCACCAGCTTGTATAGATTGCAGGCACTTAACTGATGTTCAATTCTCGTTGCGAATCACTTCAAGTAGGGAAATCGCATCGACAAGATGATTGTCAAAAATCTGTTTAGCTACAGTTAACAAGTCCTTAATCAACGGATCCCTTAACGAGTAAATAACAGATGTCCCATCTTTAATGCCATAAACTACGCTTTTATTTCTGAGAACGGCCAGCTGCTGGGAAACGGCAGAGCCTTCCGAGCCCAAGATGGCTTGCAGCTCATTGACATTCTTGTCCCCTTCGCTCAGCACTTCAAGAATTCGAATCCGCATCGGATGTGCCAGCGCCTTGAAAAATTCGGCTTTAAATTGTTGTATATTTTGATTCATGGTTTAAGCCCCTTAGTCATAACATTTGAATATATGAATATGATAGCACAGTTTCATAAACGAATAAAAGACAATTATAGCTTGGCAATTGTAAAGCTCAGTGTAGATGAAGTATAATACCTTATATATTCAAATAATTGAATATTTGATTTTTACACAATAAATACTAAAGGAAAGGAGTGGATGCTAATGCCAGGCTTTACACCTAGCAGCAAGCTGAAGAGAAATTCACAGTCCCTTCTGGAGCCAATGCCTACTCCTGCTTTGCAAAAAGTCAGCAAATCGATGGTTATTGAGTCAGGCCTTCATTTTTTAAAAGAAGCTGGAACGGATCAGATTTGCCGGGTATGTATTCGAAATGGCGGTTCCTGCTGCAACGGCTGCCGACATCTCTCGAACGGCTTTGGCTGTCAACTCCGGAATACAAGCTGTACGGCTTGGCTATGTGGGTTTCTTAAATTTGTTTTGTATGAAATGGAGCTTTTAGAGGGATGGAATGAATTTTGGGAGCAGGTGCCTGGGCAGGATTACCGGGAAGATTTCACTCCTGATTTTTTTACAACACATACATCATTATCAGCCTGTGACACCCGACTGGTCAGTGAAGCCCTCGCTGCTGATTTGCAGGAGCTGGCCGAAGGACATATTGCGATTGGCTTCATTCTTACTCTGAGAGAAAAAATAGATAAAAACATGGACCAATTACTTGTACACCGGCATGACAAGGAGAAAATAAGCAAAATAAAAAGGAACATCCGATTGTTATCGAGCCCCTTTTATCGTTTCCATAAAGCATGCGCCGCATACAAACAGCAGCAGAAGCAACAGTTGCAGCAATAGCTACAGCATTAAAGTAATAAAAGCTTTAACAAACTATAAAGTGAACTGCGGGTGATCAAGCTCATACAGCTTCCGATACCGGCTTGACTCGCTCATTAGCTGCTCATGTGTTCCGTGCATCGTTACAGCCCCGTTTTCCATGAAAACAACCTCGTCCATGAGCTCTGCGCCAAACAGGTGATGAGTGACCCAGATCAGGGTTTTTCCTTCCAGCACCCGGAACATCGTAGCCAGCAGCTCCCTTTCCGTTACCGGGTCGAGGCCTGTCGTCGGTTCATCCAGCAATACAACAGGAGTATCCTGCAAAAGGATGCGCGCCAGAGCAATCCGCTGCCGTTCACCTCCGGAAAACCGCTGTCCTGTCTCCTCTACCCTTGTATCATAGCCATCCGGAAGCTGGGCAATCAGTCCCCCCAGCTGGGCAAGCTCAGCTGCTTGATGTATATCTGCTTCTGTAGCTGCCGTCCTGCCCAAGCGTATATTGTTCGCAACCGTTGTATTGAACAAATGAGGCTTTTGGTTGAGTACAGAGAAGATTTCGGGTATCCTCTCCCCCCATGTGTAGGCGGGTTGTCCATTCACCTCAGCCTGGCCCTCCTCAGGTACCAGCGCCCCCTGAATCAAATTCAGCAGGCTCGATTTCCCTGCCCCGCTGCGGCCAATTAGGGCAATCCGTTTGCCTTGGGGAATATCCAAAGAGACTTTGCTAACACTGCTGCTCTCCGCCCCTTCGTAGCTGTAGCTCACATCCTGGAGACGAATGTGCACTTGCTGAATCTTTTGCTCTTGATGCACCACTTGGCCGGTCTGTAACGGTTTATTTGAAGAAGTTCCGGAAGAAGTTCCTGATGAAGTTCCTGAGACTGAAGCAGCCGCTTCAACCTGCTCCAATCTTCTGAAAGATTCCTTGTAGGCAGGAACCTGGTCTACAGCCTCCGCTGCCGATGTGAAAACATCCATGAGCGGGAATACAACCAAAGCACATGCTGCAATATAGGTCATAGCCAGATTGCCTGCCTCTGCCTGAGCACCTGCCCAGCAAACTGTGAATACAACTGCGATTGCCGCCACATTTTGCGTAAAAAAGTTCCTCCAGCTTTGCCAGCTGCTCAGTGATCTCTCCACACGCATGACATGGCCTTCTGCTTCATCATACACCTCGTGAAACCGGGATGAACGACCGCTGACAGCCCAATCCCGCATACCGAACAGAGCATCGGTGAGCTGCTGATACAGCAATCTTTTTCCACGCTTCAATTGCAGCTGTTTGGCCGAAACAATCCATAATGAAACCATAGGCACTATAAATAACAGAATCCCGATATACAAGGCCATCCAGAGAGCAAACGCCCCGTCAAAACGACCCAATACCGCGATACCCGCAGCATAAATGACGACAGCCGTAACAATCGGCAGAACGGTACGCAAATATATATTTTGCAGCTGCTCGATATCCTCGGACAACAGCCCCAACATATCGCCTGTGCGAAAGCGGGAACGAATAAAGACAGCCTGAGGCTCCAGCGCATGGTAAAGCCTGACGCGCATGCTGGATAAAATACGCAGTGCCGTATCATGTCCAACCAGTCTCTGCAAATATTGCATCACCGCTTTACTGAAACCGAATGCGCGTACAAGGACGATTGGTATATACACCATCAATATATTTTCGGGGCGCATAGCCGATTTAGAAATCAAATACCCAGATGTAAACAGCAGCGCTGCAGCACAAAGAACGGCAATGCCACCCAGCAAGGCGGCTATCGCAAACCTTCCCAAGTGACGACGAATATAAGGGATGAACCAGCCTTCTCCTACTCGCATCCTATTCGCACTCCTTTCGCTTGTGCAGCAAACAGCTCATAATATATGCCCCGCTGGGCAAGCAGCTGCTCATGTGTGCCCCATTCCGCAAGATTTCCCTCATGCATCACCAGAATATGATCCATTTCTGGCATCCAGTGCAGACGGTGGGTTGCCAGCACAATCCGCCTGTCAGCAAAAAGGTCCAGCATAGTCCGCTTTAATTCCAGCTCTGTTTCAATATCCAGATGTGAGGTTGGTTCGTCAAGCAGGACAAGCGGCCTGCTGCCAAGGAAAGCTCTGGCCAGAGCCACACGCTGCGCCTGCCCGCCACTAAGCGTCCGCCCGCCGTCGCCGATCATTTCATCGCATCCGTTGGGGAGACTTTGCGCAAGCTCCCATAACCCGGCCGCACGGATCGCCGCTTCTACCTCCTGCTGCGAGGCCTCCGGCTCGTAGAACCGGACATTGTCAGCCAGCGACAGGCTGAACAGATGCGGGTGCTGCGGAATATAAGCGATCTTCCGCTGCCATGCAGCCTTGTTCGACGGCCCCAGAATACTGCCGTTAATGCTTACACCGCCAGTCGAGGGAGCAATAAATCCGCCGATTACATCGATCAAGGTCGACTTGCCGGCACCACTCTCTCCGACGATGCCAATCTTTCGTGCCCCCTTAAGCTGGGCAGTCACGTCTCTTACAAGAGGGCGGCTCTCCGCTTCCCCGTTCACTTGAATCGAACATAACCCAATCGGATCGTCTACCGACCAATTCGTTATAGAAGCCGGAAGCTCTTGAGTTTCTTGAGACTCTTGAAGCTCTTGAGGCTCAGACTTTGCGGCTGCAGTCCCAGTCACTGTTGCAGTTGCCGCTTCATCGATAATCGACTGAATCGCCAGCCCTGCCTCCTTGCCATTCAAGGTCGCATGGTAATCGGAGCCTACCATCCGCACCGGAAGAAAATATTCCGGGGCTAATATAAGCACAAGAAGCGCTGCTTCCAGCCCGATCCCACCGTTCACCAAACGAAGTCCCAAGCTGACGGCTACAGAAGCTACCGAAAGCATCGTAAAAAAATCAAGTGCAAACGAAGACAGGAAAGCCACACGAAGCGTGCGCATCGTGGCTGAGCGGTACTTCGTGCTTACCTGTTCGATCGTGGTGCCATGACTGCGGCTGCGTCCCAGAAATCGGAGCGTCTCCAGTCCGCGCAGCGAATCGGTAAAATGATTGGCAAGAATCCGGTACGATTTCCATTGCTTATCCATCTGCTTGCGTGCTGCCAAGCCAAGCAATATCATAAACCCGATCAGGATCGGCATCGTGACAATCAAGATAACTCCGGCGACCACATCCTGCATAAGCACAAAGCCAAGCACCATGACCGGAATAACAGCTGTACCAACCCCACGGGGAACGATCAGCTCCAGGTAAGTACGGAACTGGGCAGCGCCCTCCAGCGCCAGCGTCACCAGATTGCCTGCGCCATGCTTACCTGTGAAGCGGGGTCCCAGTTCAAACAAACGCTTGAGAAGCTTTTTGCGCAGGGAAATGCTCGTTGCCTCAGCAAACCGGCCAGCTATCGTTTGTTGAAACCGGACGGAGAGCTGACGAACTATAAAGGCACCAACAAATAACAGCAGCGGCCCGGTAATATCGGAAACTGCCTGACCGGCAAACAGGGCGCTGATAGCTTGAGCCAGGCCTAGAGCCTGGCCAATAACAGCTGCTCCCTGCACGAGAGCAAGCAGGGCGATGAGCAAGATCGTCGGCTTGCTTCCCTCATAGCCGAACAGTTCTTTGCCCATCAGTATTCCAGATGGTCATCTTCGTGTACCCGCTTGTGAAAGACGAAATAGCTCCAGGCTTGGTATCCCAGCACAAAGGGAAGCAGGGTCACCGCCACGATCGTCATCACCTTCAGCGAATACGGATTAGAGGCCGCATTGTAAAGCGTCAAATTGAATGCACTATCAATAGAGCTAATCATGACTCTCGGGAACATGCCGATAAATATGGAAGCAACGGATATAATAATCATAGCGCCTGTCATTCCGAACGCCCAAGCATCCTTTTTCAGCTTCATAAAATAGCCGGAAAGAACAAATGCGATAATACCGGCAACCGTCATAATCGATAACACTATACCTCTAACTTCAAATACATCGGTCATCAGGTAAGTCATAACACCGAAGATGACCATGAGTACAGCCAATAACGGCAGCAGCCTTCTCGCCATTACCCGCGCCCGTTCCCGCAAATCGCCATATGTTCTTAGCGTCGTGAACGTTAAGCCGTGCAGCAGGCAAAGAATAACGACGACAATTCCGCCTGTAACCGTGTAGACATTGACTATATCCGTAAATCCGGCATTCATTTCCATGCTCGCATCGATGGGCAGTCCTTTCAGCAGCGCTGAAAAAACGACACCGAACAAAAACGGAGGCAGCAAACTGCCAAAGAAAATCGCCAGGTCCCATGTTTTTTTCCATAGTACCCCGTCTGCCTTGCCTCTAAATTCGAAGGCGACACCCCGCCCGATGAGCGCCAGCAGAACGACTACAAGGGGTGTATAGAAGCCGCTGAACAAAGTAGCATACCAGTGAGGGAATGCAGCGAACATCGCACCTCCGGCCGTGATCAGCCATACCTCATTAGCATCCCAGAACGGACCGATCGAGTTGATCAGCACCCGGCGTTCACCATCACTTTTTGCCAGCAGCTTTGTAGACATGCCAACACCGAAGTCAAAGCCTTCCAGAAAAAAGAAACCTACGAACAAAAGCGCGACAAGCAGAAACCAAACCTCATTTAATGATAGCATCGTGAGACACCTCCTGATCGAAAGGATCTTCTGACTTAGGCTCGGCCTTTTCTTCATGTTCACTGCCTGGGCCTTGTTTAGCAACACGTACAAACAGAAAGATCAATATAAAGAGAAGAATAAGGTAAATGGTCGAAAAAGATATTAATGAAAACCAAACCTGCCCTGTAGTTACGTTAGGTGAAACGGAGTCCTCTGTCCGCAGAAGTCCAAAAACGGTCCACGGCTGACGGCCCATTTCCGTCATAATCCAGCCCGCGGTATTAGAGATGAACGGCAGCGATATCGCTGCAACCATCATGCGCCAGAACCACTTGTTCGCCAGATCCAATTTCTTTCTCATCGTCAGATAAACGCCATACATCGCCAGGAAAATCATCCCCATGCCACCGGCGATCATAATACGGAAACTCCAGAACGTCGTCCGGACAGGAGGGATATAATTTCCCGGACCGTAAGTCTGCTCATACTCCGCCTGCAGCTCCTTCATGCCTGGAACCGAACCAGAGAACTTGCTGTAGGATAGAACACTGAGCATATAAGGGATTTTAAATTCAAACCCATTTTCCTGCTTGTCAGGATCGATGGTGGCAAACACGGTCCAAGGTGCTGGGTCATCACTAGTTTCCCAGAGCGCTTCACTGGCTGCCATCTTCATCGGTTGCGTATGAACCAGGTACTCAGCCTGCTGGTGGCCAAACAGCGCAACAGCGATGGAAGAGATCAGGCCCACAATGATACTGATTTGAAATGATTTTTTGAAAAAAACAACATCCTTACGTTTCAGCAGCTTATAAGCGCTAATCCCGGCAATCAGGAAGGCTCCAGTCAAAAACGCTGCGAACACCGTATGCGGAAATTCCCACAACAGCTGCCCATTGGTCAGTAAAGCGAATACGTCAGTCATTTCTGCACGTCCGTTATTGATCTCAAAGCCAACAGGACGCTGCATAAACGAGTTAGCCGCCAAAATCCATAATGCCGAAAGCGTAGTTCCAATCGCTACCAGCCACATGGAGGCCAAATGCATTCTTTTAGATAGCCTATCCCAACCAAAAATCCATAAACCTATAAATGTAGATTCGAGGAAAAAGGCAAGCAGTGCTTCAATCGCAAGCGGTGCTCCAAAGACGTCCCCGACAAAGCGCGAGAAGTCTGACCAATTCATCCCAAATTGAAATTCCTGCAGAATGCCTGTTACGACGCCAACGGCGAAGTTAATCAATAAGAATTTGCCCCAAAACTGGGCCATTCTTTTGTAAATTTCATCTCCCTTTCTTACATACAAGGTCTCCATGATGGCGACAAGAAGCGTCAGTCCAATGGATAACGGAACAAAGATGTAATGAAAGATAGTGGTTGTAGCAAACTGAAGACGCGCGAGATCAACAATGTCCATGATTCCGACTCCTTCCTTCTTTAGCAAAATATAAGCTGTACCGGAATTCCAAGCATCAAATAGAGCGAGTTAATGAACTAGCGATTTACGGATAAGTGAATAAGTGAATAATTGAATTAGCGAATTAGCAATTAACAAATTCAAGAGTTGTGAAAAAATTCACAAATAAGACTAACTTAGTCCGTATTTCCTCACCGTAAGCTTCTAATTCCATAGCGGGATCCTTTCGCTTCTGGATATTTAGAACCATTCGGAGATTCCTTTCCGGTTACCTTTATTATATCAAGTTATGAGACTTTTGCATGGCTCAAAAGGGTTACAGCGATGAACACATTGTGAATTGTACATGAACAGCTTGTGAACGAGAGTGATTTAGGGTGACTCGGGGTGATTTAGAAGCAATATTTATCGCCTCTTCCAAGGCTGATTTCGGAGCTTGCCGGGAGCATTAATCAGCGGAAGGCAGCAGTATACCCGCCAATGATGCTTGCGGCCTGCCGGCCGCCGCTCACCCCATGACCAGGAGTACATCGTCAATTTTTTTACTGTGTGACAATATCCCGTAATTCATCCAGCTAAGGAAATCCACTTCGTATACACATTGATTCCTTACAGCACGAAGTCCTTTCCACAGCGGGGTGTCTAAAAGCTCTCTACCTTCCCCTTCTTCCTTGTCAAATGTAATGAACAAATGATCAGCATCTAAACGGGAGAGCGATTCCGGAGACAATGCGACCCGATTGACACCCGCAGCTAATTGCATCACAAGCGGATGCGGCTCCAAAGCAAGATCCTTGTACAGCACAGGTCCCGTGTAACCCCGCTCAGGACCGCCATAAAGCGTAACAGAGCTTGCAGAAATACGCAGGCAGGCGACTGTCTGTCCTTTGGCTGCCTTCTTAAGAATTTTTTTGGCCTCATCAGCTTTACGCTCATAACGGCTTATCACGACTTCAGCCGCTTCTGTTTTTCCAAGTAAATCAGCAGCCTTGCGCAGCTTTAACCGCCAGTCTTGAGTCAGACTCGGCATTTTGAATGTTGGAGCGAGCTCGTCGCAGCGTCCCAGACTCCACCGTTGAAAACCGTCAGCCAGCAAAATGAATTCCGGCTTGTGAACAGCCAGAGCAGACCAATCACCTACCGTAACGTCAAATACGGGAACTTCCTCCATCCCCAGATAATCCTGCTTCCCCCATAATGCATGCGAAAACTGCACAACAGGCGTTATGCCCAGCGCCACCATATAATCTTCAAGAAACGGTGCAAAAATCCGCGGATTCTCCCGATGGTTGCGCCGGTACTGCCCGGGAGAAATGCCAACAGCTTGTTTAAACCTGCGGTTAAAATAATATTCGCTGTTAAAGCCCACTCGCTGGGAAATATCGAAAAGCCTGTCATCAGTCATCAGCAGCAGTTGCTTCGAACGCTCAACCCTTACACCATTGACATAATCGAGCGGGATCTGGCCCGTCATTTCCTTGAACGCCTTCGTATACTTCCAGCGGCCAACCTCTACTAAGCCTGCCAGCTGTTCAACCGTCAATTTCTCCGGATAATGCTCCCGTACATACGCAATTGATCGTTCCACAGCGCGGCGCACATCGCCTTCGCTCTCAGGTATAAGATTTTGCTGCAAAATCAGCACTATAAGCTCTTCGAATCGGATATGATTTTGCAAAGCCATAATAGGATCAGGGTTATCATAGTGACTATAAATCGCTTCAATTAAATCAATATATCGGGAAAAGGGCGTGCATGTAACCTCGCCTTGACATGGAAATAAGCTGTTCTCTAGAATGGAAGACACAGCGGCGGAAGTATCAGACTTCCCTGGCATCAACTGCTCAAAGCTCAGATGGTAGAAGGAAAGACCCTGCATACCCGGATAAATCACACAGGTTAAGCCAGGGGGAACAATAAAGCATTTTCCCCGTTCCAGTACCGAATCCGTTTCCCCAACAGCTATCCGGCCTTTTCCGCCTGTCACTGCTAGCAGTGAATATGCACCTGCTGCTTTATTATTTGTACTGCATTCGTGTAACTGTGTGGCATATTGTATATCCGCCAACACATACAACATAGGTCGGCTTTTTGTCGGCCTGGCTGTCAACTCCTTCATTCTTTTTCCCCCTACTGAGAATTATTATCGTTCGTTCAATTGTATAGCAAAAAAGAAAGCTCTTCAACCACTGTTGAAAAGCTTTCTTGCTAATAAGATACTATGCTGCTATTCATCGATAGAGAAATGCTATCTGTACTGGAAAGCTACTTGAAAAGGTACTTGAAAAGGTACTTGAAAAGTTACTTGACCATTGCTTTTAAAATATCATCGACCTTCATCAAATTTGCCTGAAAGGCGCCCGACTGCCAGTGTGATCTTTCCATAACATACACATGTCCATTCTTCACTGCAGGCAAGGACTTCCATAGTGGGCCTTCCAACATTTGAATAGCCTCTTTATTTTCTTCCGAAGTCCATGTTCCATTTGAAGGAAACAGAATAATATGATCGGCATCCAGCTCCGGAATGACTTCCTCTGACAGAATTGCTTGATATTCTTTCATATTTTTGGCCATCGAATGGGGTTCCAAACCTAACTCTTTATATAAAATGGAACCCGTGAATCTATTTTCAATACCAAAGAGCGCTAATGTTTTATCGCCAGTATTCAAACGAATGACTGCCACGGTTTCCCTGCCAACGGCTTTCTCCAGCTTCTCTTTCGCATCAGCTACCGTGTCATGGTACTTTTTCAGTGCACTTTCCGCCTTCTCCGGTATTCCAAGCAGATCGGCAATTGTTTTGAGAATTTGTGGTGAATCCGTCAACATTCCTTCCGGCAAACGATAAGTAGGAGCTACCTTGGAATACATCTCGTATTTTGCAGCGTCCGCACCGCCGTCAACAATGATGAGATCCGGATTTTGTTCCAGCAGAGCCTCGATACTTCCAGAAATATCAAACGTAGGAGCATCCAGTCCCAAATAATCCTGCTTACCCCAGTTTGGATGATACCACTGCACAACTGGCTTCACTTCCAGCATCGCCAGATAATCCTCCAAATAGATGGCAGCAACCCGCTGCGGATTCACCGGAATTTCAACGTCTCCGAATTCATCCTTTACGATTCTTGTTTTGGCCTGCTGCTGAGCAGTCTCCTCTTTTTTCACATCACTACTTACTTGTGGTGAAGCCGTTTCTGCTGTCTCCCCTTTTGACCCGCACCCCGCCAAACCAATCATCATAACCAAAAGCACAGCCGCCCATACGGCCATTCGAACCGATCTTACCATTGTTCCACTCACTCCTATGCATTTTCTTTACTGCGATTTTCATGATAATGGCATGACTGTAACCATGATCAAGATCACGACCACGACCATGATTATTACCATGATTATGATTCTCATTTTCATTACAATGTGATCATTATAGGACATCGGCATTGTTTTTCCAATGCACGATCTCTCGATATTTCTTACACAAACTCGTTACTTAGGTCGATAAGGGAACTTTTGGCGTCCTTTGGGGCACACGTACTTGACCTGAGTGCGTAAGGAGGTAAGGGGTGTGGGCTCCAGCCGCTGTTAAAGATTTGTTCCATTGAATGAAATGGGTGAGGAGGTGGGAACAAATCTTTAAAGGCGGACGCTATCGCTCTTCCTCCCACACCCCTTACCTCTCTTTAGCTACAATCGCACGAACACCACGCTCAAACGGACAACCAACAAGTTTTTTTCTCTTGGCTAGAGGAGATTTCATAGATTTCCTAGTTGGCGCAGGCTCTGGGGGGGCTGGGGATGAAGGAGTTGTTACTTTAACGATGTTTTTCATCGTTAAAAGTACCAGGCGACTCCACAACCTTACTTTAACAATGAAAAACATCGCTAACTCAAGCACACACTCATTTCGAGGGAGGCGGGCTGCTACTGTCGTTCTTCCTCACACATCCCTTCCCGGATCTATCAGCTGCAAATCGCCCAAACATGCCACGCGCAAACGTATTACCAGCAGCCGTTGCTTTCCTTTGCTTTCCTGAGGCAAAGGGATAGTGACGATAAAAATCCGAGCCCCATCACTGAGACCCGGATTCCCTAACATTATATTTTTGTCGCTTGAATCGAAAAAAGCATGGGGATGGAGTCACCCTCTTTTAATTTCCACCAGCCATCCTCCGTTTGAATCATAGCTCCAGGAAACTTCTCGTACATGCAGAATGGAAATTCGTGAATATAATTGATTTTCAGACCAGCATCTACCAAAGCATTGACGATTTTGCTCAGGGGATGCAGCCATTCGTAGGTTACTTTATTATTCAGTTTTATCTCGCTCTCCACATAGGATGAGTCCGACTCGAACTTCATAGCGTCAGCATCGAAATATGAGTATGTCATTTTCAGTTGCCCCTCCACCACTTCGAAAATATCAGCCAACGGATGCTGCTCCGCGATATAGAAAATTCCACCAGGCTTCAGCATTTCATATATAATCTGCGCCCAACGGGTCAAATCAGGCAGCCAGCACAAGACGCCGTAGGAAGTGTACACGACATCAAAAATTTCACTTGGCAGTTCTTGCGGAATATCATATACATCGGAACAAACAAAGCGGGCATCCAGCTGCAAAGTTTCGTTTAACGAACGGGCCAGTTGAATGGCTTGATCGGAGAAATCGACCCCAGTCACCTTGACACCCCTCCTAGCCCAAGATAAGGTATCTTGCCCAAAGTGGCACTGCAAATGCAGCATCGACTTACCCGACAAATCCCCAAGTTCATTCAGCTCTACCGATAATAGAGACGACCTTCCAGATATAAAAGTATCCAGATCGTAAAATGAGGATTTTTCATGGAGCTTCGTCCGGTCATTCCAATTTTTTTGATTTTCTTTTCTATAGCTATCCATTGTGCTTTCCTTCTTTCCTGTCAATTTAAGTTTACTATTCAAACCCAGACCGGAATAACAAAAAGGACCGCAGAGAAAATCCCTACAGTCCCATTATGATAAAACCCGTTCAGGTCAAGGGAGGAGAGTTTCTCGTCGCATTGTAAGATTTAAGATTTGTATAGGCCAAAATGAACAGACGTATCCCGTCGACAAATTTAACATGAACGATGCCAAATAATGCCACTGGCAACTGGCTGATACGAATAAGTCCTGCACTGCGATTCATCTCCTACCTCACCTCCTCACCTTATCTTTATCCCAGTCGCCGCGTAGCGCCTATCTTCCCCAAATTAATCTTCAATAAAGTCAATGTCGTTATCCCGGCACCACTCTTTTGCTTTTTCCTTGTAGCCTTCTTCTTTATAACTATACCACTCAGCATCTATGTCTAGATCTGCAATCTTATCCTTGAATCTTCGAAAAGCTCCTTTTCCTTGAATGGCCTGTAACAATGCATCCTGATGGCGCTGATTCTTAAGGGAATAGCAGAAGTTCTCCATCATATCGTATTCATTAATATCAAACCTGGTTGGCAGCTCAATATAGTTATCAAAGTCCTCTACAACATCTACAGCTATCTTCATATTTTCTTGCTGCCAATCCCGCAAATGTTCGAACGTCGCACCCTCCTCGGAGTCCTCTGCAGTGCGAAGATCATGCTGATAAACCGATACTACTTCTCCTGTTTTTAGACTTAAATATGTATTATATTCCTCTATTTGCATGTCCATTCCATCAACGATGTCCTGAAGCTTTGCTTTAATTTTCATTTTTCATCCCTCCTCAGATTATTAATAAAATTCGATATTCGCCTTAGTCTAGTTTCAGCTTTCTTGGCATGGCCGATAGATTCAACCATTTCTTTTTGCTTTGTATAGGATAACTTCAGGAATGCCTGCTCAAGCTTATGGGCTTGCAGCTCTTCCTGCAAATCCGCAGGAATTTCTACAATTCGCGCTTCTTCATCCTTGTTTAATCTCACTTGAATGCGATCTCCCGGACGTTTGCCCAGCTGTTCCCTAACTTTTTTAGTTATGCCCAGACAGTGATGGTCCAGCCCCATTTTTGCTAATGATCCTCTGTACTCCACTTCCCCATCAAATATAGCTTTTATTTTAACTTGTCCTTTGGCTCCGAACTCCTTCTGGACATCGTAAGGAAATGTAATGTAAGCCGCATCCATGTCGTCATGTTTTAGAATTTCTGCTTCGAAGCTATAGACCTTCAACCAGGGCCCTTCCTTTCCATCCTAAAAATGCAGCGCTCTTCACAGTCTTAAGCCAGCCAGCGAACGAGAAGATCGTAGGCTTTTGCTCCACTTATTTCATGATCCCCTTCGAAAATATCCCGGTCAACCTTCTCCTCCGCCCCCAGCAGGCGATATGTCTCAGCAATCTGGTCGGCAGCAGCAATTGCGGATGTCACCGGAAAAATAGGGTCCTTCGTTCCCGCTTCGATGAGCAGCGCCCTAGGCGCAATCAGGCTGACGATATCCGGCATCTCAGCTTGCAGGTTCAATCCCGGCACGTAATTATCCACACAGTGATGGATCGATAATATACTTTCTTTGAACGTACTCACATATCCGCTGACCACAGCAGCGCTCACTCTATCATCAATAGCGGCCACAAATGAAGCAACGAGCCCACCGCCGGAAATTCCCATACAACCGATCCGCCGCGGATCGACATCCTCACGCTGCTGCAAATAATCAAGCGCCCGGATCGTCTCATACACGCGATGCCCCGCCATCGTCTGCCCCATTTGCAGCAAATAAGTAGATAACGTATGGCAGGAATGCGCATTGGTTTCAAATTCAGCCTGCATCCGGCGATCCCCAAAGCCAAGCAGCTCTGGAGCGATGACCAGAAAACCGCGTTTCACCAGCTCCACGGCAAAATTTTTCTGGTAGCCTGGGTCACCTTTTTGAACGCTTCCGTCCTGCTCAAGACCGACAATTTCTCTGCTTCCATAGCCGTGCCCATGACAAGCCACTACTGCTGGCAGCTTCGCTTGCTTTTCTTCCTTGCCTTGTTTCACTGCACGCTCCTCAGGAATCAAGACATACGCCGGCATAATGAGTCCCGCATAAGTCGTAAATGCAACACGCTGGCGAATATAACCTTCACATTCCGTTTCTTCTAATATAGCAGGGTTGAGCGCCGCAGGCACTTCAGGGAAACCGCCCAGCCTTGCAACCAATTCTTGCCTAAGCCCGTTCTGCCAAAGCTGCCACTCAGCCTTACTCTGTGCTTTGAAGTGATATTTCGGTGATACGCTGCCATAAAGGTTTTCCAGGTAAGCATCCGGATTCCACATAGTTAAGTGCTCCTTATTCAATTTATGTATACCGCCAATAACGTTAATTCCATTCATTGTTAATATCGTTAAAAACCTTAATAGCGCTCTCCATAAGTAGCACCCACAGGTGAAATCTCGTTGATTTGCTCCAAATCCTCTTTGGTTAGCTTGATGTCCAGGGATGCTGCATTTTGCTCCAGGTACTTGATTCTTTTAGTTCCTGGAATGGGAACCATATCGTCGCCTTGTGCGACAACCCAGGCCAATGCAGCTTGTGCGGGTGTGCAGCCATTCGCTTTGGCAACTCGTTTTACCTCTTCTACAATCTTTAAATTGTGTTGAAAAGCTGTTTCGGAGAAACGTGGATTGTGCGAGCGCCAATCGTCTGCTCCCAGTTGCTCCGCGCTAGTCATGCTTCCAGTTAAAAAGCCCCTTCCAAGTGGACTATAAGGAACGAACCCTATTCCCAGCTCCCGGCATACAGCTATGATTTCAATTTCCGGTTCACGGGACCAAATGGAGTACTCAGTCTGCAGGGCAGTTATGGGATGAACAAGATGCGCTCTGCGAATTTGCTCTGGAGGCGCTTCCGACAATCCAATAAAGCGGACCTTGCCTTCCTTCACCAGCTCAGCCATCGCTCCTACCGTATCTTCAATAGGTACTTTCGGGTCTATGCGATGCAAATAGTAAAGATCTATATAGTCAGTTCCCAACCGGCGAAGGCTGGCTTCACAGGCTTGCTTGGTGTATGCAGGGGTTCCGTTTAACCCCAAGCTTTCCGTTCGCGAACGAAGCGGTCCAAATTTGGTTGCAAGCTGCACCTCATGACGATTTTTGCCAAGCGCTTTTCCTACCAATCTCTCATTGGCCCCAGGGCCCACATCATCCCAGCCATAACCATCAGCCGTATCAAAAAATGTAATACCCAGTTCTAATGCCCGGTGCAGAGTCTTAATAGATTCCGTTTCATCTGTAGGTCCGTAAAATTCAGACATCCCCATACAACCAAGACCTAACGCAGATACGACCAGTCCTTGTGAGCCTAATTTTTTGCCATTCATAATGAACCTCACCCTCTCGAGTACTACTTGGATAGTAAAATAATACCACACCTGATGCTTCATGGACAAAGCTGGAATTTGTGGTGTTATGTCCTTTTCTACATGATGGGGCATGATGAGGTCTGTCTAACTCGACCTACCTAACAAGTAGCATTCAATCAAGCCATATGTTATCATGACTGAAAAGATTGACGGCAGTTTGCAAGCTGCAATAGCAAATATTGAGGTGAATGGACAACAATGAGTGAGAAGACTTTCGATTTTGACAAAGTAATAGACAGACGCGGCACCTATTCCTATAAATGGGATCAGTCCGAGAAGCTGTTCGGCGACAAAGACATCCTCCCCCTGTGGGTAGCAGATATGGATTTCTCCAGTCCACCCGCAGTAGCTGAGGCGATTGCTAAACGCGCGGCGCAAGGAATTTACGGATACACGGTGAAGACGGCTGCATATACAGATGCCATTACAGGCTGGTTCAAGCGGCGGCATCAATGGGAAATTAGTCCAGAATGGCTGACAGATAGTCCCGGAATTGTCCCGTCCCTAAGCATTGCAGTGGACCTGTTCAGCGAACCTGGAAGTAAGGTGATTCTTCAATCGCCTGTCTATTATCCTTTTTACGACGTCATCCGGATGAATGGGCGGCAGGTCGCGGACAATGCACTCCTGCTGAATGATTCCTATTATACGATGGACCTTGGTCATCTGGAGGAGCTTATGCAGGACGGCGCGAAGCTGCTGCTGCTATGCAATCCTCATAATCCAGGAGGGCGTGTATGGAAACGCGAAGAACTAGTCAGTGTTGGAGAGCTGTGCCAAAAATACAACGTAACCGTCGTTTCTGACGAAATCCACTGTGATCTCATTCACAAAGGACACCAGCATATCCCGTTCGCTTCCATTTCGGATGAATTCGCTCAGATGTCACTAACCTGCCTAGCTCCAACCAAGACATTTAACTTGCCGGGCATTCCGGTGTCATTTGTCGTCACACCGAATGCGCGGCTGAAAAAGAAGTTCGATTTCAAGCTAAAAACACTGTCGCTGCATATGTTGAATTTTTTCGCTCCGGTTGCGGTGGAAGCCAGTTATAATCAGGGTGAGGAATGGCTGGAGCAGATGCTCGACTATGTGGGAGATAACGCGGATTATGCACTCAGCTACCTGTCGGAGCATCTTCCCCAGCTGCAGGCTATGCGTCCGGAAGGCACCTATTTGCTGTGGGTCGACTGCCGTAAGCTCAACCTGGATGCTGCCGGAATCAAAGCTTTAATGTATGAAAAAGGTAAGGTAGCTTTTAATGAGGGATCGATTTTCGGTGCAGGTGGACAAGGATTTGTCCGTATCAATCTTGCCTGCCCCCGTTCGATTCTGCAGGAAGCTCTGGAGCGTTTTCACCGCGGGTTTCTATAAAAATAGAACAATAAAACAAAAACCGTCAGAGGATCTGAAGTTCAGTATGAACAGCGTCTTCTGATGGTTTTTTTGCCGTTCTTCGGCTCTCATCCACTCCTCCCCTCACAAATCGTCATGAAAATTCGCCAAAAGAGGATTTATCAAGAAAAAGGTTCCCACTTTTCCACCTTTTCATGTATAATAACTTACATGGAGGTTGCTTATGTCCGATAATGAATTATCCAAAATATTCTCAGAAAACTTCAAAAGGCTGCGAAAATTCAAACAATTGAAGCAAAAAGATATGGCAAAGCTCTTGGGCGTATCCAATTCTATTGTATCGGATTGGGAAAAAGGCGTTAAGCTGCCGCGCGGCACAACCATTCAAAAAATTGCTGAAATTTTCGAAGTACAGCAAAACGAGCTATTTATTAAAAGCGGGGTCGCCCATAGCACACTCACCGAGATGATCAACCTCCCCATCGTCAGTAGAATCACTTCTGGTAACGGCCAGCTCTCCTATGAAGACATTGAGCGTTATGAACCAACACCACGTGCCTGGGTAAATGAAGGCGATTATTTCTATTTACGTGCGCGGGACGATGGTACTGCTGGAGCAAGAATCCATGACGGCGATCTATTGCTAATTCGCAAACAAAAGGAAATCGAGGATGGAGAAATAACGGCTGTATTGGTCGGACAAGAAGCGCTCTTAAGGCGCGCATACCGGCAAGACAACAATCTTATTTTACAGTCCGAGAACCCTAAGCACCCTCCGATCATTTGTGAGGCAAATGGCGACTATCAGGTGCAAGTCATCGGAACTTTGAAGAAAGCCATCATAAACTACTAATTTATGTAAGATGAACTTTTGAGACTACATAATATTGAGGAGTGGCTATGTATGAGCGAGCAGCTTTTACTACAAATTTTACACGAAGTCCAATCTCACAACGAACGGTTTGACCGGATTGAATCTGATTTAGCTGGTCTTAAAACTGAAGTTGTAGCCATCAAATCCGATATGGCTGATCTTAAATCCCAAGTTGCGGAGATTCCTTTTATTAAGCAAGCAATTATGGATACAAATGCAACCGTCAACCGAATTGAAGAAAAACAAGAATTTTCTAATCAAACGCTGGAGCTGCTGTCTGTTCGCTCTATTGATCAAGAGGCCCGAATAAAGAAGCTCATGTTCCCTAGCGCTGCAAAATAATAGAGTATGAACAGAAGCGAGTCGTCAAGAGACGTGCCCGCTTCTGTTTAGTTAGTTCTACTACTTATCTAATTGTTTCACAATAAAACTCTCCATCTGCTCGGGCTTATCTGTTGGACTGAACCGTTTGCATACCCGACCTTGGCGATCTACGACAAACTTGGTGAAATTCCACTTAATCCGCTTAGAGCCGAGAAACCCTCGTGCTTCCTCACATAAATACTTAAACAAAGGGTGCGCATTGGCACCATTGACATCGATTTTGGAAAAAAGCGGAAATGTCACCCCATGGTTCAATTCGCAATCCTGCGCAATCTCTTCATTCTGCCCTAACTCCTGATCACGGAATTGACCACTTGGAAACCCAAGAACAGCCAGCCCCCGGTCATGATATTTCTCATGAAGACTCTGCAATCCTGCGAATTGCGGGGCTAACCCACACTTCGTCGCCGTGTTGACAATAAGCAGCACTTGCCCCCGGTAGGGCTCCAACGTTTGCTTTTCTCCCCGGATACCCGTAACTTCAAAATCATATATAGACATTTGGAACAGCCTCCTTGAAATCCGATACATTTCTACTTTGTGTATATGAGTTCATCATACATGATAGGAGAACGGAAAAAAAGCTCGACGCCATAAGCCGAATGACAGCCAACCTGCAACTAGCATTTTATCGCAAGTACATGTTATTCATGACGACAGTTTTTGAATAATGCCATTAAATATATAGATAACATTGGTAAGGCAGAAAACACGTTGAAATCATACTGTATCCATTCGAATCAAAAAATGTCCTTCCGTATCAGGAGATTAAGGCAAAGAGGTCTGAACGAACAATCAACTTTTAATCAGGGTACTTTATAAAAAAACAATGAATCTGTTCCAGTGGAGTTGACTATTGTTATTCCACTCTCCATATTATATAATGAGTAAAAATTCATTCATTAAAAAGGAGCGAATTATTTGCCTCGTAGCAAGGAACAGTTTGAAGAAATGCGCAATGCCACTAGGGAAAAAATCCATTCAGCTGCGATGCAGTTATTTGTTTATCAAGGTTTCGGCTCGACGAATGTTCAAAATATCGCGGATACCGCTGGCATTAGTATTGGGCTGCTGTATCGTCATTACAAAACGAAGGATCAGTTATTTAACGAATTGGTTTCCTACGCTGTTGAAGGATTGAAACGTAATATTACTTTCTTTGAATCTGATCAATCCCCTAAAAAGTTAATGGCACAGTTTGTCTACGAAGTCTACACTGACATGATCAATGGGGAGGAACTAGCCCATCTACTGATCCTTATTAATCAATCGCTATTAGCTGGAGCTGCCACAGCCTCAAAACATTATGAAGAGATCCTCCAGGTAAATGCCAGGCTGCTTGATTCTACGGCACAGCTCATTCGCAAGGGTCAGCAGCTTGGGGAATTTTACTCGGGTGATGCGCAGGAAATGGCTGCCCTTTTTTATGCATCGATTCAGGGTTTGGCTCAGATGAAAGTATTACTAAAGAGCAACTTTACCATGCCCTCACCATCTATCCTCACCGCATTTCTATTGAGGGAAAGGAAGTGACCCTATCATGATTAACGTGATTAAAGCCGATCAAGCTGAATTTGATGTGAGGCGAGGAATATCTGAAATATTCGCAGAGGGATTCACACAGTGGCTTGGGTTTTTCTCTAAAGATCCGAAAAGGATTGCTGCAGCGTTCGCCCATATATTCGTTTTGGACCAATTTTATGTGGCTTTATTCAAGGGGCAGGTGGTCGGAATGGCTGCTTGTACGGATGGAACTTCACTTTCAGTTAAACTGGATAAAAAGGAACTTCGCAAACATTTAGGCTTTTATAGAGGCACTCTGGCCGGTATTTTCTTGAAAAAAGAATTTGAAACTACCTTCGTTCATCCTTCACCTGGTGTAGGCTCCATTGAATTTGTAGGGACGGCCGCCGAATTCAGGGGGCAAGGCATTGCTTCGCAACTGATTCGTCATATCCTTGAGCATACACCATATGAGGTTTATTTGATTGAAGAAGTCGCCGATACCAATATTCCAGCCATGAAACTCTATTATAAATTAGGTTTTGAAGAATACAAACGCAGGCAAATACCAATTAAACGGGCAAAGAAAATCGGGATCAATTACCTTGTATCATTGAGATATTCGAAATAATCCAACGCAACACACCATAAAACGACACAAGTGCGACCATCGGACCATCGGCGTCCCTCCTCTTTCGGTTGAAATGTCTTTTCTCCTAATTATGGAGCCATTTTTAAAAACAGATCAATTAGGCAGTATGTTTCCCTGCTTCATCTGATATAATGCTAGTATCTGCTTCAACTCGGAAAGGATTTAAGGATATGTGGGAGAACATTGATGCACTACGTAAACAGGTCGATCAAAGGCGTCCCTTGCAGCATGAGTTTATGAAAACTATCGCGCAAAAATTTCGTGAAGAGTGGACTTATCACTCAAACGCCATTGAAGGCAATACATTCACTTATCAAGAGACAGCCTTCTTCCTTCGTGAAGGATTGACGGTGAAAGGAAAATCTCTTCGGGAACATCTTGAAATCGTTAATCATGCAGAAGCGATTGATTATCTGCAGGAAGGAATTATGGAAAGAGAGCTGACTGAGCGGCTGATCAAAGAACTTCATGCCATTCTTTTCCAAGGTGTCCGCAATATCGATTTTTTCCCCGGCGAGTACAAGAAAAAAGATAATCATGTCTTGACCGTATCCGGAAACATTCACCATTACAGCTCGTACATTCAGGTGCCGCTAGAGATGGAGCTCTTAATTCAGTGGTATGAGGCGGAGAAGCAGCAGATGCATCCAGTGCAATTAGCTGCTATGTTCCATCACAAGCTCGTGGGCATTCATCCATTCATCGATGGTAACGGGCGTGTAAGCCGGTTAGCGATGAATGTCATTTTGATGAAGCGTGGATTTCCACCAGCTATCATTCGTAATGAAAATCGTCAGGATTACTACATCGCGCTAGAGAAGGCCGATCATGGAGATCCGCAAGCTATCATAGATATGATCGCTGCAGAAGTGACGCATAGTCTTGAATTGATATTATCCGTATAGTTCATTAAAATAAGCATGAAGGGTCGCCCCCAAGCATCCCTTCGTGCTTTTCTATTTTCATGTCGATGACTGGCAGGTGCAGATACATATGCTTAAGTTTTATTTATTTCCGATTTCCTATGCGTTTCTTACTTTTCCGGTGGCTGCGCTGCTTTTTACTTTGCCGTTTCTGATTATTCAATACCGCCGGCATGGCTATGTGAATAAGCTGCGTGGGGCGCTGCTTTATTTATTTTTACTGTACTTGATGAATGCCCTGTTTCTTGTTCTTCTTCCGCTACCGGCTTCCAGGCATAATGCGCCTCCGGATGTGTCTTCATACATGCAGTGGATTCCGTTTAATTTCATTCAAGATATGCTAAGGGAGACCCGCGTTGTGCTGGATAAGCCTTCGACTTACATGCATATTTTCCAGGAAAGGGCTTTTCTGCAGGTTCTGTTTAACGTATGTCTCGTAGTGCCGTTTGGTATGTTTCTCCGCTATTACCTGAGGGCTAGGTGGATTAGATGTTTGATTGCTTCTTTCGGTCTGTCGCTCTTTTTTGAGGTGACGCAGGTGACAGGAATATATGGCATCTACGATTATCCGTATCGTCTATTTGATGTGGATGATCTGCTGCTGAACACATTAGGCGGTTTGATCGGTTTTATTACAGCAGAGTGGCTTTCTTCGCTCTTGCCTCGCATAGACAAGCTGGACGATAACCTGGATTTGTCCCAGAAACGAGTAAGCTATACACGCCGCGGCATTGCTTTGATGCTGGATTGGATTGTATTGCTTCCTGTACTGGTTATAACCGGGGATTATAGTCTCCCTGTTGCGTATGTAGTCGTTGTCATTGGCTATTTCATTATTATTCCGTACTGCACGAACGGCCAGACCTTAGGAAAGCTAATTGTGCGAATCCGGATCAAAGGCAGCGGCGAAGAATTGATGATGCGCGAGCTTGCTATTCGGAGTGGACTACTCTATGTACTGCTTGGAGGCCTTAATGTGTGCTTTGTAAGTACAGGTTTTAATTCTGGAGTTATTGAGATCCTATTTGCTGTAGCCCTGTTTGTTGTAGATGCCTGGTTTACTATTCATTTGCTGATTCGGCTCTTTAATCGTGATAAAAAACTGTTTTATGAAGCGAAGAGCGGGACCACCCATATTATCTCTTAGGAATTGAAACGTCTGGATAAACCAGAAGCCTTGTCCCAACTTACGGGCAAGGCTTCTTCTATTAAAGATTGAGGCGAAGAATGATTCCATCGGCAAAAATTACCATATTATACCAAATTCTAAATTGTAGCAGCATCCTTACTGCTAGTGATGTAACCTTTGTCCAAGGCTTGATCTATTAAATCCTTCGCGTACTCCCACAGTACTTCCGATCCTTCTCCGATGTGTTGATTGAAAGCAGTGACCCTCTCGCTTGTAATTCCATGCTTTTTCCAGGTTTCCCCCTGGTTGTGATAATTAAATAGTAAGGGCTGAAGTCTATCAAGCGCAGCGGCATACTTTGACTCATCTGTAGTTCTGTCTTCGAATTCGTTCCACAATTCCAGGCAAGCATCCCTCTGATCTTCAGGCAGCAAGCCAAAAATTCTAGCAGCCGCCTTTTCCTCCCGTTCACGCTTGTCCTCGCGTCCTTTATTGTCATAAGCAAACGTATCTCCCGCGTCGATCTCTACAATATCATGGATCATCAGCATCCTTATGACCTTTAACAAGTTCAGCTCTTTACTATTGGCATGCTCCAGCAGCGTTACAGCCATGATCATTAAATGCCAGGTATGCTCGGCATCATTCTCGTATCGGGTACCGTCGATTAGCTTCGTTTTTCGGAGTATGTTCTTCAGCTTGTCTATTTCGATAATAAATTGCATTTGCTGTTCAAATCTTGTGCTTTCCATGTTTAGTTCTCCCCTTTTTTAAATGTCCAGAAGGAAAAATGCTTTTCCATCCAGTATACTACTCTTACTCCAAAAGTTGTATACAAATATACGGACAAAATTTTGGCACAAATTCACCAATGTTTTCCTTAATATTCCAATATAATATAATTACACTAATTATAAATCAAGCATTTTTTATCAAAAATCTCCTGGAAAGGGTGAATCTTAATGTTATCCATCAAAGGTGGATTTCTTTTCTTTGCGCTTGTTTCTCTGCTTATTGGATGCGAAGGGGAAGTGCTGCATGACTATGCAACTCAAATTAAGCTGCCCACTGTTAAGGCTGAGGATGAAAATCTGGTAATGCTGATTCAATATGACGGAATGCTGGGGTATGAGAATTTCTCACGCGAGGAGCTTGTGATCGACACAAATTACTATAAAACCCATAGCTTGCAGCGCGGGGATGTGGTATATCTGGAGAAAGATCCCTCTCTGCATAAGGATACAGATCCGTTACTTCGGGTCATTGCATTGGAAGGTGAGACTCTTCGTATCCACACTGGACAGATCTATATTGATGATAAAAAGCTCGACACTTTCTATGGCAGACCTGCTGGCCCCGGATTAAACGAGCTTAAAAAAGAGTACAGAGAAGCTTATGGCCTTGAAGATTACGAAAAACAAAACTTGAGCAACCGGATTAAAAACTTCCAGAACGATAATCTGGAATCGTTGAAGATTCCACAAGGAAGCGTGTATCTCATGGGAGACAACAGGTGGCGTGCATGGGACAGCCAGGTAGTCGGGCCTATTCCAATCAAAGGTATCGTGGGCAAGGTTAGCGGCTTTTTGGAAAAGCATCCATGGAAAATCAGTTCTTCTTTTGCAATTTCCAAGCTTGTTCCTGAAGGAAGTCATGAAGGGAAGGTTTGGCAGCTGCGGGGAGAACGAGGCCGGTTTGCCATCAACAATAAACCAGTCTTCGCAGGAGTCCCCTTTCGTACCCCCTGGTTTTTTTGGGGCACATCCGAAGAGCTGGCTGGCAGTCCTAAAATAATTGCTGTTCGTGAAAACAATGAAAAAGACCGCAAGGTCGTTTTTGCCGCTGGTGGCGTAAGTGGTCCGCTTGCAGGGGCAAATGGACATATCCCGACTGGGAGTATGACGCTTCCTGAACCCGGGCTTTGGCGCCTTGAAGCGTACATTGGCGATCCATACTTTGGCTCTATTGTTGTGAACGTCGAAGCGAAATAAGCAATGTCTTCTTACTTCTTCATACTTCTTATTACAACTAATATGTATCAGGAAAAGGCTGCCAAAAAAATCGGCAGTCTTTTCCCGTTCTCTTCTCTCTGATCTTAAAGGGCTTAGTGTAAATCGATCAAAGCAACCCCACTAGGTGCACTTAACACCGAGCCTGTTTTTATAAGCGATATCACTGTATCATCGGAATAACAGGCTGCAAATAACGCAGTCGTCCCTGTATTGACCAGCCAAATGAATGATTTCGTCGTTGTTGCCGAATCGTTCGTCTGATAAAAGATACAGTTATTAAAAACGGACTGGGGCTTCAATGCTCCACTTTCATTAATACTGAGCATGTAATCGCTTGTGCTGATATCTTTTTCGAACCTGCATTGATGGAATTCTGTCAGGATGTCTTTGCTGCTTGTTCCGCGAATGATGTTCATAACTGCAGCTCCTGACAATTTCATCGTAGTATCGGTTACAATAATACGTCCTTTCGTTCGCAAGGTCACCGGACCATATACTTCACAATCCTTAAATCGTATCGTTCCCTGGGAGGCGCTTGTTCCCATAGAATGCGACAAGGTACTGAATGTACAAGAATCAAAGTGCAATTCCGTAAAATTATTAATAACTGGAATCGTGACATTACAATTTCGAACCCGCAGCGTGGGTGAACTCGCTAAGCTTTTAATGACTACTTGCCCAGGCAGATTTACATTTGTGAATTGATCCACGATAATGACCGCCTTACCCCCGTCGTACATCACAATATCCCCTGATAAACTCCCTGTCGCAACCAGACCCGAATAATTGCCGTCTCCAAGGATCGATCCGCAATTTAGTATAGTCACACCCGTCGTTTTAGTCGGGGCTGCTTCATTATTGATGATAAAGCTAACGTATTCTTTGGAATCATCCGCAAATGACAAATGTGCAAAACAATCTGTGAAATGAAAAGTATCCCGATCATTTGTCCCAGTCAGATGAAAACCCATATAAGATCCTTGGGCATAACACCCACTGCATGCAACAGAAATCGGCGTCGACCAGCCAAGCATTACAAAAGCATAGTCACGATTATCAATCGATAAGCAAGAATCCAGCATGAATGATGCAACCGGAGTCTTCTTGGGAGCGTTTGGACCAGAGACACAAGTAAATCCTCGATGCTCATTCTTCTCTGCTACACATTGAGAGAAACTGATACTTTCCGACATCTCCGACCAGAAGCCAGAATTGGATTCAGCCCCTCCGTAATTTATCGAGCCATGATGCCCATTTCGGGCGTAACATTGGGAGAAGGATACATTGTGCGTTTGATCTTCCGTTACATATCCAATTCTGGTGTAGTCTTCAGACAAACATCTGTCAAATCTCACATGGTGGGACGTTTCCACATACACAGCATCACCAAAGTTTCCCCGGGCTTTTCGCATCGTGCAATTTTCCAGGTTAACGGAATTGCAGCCCGTTAGGCGAATGGTAGAAAAAAAGCTGTTTTGAAAAAAGCAATTGCGGATAAGAATTTCACTAGAATTCAATAGAAAGAGACCCACTGATCCGGAAAAGGCGTTATAGTTGCCGCTGTTCCAGGAGGAAGGATCCGCAGTTACGCTGCCGTCAAAAGTTAAACCTTCGAAAGTCAGCCTGCTTTTTCCCTCGACCTTGACAAAATTGCCATTGAATGTGGACATAGGTACCACAGCGTTGCTTTGAATGACTGCATTCTCGCAGGAATACCAGGAAGCTGAGGGAGTCAGTCCATGCCCCATATAGGTTCCGTAAGGGAAGCTTAGGGTTTTATGTACAGAAGCCGCGTAGCTGTTGGCCGTCTGAATAGCTGCTGAATCGTCAGTCGCACCATCTCCCTTGGCTCCGAACCATTTAACATTAATAAATGCTGTTTCTATAACACGCTTGAATCTTTTGCCGGAAGTAGATACCAATAGGGTACCCGTATTGTCAACAGACGTCGTATCGCCAGGATCGTAGTGAAAATGTCCCTCTTGTCCAACATCTCTTACATAGTAAATAGAATCAGCAGATGGAGCGGACATGCTTCGAAGATCAGCTATGGTGGTAGCTGCACAGCCACTCGTTTCTAGATCCATAGTCATTAAATCTTTTACTTTCGTGCGGTTAACAACCGGATCGGCGTATGCCTTGGTCAGAGCTCCACTAACCAGACCCGATGAAGCGAGCGCTGCGCCTGCTATCCCTAAAGAAGCGAGCAATTTCCTTCTGCTGATCACACTGTTCATTTTTTCTTTTTCCGAACTTGGAGCGAGTGGCATTTCCTTTTCATCTAACATGGCTTATTCCTCCTGTTTTTTTGAAATTGACTATAGTTAGTTAATAAATCCTGCAGCCTGCAGCAGCCTTTTGATAACGACAACAGCTTGAGCGCGAGTTGCCATGTTTTGAGGGGCAAATTGATGATCTGTAATGCCTGTCATCACACCGGATTCAAGCATTTGTGCTGCAGCAACCCGTGCCCAAGAGCTAATCGCAGCCTTATCTTGGTAAGCATCCAACAATGGATTTAGCTTTCCTGCAACAGCAACGGGTTTATCAGCAAACGATAGCGCATTTGAAAGGATCACGGCCATTTGCTCTCTCGTTATCGTATCGTTAGGCCGGAAAGTCCCGTCCTCAAACCCGCTGACGATGTGCGCCTTCGTCGCTGCCCCAACTGCACCCGCGAACCAGTCGGCCTGTCCGACATCCGTAAATGAATAAGTATTCGGCTGAATGTTCGGTTGAATGTACGTCTGAATATTCATCTGAGCAGTCAGCGAAGCTTCCTCTATTCCCAATGCACGGACTATTAGGCTGACGAACTCCGCACGAGTGACATTGCCTTCCGGAACAAAGCCCGTTTCTGTCTGCCCGTTAACGATTAGCTTCGAGGCGAGCAGTTCCACATCGGTTTGGGACCAGTGGCCCTGTAGATCGGCGAATGACTTCTTCGTTTGGGCGACCGCGTACAGGCTGTTTCCAGGACGGAAGATACGCACTTCTGTCATTCCGTTCGTGGTTGTAAAGACAGAAGGGACAAAAGATACATCGCCGGTTAGCGGATCAATTCTGACTGCCGTTGCCTGCGTAATATCCATCACTCCTGTTCCAGTCGACCCTGATGCATCTGCATTCCCTGTAAGAGTGATACTTCTGTTCACATAAGTCCGTCCGAAGTCAGCAAAAACTTGTTTACTGCCATCCACCTCTACGGTAAGCGTGAAATCGATGATGTCGCCTCTAAGTGTGACACCTGCTGCTCTCGCCTGCTCAACCATCTGTTCCTTGGTTGGATCAGCCATCGTTTCCATCGTAAGGTAGACGATGGCATTCTCCAATTTGCCTCCGAGCTGCTTTAAGAACGAGGTTAGTGCCGGAAAGTTTATCGGCAATGTATAACCAGCATTTCCTGCCTTAAGCTTAATGGCCGCATTGGGATTTTCACTCGCAGCAGCAACAAGCACTTTAGCCGGAATACCCACGCTATGAATAGCTTCCGTACCTGAAATTTCCATTACAAACGTAATCGTTTGTTCGATGGATGCGTCCTCTTTCAGCAAGCTAAATGCTTTCGTTAGCGAGTCGGCATGAAGCATCGCCGTAGACGCCGCTTTCCCGTTCGTTCCCGTTGCTGCTGTTACGGTCAACGCTGCCGCACCTTTGCCAAGTGTAACGCCATTTGAACTCTTTTTCACATCGTCGTCCGCCGGCTTTGGATTTGGCGTGTCTGTTGTGCTTGTATGTGAAGGATTAGGATTGTACTCCATTGGAGCCTCAGCCCGATTCACGGTTAAGGTATACGTCTTACTGGTTAAACCATCTTCAGCTGTTGTGACAATCACGACTTGATTGGCCCCCGTCTGCAGTCCCATTGATAGGGGGACGCTACTGTCACGAGGACTGCCGTTGATCTTCATCGCAGTCGCCTGGCCATACGTAACCGCTGTTACACTCAGACTGTTTACTTCATGTCCGACATTCAGCGAGTAGGTAGTAACCTCAGGAGTAAACGAGGGCTGCAAAGTCCCCACGCTAACATTCAAGCTGCTTAAATCAGCATTCGGCTCTGTAACACCTGCCCTATAAATCGTCAACGTGTAGGTCTTACTCGTCAACTCATCTGCCGCATGCACGACAATTGGCAGCACATTCGCTCCTACATGCAGGCCGACGGGTATCTCCGCGCTATTTGCATACACGTCTTCCGTTACTGAGATGCTTGCGGATGAATCATATGTCTCCGCTGTAACGGTTACATTAGTAACTTCGTTGCCTACATGAACCGTATAGCTAGTAATGCTCGGATCAAATGTCGGGCTGAGCGATCCAGCGCTTACGGCCAAGGTGCTCAAATCCGCAGCCGTGACCCGCTCATCCGAGATAATGGTGATTTCGTCGCTATTGAAATTGGCCACATAGACTTTGTTCAGTGACTTATTGACCGCAGCGGCAATCGGATTTGTTCCTGCAGATACGGTAGACGTCAAAAGACTTGCTCCATCGATCACCGTCACGCTGTTGCTGTCATAATTCGCTACATAGATCTTATTCGTATCCGCATTAATGGCCAGAGCTGTAGGACCTGCTCCAACGGATACCGTAGAGATGCTATGATCGCTGCCATCAATGACCGACATATTGTTACTGCTATCATTGACCACATAAATCTTACCTGTTGTCTCATTGACCTTAACCGCATTTGGTGTTGTTCCCACAACCAAGGTTGAGGTGTCGTTCGTTACACCATCAATCACAGTGACGGTATTGTCGTAGAAATTCGTTACATAAACGCTGCCGTTTAGCGGGTTCACCGCCAAATCATTGGGACCCGCACCTGTCGGAACGGTAAGAGCAGCATGGCTCAAGCCGTCAATGACCGTCACCGTGTCACTGTCTATATTGGCGGCATAAATCGTATTGGTCGCCTCATTAACCGCCACAGCAAACGGACTCTCCCCCGTATCAACATGGGTCGTATGATTCGTTGCCCCGTCGATCACGGTCATCGTATCGTCACCTATGTTGGCTATGTAAATCTTGTTGGTCACCGGATTCACTGCTACAGCAAACGGCTGAGTCCCTACATCTACCTCTACGGTGTTGTTTGTCACGCCGTCGATCACCGTCACGGTATCACTATCCACATTGGCCACGTAGATCTTATTCGTCACCGGATTCACAGCTACTGCATACGGTGTGGTTCCAACCTCAACGGTTGCCACGGTGACAATACCACCATCACTGTCTTCCAGCACGCTCACGCTGTCGCTGTCCACATTGGCCACATAAATCCTGTTCGTATCCGGATTAACAGCCACAGCATGGGGCCCTCTTCCCGCTGCCACATTCGAGGAAGAAGCTGAAGCTTCCACTCGCGAACCAGGCAGCCCGGCAGCAAGTAATACGGCGATGATCATTCCTATGCATATATGACGTAGTAGAGAAATTGTTCTAAGTTTCATCGCTCACCAAACCTTCCCGTCAGAAAGATAACGCTTTCAAAATCTAAATTCATTGCTATCATGACGCCAGCTAACAGCGTCACTCCATCCACCGCATCATTCATCATCTGATTGGCCTGGCACTCGCCACGCCGATCAGACTTTATTCCAAATGGTTGTGATCGTTCTCCCACCCCCTTTCATTTTAAAGAAGGGAAACTATTGTTCCATGCAGGTGATGGGGAAAAATGATATCCACCGATATCCACCGCATCAATGCTTTATAGGCCTACATTTCCGTGTACATCATTCAGATTACGTAAAATAGATAACGAATGGTTTACAATTTCATTCCCTGCATGTGGAGTCAGAAAGGAGTAGAGTGAACCGAATGTTTCATATCCTCCATGTTCGAATGCCTGTAAGGTTGGCACATAACCTAAACAACCATTCGTAAGCGTAACTATAGCTGTATGTGCGAATGGAGATTTCCTTTTTATGTAAAGTCCCAATTCAACAAACAATTCAACCGGACATGTGATTAAAGCAATCTCACCGAGCCTTATTCCCGTTAAACTAGCCTTGTAAGATGGGATATTCTTCGCTTTCAAAAGTTGATAACTACTCAAAAAGTAGTCAACACCATCGGGCCACTTTCTCGCTATTTCTTCCTCTTGAAACTCATTCATTTGCCTAAGCGGCAAATCAATTTCCACACTTTCAACTTTTATTACTGTATCCGCATTAAAATCCAGTTTGGCAACGCTTCTAATGATCTCTTGTCCAATCCTGGTACCCACATCATCACTGGATACGATTGGATTTATATTTCCACAAGCACCTGCAACATAGAAGGTCATCACTTCAGCGCCAAGCACACCGGTAACTTCCTGCTCGACCTTACCCGGATAATCAGCCGACACACTTCCTTCTGTTGGATTGTTATTCGCATGCAGGGCATAGTTGTACAGCAGTGCTTTCACTTTTCCATCCGCTTTAACCGCAGCCATAACAAACAATTTCGTATCCATTGGGCCTTCAGCAGGCCACTTGGCTCTCTCTTCGAGAGGCAGCAGCCATGAATTCCAGCAATCATTATTTTCTTTCAGCAATCTCCGATTATGAGATAAACCCTCGACTTCAGAATTTGATACGCCTAGCTTGCAATCTTCTAAATTATCATTCGCTTTGATTACAGACTGGACAATCGCTTCTCTTAGTCTATTCATATATAGCAGATGTTGCTGCACGATTTCAGAATGAACATGATTTTTTTCGAGATAAGACGCCCCTAATTGAACAGCAACAAAATCTGTATAGGGACCGGAATGCGTATGAGAGGCACATAACACAATGTTAGCCTTTGCTATGCCGGTTGATTGTTCAATCTCACTCTTCACCTTTAGTACATCCTCTGCAAAAAGAGAAATAATATCTAAAGAAACAATTGCTACCTTTACGTTTCCACTACTAATCACCATGGCTTTGGAAAATAACGGATCTTTAATCAAACTGGTTTTACGCGGATATAAACTTCCTGCAATATAACCATCTGCTTCTGGCGTTATGTCTACTTTTCCAATACCTACTTGAAAGCAATGATCCATTTTCCATACCTCCCTAGACCGGAAAATTTAATAGCATCAAATATTCGCCACGCGAGTCTTCGCCAATGATCTCAAAATCATGTTTTTGATACAGCTTCTGGGCTCGAAGGTTCGTTTTGTGCGTCGAGAGCAGAATGCCCCCCTTGTTGGATTTTTTTGCTTCCTCAATAGCGATTTGGATCAATTTACTACCGTAACCTTTGTTTTGGAAGGCGTCTGCAATGATGATACCAAACCACACAACTTGTTTCGTCCAATTCCATAACCAGACAGTGCCCAACATGACCGGCTCCGCAGCGCTGTCTGGCGAATGCTCGAACATCAGAAATCGACGCATGCCCGGATCGCTCGTTCCTTCCTTTACCCATGTCTCGGCATGCTCCCGGTCAAAAGAAAATCCAAAAATCTTCCTTGTTGAATCAGAGAGGGTTTCAAAAAAATGAATAAGCAGTTCTACATCTTCTGAAGTAATCAGCCGGAACGAAACATGGGGCTCTATGGGTTCAAGCATCATCGAATGTCTCCTTTTTAATACGGCACCTTTCCGGCATGATCCAACCGCCGTTAGTGCTGATTGATAATTCCCTTTAAATGCCGAAGACCAGAGGTTAACCGCTCTTCCATCTGCTCCATATAAGGTATGGCCTCGTACGCATCCACCTGCGGGATTTCTCCGCTAGCCAGCTTTTTTTCTGTCTGCCAGGCCAATTTCACAAACTGTCCCAGTTCAAATGGAGTCAGGTCTGGATTTTTATCTATCCAATCTTGGTTAAAGATGCGAAATTCAAATATCCATTTGTGGTCTTCGATCGATAAAGGCAAGTTAGGGCTGTATGCACCCAAGATGGGGATGATTTGTGTAAAATCTACCACACCCTGGCCTGGAGCCTTGCCTTGTCTTTTCACGCCATTTTCACTAAAAAATGTGATGCCATCCTTCGCATGTGTTAAATGCGTATAGGGTGCCACGCGCTTCGCTGCAAGGACGGGATCTTCGCCATTCACAAGTGTGTTGGCTGTATCCAAACAAATCCCGCATATATCGGCTCCCACGGCTTCGACCACTTTCAAAAGGTCAAAGGTGCTGTCGCCATGGTTCTCCAGATTGATTCTGCTGCCGTACTTTTCCAGGGCAGGCCGCAAGCTTTTGATGAAGGCAATACTTTGATCCAAATGAGTTTTCCAGGGAACGGGATGGTTGTAATTTTCGTCTGAGAAACAAATAACGCTCCTGAGTTCATGCCAACCGACCCCGGCATAAGCTTTAAGATCAGAAATGATTCCATTCCTATGTTCATCTAACGATCCTTCAACAAGCACCGGATTACAGGCTCCGACTCCAGAATAGATATACAATCCTTGTGAAACTGCATAATCGTGAATATCCTTGAGCTGACCCGCATCCGATTCCTTGCTAAGCTCTTCCATGCCACCAAATTGTACCCCTTCCAGCCCCAACTTCTTTACATAGTCAAGGGTTTGATAAGCATCTAACTTTAAATCCCTGATCGTAAAACTATCAATGCCTACTTTCATGTTCTTTCCTCCTGTTTATCATCAGACCATCATCAATTCATCTATTCATCAAATCATCAAATCAATAAATCAATAAATCAGCAAATTCATGGCTTCTACTGTAAATTCGCTCGTTATCTCCAAGGCAGGGGTGCTATAGGAAGTTTAACAACCATTCCCGATTCCTCAGAACGATAAGCCGCTTCAGCTACTTCAACCGTCTTCCGGCTGTCCGTCCCGCTTGTTACAATATTCGCCGCTTCCCCTCTCAAGCTTTTTACCCATTCATCGATGCAGCGCTGATGACCGGTAAGATCATCTTGAGGTTCCACTTTAACAAAACCTCCTTCACCCTTCATGTCATATTCAAATAACTTTGATTGACTGTCGTGGATTTTCACATAGGTGCCCTTTCCGCTCATGAAATAAGCTTCACCTTTGGTACCTGTAACATGGTTGAACTCATACCATAATCCATCGGGAGCTTGATGGGACTGGGTATACCAGTTAATCGAAAGAAGTGCCAGGGCCCCTGATTGCATGCGCGCAATGATGGCTCCTATGCTCTCACCTTCCATTCGGCTTTCTTCCACCTTGGACATCGAAGTAACACTGTCAATTTCTCCACCATACCATCTTAGCGAATCAATTTGATGAGTCAGACAACTCATTATAGCACCGCCGCCAAGCTTATCTTTGTAACGTACCCAACTTTTTTCAGGGAACACAACATTTTGGTTATGTTCGAGCTTCCAGAATAGGATCTCACCGAGCTCACCCGAATCCACTATATGCTTAAGTGCTTGCCAATCCGTATTGTACCTTCTGTCATGGCAGACTGTAAGGGAGACGCCAGCTTTAGAGCAAGCTTCTATCATCTGATCGCATTCATATACATTTCTGGCCATCACTTTCTCGGTAAGTACATGCTTACCTGCCTCCGCAGCAGCAATAGCAGCAGTCACGTGCAGGTGATGGGGCAGAATGATATCCACCGCATCGACGTCTTTATTGGCCAACACTTCCGTGTAATCTCCGACAATTTCAACCTCATCGCCCAACAGCTTCCTGATAGAATCATGACGACTTACATCCGTTTCCGCGACGATAACTTCACAAATATCTGTAAGCCGTGTATATCCAGGTGCATGGGCACCCAGAATACCTCCACCGCCAAGAATACCTATTTTCAACTTTTTACTCATCTTCATCTCTCCCGCTTCGCCTTTTGTTATTAACTTTTTCCTGTTCATCATTCAGTGATTACAGGATCATTATATCACTGCTGAAAACCCGAAAAAAATGACAATTCCTCTGATTTATGTTCATATCATCTGATATTTCCCTAACGCCGTACGCTTGACAGGAAAAAGAAAAACACCTATCGTGGTAGTATCGTTAACAAAACGGGGTGCATTCCATATGAACCATTCGCTGTCTCTCTCCAATATCTTGAATTCGCTTGAGGTCGTCTTTATCAGTAGCGGAGTTACGAAAATAAATGCAATAAAAGATGCGCAGTGGCTTTCAAACACATTTAATCAGCCCTTTTCACTCATTACTCAAATCGTAGGAGGCCGGATTCTTGTCGAAACAGAAAGCGCTTCCTTCGAGATCGGACCTGGGCAAGCCTGGTTCATCGCGGGGCATGTCAATTACAGGATCAAGCTGCTGGATGACGAATTTGTCACCAATTGGTTAAACCTGGATGTCAGACTTTTTGAGCATTTTCAATTATTCGACCTTGTGGAGTCTCCGTATTGGTTGTCAGTTTCCCATGGAAACGAGATTGGCCGGCTCCAGGCTGAAATTCATGCCTTGATGCAGCATGATTCTGCTGAAGCCTCGATGTCCTTACTGGCTGCGATGAAAGTGAAGCAGCAATTGTTCAAAATTTTGGAAACCGTGCTGTCTGTATCGCGTTTAAAGATAACGAGCCTCGATGACATCCGAAATTATCAAAGGTTTCAGCCGATGTTTGCCTATATCGAGAATCGGCTCGCAGAGAAAATCAAAGTATCTCAATTGGCGGAGATTCTGAGCCTTTCAACTTCGCATTTTCATAAAGAGTTCAAGGAGCTATTCCATGAATCCCCCTTGCAGTATATCCGCGCTCAGCGGATGAAAAAGGCCCAATATATGCTGGCCTCCACAGATCTGAACATAGGAGAAATCGCCAATTCACTCGGCTTTGAGAGTGCTTATCCGTTCATCCGATTTTTTAAATCTATGAACGGTACAAGTCCTGGCCAGTATCGAAAAACGGTCCTGGATAGCTTTTTTCCGTCAAGCGCTGCTAGAGTCCATCCCGATACTCGCCAGGAGTAATCATTTCGTATTTTTTGAAGATTCGGCGGAACGAGATATCATTCTCGAATCCGACAGTATGCGCGATATCCTTGACCAGAAGCTTCGTATCCCCAAGCAGCTGCTTCGCACGCTCGACACGCTTTCTATTGACGTAATCAACAAAATTGCAGCCGACATAGTCTTTGATTAACCGGGAATTATACACGCTCGAATAAGAAAACTGTTCAGCTAGCAGTGTCAGGGATATATCCGGCTGGAAGCATCGCTCATCGATAAAGGCCACGATTGCTTTTGTCAAATTCTCATTCACTTTTTGCTTGTTCTCGTTAATCGACTGACAGACCATCATGTACACTTTCTTCATATAATCCACGATGTCATGATAGTTTTTTAGTTTCTGCAGCGTTTCGTATCCACCCAGCAGATCTGACGGCTCTCCTCGCGTGCTGCCATATACCTCAATGGCGGCAGTCATCATCCGGGTAAACACATACATACCGTGACGGCTGTCTAATCTTCTAGCCGCGAAATTTTGCTGCAGCAGTTCATCCAGCAGTTTCTCCGTTTTTGCGAAGTCCCCGGTTTTGGCCACTTGGATAAGTTGTATTTCGTTCTCGGCAGTAAAATGAACCGTCTGCGCCAACTGATCGGCAATATCGGCATAGGCAGTTACGGAGGCCGGCTCTGGCGAATATTTGTATTCCAGCGCTTTGCGCCCTTCCCGGTAGGAAGTGCAAATATTTTTCAGCTCGCTGTAGACTCCCCCAACGCCACACGCTAATCCAAGCTCCAGACGCCCCTCATACTTTTCCTGCAAATGTTCAAATAAAAGCGCGAGCAAATCGCTAAGCTGTTGCTTCGTCAAGTCAAAAAAGTTCAGAATGATCGCATATTCAGACGGATCTGTCTCCAAGGCATGACAATGAATCGAGTGGCTCTTGAAATACTCTTCAATCTCCCTGATGGTCAGAATGCTCAGTTCACTGTCCGTAAGCTGCTCCTGCGATTTCATATTATCCATCGCTTCCGCTTCCATCACAGCAACTGCGAATGAAGTTCCGGGAAATTCGAGACCACTGACCTCCATACTCCGCTGGTTGGTCTCTTCCATGCTAACCCCTTTGATCAATTTAAGCAGGAAATTATTTTTGATGATCGGTCTGGATGCCTCTAAAGTGCGGATTTCCCGCTCAATCAGGTCGAATTCGTTACGATGAGGCCGCTTCAGCGACGGAAATGAGATGTTGTGTACCAATCGGCGAATCGGACGATAATTATTCAAAGCAACCACATACGAGATTATAAAACCGGTAATTACCGAACAAATCACCAGGGCATAGGTCATCTTTTTGATATATTCCACTTGCGCCATGACCGATTTGGAATCTGCGGCTGCAATGTACTTGAAGCCATTGTAACGAGAGGTGGCAAAATAATAGTTGAACCGCTCCTTGCCGATCAGCAGCACACCACTTCCGCTCTGTGTCTGAAGCGTTTCTTCAGATGGAAGCTTTGCGCCTTCACTGCCTGAAAAGAAATACTCAAGATTACTTTTTAGGATGTACAGCGTCGTTTTCTCCCCCATTTTAAACTGAGTGAGCGCTTCCTTCATTTTTGCTTCATCGATCTGGATCAGCGTTAAAGCCTTAGCTCTGCTCCCAGGGGAGTGAAGCGGTTTCACAAACAGCATCGTTGGATCGACAGGATTTCCGTAATACTCCATCTGAAAGTTGTTGATGAACTGCGGGGTATTAAGGGCTTCCCAATCTATACTTCCTTTTTGAAACCCATCAGTATGAATGCTATATTTGTTTGAAAAGTAGTGAGACTTGTCATAAAACGTATCCGTATCGATGACAAGATCACTATCCCGGAACACGACGGTAATATTTTTGATCGCTTCATTATTTAATTTGTAGATACGCAGTTGAACAGCAATATTCATCAAATCATTGATATCAATGCGATCGTAATCCACCGTTTCCATCTGCACAATCTTAGTGAGCCAGGGCAAATCCTTGACCAGGGAGGCTATATCCGTGAAATCTCGCAATATTTTATCATAATGCTCCGCAACCCGGTCCACCATCGCCATGTTCATAGTATCGATCTGCTGATTGGCAATTTGAGTCGATTGGTAGTAATTGAACCCGCCCAGCAGCAGCACAGGTATCACAGGCATCAGGATACAGGTTAGAAGCATTTTCCGAAAAACTTTACTTTTAAAAATGTCCACAGCCTGCACCCCCTGATGTGTGATCTATGCAACCTATAGAAATGGAACTAAATAAACGTAGGGCGAACCTTGGCTTGCCTTCATCTGCAATGGAAGATCCTTTGTTCGCTATGCCAAACTTTTGTTCCAATTTATATAGTTGAAACCGGCATGCTGCATGTTTTTACGGTTCAACACCACAATCAGTGCTTGACAAATGAATGGATAGCTAAAACTGGAAAAACATCTGCCAATCCTGTACGGTTGAAAGTCCTACCCAACAACAAAGAGGAATAGACCGATGCAGAATCCGTATATCACAACGACGGAAGATATCTTCCAAATACGGAGAGGACCTGTCTCTAACGGTCACCGCTGACCTTTAGAGGCTGATTTTTACATATTCACGATTCTAATGGACATCCGCGTCCCTTAGAAGGCGGTTTTCCCCACAATCGCCTCTTTTTCAGCCTGTAAGGGACATCCGTGACAGTTACAATCTCATTTCGCTGCATTTCCGCTTCTAACGGACTGAAGTGACCATTAGCGCACGTGTTACCCTCGCCGGAAAATAGCTATGACAAGTACCGGGCCGCTATAAAGCTGGCATTTTCGTAGCATTTAACCTCCATCGAATGTTAGTTTGACTATCAAGCACTGATTATTAGGTTGAGCCGTTTTTACATTCAATTATTTTAACACATATGCAATCATACTTGGAACTACTTGTTTTTCTGAATAATATCATTATAGCGTTTGTACTTAGTCTGCTCGATTTGCACCTTCTCCTCGATGCCAAGATCCTTTACTTTCTTGACATAATCATCCCAGTCCTTGTTCAGATCTGCCTTGCCCATAATGAACTTGGTCATCATTTCAGCTTGATAGGTTTGCATATCAGACCAGCCTTTATTAAACAGCTCCCTCTCTTCGTCAGTCATTGGAATTTCAGTCGCGGGATAAGGATCCACCAAATATTTATTCATTTCATCGTTCAACTTCTTTACCTTCTCCGGGACTGCTGCATCGACTGTTTCCTTTAATTGAATCCTTGGCAAATTCCAACCCGATCCTATTGCTCTCATAGGATCCGGGTTGTCTGATGAGGGCTTTAGCACGCTGTCCATAAACACTGGCTTACCATTCTCAAGCTTGTACGTAACGCCTTCCAATCCATAATTCGCAAGAAGCTGACCGTCCTCCGAAGCCATAATATAATCGAGGAATTTCATCGCTAGCTGAGGATTTTGGCTCTGTTTCGTAATGACGGCCACACTCGAAACCGGAGGAATCCGCTCCACAAACTGCGTACCCTCGGGTCCCTTGGGGTATACAAACCCGCTCCATTTATCCATGCCCCAATTCCTCATATTAGCAATGTAATGCACGGTTACGCCAGCAAGGTCACCGTTGATCATAGACATGAATCTATCATCGGTCTGGCTGGCAAAGGAAGGATCGAGCAGCTTTTCCCGGTACAGCATATTAAGGAACTGCAAGAAGACTTTGTACTTATCTGTAATGGGCACATATTCGATTTTCCCTTGCGCATCCGGATAAAAGCTGTAGTTTGGATGCACATCGAAAGAGCTTGCCAGTAAATTGATAAATCCAGGAGCAAGCGCCATAGAGATTTCATCCTTTAATCCATTTCCATTCGGATCTTCATCACGAAATGCTTTAAGCACATCGACCAATTCATCGATTGTCTGCGGATAGGATTTACCGACTTTGGTCAACCAATCTTCCCGGATCAAATACGCCGGGAGATAGTCGCCCGTCATCGCCACAATGGGGATTTTCAAAATTTCTCCTGTAGGTTCCGTGATTAGAGCCTCAACGATAGGCATTTCTTTAAAAAAATTGTTCATGTCGGGCGCAAACTGCTCAATAAATGGCTTCAGATCGTGAATGAGGCCCGCTTTATACAATTTATCCGGATCACTCACAGCGAAGGCGATATCAGGCAAATTGCTTCCCGCCGCAAACATCGTGTCCAGAACCGTCTTAGCCTGGGCTGCCGGGAAAACGTTCCAGGCCACCTTTACATTCGTCCGCTTTTCAATTTCCTGCCAGATAGGCAGGTTTTGCGTATAGCTTTTTGGCGAGTAGTAGTTATCCATCGTAGCAATTTTCAACTCCGCCAATTCCTTAGACAAAGGCAGCTCCCCCGGTTTGGGCTCTATCTCTGTATGCTCCGTCCCGCTTCCCTGGGTTGCAGATGGAGCTATTGAGCTACCACTGGCTCCCTTCTCCTCTTTCGAGCAGCCTGCAAGGATAAGCATCATCGATAAAAGAATAAACAAAGGCATAATGAACCATTTTTTCATGTTTGCAAGTCCCTCCTCTTTTTGTTATCCATTCTCTTTGTGGCAGCAGCCTATTGCTCACCTGCCGGACAAACTTTGGCACACGCTATTCCTTCACCGAGCCAAGCATCACCCCCTTCACAAAATACTTTTGCGCGAACGGGTAGATGAACAAAATCGGCAAAGTGGTCACCATAATAAGTGCATATTTAATCTGCATCGACATCATCGCCCGTTCTGCCATGTTCTCCACAGTAGCTAATGCCGATGAATCGTTATTCTGAACGATTGTGTTGAGCAGATAAATTTGCAGCGGATACAGCTTGGAGTCCCTCAAAAATATAAGGGCAGAAAAATAACTGTTCCAATGGCCAACGGCGTAAAACAGCGCCATTACTGCAATGATTGGCATCGAAATCGGAATGATAATGCGCAGAAAAATGACAAAATCATTACATCCATCAATTTTAGCTGATTCTATCACATTTTCATTCGTTTGCTGAAAAAATGTTTTGCATACAATCAGATTAAAGGCGCTAACAAGCGGCGGCAGTACGATGGCCCAACGTGTGTCGAGCAATCCAAGATTTTTGACCAGTAAAAAATGTGGAATCAAGCCCCCGCCAAAATACATCGTAATAATGATGATTAGCATAAAGGGTTTGCGCCAGATCAATTCCTTCCTGGAAAGCGGATAGGCGCCGAGAATAGTAGCCGCTACACTAAGCGAGCTTCCGACAACTGTATACCATAGTGTGTTATAAAAGCTTCTCAGCACATCCGGATTGCTGAACACAAGCTTGTAAGAAAGAAGCGAGAAACCAACCGGCAGCAGCTTCACTTTTTGTGAAGCGACCGCTTCCAGACTGCTAAGTGACATGCTGGTGACATAAATAAAGGGATACAGCGTTACAACCACTGCAAGTGCCATCATCATATATACGATAAAGAGCAGTAACTTGTCCCCTCCGCTTTGCTGCCTCCATTTGCCTTGTGAGATAATCATTATGCTTGCTTCCCTCCTACCAGATCGATTGCTGCGTTGTTCTCCGGCTTAACCGGTTGAAAAAGACTAACAACGCCATGCTGATTACCGAGTTGAACAACCCCATCGCTGTACCGTAGCTGTAATTAGCTTCGAGAATGCCCTTACGGTACGTATATGTGGAAATAATATCCGACACATCATACACAACAGGATTGTACATCAAGATCACTTTCTCAAAACCTACGCCCATCAAACTGCCGAGTGATAAAATGAGCAGCAGGATCGTAACTGGCATCAAGGAAGGGAGTGTGATATAGAACATCTTCTGAAGGCGGCTGGCCCCGTCGATATCTGCAGATTCGTAAAGTGTGGGATCCACACCGGACAACGCCGCCAGGTAAATGATAGAGCTCCATCCGAACGACTGCCATATGCCAGAGGCAATATATAAGGTGCGGAACCATTCAGACGAGCTGAAAAAATCAATTCTTTCTCCTCCAAAAGCGCCGATCAGTACATTAATGACACCATTGCTCGGGTCAAGAAACATCTTCATCATGCCAATGACTACGACGAGCGAGATAAAATGCGGCAAGTAGCTGACTGTTTGAATAAATCTTTTAATACGCCCGTCCTTAAGCTCGTTCAAAAACAACGCGAACGCAATCGGAACCCAAAAACCCCATATGAGCGAATAAATACTTAATAAAACCGTATTTTTTAAGGTCCTTAAAAAATACATCGACTCAAAAAAGTCCCGAAAATGCTTAAACCCAACCCATGGGCTGTTAAAAAAGCTCCTGCCTGGCAAATAATCCTGAAAAGCGATGACTACACCATACATAGGCACATAGCTAAAAATGACGAAGTACAGCAGCACGGGTAACAGCATCATCAATAAATATTTATTATTGTTCAACCTCTGAATTGTGCGGTTTTTTCTTCTTGTCAATGGCAAATCCACCACCAGCCCCCCTTTTCCTTAGCTCCATAGTATTTCGACTTCTGAGAAAGCGTAAACAAATCATTTTGTTGCGAGCATACAAAAAGCAAACAAAAAGCAACAAAAGGCAAATAATGAGTAAACAAAGAGCAAGCAAAGAGCCAAACAAAAAAAATATTGGAGCTTGTAGCTCTTTAGTGCCCTTTTGTTGCGTCCTTCTTCACCTATGCTCTGAAAATCGGAGATGTATGCTATTTGCCATGCCTCTGCTTCCTCCCTGTACTTAATTCCAATGTGTATTGATAGCTCCGCGAACGCGAACACAAAGGCGTCCTTGCCCACCTTCTACCATGTTCAAGCGGGGCTGGCTTCATTATAGACTGCAGCAGGCTGCGTTCGTAAACAAACAATTTCTTATTGAGCATACAAATAGTCACATACATGCTCACTTTTCAATGTGCTTGGGGGGAGAGGGTGGCTGTGGACTCCAGCCGCTGTTAACGATTTGTTCCCTTGAATGGAATGGATGCAGGGCGAGAACCAGTCTTTAAAGGCGGACGCTTCCGCTCCTCCGTCTACAACCATTCCCTCTCTTTAGATACAATCGCACGAACACCCAGCTCAAACGGACAGCCAGCAAATGTTTTTCTCTTAGTTAGAGGAAATTTCCTAGCGGGTGCAGGAGTTGGAGATGAAGAGCCCGCGCAATTGAGAGGAGCTGATGCTTTAACGATGTTTTTCATCGTTAAAAGCATCAGTTCCTCTCCATATCCTTGCTTTAACGATGAAAACATCGTTAAAATCCCTTTTAACCACCCTGAGAGGCCATCCGGCCTCTTTTAACGATGAAAATCATCATTAACGTGACGGATTGACTGGAGTTCTTATTTTAACGATGAAAAACATCGTTAAGTAGCATACGCTCATTTCAGCTGAGGGCAGGCTGCTACTAACGCTCATCCTCCCCTGATCCCTTCCCGCTCAGCTAAAAAGTGCCAAACTTGCCTCGATCAAATGGATAACGGACTGCCAGTGGAAGTTACTTCCCTGAGGGAAAGGGATAGTGACGATAGGATAATCTGAGCTTCCTTAATGATTCCAAAGGAGGACGAAGGGTCCCACCCTCAACTTTCCCACTGTAAAGCTGCACTGTGAAATTAGGAATTTTCCACTCCAGGTACACTCCCAAACTTATACTATTATAAAAGCATGAAAAAGACGCCTTTCGGCGTCCTGGCTTACTGCTGCTTACTGCTGCTTCCTGTTGCATCCTGTTTGATACTGTTTCATAACTGTTGCATAACTGTTGCATCCCTATGAATGTGCGGATTTCTGACATACAAACGTATCAGGCAATACCCGTTCTGCGCTGCTCCAGCCAGCGGACTGATGCCACTACGTCGGAAAGCGACCGCAGCTCCAATACCCATGAGCCCGAGTACTGGAACTGGCGGGTTAATGCCAGCACCCCTTCCAAGGGTACGGTCCCGGCTCCAAGCCGCAAGTGATCATCATGCTCTCCCTGATTATCGCTAAGATGCAGGCTAATCACATATGGCAGCAAATATTGTAGAGCCAAGAGACATCGGCTCTTCCCGGTCAGATGCGCATGACCGACATCAAAAACGATGCGAACCCGAGGAGAGCCCACTCTCTGCACGACATGCTTGAGAAATGCAGGATCTGCTCCGAGCAGCCCCGGATAAGGAGGCACATTTTCTAATGCGATAGTGACCCCATACCCTTCTGTAGCTTTCAGTGCCTCCTGTAAGAAGAGCACGACCCGATTCGCGGCTTCATCCACGCTCCCGCCCCGATCACTCCAAGCCTGAACGGTTCCGCTCTTAACGTTCTCGTTCTCGTTCTCGTTCTCTCTCTCGTCGGCTCCACCCTGATCGCTTTCATGCTGATCATTCCCGCTCTTGGTGTACGACTGCTCCTCCCGTTCGCCGGGATGAACGACCACATAAGCGCAGCCCAGCTTTTCAGCAATTTGCAAGGTACGATGCAGCACATTTGAAGAGTCGCGAATCACTTCCGCGTCAGAGGACGCCGGATTACAGCCAGTAATAGGTGCGTGGAGCGTCCAGCTTATTCCGTTATATTGGCCAATCTGCTTAAGCCAGTCCAAACGCTCCTCAGACCATTCAAGCAGTTCTCCATGTCGGCCCTCGCACATAATTTCAACGGCCTTCCAGCCCCCTTCAACCAGTTCCGCCACTGTTTCTTGCAAAGGCTTTTCGATCCAAGCATAGGTAGAAACGAAATAGTCGCTGCGCGTAGTCATTGTCATCCTCCTCGATTTCCTCAAATTGAGATGCCTGTATCACTTAATTTCTGTGCATTACTAGTTTCTGTGCATCATTTAATGCCAGAATGAATGAAGCTATTCATAAACTGGCGTTGAAATAGCAGGAAGCCAAGCAGCAGCGGAGCAATAACGAGCAGTGTCGCTGCACTGACCTCTGTCCACTGCGCACCAATCTCGAACGATTGCGCGAAAATGGCCAGTCCTACCGTAAGCGGACGATTTTCTACGGAATTGGTCACAATAAGCGGCCAGAGAAAATTGTTCCAATGGTAGCTGACCGATACGAGACCAAATGCGACATAAGTGGGACGGGATAGTGGGAAATACACCTTCCACAAAATCTGCCACTTCGAGTAGCCCTCGATTTCCGCTGCCTCATCCAGCTCAGGTGGAATCGTCTTGAACATCTGCCGCAGCAGAAAGATGCCAAAGGCCGATGCGAAATAAGGAAGCATGATGCCTAGCTTGGTGTCCAGCAATGACAATTCCTTGAGCACGTTATAGTTCGGAAAAATCAGCACATCTGCAGGAATCATAATCTGTACAAGAAAGAGCATGAAAACTATATTTTTCGCCACAAATTCTAATCGGGCAAAAGCGAAAGCCGCCATCGTAGCTGTTAGCATTTGGACAGCAAATACGCCTACCACAATCATAATTGTATTGATGTAATACTGGGCAAAGGGTGCAGCCGACCAGACCCGGGCAAAGTTATCAAGTGTGAATTCGAGCGAGAACGCCGGGGACAGTGCAATATGCCTGGGTCGGAAAGCGGTAACCGTCATCCATAGAAGCGGAACCAGCCATACAACGGCACAAATATATAGAAGCCATCGGCTTATATTCAACTTTTTAAGCAGCATAAGATCGCTTTTCTCTCCCTTAACGGTAGTGAATTTTTTTGTCGAGTCCAAAAAAGTTAAGCGCTGCAAACAGCAGCAAAACGATAATCATGACGACCGTCAAGGTCGAAGCCATCCCCTGATCCCAGAAGCTGAAGGCCGATTCGTAAATATAATAAAGCAGCAAATTGCTGGCATTGTTCGGTCCACCCTTGGTCATGATCATCAAGTGATCGACCAGCTTAAAAGAGTTCGTCAGTGCTACAATCGAGACAAACAGCGTTGTTGGCATCAGCAGCGGAAACGTAATTTTACGGAATATCGTCCAGCGTCCCACACCGTCTACCTGCGCCGATTCGTATAAATCGGGAGCAATATTTTGCAGACCCGCCAAGAAAAAAATCATAAAATAGCCTGCTTCCTTCCAAACAACCATAATAATCATCGCCCACATTACATATTGCGGTGACCCGAGCCAGTTGATATCACCTTGACCGATACTTTTCATCAGCCTGCTGAGCAGTCCGTATTGAGGCGTATAAATAAACAGCCATATGTTGGCAACAGCAATCATCGGGATCATCGTCGGATAGAAAAAAGAAATGCGCACCAGACTCGTCCCCCGCAGCGCTTTATTAGCAAATATCGCCATCAGCATAGCCAGCACGATAGATGTCGGGACCGTTCCTATGGCAAACCATACATTATTGGTCATAACCTTCCAAAAAACCGCATCATGCATTAAATTCGTGTAATTTCCAAGCCCGATGAATGTCGGAACCGGTGTAGCTAAATCTGCCTGGAATAAGCTAAGCCGGATCGTTGTGGCAATCGGATAAAAGGTGAAAAGGAATAAAAAAAACAATGAAGGCAAAAGGAGCAGCCAGGCAAACGCATTTGTCTTCCAGGGAAACCTAAACTTTCTGCTGTTCAATCGGGTACCTCCTAGCATACATGTTGGAAAAATAAAGCAAGCACTGCGCCGGGAGGAACTTTGTATAATCTTGTACCATAGTAACAAATACCTTCCCGGCGCACTGCTTTTTGCTGCTGCAAGCTATTACTTGTTACTTATTACTTGTTAAAAGGGGCCAGCGCTTTATCCGCTTCTTCCTGCGCTTTTTTCAATGCTTCTTCAGGTGTCATACTGCCAGTCAGAACCGCTTGGATAGGATCGCTCAAAGCTTTGATGACCTTGCCGTTATTGTGGGTAGACAGCTCGGCTGCCGCATACTCAAGCTGATCGCGGGCAACCAGAGCCGCCGGGAATTCAGCCGTATACTGCTTCATCCGCTCGGTTTCGTATGCTGATTTTTTGACGGCCACGTAGCCGGTATCAATGCTCCACTGTGCAGCACGCTCGGTTTCTGTCATGAACTGTACGAACTTCCAAGCTGCTTCCTGCTTATTTTTATCAATATCCTTGAAGATGTACATATTGCCTCCGCCAGTCGGGCTTCCGTAGCTTTTGTTCTTGGGCAGGAAGCTCACGCCAAAATTGAACTTGGCATTTTTCTTAATGTTGGACAGGTTGCCTGTCGTATGATACATCATGGCCGTCTTGCCTTCGAGGAAGTCGGATGGAACTGTTCCCCACTCGGTTACGCCTTCTGGAATGACTTTTTCCTTTTTCGCCAAATCGCTCCAGAACTGCAAGCCTGTAATATTTTCAGGTGTGTTGAACATAACCTTTTTGCCGTCCTCGCTCATCAGGTTGTTGCCGTTTTGCAGTGCGAAGGTTTGCAGCATCCAATAGGCGTAGCCTGATACCGGAATTTCCAAGCCCCATGTGCCGTCCTTAGTTAATTTTTTGGCATAATCCTTCATCTCATCCCAGGTTTGTGGAGCTTTCTCCGGGTCTAGACCTGCTGCTGTAAAAAGATCCTTGTTGTAATACAAGATGATGGTGCTGCGCTGGAACGGAATGCTGTATGTTTTGCCGCCGGTTTGGGAGTTGGACATGAACGCCGGGTAGAAGTCTGACAAATACTTGTCTCCGCCTTCTTTGGCAATAAAATCGTCAAGCGGGATAATCGCATCCATATCTAGCAGACTGAACAGCTCTGTTGATTGCAGCACCGCTACATCAGGAGGAGTCTTGCTCTGCACGCCCGCTTGCGTTTTGATTGCGGTATCTGCATAGCTGCCTGTGTAAACCGGCTTGATCGTAATATTAGGATTCTGCTTCGTAAATTCCTCGGCCATCCCTTCCACCGTAGCGGTCAGCGGGCCTCCTACAGCAATTGGATAATAAAAAGTAAGCTCGATCTTTTCTTCTTTACTGCCTTCTTTGTCTTCCTTATTGTCATCTTTGACTGCTGCAGTGGGGGATACGGTTGGCTGCTCTGTAGGGGCAGCAGTTTTAGCACAAGCTGTTAAAAATAACATCAAGCATAAAGCAAGAACAATCAACTTACTTGAATCATTTGAGATGGGTCGCATCGTATTCGCTCCTTCAAAGTTATATTGTGTGGTATGTCTGAAACTTGCTCCATCCGTCCTTCTGTTTCACTTTAGCAGATGAATGTGAAATCAAGACTATGGCTGTATCATGCGGACGTAAAATCTTTTGGATAGACGTCTTGCTGGGCGTCCTTTGAGATGTGTGCTCGTGACTTGGGTGCGTGGGGAGGGATCCTGCTGTGGGATTCACGGACGCTCCGCTCTCCACCCCACAGCAGGCTCCCTCTAGCAGCTACTGATCGCACAAACCACTTTTGACCTCAAACGGACAGCCAACAAGGCGACTTCCTGAGTCTAAGGGATAGTGCACACAATGAAAATTCTAGAATCTTATTGGATCATCGACAGTAGTTCTTCCATGGACGTCCATACAAAATCCGGCTGAACCGGGGATTGTCCGATATCTTCCTCCGAGGTTACTCCCGTCAGCACGAGTGCGGTGGAAAAACCATTAACAGAACCGAACAGGATGTCGGTTTCCAGCCTGTCGCCTACCATTAGGCAGCGGTCGCTCGGAAGTCCTCCGGACTCCAGTGCTTTGGCTCCATAATATTTCGACGGCTTGCCTATGACGGCCAGCGGCTTCTTGCCGCTAGTCGCTTCGATCGCCTTCACCATGGCCCAGGTGTCGGGAATGAGATCGCCGTCAACCGGGCAATAGGGATCGGGGTTGGCGGCAATCATAGCCGCCCCATTACGTACAGCTTTCATAGCTTGATGAAGCTTGCTGTAATTGAAGTGCATATCCATCCCGACCAGCACATGCGTAGCTTCAAGTGGATCTTCGGTATGCTCGACTCCTTGCTCCTCCAATTCGCTGAGCATAGCCGGCTCCCCAATGACGAACACACGGGTGTCCCGCACATTTGGCTTCCCTTCAAGCTTCCCTTCACGCAAATAAACAGCTGCGGCATAAGCCGCTGTCACAATTTCCTCCAAGTGGGATTCCAGCCCCAACTTCTGCAAACGCGTCTGACATTCCTTCCGAGTCCGCGTTGTCGTATTGCTCAGAAACAAGATCTTCTTCCTCTGATTTCGCAATGCCGCCAGCGTCTCCGGAACTCCAGGAAGCAAAGAGTCCCCAAGCAGAATCGTTCCATCCAGATCAAAAAAATAGCCATCAAAATTGAGTACATCCGGCAATATTCAAGCAGCTCCTTTCCAGCAGCCTCTAGTAGCTTCTAGTAGATTCTAGTTGCGCAGCTTCTAGCTGCCGTTGGAAGCTGCCAGCAGCTTATACAACTCACAGCAGCTTCCAGCAGCTTTTAGCAGCATGATTTAATTAATAAAATTTGCTTTTCCGAGCAAACGTTTCAAGATGACGGCTGATTGGGCACGAGTAGCATGCCCCTTAGAATCAAGGGTGTCTGCTGTCATCCCGTTCAACAGACCCGCCTGAATGGCTGCGGCCATTTCCGCTTTAGCCCAAACGATGCTGCCTGCATCCTTGAACATAACCAGCATTTCCGCTTGCTTTTCTGCTGAAATTTCCGCATCTATACCTACATAAGTGAGAGCACGGATGACCATAGCAGCGAGCTCTTCGCGTGTGATCTCCCGGCTAGGACGGAACGTTCCATCCTCATAGCCGCTTATGAGGCCAGCGGAAGCAGCAGTCGCTACATCTTCGGCGTACCAAGCATCTGAGTCTACATCATGAAAGCTTGTATGTGCAGTTTGTGCTGTCACAGGATCTAAACTTAATGCCCGTACCAGCAGTGCTGCGAATTCGGCCCGGCTAATATTGCGGTCGCCGTCGAAACGGTTATCGCTCACGCCTTCCACTACAAGCTTGTTAGCCAATAGCTCCACGTCCGACTTTGCCCAGTGATTAGCCATGTCCGCAAAACTCTTGTTGTTCTCTATCACTGTATAGATGCTGTTTCCATTCCGTTTCAGTGTAGCTGTCGTTTTACCGTCCTTAGTGAAAAACACGGTTGGAACAAATTTAATCCGGTTCGTTTCAGGGAAAAACTGTACGCCTGTTGCTTTGCTTGAGTCCACGGCCTTGTTCAGTGTAATATCGCGTGACACATAGGTGGAACCAAACGATACAACCACTGATTTGCCATCTGCACCTACTGCTTCCACTTCATATTTCACAGCGTCCGCGATTGATAAGGCACCTGCAGCTGTCACTGCACCCGCTGCTGCTGCAGCTTCACTGCCGCTCAGCTTTTGGAGTGTAACCCTGATGGTCAAGGCATCTACACTTACGTTAAGCTGCTTGGCCAATGCTTCGAGATTCAGTACAGATAAAGGCAGTGTATACGTTGTGTTATCACCTGTGATCAGTAACTGGTGCCCTTTCTTCCGACTTGCCTCCACAAGTCCAGCCGCTGCAAGCTCCAGCTTCTCTCCGGTAAATTTCACTTTCACCTGTGAATTAGTGCCAAAAGCTTTTTTCAGCTCAGCAGCGTCTACTTTGCCTGCTGACGCTTCAATCACATCTGATGGAATGTCTTTGCCGCCATTTCCACCATTGTCATTGCCGCTTCCTGTGCCATTGTTACCGCCATTGTTGCCTCCATTGTTACCACCATTGTTGCCTCCATCGCCGCCAGTGCCGCTATCTACAAGCGTCTTAACGCTAATGCTTGGACCGTCTGTGCTCCATTTTCCAGCTTCATTTCCTGCCTGAACAGTGAAACTATATTCCGTTCCAGCAGTCAGTCCACTCACATCAATTCTGCTTACGGTGCCGTCGACTGAACGGATCTCCTTATCGCCCTGATAAACCTTGTAGGTGGTGACACCAACTTGATCGCTTGCGCCAACCCACGTTAAAGTTAATCCGGTTTTGGTTACATTCAAGGCTTCAAGCTTGCCATCGGTCCAAACCGGGCTTTTACCTTCTGGCTCTTCCGGCCCTTCACCCTTCACCTCGAAAGCTACAGGCTGTGTGTAGATGTCATACTTATTCAGTCCAGTTTCATCCATGGATGCCGTATATCTGAACAGAGCATGTGCTGTTCCTGATTTCTTGGCAATAATTTCACTTCCATTCATCTCCACCAGATCTTGTCCATCCAACCATACAATCTCAGGTGTTAGGGTCTTCTTATCGCCCTTAAAGCTCTCTACAACTGCTGAAACCAAAACCCTGTCATCCTTCTCCAGCACGTAGTGCTCTTTTCCCGGTTTAATTGAAGCCGCCCAATCAGATGCCCAGAAAGCATAGTCGGTAGTAATTCCGAAAGCCCCTAGCTTGAAGAGCCGGATGAAGTCAGCTTTATTATTAAATGTCCATGGGGATACAAGAATGCCCCGATGCTTCGCAGCCTCCATGAAGTTTTTGCCTAATCCTGAATAGTCCGTGTTGAACGTTGCATTCAGAGGCTGAAGCACTTTCAGCGTCTCGCGCAGCGATTTACCCACATTCGCTTCGTTCGCCAGGTAGCCCGTCAACAATCCGGAAGGCATCTCCGGCATCAGCTCTGCGAGCCGCTTCAATTGATTGGAATCGAAGGACATCGCATTAATAACATCCTCCGCATTTTTTTCCTTGATAATTCTCACGAAAGCATCAACCGCTGCGGGTGTGTTCGTCTTGATTTCCGCCATAACCATCTTCCCGCTCTCCCTGGCCAGATCAATCTGCTCGTCCAAGGTAGGCATAGGCTCAAACGGAAATCCGTTCGGGAAAGGCTTATTGGCATTCAAGGTTTTTAGATACTCAAGAGTATAGCTTTCTACATTTCCACTACCGTTCGTTGTCGTTGACAGCTCGGAGCTGTGTGTAATAACCAACTGTCCATCCAGCGTAAGGAACATATCATTTTCAATGAAATCCGCTCCAGCTTCGAGACCAAGCTTGTTGCTGATAAGCGTATTTTCAGGAGAAACGGAAGGCATTCCTCTATGAGCTATAATGTATGGCTTGCGGATCAGCGTCGTTTCGTGGTCATACACCTTGTAGGCCTCGAACGCTTTCGCAGGCGAATCGGTAACGATGCCGTTCAAGCCCGCCGTAATCAATTGATGAAGAGATAAGCTTTTATCCGCTTGACTGGCCGCTTCTTGGGTCCATACCATAATCGCGCGCTGCTGCAGATAGGCCACATTTTCCATCGATGAAGCCTTTTGAGGCAAAATGGCAATTTTGGACAAGCTTAGCGTCGTTTTTCTGCGGACTTCTAACAGATCTTCTTTAGTCCCAATGTCCATCGCGCTAAAATCAACGATTCCACGGATCATCGGAAAAAGGGTACGGGCTCTTTTGACTAAATCCCCATTGTCTGAAACTACAAAAGCATCCTCAATTCCCTTGCTCTTCAGTGCATCCATCAGGTTGTTGACGGACTGTTCACTTTTCACATAAAAAGCAGGGATCATTCTGGCTCCAATTGTGTCCATTATCGAATTCAGATCGCCGATGATGGTCTGGCCGGACGGGTCCGTAACCTTCAAGTCACTGTTAACATGAACAATGACTGTAGCAGGAAGTATCGCTGCTGTTAACGCACTCAAATCAGTCACGCTATTGATTTCGGTCACCACAGATGGCGCAATAGAAATTTTCGTTTCCGGCTCTGTCACCTGGACAAAGAGATCGGATGGCAGAGGGGAGAGCGGCTCTTGCTGCAAGGACACCCGGATGTTATCCACCCTCATTTTGCTGCCGTCTGCCTGAAGGCCGATGCCGCCCTTCGTATATGCCGTTGCCATATCGTTATTCACGAGCAACTTATCATCAATCTGTTCTTCCACTCTGTTCCCGAATGTCCTCACCGTATAGTGGTACATTTTTGAGGGATCAATAGCTTCCGTAAAAGCTCCTCTTTCCATCACATTCCAACCGTTAGCTGGAGTTCTTTCCGCAAATTCAACCCCATTGGATGCCGTTGCATTTTTTCTTACCGCCATCTGATAATAGGGAAAATCATTGTTTTGGATTCTATACATGATAGAATGCCAGCGTGCAGCGTCGTTCGCTGCCAAATGAGTCACGTCCGCTTCAATTTTGTAATCACCGAACATCGCCAAATATTCGGGAAGCATAACTCTGGAAGGATTGTTGGGCGAGGAAGTTGCATCGATCTCCAGGGCCCCGTCCTTCACCCCTGCCTTCCCTACTGCAGCACCTTGCTTGCGAGTCCAGCCATCCGGAAGCGAACCTTCCGCAACAGCATCAAAATTCTCTTCATAAAGTACATATTCCGCATCAGCAGCATCTTTAGCGGCTATTAGTATCGTGGCCGAAGCTTGATCCATTTTCGCAGTCAACAGATGGGCGCCTTTTTGCTTCACTTTAATGGCCCCGTCTTCAATGACTACTGCGGGATTATTGGAGGACCAGGTTAACTTGTCGCCACCTAGTGTTCCCGTACTAAAATCACTGAATTCTGCCTTGAAAGTCAGCGTATTCAGGGCGATTTCAGTCCCGGTAACAGCCAGCTTATATCCCTCATCCGCCTTTAAGGAAATGGTTTGCACGCCGGTAGAAGAGGGGCTGACAATGATTTGCTGCGAGGCTTCGGTATTGAGATATACAGCTTTTACCGTTGCAGTTCCTGCTTTAACCGGAACAATTTTGTTGTTGATAATTTTAATAACATTCTCATCGGACGAATACAGCTTAATCTGCTTGTCAGTTAAAATATCCGAGATACCATCGGACTGATAGACGCTGCCCGTTACACTTACTGGCGTCGTTAAAGCTTCCAAAGCCGCAGGCAGATTTACATCCAGCCGGTCTGCCGTAATTCTCGTCACCTTCAGGTTATCGAACGATACTTTGCTCTGATCAGCCTGAAAACCAACCTTCCCTTTTTCCAACAAAACATCAGGTCCTAAATCCTGATCCACGAGCAGCGTGTAATCGGCATCGCCCTTCGCCTTGATGTATTCCTTCACATTGCTGCCGGAAACTCTGACTTTCCATGTATAATACTCATTGAGCGTCAGCGGCATCCATGTGCCTGTTACCGGTGTAGGTGTTGCCCATTGATTATCCTGCTTTCTCAGGGCTACCTCATACCTGCCATCCTGTCTGACGGCCATTTGATTATATGGATTTTTCCCGTTCGAAGCGCCTCTGAACATAATGGCAGCCCATCTGCCTCCGTTCAAAACTTCCTCGAATCTCACATCTGACTCAATCACATAGTTGTCCCACTGGATGGGAGCTGTGATGCGGGCTTGCTTGCCAGAAGCGTTTCCGTCAAACGTCATTCTCCCATTTCCGTATGTATCCTGCACAACAGAAAACGGCGAGCTGCCAGCATTCACATCAGAAATCCAGCCGAAAGGAAGCTCTCCTTCCCCATATCCATCAAAGCTTTCCTCGAGCAGCACCGGATTCACATGGCCTGTTACCGGAGTACTGTCTACAAGGTTAATTTGACCAAAGCCGCTAGTATTATTCCAGAAAGATACCGTGTTATATGCGCTCCAATAGCTATTTCTAACCTTGGAAGCATCCGTATCATAGCGGTCAGTAGCTCCGATTTCCATACCAAGCTGTCTGGTTACCATAGGATCCAAATTCAGCATGTCCCAAGGAACAGCAACTTCCAGAGACCAACCGCTATCCGTGGTTTGGATGGCTCTTAGAATTTTTTTCTCGTCCTTGCCACTATGATTGTTAAGCGCAGCTCCAAAATGGAATTCTGGAGTAGTCGTTCCAGGCTGATAAACAAAGCCCAACTGCATGTCATCCTTCGCATAAGGGGTAGACCGATGCAGGGTAGGATCCAAAAACACGTTAATGTTATCCTGCTCGAACCAATACCCCGAACCGTTATATGTCAGATTATCATCATCCAGCTTGATGCCAATGTAGAGATATTGATTATCCCAAAGCAAACCGAAGCTTGAATCCTTGAAGGTGCCGTCTCCTTGCCTCGTGTTCATCTGCTGATCAAGCTTCCATATCGATTCGTCCAGCTTTCCGTCAATTACGGGAGCTGCCTGCGTTTTGTTAACGTCGAGTGATTTTCTTTCTGCACCTGCATCTGCAGCTTTAGCCTCAGGGACAAACGAATTCAACTGAATCATGCCACTTAATAAAGTAAATATGAGGAAAACGGACAAAAACCTTGCATGTCTGATCACGCGTCTCCATTCCTTCCATTCCACAGATTTAACTTCCTCCGAAAAAGGTGCAAGACAACACAAAAAACCCTTTATCCATCAAACGGAAGCGGCGCGCGCCAAAATAAATGCTCTTCCATTTGTTGCATAAAGGGTTTTCTCCTCGACTCTACCCTTACTATTCGGTTGTCAGCTACAAGTCCTACTTTATCAGCCTTTTGTTATCGCAGCATCAAATACAGATGAAGAAATTGTAAACCAAAGCGTGTATCGCTGCCTGCCTTAGGGGGTCCAAAGGTGCCTGCTGCCCATCGAAACCGCACTTGCGCCTGCCTGCAGAGCCGTTTCAATTTCCGTATGATCCTGAATTAATCCACCTGCAATAATCGGCAGGGACAGCGTATCGCTCAGCTTCGTAATGACCCTTGGAATAAGTCCAGGCATAATCTCTACGGCATCCGGACTACTCTGCTCTATATTCTGAATGCCATGATCCAAAGCTGAAGTATCGATGAGAAAAATTCGCTGAATAGCGATCAGTCCGCTCTTCTTGGCCTGCTTCACAAAATGGCTTTTCGTCGAGATAATGCCCGTTGGCTTTACCCGCTCAGCAATAAATTTGATGACAATGGGATCGCCACCCAGCCCGTTAATAAAATCCACATGCAGAAAAACCTTCTTCCCGGCACGCAGCACTTGGCTGACATATTCCTCCACAGTGAACAAATCGCCAATCAGCAAAAAGACTACTGGCCATTCGCTGCTGCAGGCAGCTTGCAAATCCCCAGCCTTGCGCACTGCCGGTATGATGCGCTTAGGTCCCCAATAATCGTGTAAATTAGGCTTCATCCCCAGTCCTTTCATTTCCATCCCTTCTCTCATCATTGTCTGACTTATGGTTCTCCATCCAACTTAACAGATGAATGTTTGGGGAATGTTAACAGAAAAATATATGTAAATATATGGAATACATTTTTTTATTTCTTATTTGTTTCTTTGAATAGAAGACTATTTATGTATGAAATAATTAACCTCATCAATTGTAATCAAAATGAAATCTAATCTTCAGCTTAGATTAAGGTACAAAGCCCATAATAAAACTCGACCCCCTTTTAATATATAAATATTAGACCCACAGCCCGTAGCTGTGGGTCTCTTTCTGTCCTTTTACTCTAGTTCTTATTCATCGTCGTCGCCTTTGGCAAATGTAACGTCGAAGATCGTCAGACCTCCAGGTGGTATCTTGGCCATGAAGCCGTATGCAATAACGGGTTGATGCTTATGCTCAAGCTTCGGTATAATGCTGTGCCCCTGGTCATCCATAAGTCTCGCAGGAAGGGACGGAAATTTGCTTAGACTGACCACATATTTGAATGGCTTCTTGGCTTTAATTATAGGCTTCCTGTATTGCAAACGATTGTCGTTACCGATCAGCAGTCTGATCCTGCCATCTTTCATCTGCATGGGGAGCAGCGGATTTTCAATGGATGCGGACAAATCGCAATCGTAGGCAGCACGAATCAGCTTGCCACAAGCTTTAACGAAACCGGTGGACGCCTTGCGGTAAACCAGATTGTCCAGAAACCACGACGGATCTTCCGCATAACGGGGATCACCTTGCACATCCGCACTGCCGTCGTCTTCACCCAGGGTTGCAGTGATGTCCTGATAATCGATATAAGGCATATCATAGGCCATTATGCACATCTTAAAGTCTGCTGCCAAGTCCTCAAAGTAGATATCAGGTTTCCTTGTATCAGGCATTTGAAACCCGCGTTCAACAAGGCTTGTGCAGATCACGGCGCCACGGTTGTAGGAAGCTAATTGCTTCAACTCATCCTCAGGGAGGAGGTCGACATTCGGAATAAAAATGGGTCCAGACACATAATTTAAATCCTCTATCCGGGCAAAATCACCAACCTGTCCTCCGCATTTGGCCAATTCATAGACCGTTTTGTGCATAGACCAACGCCTGGTAGCTATATAATCCGGCAAAAGCTTGTAAAGCGCGCTATCCGACCATATCAAGGTAGGCGTTAACACCTTCTCGGGAATTTCCCCAAAGCCGATATCCCAGCGTTCTTTTAACCAGCTCCATTCCTCCTTGGTCAAGCCATCGCCTAGACAAACCAGGAAGCCATCCGTAGAGCGCTTCAAGCCGCTTGGGGTCTGTAAGTAATAGTTCGTCAGCGCATATATTTCCCGCTCCACATTGCTGGGGAAGTGAGTCATCGTGCTCCATTCCTCCGTTGAATCTTTAACACCGTTCAAGCAAAGCAGCTTGCCCTCTGGTGCAAACGCCCGCATAAAGGAGGGCATGGTCATATAGTTATACATACGGTAGGTGCCCTCTTCCGAATCACCCATATGAACACTGGTTGGAACCGTTTCAGCAGCAAAGTAATCTACGCCTGCAGCATACAGTTTCTTGTAGTCAATGCCAAAGCGGTATAACGCCTCGAAGGGTTCGCTGCACCAGGCATTATTTACAATGACCTTTTTTCCGTCCGCATGCAGACCGTCACAGATTTTCTGCCAAAATGATACCCAACGCCATGATAAAAATTCCAGCCATTCCAGCTTGTACCGGTTCCAGATATAGGTGCCGCGCTTGCGAATGCCCTCCCTGTCCTCGTCACTTACAGCTGCACATATTTCATCAGGGAGCTTAATTCCGCTGTAGGTCATAAACTGGTCAACCATGTCATCTGAGAAATCGCCACCTTTAGCATCAGCAGCAGGAGGACAGAAGCAATCGGACACATGCAGGCCGGAAAAACCATAATCTTTTAATGCTGCTCTTGCTTTTGCAAGAAAAAAGTCCTCGTAGTAGGTGCCGTCCTTAAATCGTTTCAGTACATTGAGGTGCCCGGTATAATCTGGCATAACCCCCAAAAGCTCCTTGTGATCATTAAGCCATTCCCGATGTCCAGGGTTATAATGAACAGAGCCTTGGGAGTCATCATTCGCAAAAACACCCATAATGCCCATGTAAGTCTCAGTTCCGCGACTGTTCAAGCCACCGACAAGCTCCCGCAGTTCATAGCTGGTCCATTCCTGAATCTCTCGTATTTCGTTACGGATATTACTATAGTAATTGCAGTTATCAGGCGGGAGTACTCTTTCTGCATCCATCCCGTTATGATCGTGTACAATGTCGGGGCAAAACAAAAATAGAGAAATACCATCCGGGGTGAACCCCAGCTTTGAATAATACTCGTCTACGCCTCTATCCTTATGCTCCTTGTCAAAGCCAATAAGGGGGGTCCAGATAAACATTTCATGATCAGAAGACATTCCGTTCATATCATATTCCTCCTCATGTTCGTGCCCTTCCGGGCAAATTGCTATCGTCAGAGTAAGCCTTTCCAATACGTTTGTCAACGAATATATAGGATATATAAACAAGAGCTGCATTCATGCATTAAACGCAGCAGGGCAAACGAAAGAGCCTGCCTGTTAGCAGACTCCCCTAGCCTAAATGATCCTAAATGGCCGCCAATATGAACATGGCCAGCTCGTCATAGCGCACTCCATAGCGATTTCCCGCCTGCAGGCGCTGAATCCTTTTTTCCGGCTCTAATTCAGTTCCCTTGTCGTCCTTCACGGCCGGTATGGTATCAAATTCATCGTCCCACTCGTCATAGCACAGAACTCCATACTCCAATCCATCCAAGCCATGCTTCTCAAAAATCCCCTTGACCGTCTGTGCGCCAACGCCAAAATGCCACCTAGCCTTATCGCCTTTTTTGTTCACGGATTCCAGGAACTTAAACTTCCCTATATGCTTCTTAATTTCCAATGCAGCAGCCTGTTCCCGGTCGGAGAGCGGTTCAATAGGAGTCTTCACCCGCTCATCCGAAGTGCTAACCGAACCGCTTGTGGCATATACGTTATCGAATCTCGCCGCTGGTCCACCGATATTCTGAGTCCCGTCAATCTGCGGGTTCAGGTTTCCGTAAAAGAATACACCGTTCTGATTGTGTACTCCGCCAAGCAAAATTTGTCCGGCACTCGCCACGGCCCCGCGACCAATAGCAATCCCGTCGTCCCCCGTCGTCGCTGTGAAGGCGCCTAAACAAATGGAGCCTGTCGAGTCTGCGTCCTGGTTCCGGCTCTCACCCAATCCAGCTTCATAACCGACAAAAACATTAAGCTCTCCGTAATTCATCAAAAATCCAGCTTTGGCACCCACACCGACATTTTTTCCCGCCAATGATTTATAGAGGGATTCATGCCCCATGGCTGTTGAAAATTCATCGCCTCCAAAAAACAAGGACTTCTCGCCAAAAGCGCAATTGTAATTAAAGGATTTGTTATTGGATAAGCTTCCATCGCCGCCTCTGAGGGCGTTAGCTCCAACCGCTGTGTTTTGCCAGCCAAGGACACCATGGTACATGCTCTGAACGCCAACTGCCGTGTTCAATTCCCCCGTCTTGTTATACCTCATTGCATCGCAGCCATACGCGGTGTTACCGCTTCCGGTCTCGTTGTCCCCCATCGTATATGTACCGAAAGCGCTGTTGCTCCCCCCGCTTTTGTTGGAATACATAGCCATGGCGCCTATAGCACAATTGTAGCTGCCCGAAACATTCAATTCCAGCGTTTTCGCCCCGACTCCCACATTAGCAAAGCCTCTGATATTAGAGGAAAGGACATCCACACCAAATCCGATGTTTTCAGTGCCTATCGTCTTCCCCGTGCCAAGCACATTTTTACCAAAGCCTAAGCTCCTTGTTCCTCCTTCCCTGAAGAGCGGCTGTCCGCGCAGATCCAACCCGTTAATATCCAAGCGTTTGAGAGCTTGATCCGTAAGTAGAGTCCACTTGTCTCCGACCACATGCCCCGAGGTAGACCCCCACTGCACGTAGAGTCCGGAAGAGCCAAGCGCCTGGGGAGTTGTTTGGATATGAATGGGCTCCGTTACAAAAGTATCATCAGGCAAGATGTAAGATATATCCTCAATCCACGTTACGCCGTTGTCTGTCGACCATCTCCAGTTGTTGCCTGAAGAAGTTCCCACCTCAATGATAAAAGTGATGTCAAAGCCGCCAGCATAATTCCCTGTAATCAATACATCATTATTTCCTGTCCCGGAAAATGATTGGGCATATACACCAGTATAGTTCGTTAGACTGCCATTACCAATAAATTGGGACTTAAGCTTATGTCCTGACATGGAATACTTGTAGGTTTTGGTCAGCAGCACCAAGCCGCCGTTGGCCACATTGTCCGCAGCAATAATCGCCTGCGTGTCATCCGTCGTTCCGTCCCCTTTAGCCCCAAACCAGTTGATTTGAATAATCCCATCGTAGATCCTCTTAAACCGCGCGCCAGAGACGGAGACCAGGATCGTTCCTGTATTATCGGCGGCAGTGGTATCTGTGGCATCATAATGGAACATTCCCTCCTGGCCTGGGTCGGTAATATAATAGAGCGCGTTAATATCCGGGCTATTCAGTGCCCGCAGCAGGGTGATCGTTGTCGATACAATTACATTCATCTTCAACAAATCTTTAATTTTTATCCTGCTGTCCGGAGCATCGGCAAAAGCCCGTGTAATCGTCCCGTTCGTAAGTCCCATTGAGGCAAATGTGGCTCCGGCTATCCCTAACGAGGCCAGCAGCTTCCTTCTGCTGATGATGCCGCCATCCTGTTTCCTGTTTGCCTGTTTCGCATTTTCATGTTTCGTACTTTCCCGTTCCATCATTTCCTGATCTTCACTTTTTGTTATTTCAAGTCCCTTCTCTTCCTTCATGCTTCATTCCTCCTCTTATTTGATTTTCATTCATTCATTAATAAATCCTAAAGTTTGCAGCAGCCGTTTCACTACGACAGCCGCTTCTGCACGGGTTGCCGTGTGACCAGGCACAAAATGACTATCCGTAACCCCTGTCATGATTCCAGCTTGAATCACTTGTGCTGCTGGAACTCTCGCCCAAGCGCTAATCTCGGCTTTATCCTCGAAAGAAGCCAGCAGCGAATGCTGTTTGCCCACAACATCACCGGATTTTCCTGCGAATGATAAAGCTCCTGCAGCGATAACGGCCATTTGCTCTCGGGTGATCGTTGCATGAGGCCGGAAAGTGCTGTCCTCAAACCCGCTTATCAGTTGTGCCTGCAGCGCTGCGCCAACCGCACCCGCGAACCAATCGGATGGAGCGATATCGCTGAATGGCATAAGGTCTCCATCGTCTTCCTGAAGCCCAAGCGCACGAATGATGAGGCTTATGAATTCGCTCCGCGTAACGGTATGCTCAGGTGCAAAACTTGTTTCAGTCATGCCGTTCACGATGAGCTTCGATGCAAGCAGATCCACATCCGATTTCGCCCAGTGCTCACGTACATCGGCGAACGACTTCCGTGATTGAACTACAGCATACAGGCTATTTCCCGGACGTAATATGCTGACAGTTGTTTCGCCGCCTGCAGTTGCTGTAAAAATGGACGGCACAAATGCCATACTGCCCGTATGGAGATCAAGCGTAATGGCCGTCGCTTGCGACGAATCAATCGCACCGGAGATCCGAATACTTCTTGTTACGTAAGTATGACCGAAGTCGGAAATGCTTTGGCTGCTGTCCTTCGCCTCTACGGTCAGAGTAAAATCGATAGCTTCACCCATTAAGCTCGCACCAGCTGCTTTCACTTGTTCTGCTAGTTGCCCGGCTGCATCGCCTATTATGGTTTCCATGGTCACGTACACCGTAGCATGTTCCAGCTCCTCGCCAAGTTGTCCCAGAATAGCAATAAGAGCAGGCAAATTTATCGGCAGATCATAAGCAGCGTTCCGTGTCTTAATGGAAAGAACGGCATTCGGGGTTACAGCCGCCGCAGCTTTGAGCACTTTGGCCGGAATGCCTATCTTGTTGATCGCATCCGTGCCCGTTAAGGTAAACATGACCGTCTGTGATCCCATCATTTTCCCTTTCAGCTTTCCGAACGCTTTCGTTAGTGATTCGGCATGCAGCTGCGCCGTCAGCATCGTTTTCCCGCCTGCTGTCTTTGTACTCGTTACTGTCGCAGCCTTGCCGCCCATTGTCACACCATTCGGCCCCTCCGTTACATCGTCGGAATCTGGCTGTGTCACGATCTGATCGACTCCTCCAGGAGAATACGGTGGCGGAGATTCGGGATTACCGGCATTGGCCCGATAAATCGTGATCGTATACGTCTTGCTCGCTAGTCCTCCCGCTTCCTGAACGACAATCGGCAGTACATTCGCCCCAATCTGCAGGCTCACAGGGAACGTCATGCTGTTTCCGTAAACCTGTCCCGATACAGATAGAGTCGCATTCGGATCGTAAGTGGATGCTGTAACGGTTACATTTGAGATCGCATGCTCTACGTGAACCGTGTATCCAGTCCTATTCGGAGCAAACCCCGGGCTAAGCTGCCCCTCGCTAACGGCCAAGGCGCTCAAATCCGCATTCGTGACTCCACTCTCATTCTCTACCTCGATAATAGTCGTATCATCGCTATTGAAATTCGCCACATAAATCTTGTTAAGACTCGGAAGCACAGCCAAGGCAATCGGGTTCGTTCCTGCCGCAATCGTCGATGTCGTATGATCCGCCCCGTCAATCTCCGTCACATCGTTGCTTTCATAACTCGCTACGTAGATCTTGTTCGTAGCCGAATTGATTGCAAGCGCACCCGGAGCTGTTCCCGTGGATACGGTCGAGGTACTATAATCCGAACCGTCAATTACCGTCACATTATTGCTGCTGTCGTTTGCGACATAGATTTTCCCGGTTGTCTCATTGACCTCCACCGCATTCGGGGTTATGCCTGAAGATACTGTAGTGGTAGCACCCGTTGCTCCATCAATGACAGTGACGTTGTTGCTGAAGAAATTCGCAATGTACACACTGCCTGTTAGCTGATCAACGCCAAGCGCATTTGGACCTGCCCCTGTAGGAACATCCATTGTCGTGTTGCTCACACCGTCAACGACCGTCACATTATCGCTATCCACGTTAGCGATATAGATCTTGTTCGTCACTGGATTCACAGCCACCGCAAATGGGCTTTCGCCTGCCGGGATCGTTGTAGTTACGTTCGTAGCTCCGTCGATAACCGTGACATCATTGCTGCCTATGTTCGCGATGTAGATTTTGTTCGTTACTGGATTGACTGCAACAGCAAACGGTTGTTTTCCTGTAGACACCGTTGCGGTACTGTTCGTCGCTCCATCGATCACCGTGACATCATCGCTATCCACATTAGCTACATAGATTTTATTTGTCACTGGATTAACCGCTAAAGCATAAGGGGTTGTTCCTACGGCCACCGTTGCCACGATAGCCGCACTACTGCTGCCATAGGTATCCTCAATCACTGTGACGCTGTCACTATCTGCATTAGCCACATAAATCCTTTCCGTCACCGGGTTAGCTGCTATGGCATGAGGTCCTCTCTCCACAACAATGTTGGAAGAAGATGCTGCTGCTCCCACCCGTAAATCCACCATCAATCCGCCCGCAAGCAAAGTGAGGACTAAGCCCATGCACACAACACGCAGACGCAGCAGGGATTTTGTTCGAACAATCATTGATTATTTCTCCTCTCCACATCTTGTTAGCGTTTTCATTTTCTTTATAAAAATTAGGATCATTCCTCACCTCCATATCGATTCAAACTGGCCCGCCCCTTGCAGCATTGTCATTCATCCTTGGGTTGGCTCCTATTGAAAGGAGGACTGATAACGTTTCTCCGCCTCTCAATTAGGAGCTTTCTCATGCATGAACAAGATAGATTGCATCAATATCAATAAATAGGAATTATCAAATTGGATTTACCAATTTTTCAACTAGGGATCATCTTTTCAATTAGCGATTATCATTTATCATGCGGCGGCTGCCCGCTTTTTTCACATTGCCCGCAGCTCCTCGTACACGGTGCGGTGGTGCTGCATGATGGCCACTGTCCCCATGCGGCATCCTGCACAATCAGATCTGCCTGGGATGTGTTCTCCAGCGATAAATGAAAGCGCACGATAAGCTTGTCTCCAACGGCCACGTCAGGACTAGGCCTTTCAACAGCTGCGGTTTGACCGATAGCAATCATATCCCCCTCGGCATCGAATATAGCCTGCTCACGCACCGTGAAACCGCCTGCTTCAGGCGGGATTACCGCTTTAAAAATCAGGACGTTCGGTGATTTAAGCTTGCGAATTGGCGGTGATGCTGATCCACGCCAAACTTCGTTCGCCAATGCTGTCATAATTGGTGTCAATGCCGGGAACCCGCCTCCACCGTCACCTACTGCCAAATGAGTAATTGTGATCTGCTCCAGAGGTGTAGCGCTGGCCAGCTTGGCAAGTCCGATGTTCGTTATAAGTGCCACTGTCGGCATAGATGGTATGTATGGCATGGATGGCATGAGATCACTCTCCGCTTTCTGGGAATAAAAATTGTTGGTTTCTTCTGAAGTTTTACTTTAAAGTTTTACTCCGAATACCCGATCAAACCGATATACGCCAAATTCGGCTGGGCGATGTCCATTCTGCCATATTGGATAATCACCTCTACATCGCTGCGGAACCTTAACGCATATTGCTGCTGACGCTCCAGACAAATCCCGCCGATCTCTTCAGGGTGATCCATCCGGATGCATTTCACTCTTCGGGCACAGACCACTAAGGCAATATCCAAGTCCGGCTCCCGATCCTCGTAGTAAATGTCCATGAAGAGGCTTGCATCCTCATCCTGGCAATTCATAATCATAATAGCTTCATGGCCTTCAAAATCGTTTAGATCGACCTTCCCCTTATAAGGTAAATAGCCATCCACGATGTACCAGTTTTTGGCTCCTTGTTTATTCATGAGGAATCTCCAATCTTCTCTCCATAATCAGGTTGCGGCAATCAGGCCTTGAATGTACCCGACTGCATGCGCCCGCGAGCGGTGTCCCCAAGGCGTGTCTCCAACAATTTCCGGAACATGATCGTCCAATATAAATCCATCAAACCCTGTGCTTCTCAGCAGGCGAATCATTTCTGCCGGGCTATAGTTTCCTTCTCCCAGAAAACACTCATCGAAATGGGGAACGGTTCCCTGCACATCTCTGAAATGAACATAATAAATTTTTCCCAGAGGTCCAAAAAAAGAAATCAATTCCTTCACATTCTCTGCTCCGCCCTGCATGGACGAACAGCTGCCGAAACAAAGATCCAGTCCCCAAGCGTCACTATCCGCAAGATTCATCGCTCTTTTAAAGCTATCCGTGTTCTTGAATATCCGGGCGACACCGCCAAGCATGTCAACAGGCGGATCATCCGGATGCAGTGCCAGCTTCACGCCTGCTTCTTCAGCAACGGGGATGACAGCTTTGATAAAATACTCGTAATTTTGCCACATCCGCTCTTCGGTGATGATCTCTTCCGGTCCCGCTTCAATGATCCTTTTTACTCCTGCATTTATTTCAGCTACAGAGTTACCGGCTGCGGAACGGGGAGCTTCCGGAGCTACCTGAGAGAGATCGAACGAGGAGACTTGGGCTCCTCCCCTTCCAGCCGTGGCGAAAGAAGTGCGCCAGACCCCACTCGGCATAAAATGGTAGCCCAGAATAGGGATACCTGCCCGCCCCATATTGCGAATCGTGGTCTGGTAATGCTCGATTTGTTCATCCCGGCCATCGATACCCAGCATCGCTTTATTATAAAAAGAAAGCGGCACATTCTCCAAAGCTTCCAGCTTCATGCCTTTCCGTTCAACCGTCTGCTTCAGCTCCAGCAAATCTTCATACTCCCATTGCCGATCCCCGGGAAGACGAGGGGTGTTCATCTGCACCCCTGTCACGCCCAACTGGCGGCCGAACGTCAATGTGGCATCGTCCAGCTCATTAAATTGCCCAATGGCCAAGCGCATTTGTGTTCCTCCCAATTACAATCACCACGGTTCAACACCGAGCAGCTTGCGGCCCAATGGCGTTAATTGAACAGGCTGGCTATGATCGTTTTTCTCCCAATAGCGGGGGTCAACTTGATTGCCGGGTCTTCCCTGATGAGTTCGTACACATTCGATATACATCTCGGTATCTGCTTCCGACTGCTTATGCTCCGGAAACATGAGCACATATTGGGCAAATCTCGGCTTATCGGCTAAATTCACTCCATTTCCATGAGGCAGTAAAACGTCCCATATCAGCAAATCACCAGCTTCCCCCGGGATGGGTTCGACTTCATAGCCGGTCAAATCCGGATGCCACGGATCGCGATCGGCAGGCTGTTCCTTCAAGTACTGCTCCAGATTGCGGTAAATGCTCGGCACACACTGAAAGCCGCCTTGATTTGCAGCTGTATCCGCCAAGTAGACGACTCCCTGCAAAGGACGCGGCTGCTTAAGCGGGAAGGCAAGATTGGACGTATCTTCATCCCAGTGAATGAAATTGGCGCTCAAGCCTGGATGATCGTCGCGTTTGGGCGGCTTCATGCTGACCCGATCCATGCTGACCCGTAGCTTCTTATCACCAATAATTTCGGAGAAAGCTTCATACACATTCGGATGCTGGCGAATATCCCACATCGCCTGATGATTATATAGAGGAAGCATACCGGCTGCCTGACCCTCCCAGAACGTATCCATCCCCTCAGCCGGCGTGTACCAGCCTTCCCGATCTTCAGGACTTTTGCCCATAAAATTCCACATCACTTGAACTAACTTATCACAATCTGCTTTGGGTACCGCATTTTTAATAAGCACATACCCGTTCGTGTGAAAAAAATCTTTCATTTCTTTGGTTATGATTGACATAAACCTTCACCCTTTCGGCAGAACTGAAATCGTTCCATGTAATTTCCAATTTTGACTTAATGTTCTGACTAAGCCTGACATCGATTCGTACCCGTCTTCGGTCACCAGCAGGCTTTCCTCGATCCGGTTCGAGCCGTGCGGATGACCGAATAGGCTAACATCCATATTCACAGTCATTCCAGCTTTGAACAGGGTCGTGGTAGCAGCGTCAGGATAAGGGGACTCGGCTTCCGCCAATCCGCATCCGTGCAGTGGCGGGTACAGATCAAAGGGGGTAACGTCCTTCTCTGCAAAATACGTTTTCACTGCGCTTACCAGCTCACCTTGCCCGATTCCTGCTCTCAGCTTCGACAGCGCCGCTTCTTCCGCCTCAACTAGCAGTGAGATAAAGGCTTGCTGCTCATCGCTCATTTGGCCAGCTACGAAGGGGAACCCCACTGTGGCTATATAGCCTTCTACCTGCACGGCAAGCGCAGCCAGGATCATATCGCCGTCTCGAATCACCTTGCGCGAAGCTCTTCCGATGATCGTATCGACACGTTCTCCGCTTGTGACCAGACAGAATGGAACACATTCAGCCCCTTGTCTTGTACATTCTCCATAGGCGAGAGAAGCCAGCTCCAGTTCCGTCATGCCAGGCTTCACCTGCTCGATCATCAGCCTGTAACCTGCATCAGCGATTCTCGCTGCTTCTTGTAAGCAGGCGATCTCGCGCTCAGATTTCGTCATCCGCAATTGAAATAACAGATCGCCTGCATCGACAATTTCTACGCTCTCCAGACTATCCTCAATTTCCTTTAATAAAGCTGCGGGCATCGCATCCATGCCGGCTACGCCCATTCTGCGTATAGCGCTGCGGACTTGGAGCTCGCTATTTATTGCCTTCAGGCTCGTATAATGCGCCATAGGATATTCGATCAGATCCGGCACGGTTACACACGCAAACTCGGGAATAAGCCTGACGTCTGTCCAAGCACTCATCTCACGGCAAAACATTTCACCTTCAGGTGCCGCAATTACAATCGGTTCACCCTCTAGAGGTACTATAACGGCTCCTCTTTCGAACAAGGGCCAATAATTGCTTATATAGCGCAAATTTTCCTTCCTATATTCATCTCCATAAATCAGACATGCCTCGATGTTCCGTTCTTTCATCAAGGTTCTCAAGTTCTCCACTCTCGCAGCGAACTCCGGCTTCGCAATTTGAAACATATGCTTCCCTACCTCCTCTAATGAACAGCTTTCAGATGCTTATATCCCCTCACCTCCTCTAATAAACAACTTTGCGGATTTTCATAAAATCAGCGATATAACCGAGTTCTTCTGTAAGGTCTCCATACGCAATGATGCAATGGTGTGCGAAGCCTTCTTTGATTAGTGCAGCGAGAAATCGCTTGATCGGTACAGCAAATTGAACGACCGCCGTAATTTCCTCGCAAGGAATGTTCTCTGGTATGTGCAGTGCCTCACCCTTCACGATGAGCATCTTATACCCATCCGCATCTATAATCAGATGGCTGATCGTCACCACGCCCGGCTTAAGCGTATATTCAAAGCCGAAGCCCGCACCCTGCAAGCCCCATTGCTCCGGGGAACGATTCACCTTGACCGTGCTCCGGTCCGTGGCATACTCCGTATCCGCATACCCGTGATGGACCATCAGCAAGGCATTAAGCTCCTCATCATATTCGCCCCATTCGGCATAGGCAGGCACTTTGCCGCTGAGCCTAGTCATCAGGGTCATCATAATCAGGCCATGCACATCTCCCTCGGTATTCACGACATACTTGCCTTCCTCATGCATCAGCGTATTCGCCAGGTAAGAGGTCGTTCCCGTCTTCTGCTCCACATAATGCTGGCCCAGCAGCGTAAGTGCATCCAGCCTGAAACGTTCGAGGGTGTTCTTCAGGGCAACGTAGAACTTCGCGGATTTATGGATATCATCCTCGTTCAGGCCGACGATATGAAACCGCTCTTTGGTCTGCTCGAATACCGCTGCAATTTCTGTATCCGTCGCTTTATCGAACTGCTCAAGCAAATGATCGACCTGAATCGAGATGATATTGGGCCCCAACGTTCCTTTGATCATCGTTTTGTCATATTCGAAGTCATACATCCCTCTGAACACATGTCCAATTACGCCGATATTCGTTGTTTGAAGATTGATATACGCTTTGTAGGCCCGAATATAGCTGGACATTTCCCGATAGGCTTCATCATCCTGGATCGAGCCGACCACGACCTTTAGCTCACGAAACCAGCCCATTTTCTTGAACGTGGCTGCCAGCTGAAGGTTGGCAATCAGCGCACTGTTTCCCAAAATATTTTCGTAATTCGTTTGAAGATTGATGCGATTGCTATGCTGGGTATTAAACAGAATGACCGGAACATGGCGGAAATTTTCGAGCACTTGAATGGCCATATAATCCGGACAGTAGGTTCCGGCTGCATACACGATCAGATCGATGTGTTCATGCTGCAAGCTCTTGTTCGCCGCTTCCGCAGCATCCAGCGTATCGATGAGCCCCGGCCAGATGATGCGGTCCTGAGGGAATTGCTCGCCAAGCCGGTTATAGATGCAGGTCATATCTTCCGTAACACTAGCCTTCAATGTACCGGGAAACATGCGCCAATATTCGAAAAAGCCCAGGGTGATAAGTCCAATATTCAGCGGCTTCCCTGCCACTCTTGCTGTTAGCAAATCCCCAAATACATGGCCTTTGGCAGTCTCGAAGGATTCGATCATTTCACTCATGTTAGTTTGTTTCCTTTCTGTTTGTTTCCTTTCTGCTTTAGCAAACGGACTGCATTATGATGAATAATATTGGCCATATCAGCATCGTCAATACCGGAAAATAACACACTGCCCAGCATGTAATGCGGGTCATACCAGGGAAGATCGGTACCGAATATTACTTTCTCGGAGGAAGCCTCCTGAACCATCTTTTTAATGATTCCGTTTAAACGCCCCGTATCGCAAAGATCCAGATAAACGTTTGGCAATGTTTTGGCTATTTGAATGGCATAGTCACTTTCCCCTGGTGCAGAATGACCTAATAAAAAGGTGATCCCGGGGTATTTCTTAGCCAGCTTTTCCACCATACCCGGGGGATTGTAAGGGCTATGTCCCCATGTATGGGATAGCAGCATTAGTTTATGCTCATGGGCATACTCATATATTCTTGTATACTTATCTCCATCCAGCGGATATAAATGCCGATCAGGCAAAAACTTGAAGCCCACATAACCTTCTGTTTGCTGAAAATGGGCAAGACGCTCTTCCAAATCGTTGTCATAATGCGGGTTAAATGCAAAATATCCATAAATTTTGTCCGGATACTGCTTCATGGCCGCTTCTGTCTCTCCATTTCCCAATATAGGGTCAAATAAAGCACTATGCGCAGATGAAATGATCCATTCTATGTTTTCGCGGTCCATCGTATGAATCATTGCCTCAAGGCTAGTCTCCGGCATGTAGGTCCCATGGAAAGGTCCCATATGCGTATGAACATCGATGATGGAAATACTGGATAGTCTGCCCGTTTCGATAAATTCAGCAGCCAGCTTCGACTTATTGCTCATCCCCAGTCGACTCATATCTGCACCCCCTGCAGAATTCTTTCTATGTTCAGGTGCGCAATATTGTCCATATGCTCCTGTGTAATTCCGGAGCCCAACAACGTCGCAAGCGGTCCCCCTATGCAGTTGCTTGGAAAATCGGAGCCGAACAGTATTCTTTCAGAGCCAAACCGATTGCATATGTCCTTAATTTCTCCCGAGGTTTGCATATCGCCGCTCTCTATATACACATTCTTATAGGCTCTGAACAATGGAAACAAGAATCTGTCATGACTCCACAGCCCATAATTGTTAATAATTACGGTTAGATCAGGGTACTCCTTGAGTACATTGTAAATCATCTCCCAACCAAGACTTGGAGACAGATACAAAGGAATACCAGCCTTAGTTATTTCTTCAAGTAGTTCCCCCATGACTACCGCATTCAGGAAATATCGATTCTGTTCAGGATACGCACGCAGTAATTTAACATTGTTTTCTTTCATTCTATGAAACAGCTGCTCCGGCGCATATTCGCTTTCCGTAATTGGAGGCAGAATCGTCCATGTGGAGATCAACCTCTCCGGAGCCTTGTTCACTTCGCCTATAATAAGGTCGTTCCCATGATTGGGAAACACATCAATCATTGTGTTATGGTACACGACGGCACTATCAATTCCACAGAAATCAAGCTCTTTCAACAACTCTTCCGCATCGCGCGCTTGCTTTACCTTTTCTACAACCATCAGATGCTCGTGATTTATCACTTCATAATTGACGGTCCTATACCCTATTGCACAGTTGCAATCGATAATCTTCATGGAACACCTCTTCATAATATTTGCTACCCCGATGAAACTTTGCCATCATCCAGAAAAGCCGCCGGATTATGCGCCATCAGCGTTTGAATCTGCTCCGCTGTAATTCCCTCATCCTCCATCATCGGTATGATGTTGGTTATCATATGGTCATAGCCCCAACCGCCATAGCTGTGCAAACATGTTTTCAAGCAAACATCGATGGACAGCAATATTTGATTAAGGAATCCTTGGTTAATCAATTCCTTAATGGCCCGGACCCGCTCAATGTCTCTCGCGAATAACCCTTTGAGGATGCTGCGATGCCGCTTGTCGGAATAAAATTCCTTGCCAAAATTATCGAATTCCACATAGACGCCTTTGTGAAGCAAATCCTTGATATAATCAAGCTTAATATCCACATCTATGTGGTTGATGCATATTTTCTCAGCCGCAGCGCCATGCTCCGTCAGTATGTCCACCACTTCGTAGCCATTGGTTGCCCAGAGATCGGTATGCACATGAAGCCCAAGCCCCGTCTCCTGCTGGGCGATGGCTGCTGCAATCAGCGTCTTTCGTTCATTGGGATAAATGATTTCACTAGTCCCAATTTCACCAATAACTCCTGCTTTGATTGTCGTCCCATCGATGCCATGCCTAATTTCATGGAGCAGCTCTGCAGCAATACCTTCGATCGTTTTATCGTCCATATCCGGAGGATGGCTGGCATGAATATAGTAGCCGCATCCGGCAATGACATGGAGATCAAGTGCCCTTGCCAACCGGGCAAGCAGGACCGGATCCCTGCCGATATCACGCAAGGTCAGGTCAACGAAGGTTTTGCCGCCGGCTTTTTTAAACTGCAGAATTTCCCACTCCATGACATTCTCGTCATCGAGCACCGCATTATCGAGAACCGCGTATGGATTACGCCGCAGATGGCCTATATTAGCAAGATTTACTTGATCCTGTGCCATTGCTTTGGCCGATATGGTTTGCGGTGCAGGCACAAGATTGCGCAAATCGATAAAAGCATGTTCATGTGGTAGAATCAAGCCTAGACTGTCCGACTCCACCTTGCCTGTTACTGTCATGACTGACAATACAGCCGCCTCCTTCAAACTTCTGAAATCATCTAAATTACCCTTTCACACTACCCAAAACAATGCCTTTCGCAAAATATTTCTGCAGGAAAGGATACAGCAGCAGGACCGGCAAGGCACCAAGAAAAATTTGTGCCGCTTTAAAGGTTCTGTTGGAAGTTTCGGATAATCTTAACACTTCCTGTGCCGTCATCTGGCTGAGATCTCTTCCGATTACAACAGTTTGCAAATAACTGGACAACGGATAATTATCAGGGCTGTTCATGAGAATAAGACCGTCAAACCAGGAATTCCATTGCCCGACCACACAGAATAAGGTGAGCGTGGCCAGCGCCGGCTTCGAGAGCGGAATAAAGATTTTGAAGAGAATTGTCCAGTGCTGAGCCCCATCGACAAATGCCGACTCCTCCAGTTCCTTTGGCAGATTACGAAAGAAATTCAACAAAAGAATAATGTTAAATACGGGAACAGCACCGGGAAGCACCAATGCCCAGATCGAATCCAGCAGACCGATGGTGCGTATCGTCATATACCACGGAATCAGACCTCCGGAAAACAGGATCGTAAACACAAAAACCCATGCATATACAGTACGAAACCGGAATGCCCTTGCTTCCTTGGACAAAGGATAGGCCGCCATCACCGTTAATACCATACTGAACGTAACACCCAGCACTACCCTTTTTAAGCTGACCACCAATGAATTCAGAAATTGCGGCTTGTGAAACACAAATTCGTAAGACTGCAAGGTAAAGCCAACCGGCCAAAACGACACATCCCCAGCTTCCGCCGCCCATGCTGAACTGAAGGACACAGCCAGAATATGAATAAGCGGCGCAATACAGAGCAGGGAAAGCAGGATCAGACAAGAGTAAATGAGCAGTGTTGCGGTCCGTTCCAGCACATTCGAACGATATTTCATACGTAAGCTCCCTTGTTTTTAGAAAATACGGTAATTGGCAAAGCGGTAGGCCAACAAATAGGAAAGTGAGATCAAAATTAAAGAAATTACGGATTTGAACAATCCTACTGCCGTTGAAAGTCCATATTTCATATCTACCAATCCCATCCGGTAAATCATCGTATCGATAATATCTCCAGTCTCATATACAGCCGGATTATACAGGTTAAATACTTGGTCGAAGCCTGCATTGAGCACATTGCCTAAGCTTAATGTTGCCAGCAGCACGATAATCGGCAGCATGCCCGGAAGCGTAATATATAGAGCCTGCTTCCATCTGTTTGCGCCATCCATCATGGCCGATTCATACAGGGCAGGGTTGACTCCGGCAATAGCCGCCATATATACAATCGTGCTGAACCCGAATTCTTTCCATGAATCGGACAGAACAAGAATATAGCGAAACCAGCGATTGTCCCCTAAAAAAAAGATAGGTTCATTTCCGAACACATAACTGAGAAAGCTGTTGACAATGCCCTTCGTCGATAAAATATCAATAAGGATACCCGACAATATGACCCATGATAAAAAGTGGGGCAGGTAGATTAGCGTCTGGATTCCGGCGCGAATCAATCTCTGGCGGACTTCATTCAATAAAACAGCAACGAATATAGGTAAAGTGGCTCCCACGACCATTTTCATAGTAGCAATAATAATTGTATTCCAGACCGCCTGAAGGACGAAAGGAATTTGCGTCATATAGGTAAAGTTGCTCCAGCCAATAAATTCTGAATTAAAAAAACCTTTGGACGGATAATACTTTTGAAAAGCAATAATGATACCAAACATTGGAATATAACTGAACACTACTAATAAAACAAGCGGAAGAAACATCATCAAATGAAGAGGCCGCTCTCTTATCCATTTATTTGCCGCCATATCGATCCCCCTTCATCTTGTTGAAGGGCCGCCATCTGGCGATAACGACCCTTGCTGCTTGGATTAGAAACTCTTATTTATTCGAATTGTTCCATTCATTGACTTCATTAGTAATTTGTTCCCCGCCAAGCTTATGCCAATTTTCTACAAATTTATCAAACTCCTCAATCGGGGCTGCGTTCATCACAATTTTAGTGAAGGCTTCAAATTCCAGCTTGCTTAGCGTAGCCGATTTGTCGGCCATCGTTCTCGTGGGCGCTCCATAGAATGAATTGTTGACATAGAGCTTTTCATCCATAATCTTGCCGAACAGCTTCCATGCAGGATGATACAAGCTCCATCCATACAAACCGTTTTCGCCGTTTAAAGCCTTAATTGCATTTGCATAAATATTCTTTGCTTCCATTACTTTCACTTTTGAAGAGTCATTTGTTTCAAATGCTTCAACCATTTGTTTAAATGCAACATCGGTTGCATCGTTCGTATGAACGGGAGCAAAGGCGACATACTGAATGGAACCATCGTTCTTATCGTACATAAATCGATAGTAGTTTTCTTGAGTAGCTTGCTCACCAACCACGATATTATAATAGAAATTAAACATTTTGATCAGTGCTTCCGGATTCTTGTAACCCTTCTTGACCACATAATACTCAAGTGCGGGAGGCCTTAAAGTGATACGGGTTGGCTGAGTGTCTGCAGAAGGGACAAAAAATGGCTTCCATTCCGCCTTGGGGTCCCGAACCTTCAAGTTATGCACCAGTTGGCCAAACCAATGTGCGCCGAAGGTGATCCCTACCTGGCCGGAAGTCAGCATCTCATTCCATTTGGCCCAATCCTTCACAGCGAATTCCTGATCGATGACTCCTTCCTTGTAAAGCTGTTGCAAGGAGAGAAGCGCTTTCTTCATTTCAGGCTGCACACTCCCGTAGACCAGCTTACCCGAAGCATCCTGGGTCCATATGGTCGGATAAGCATGAAAGCCATTGTAAATGCCCAAGTCTCCAATTTGCCCGTTAACAAATGCAATACCTACCGTGTCCTTCTTCCCGTTTTGATCCGGATCGTCATTCGTGAACGCTCTGGCAATTTTAAATAAATCCTCCATCGTCTCCGGCTCCGGTAAATTCAGATTGTTCAGCCAGTCCGTACGGATCCAGAGCAGCGGCGAGCCTGCACCAGCAATGGCCGATGCCGTATTCGGAATAGCATACAGCTTGCCTCCCACAGTTGCCTGCTTCAAGGCGATGCTGTCTCCGACCGCATACTGCTTCTTGGTGTCTGGCGATGCATATTGTTCGTACACATCTGTCAAATCCTCCAGGCTATCCGATTCAATCAATTCATTGAGCTGTGCCTCATTGACTCTCATAAAATCCGGCAAGGAGCCTGAAGCGATCGACACATTCAATTTATTGTCATACTGCGAGGCATCGGCCGCCCAATCCGTTTTGATCTTGATGCCCAGATCATTCTCCATCGCCTCCATCCAGATATTGTTCTCGTTGGTCTGCCCTTCCGGCAGCTTCAGATTGGCATCAAGGCGTTTGACCGTGGACATTGTAATCGGCGGATCATATTTGCCTAACGGATCATAGGATACTTCTCCTGCCGATCCGGTGGAGGCTGGCGCGACAGGTGAAGCCGAAGGCGATTCTTCAGTCTTTTTACTGGTAGAACATGCCGACAACACGATCGACATTAACAATACTGCACACATGGACGATAAAAGCATTTTTCTTGTCATTTCCAATCCCCCTACTTTGAATTTGTTATAGACGCCGCTTCTATATTTGCAATTATACTAAGCGGGTGTATGCATCACCACTGTCCGTTTTCCACTTCTACTATCTTTTGTCCACCTTATGCAAATCCCTATATTCCTGAGGCGTAATTCCTGCAGCTTTGCGGAAAAACCTGTAGAAATAAGGCTCCGCCAAAAAACCAACCGCTGCAGATACCTCATAAATTTTCATTTGCGTTTCCTTCAACAGCGCTTGGGCCTTACTCAGCTTTGTTTGCGCGATATAATGGGACAGGTCTTCCCCCGTTATTTTCTTATACACCCTGGACAAATATTTGGAATTGTGGCCGACAGCTTCGCCAATACGAACAAGAGACACATCCCCGTCCAGGTGGTCATGAATGTATTGATGGACCTTCTGCACAACCGCATGTTCTTCAAGCTGCAGGCCCACCTGTGTTCTGGCAAAAATTGCTGAGGCAAGCCCATGGAAATACGCTGTAACAGCCTCCCATGAGGAATGAGATTCCATATGTGTCAGCTTGCTTATATCCAGCTGCGGACCGAAATCATAGATCATATGCCGGTTCATACAAGCCAGAAATATAGGAACCAGCGAATAATAGATTTCCTGCCGGATTCTCGGCTCGTCCTTATACTGCGCCACTTCCTTCATCATGTCTGCATACATACTATCGAAGGCCTCCTTCTGTCCGCCATCCAGCTGAAGCTTCAATAGTTCCAGCTTCTTCTTCAGCTTTCCCGCTTGGAAAGGACACGGCAGCGATTCCGGTAAGGTAGAGTGGCTTGTGAGTAACAGCTCCGTGCCCATACCGAGCCCCTGTGACAGCATTTTATTGTACTTCTCGTACAGTTGGCCGGCCTCTGTCCAAGAAACTGGATTGCTTTCAATAACAAAGGATATAGGCACTTCCAATAATTCCTTGCATGTTTGTTGGATCGATTCAAGATTTCCTTGAATGAAGCTTGCGCTTTGGACCCACCTTTCGTCATTGCCTTCATCCATGAAGCCAGCTTCGCTGCCAGATTCCTCCGAAGGTTTCGGCTGTATGAACCACAGCATCCTGGAAACCTCCATCTCTACCGAAAGCATATGAACGGAGTCCTGCAAATACTCGCTGGCCACATTTTGAATCGCATAAGCCAGCAGCCCGCGATCATAAACACTGTAGTTCGGTTTATAAGTATCGATCCTGGCCAAGACCATCAGCACCTTCTGGTTGGCATGAAGGGGAATCATCAGTTCGTTGAATTGTTCGGACAGGCGGCTTATGGACACATAGTCTCCCAAAACCAGATTGCGCAGCAGCTCCTTCTGCAGGGCCGGGACGGCCAGCCGCAGCTGCCTGTCCGCCTGCAGCATCAGTTGATCCTTCCGGACTTCTTCCCGTGTATATTCGATGGCCAGCTCTACGGCCCTGACTATCGCTTCGTCGCCTTCCGTCTTGAGCACATAATCCACACCTTTGTGACGCAGCGCTTCCTGTACATACTCAAAATCATTATACCCGGTCAAAAAAATGATTTTGCAGCGGGGCCACTGGCTGAGCACCTTCTTTTGCAGCTGCAGGCCGTCCATCTCCGGCATTCCGATATCCGTAATGACAATATCAAACCTCATATGCAGCAATAGCTGCATAGCCTCCTCGCCTGAATAAGCTCCGTACACTTCCAGAGGCCACTTCTCCTGCTGCGAGAAAAAATCAACCAGCCCATTCACAATAATGGGCTCATCATCCACAATCAACAGACGGTACATGTTTATGCTCATGCTCTTTTTCCTCCCTATGCGGAATTTGGATCGTAATCTTCAAGCCATTCCATTCGCTTCGATCAAAGCTAAGGCCCGCCCCGGCAGCAAAATATAACTGCAGCCGCCGATGCACATTGACAAGCCCCGTCGTTTCCTGGTTCATTGCCCCTTCATCCAGCGAGCTTACCAAACGCTGCAGCGTTTGCTCCTCCAAATATTCGCCGTTGTCTTCAATATGTATCCTCAAACAGCCATCATCTGCAGCGGCCGCAGTGACCCGCAGGATACCTTTTCGCAGCTTTTTTTCCAAAGCATACTTATAGGCATTTTCCAGCAAAGGCTGAATGATCATCCTTGGCACCCGGACGGTCTGAAACGAATCGGGCAGCTCGGGCCAGATGACCTCAATCCGGTCGGAGAAACGGATCTTCTGAATTTCCGTATAGATGATCGCATGATTCCATTCGTCCAATAAGCATATTTCACTCGAGCCCGTCCTTGTCAGAAACAGAAAATACTTTCCGAGATAATCCGTAAACCGCGTCACATCCGTCAATCCATAAGAAGCAGCCATCCGATGCAGGACGAACATCGTATTGTACAAAAAGTGCGGGTTGATCTGAGACTGCAACTGCTTGAGCTCAGCCTGCTGCGTATGAATCCGCTGCTCGTACACTTCATGAATCAGCTCCCTCAGTCGGCTCACCATCATGTTGAATTGACCGTATACATACTGGAATTCATCTTGCTTACTATGACGCAGGTAAATGTTGTAATCCCCGTCTTCTACCTTTCTTAAGGCGCGTACCATGACCTGCAGCGGGCGATGGATAAGTAGATAGATGCGCTGCGAGTAGGCAAATACAAGCGCTATAGAGATTGCAAATAAAATCCAGAACAGCTGGCTGTACCTATGGAGCAGTCCGAAAACCTGGCGATCGGGGACCGCCACCAGAAGCGTCGTGTTCGAATAATTGGAGCTGCTGTAAGCTCCGAAATAGTTGTCATTATCCAGATTCAAATTACCGAACCCGCTTATTCTTGATTGCGATGAGTTGCTTAAGAAAGCCTGTATCGTATGCTGCGACTTTTGTTCAGAAGCGGAAGCATTGGAAAGCAGCCAGGAACCAGCCTTATCCATCAAATAGAACCTTCCATCTTCCTTGGCTGTAATTTTCATCAGGGAATCAATTAACAGAGAGGGAGAAAGCTCAATTTTAAAATAAAAATTCGTTCTCGCTCCTGAATTAGGGGGATCATACAAGGCCATAATCAATTGATCGTGCCAGCTTATAATCTTGGGGCTATGGTCTGTATTCACTTCGCGGATCATGGCCATTTCTTCCTCGCTCATCGGCGCTGAGTAGCTCATGATGCCAATCGTTTTTTGAATATTTGGGATGTATACCTGCACATTCTCTACAATCCGGCTCGAATCTTTGAACAACTGCAGCTTACGGGATAACCGGTTCAAGGCCGACAGCCTCTCATAATTGGTTAATGTAATCGAAACTGTGCTTAGCATTTGCAGATCTTCATCATACAAATATTCTGTTTTCAGCTTGGCTACATGATTGATTTCCGAATCGAGCAGCTCCGAATAAGAGTTGATGCGCGATTCCATAGAACCGGCAATTTCCTTATGAAGAATAATGCCGCTCGTATGGATAATCACAAACACCAGCAGATAGATGGGGATAATGATAATTAATAAAAGAAAAACGACCCGCAGAAAAATATTCGGATTTCTTAAGTATCGCAATGCTTCTCGCCTCCTGAATGCATCGGATCCGTATGCAGTTGTGAAAAATGGAATTGCAGGTGCTGCTTGAAAACATATTCCCAAGCATTTCTTGTAAGCATTTCTGTAAGCGTTATCATATATAGACTTTCATCAACCCCTGACGCTATCGGTTTGGTCCTGCATTCTCTTGTTATTTCAATTCTTTCGGCATATTTCCTCTTTTTTCCTACAAATTCTTCCTTATCGTCAGCGTAAGCTCTGCCGAATTCTTTGTCAACTATAAAATACTCAAGCGTAGACGACTACCGGCAAACAAAAGAGCCTGCCTAGTGGCAGACTCCCAAACCCAAAATTGGTCGTTTTACTTCAATCGAACCTGAATAACATCCAAAGGCCCCAGCACAACCTCCCGGCTTCCCCCTCTATAGGAAAGGGTTCCCCTGTTCGGCTCATCCTTCAAATTCAACAGGATGACGCTTTCACTCTCTGGAAGCCACAGCAAAGTAATATCACTTCCCGCTTTCAACAGCGGATACGTCGTTGTTTCGCCCGCAAGAAGCTCTTGCAACAGCACGATTTCTTCTTTCTTAGGAGACGAACCCAGCTGATAATCCCAAATTTCCAAGGATGTCATGCTCGTGTTCGTATTCATATTTTCCAATTTATGTTTATTTCGTTCAAAAGCCGTTTGATCCATAATAATTCTCTTATATGAGGTGAATTGCTGCTCCCATTCCGGGGTAAGCTCATAGCCGCCAAAAAACAACAGACATTCAGCTTCAGAATCTCTATTCCTGTCTCTTGCCTTTACAGGCTTGGCAGGCAAGCCTGCCAGCAGGGGCAGGAAGTACGGCTGCACGACTTCATTGTGACCATAGGTGCCATATACCAGATGAACCGGATAGCTGCGCTCATAGGCGGCTATTTCCTGTTCCAGCTGCTGCAAGGCCGGGAGCTCTGCAGCTAGTGCCTGCCAGTAATCTTCGGTAATCAGCCACGTTCCGCTCATAAACAAAATATTCGGGATGCCTGCTGCGAGCTCCAGCTTCACTTTGTAAATAAGGTTGGCATGACTTAAAGCGCGGGCCGGAAAAACAGTCGTTTCGCTGAAAGCATACTCTCTGCCCATTGCATCCAAATGAAATAAAATGCTGAACAGTTCGCTGGCCTTTCCCTCTGGAGTACCAAAATCAGTATCATTGAAATGATACTCCCCCACACGGAACATACACTGAGGAAGTCTGTTTTTAATGGCACTTATGTCGATTCCTTGATGCTCATCACCAAGATGCATCACCATAATTCCAGCTTCGATGCCCGGAAGAGACGTAGCCTCCATAAATCGGGTCACCTTGGAGCAGTTGTAATCGATCCATGCCTCCGTTAGCTGTGATCTGGTTCCACTTTCCAGCGCCTCAACTATCGCCTCCCGGCTTACACTGAGCCCGAGCCCGAGCCCGAGCCCGCCCCCTACCCCGGGTCCAACACCTAAGTCCTGCTGCAAAAGATTAAATTCCTCTACGCAGTGCGAGCAAAAGCAGCCGCCCAAACGGCTTCCCCAAACACCGCTCCGCAAATCATCGTCCATGAATATTTGGGTAAACCCCGCCTGCCTTAAAGCTTCAACAGACTCAACGTTATCCCGGACCATGCTTTCGTCCAGATCGGCACAGTAATATACAGGATTGCCCAGATGGTCGATGCGGTAACGCCAATGGGCAGGAAGCTGCAAATCGAGGGTATCGTCATCGGGATTCAAGCCATTACCCGGATGCCCTACAGGCAGCTGGATCACACCAACCTCAAAATCATTGCGGCGCAGCACTTCCGCAGCCTGAACCATATCCTCTATAGGCGACCACAATTTGCCGAAAAAGAAGCCCCAAAGCCATATGGTGCTCACGCCAGCTTGTTTTAACGCGGCAAGCGTGCCCGGTCCCTGAACTGTATCCAATACTAGTGCTGAGTCTAATGAATAATGAAATTTCATAACTTCACCTTTGTTCTTTATATAATTGTAGATAAATCAGAGTTCTTGTTTTAAAAATAAAACGCCCTCGTATCAAAATCAACCACGGCGCTCAAATCGGACACAGTCGTGCCGAAATCAAATGCCGCGCCTCCCTGCACCTCTACACCAACAAGTGGACTCCGGGTTGGGCTTGTAAACTTCATCGTGGCAGAGGCAAGTGCCTTCGCCTTGGGAGACATCGGTACCGTAATCTTGCTGAAGCTGTCAGCCGCTTGAACGATAGTCCGGCGCTCAAAGTAGTGCCGCACAGCCGACAGCGTTTCGCCCTCCGTCATATAATCATTGCTATGGCAAAGACCAAAGTCCCCATGATTGATTCTAACTCCTGTGAACTCATACCAGGCTGGCTGATCCGGCATACTTATCTCCAGCATAAACCAGGAGGCACTGGATAAATCGGCGTGGTCGGGTATCCAGAAGGGAATCGTGAACTCTTGAAACTCGGATGTAAGTGTAACGACCTCAGCCTTAATTTCCACCGATGCTACGCTGCCTGACTTATAGGCTGCCTTGGCTATAATTCTTATTTGCGCCGACGATGCCGCCCGGGCAAATAATTGCAGGTGACAAATATGTCCTGCCATGTCGCTTAAATTGGGTACCACAAAGAAGACAGATTTATACGTTCCTGTTCCTCCAGGTGTGAAACGCAGTGCATATTGCGAGTTCCGGGTGCGCATAAAATTAGAATGAATCTGCCGGATCCTCGATGCCGTACACGAATTAAAATCTGTCTTCGCAAACCACATGTCTGCCAGCGGAACAAGTGAATTCACCGGAAGCGTAAAGCTCTCCCCGAGCTGGGATACTGCCAAGGAGCCGTTAATAACAGCCCGGTTAAGCAATCCCTCCACATCGATGACCTTGATAGGATTCGAAGTAACAGGCAGCAGCGGCTGGTAAGTAGCCGTTACATTGCGGACCCTTACCCACTGTCCAGCCAGATCATTCAGATTCAGAATTGGACTTTGCTCCTGCCCCAGCATCACGGTTACCCCATCGATTTGCAGGCCGGCTGTGACCACGCTTGCATTGGCCACGTCGAGAAATTTCCCTGCGCTGTGCAGGTTAACATAAATGTCTTTAATACTTATTAAATGGATATTGTTGTTCGGCTGAGCCGTATCATCGCCCAGCCTGATAGAGCGGCTGCCGGTATACTGCTCGAAATAACAGTTCTCAATCTCCGTTTTCAACGAAGGGTACCCGAGCTGTATGGCAGTCCCGGCATTCTCGAAATCACAACGGCTTATTAAGGTCTTTACAGCGTTAGTATAAATACCAATGCCCCCGTTCCCGATTTCACCATGCCATTTGCCCTTGTTATCAACAAAGCTAAGACGCGAGTTGCCCGATCCCCGGTAAGCGCCACCACGTCCATCATCAATTGCTTTCACGAAGTTCTTTGCCTGATTGTCATAGGTCTCCCAACGACAACCGGTAATCTCGGGCCACCAGTTCTGAGCCTGGAAATCGATAGCCCAGCTGTTAGGGTTACCGAACATATTGAATACGCAATCCTTGATCCTGGCCATCAGCCCCGTGAGCGGAGAAAAAGTAATTCCAGCTGACATTTGCTTACCTCCGGTCAAGTGAAGGCCCTCAATAATGTAATGATCATCGCTGAATAGATTTCCGCTAGTACGCCCGTCATCTGGCCCCATCGTCAGCATCGCGCCAGTGCCTGTGTAATCGAGTACCTTGGATAGGCTTCCCACAAGCTCTACTGGCCGGTTAAACTGAACACCAGCATTTATCGTGTATTTCTTTGGCGCTGAAGCACGATTGATGCCTACCCGGACAGGCAGTCCATCCACCGTGAACATAGGCTCGGCTCCATTGGGGAAGGCATTTACATAAGCAGCTAACGACGCAAGAGCTGCAGTATCAGCAGCTACAGTGCCATTAGCTCCGTAATCGACAAGCTCCACCTGAGCATTGCAGCATGCTTCCAGCGCCTCAACCCTGGAGGTTAATCCAGGCAGCCCCCCGCCGGCACCGCCGCCTCCGCCTCCATGCTTGTCATAAGTCGCTTCTGTAACCGACTCTTTCTTAGAAGAAGCAAAGGCAGTTGATTGCAGTAATCCCTCAGCAACTATTGCCGCTCCCGCAATACCGAGAGAAGCCAGAAGCTTTCTTCTGCTAATTGACCCGGCTGCAGATGAATAGCTCCTTAGCTCTGATGCGACTCCTTCCACCTCTTCCGTTCCCTTGGTTCTTTCTATGCCTCCTGTTCCTTCCAGATCTTTGGTGCTCATCGATCTTTCCGATCTTTCTGATCTTTCTGATCTTTCCGTGCTCTTACTTCCCTCCACTAATTCCTTGCCGCCATCTTGTCCATGCATGGTTAATTCCTCCTTTGGCTTTAACAAAGCTTCCTTCGTCAGCTTGTACTTAGAGTTTTATCCTAAATCGGCATAGTCGCGAAAATTCACGACGGCCTCGTTAGTACCGTGCAGTTCAAAAACGATGATCTCATTTTCTCCTTCCCGAAGCAGCGGAGCGGGCACATAGAGTGTCCTCTGCGGACCTATATGCCAGTAGCGTCCCAGGTTGAAGCCGTTAACGAACACGACGCCCTTCGTCCATCCCTTAAGCTCCAGAAACGTATCCGCAAGCTCATCTACCAGCAAAGTCCCTTTGTAGAAAGCGGGAGATGAGTCATCTGCCTCTTTGTTCGAAGTCACTTGCTCGAACGCCAGCCTGGTAAGGTCCTGCATCGGCAGCGTATGGATCGTCCAGCCAAATAAATATTGGTTGCCGAGCCTGACGCCCTCGGTTATTCCTTTTCGATCCAGCAAATAGGGACCAAAATTAGTCCTCCCCATATTTTCCACTAAAATGCTTAGCTCAGCGCCCTCCTGCGGAAAACGGAGCTTGAGCTTCCCTTCTCCCTCCTTGCCGGCGCGGTCGATAACCCCTTGATACACACCATCCACAAAGATAAGCGCACGGTCATGAACGTCCTGCAAAATCAGCTCATTCTCTTCGCGCGGCCCGGATACACGAGTTGTATACAGGATGAAGCCGTAGCTTTGACCCAGCATTTCCATGGGCTCGGGGTTCGTCCTGTATGCCGGTGCCGTTAACTGATCCAAGGAGGAAAACAGCGCGGCCCGCTGATCCATAGCTACAGAACCGTACGCCATTTTTTTAATCGGGTCGGGCAAAGCTATAACTTCCGTTCGCCCATACTTGGCTAAAACATCCCGCATCGCAGCATATTTCTCCGTCAAATCCCCCGCTTCGTTCAAAGGAGCATCATAATCATAGCTCGTTATCGTTGGGGTATAGCTCTCTGCCAAATTCGCCCCGTTGTAAAAACCAAAATTGGTGCCGCCGTGAAACATATAGATGTTGACAGAAGCCCCAAGCTGAAGCATCTCATCCAGCAGCTGGGCGATTTCTCCGGCATCCCGGGTATGATGCTCCTCCCCCCAGTGATCAAAGTTTCCGTTCCAAAACTCGGTACACATAAGCGGCTGACCTGACTGAACTTTTTGCAAATTGGTGAAAGCCTCCTGTGGCTCTGTGCCGAAATTAACCGTTTCAAGCACACCGGGAACCATCCCCCCTTGCAGTAAAAAATCAACCGGACCGTCCGACGTAAATAACGGGACATCTACTCCTCTGACGATCAATGCCTGCTTGATGTATTCCAGATAACGGGTATCATTGCCATAGCTGCCGTATTCGTTCTCGATCTGCACCGCAATAATTGGTCCACCATGCGTGCAAAGTAGAGGCTTTAACATAGGTATCAAGACATCGTAATACCGGTCTACTTTTTCAAGAAAAGGCTCATGATAGCAGCGCAGCCGCATACCAGGATCGGCAAGCAGCCAGGCTGGCAGCCCTCCGAAATCCCATTCCGCACAAATATAGGGGCTTGGACGGACGATAACATGCAGTTGAAGCTCCGCTGCTATTTCGATAAAGCGAACCAAATCAGCCATACCGGCAAAATGAAACTGTCCTTCCACAGGCTCATGAACATTCCAAGCCACATAGGTTTCCACCGTATTGAAGCCGCATGCTTTCAGCTTTATTAATCTGTCCTTCCAGTATTCAGGCACAATACGAAAATAATGCATGGCGCCCGAAAGAAGCCTCACCGGTTTATCATCCATCATAAATTGTTCATTTTTTATTTGAAAAACGGCCACCTTAGCCCCTCCTTCCAGATTTCCATCCCCTTAGTCATCAGGGTATTTAATCATCTTAATCATCTTGATTCAATGATCACCAGGCCAGCAGATCTCCTTAAATGCTCCGGTTTCTGCCGAATCCTTCGCCTTCAGGCATACCAAGGCGCTTAGAAGCCCTGCTTCAAGGGGAGCAACCGACTCTGCGGTCCTGCCTTTCATAATGTCAATGAAATTGGCAATCAACGCGGAATCCCCGCCCCCATGCCCGCCAGTCATAGCCGACGTGTCAATCGTATGCGTCACCACCCGGGGCGTATGATGCATATAGACTTTTACATCATTAGAGTGCCAGTCAAATTCTACCGTCCCCTTATATCCCATGAACCGGGCGCCCCTTGCTCCTGCTTTTTTGCGCACGAAAAAATTTTGCGAATAATTCACATGCATCCCGCTTTCGTATTGCACCAGCGCACTTCCCGAATCTTCGTTTCCTGTATCCTCGGCAAAGCAGCAGTACTCCCCGATAGGCTCCTCGCCGGCCTTCCGCAAATTTTGCGGGCTTTCCTGGCAAATTTCCTGCTCATCGCAATGTTTACACATCAATCCAGCCGGCTTGCTTCCTGTAAAAATTTGTTTAGCTGTCATCGCGCCTACCCGTACAGGTTTAGTGCCCAAAACATAATTGAGATAGTCCAGATCATGAGTCGCCTTTTGCAAAAATAAGCCTTGTGTTTCCCTTTCATCCCTGTACCAATAGTGAAAATAAACACCGCCATAAGCCACATTATTCACAGCCTGAACATGCTCTACCGTTCCTATAAGCCCTGAATCAATGATTTCTTTGACCAACTGCACATGGGGCGTCACTCGCAGCGGAAACGAAACGACCACTGGACTGGTGGACTTTTGGTGTGCATCACGAAGCCGGACTAAATCACTCATCGTGGTAGCGATCGGCTTTTCTACATATAACGGCAGGTTTGCCGCCAGCACCTTTAATGCCATTGGCGTATGCAAGGAGCATCTGGTTCCGACAAACACACCAGCATAATCGCCCTGCGCCAGCATATCGTCCGCATTCTCATAGAACCGGATACCGGAAATATCCACGCCTTCCTTGATCAATTCATTTTGAATCGCTTCACTTCTCACATCTGCAATAGCTGCAACCTTGCAGCTTTCATCCTGACTCTCCATAATGCCCAGCAATCTTCTTATCTGAAGGCCATAGCCAATAGCTGCTACGCGCGTCATATGCCTTTTCCTCCTAATTCTTCCTCCTAATGCGGGTCTCAGCCTTTCACACTGCCAAGCACGATCCCTTTTACAAAATATTTTTGCAAAAACGGATAAACGAGCAGGATCGGCAGCGCTCCTAAAAAGATTTGTGAAGCCCGGGTCGTCCTGTCCGATATTTCGGCCAGTTCCTGCATATTGCTTGCATCCAGCTTCATCGGGTTACTGTTAATAATCATCAATTGCAGGTAAGTGGACAAAGGGTAATTCTCCGGAAAATTCATCAGAATCAATCCGTCGAACCAGGCATTCCAGTGCCCCACGATAGTAAAAAGCGATACCGTTGCCAGCGAGGGCAGCGATAGCGGAACATAGATCCTCCACAGCACCACCCAGTGCCCGGCCCCGTCCATAAAGGCAGACTCTTCAATTTCTTTGGGCAGCCCCCGAAAAAAATTAAGCAGCAAAATAACGCTAAAAACAGGCACAGCGCCGGGAATAATTAGCGCCCAGATGGAATCGATCAAGCCCGTTTCGCTGACCGTCATATACCAGGGGATCAGACCGCCCCCGAACAAAATAGTAATGATAAAATACCAGGCATAATAGGTACGAAACTTGAAATCCTTCGTCTCTTTGGATAAAGGGTAGGCGCAAATGATCGTCATGAGCATGTTAATGGTAAATCCGAGCACAACCCTCTGCATCGTAATCCCGAACGATCGAATAAACTCCTGTTTATTTAGAATGTAGCGATAAGACGAGAGCGTAAAATCCACAGGCCATAGCTTCACCAAGCCAGCCGATGCCGCAGCACTGGAGCTAAAGGAAATAGCCAGCACATGAATAAGGGGAAAGAGGCATAAGAAAGAAAGCAGAATAAGGAAGGTATAGTTGCCCACTATAAAAACCTTTCGGCCTAACGAAAGTTGACGATTCAAAGCAATCCAATCCCTTCCTTAAAAAATACGATAATTAGCAACCCGGTAAGCCAGATAGTAAGAAAGTGAAATCAGCACCGTGGATACGATCGATTTCAATAAACCAATGGCTGTTGCTACGCCGAACTGCGCATCAATTAATCCCATGCGATAAATCAACGTATCCAGAACATCCCCACTTCGATAAACCGAGGGACTGTATAAATTAAATATTTGGTCAAAGCCTGCGTTCAATACGTTACCTAAACTTAATGTAGCTAACAATACAATAATTGGCCTCATGCCGGGCAGCGTAATATGCCAGGTTTGCCGCCAGTGATTAGCGCCATCGACGATAGCCGCCTCATACAAGGAGGGATTGATGCCGGTAATCGCCGCCAGAAAAACGATCGTGCTGAAGCCGAACTCCTTCCATACATCTGAAAAGACGAGCACAAAGGGAAACCATTTGTTAGTACCCAGGAAAAAGATGGGATCGACCCCAAAAGTTTGCAGAAGCTGACTGACGATACCCGTGGAAGGCGACAAAATATCGATCAATATGCCGCCCAAAATAATCCACGATAAAAAATGCGGTAAATAAATCAGCGTCTGAATCCCTCTTTTGACCAGCTCTTTCTTCACTTCATTCAGCAGCAAGGCAATAAAAACCGGAACAATCAAGCCTGCCGCAATTTTCATGGATGCTATAAATACGGTGTTCCATAGTACCTGGACAATATCGGGCATTTGTATCACATAGCGGAAGTTGTCCAGGCCTATCCAGTTAGAGCCGAATAGGCCTTTTGCCGGGACAAATTTCTGAAAGGCAATAACGATGCCAACCATCGGAATATAGCAGTAAATAAACAGGATAATCACACCGGGCCAAAGCAGAATATGCAGAGGCAGCTCGCGCATTCTTTTTTTAGTATTCATTATGACTAACCTTCCCGCTTCGTACCTTTTAGTTACGAACAGTTGATTGTTCTACTTCTTTGGTAATGGCATCTCCGCCAAGCTTTTTCCAATTGACAACAAACTCATCAAACGAATCGATGGAGGCTTCGCCCATAATAATTTTCGTAAACGTTTCAAGCTCCATTTTCGCTAAAGTAGCTCCTTTTTCAACCATAGCAGGTGTCGGTGCCCCAATATATTCAGTTATTTTATAGCTGTTGTTCTTCTTATAGTCCGCATAGATGGATTGTGCGCCCTCGGCCCCAAATACGCCGTTATAACCCCACCCTTTGATATCCCCTTCGAGATAGCTTTTGACAGCCTTATATACATTCGGCTCGCCGGTATTATGATCCAAAACAGACTCGTCATTTTTGCTCAACGCTTCGTTTACCCGTTCATATGCCTCCAGGTTTTGCGTCGGGTTGGCATTAATGATTAAAGCATACTTCCATTTCTCAACATCGCCATTAATTCTGAGCCGTGATTGCGGATATTTATCATCCCATACACGCAGACTGGCGTTCATCATCTTAACTGCTGCTTCCGGGTGCTCCATGCCTTTGCGAACTGCATAATAGGTAGAGATCGTGTAATTCGCTTTTGGCTGCGCCAGCTTGTCGTCTGCAGATAAAAGACGGTATGGCTTCCATTCCATTTTGGGATCTAGATTTTTGCCATCCTGCAAATAAAGAGGCAGCCAGTGGACCGAGTAGGTCAAGCCGATTTTTCCAGCATTGGCCAATTGCCCCACCTTGTCGGTATCCTTCACGCCAAATTCACGGTCAATCAGCCCGGATTTATACATCTCCTGCAGCTTAGCGAGCGCTGTTTTCACTTCCGGCTGTATGCTGCCGTAAACGCTTTGTCCAGAAGCATCCTTGATCCAGATGTTCGGATAAGCATGATAGCTGTTGAAGAATCCATCCAGTCCAAACAAATCGCCAAACAAAGTTTTATTGGCACTCAAGCCATAGGTGTCCTTTTTATTGTTGCCATCCGGGTCCTGATTGGCGAACGCTTCAGCAATTTTCATTACATCGTCCATCGTTTTTGGCTCAGGCAGCTTTAATTTCTCCAGCCAATCGGTCCTGATCCACAGCAGCGGAGCCGTATCTGTATAGCTTCCGAGCCATGGGAGCGCCAGCAGCTTGCCGTCAAAGGTAGCCGAATTCAAGCCGATACCGCCATCCTTCTTGAACAGCTCCTTTAACTCCTTGGAGCCGTATTTCTCCAGCGCTTCCGTTAAATCAGCAAGCTTATCTGCTTCAGCCAGCTGTTTTAATTGAGTGCCGCTGACGGGCATAATATCGGGCAATTTCCCCGAAATCATCGTCACATTCATTTTTTGCTCAAACTGGTCAGAGATCCATAAATATTTCAGCTTAATTCCGAACTCTTTCTCATACAGCTCCGTCCAGCCGTTATTTTCGATCGTATCCCCGTCCTCAAATTTCAAAGGGTTCGCGGCGCGGACTGCTGTTACTTCAATAGGCGGATCGATTTTGCCGAAAGGATCGGCTGCTTCACCCGACTGCGGCGCAGTTGTCTGTTTGTCCGTGCCTGAAGCAGCAGTTGGGGCCGGCTCCTTACTTTCGCCAGCACTGTCTTTACTGTCTTTACTGCCTGTACTGCTCCCGCAAGCCGTTATAAACGCCAGAATGCCTACCAATAAAACCATAAGCGTTCTTTTTATGATGGCTCTTTGTAACCTCTGGGCCCTCTGTCCCAACTGTACCCGCTCTACCTTCATACCTTCAACACCCTCCACGTGTAAATATGATGACTTGCCTGTAGTTCTGTGCTGCTAATCCTAATTATAGAGGCAGAAACTGTGGCAAACTACAGGCTCCTTTTGCCTTTTCTTGACTCCTGTTGCCTTTTATTCAAGCTTCAGATTGCTATAGGTATCCCGGTATTCCTGCGGGGTGACGTTCAGCCACTTTTTGAAGGAACGGGTAAATTGAGGCGCAGCTTCATAGCCGACAGCCGCCGCAATCTCATGTATTTTCATCACGGTTCCAGTCAGCATTTCTCTGGCCTTTACCATCCGGCATTCCGTAATATAGTCAAATAACGTCACTCCCGTGACCCGCTTGTAGAGCCTGGACAGGTAGGTAGGACTGTGGTGAACCAAGGCGGACAGCTTCGTTAAAGTCAGCTCTTGCTCCAAATGCGTCTGGATGTATTGCTGGATAAAATGAATCGTTCTCTGCGTAGGCACCTCCGGACTATCCTGCCTGCTGTCAAACAATAAGCCGGCAAACTCCCGGAAGAAAGTGGCGATCTCCTCCCAGGTATCGTAAGCATCAAATTGGGTCATTTTGCCGACATTCATTTTCGCAGAAAGGGTATGAAACACGCCGGTCCGATTGGAATACGACAGCAGGCAGAGGGAAACCGAATAAAAAAGCTCCAGCAGATGCGTATGGCTGTAAGAAGCATCGATATCCATAATATCTTCATATAGGGCCATGAACGCCTGTCTCTGCCCGCTTTCCAGATATTCCTCCAGAACGCCCAGCTGCTTCCTGAGCTGCTGCGATCCTGAGAAATGACGACGGTTCTTTTCCATGTCCAGTCCATTAAAGACGTGTCCTTCTTGAATCAGCAGCTCTTGTTCCCCGTCAAACCCTCGTCCCAGCAGCGTCCTTAAATAATAAAACTGCGTTCCCAATCCTGACCAGTCCCCTCGCTCGCGGCTAAGTGCGAATGACACCGGCACCTTCAGCAGCTTTTTACAGCTAATTTGCGCATCCTCTACTCTTCCATGGATACGTGAAACCAAGTGATTCCACTGCTCTTCTGGGCCGATTTGTGGATCGCTGTGTGTGTAGCTCTGCGGATCGCTCTGTGATTCGTTTTGCAGATTCATCCCAGAGTTGTTGGCAGGCTGAATTAACCATATGAATCTGCAAGCCTCATAAATAACGGAGACGCACACAGCCTCAGAGGACAAATACTCATCCACAATGTTCTGAATGGCAAATGCCAGCAGCGTCCGGTCTGCTTCCTTGATGCTGCCGCTCCATCCATCCACTCTCCCGATGAGCAAATAAACGGGCTTGTCCGCTTGCAGCGGCATCTCCAATTGTGCGAATTTTCCCGCCAATGCATCGGGTGAAGGGATCATCCCGTTGATCAGCTCAAACAGCAGATTTTTTTGCGCAGCGGAAACCGTCAGCTGCAGCTTCGTTTTCGTTCTAAGCTCATAATCCTCGAATTGCGTATGCTTGGCGATATCTGCGAGCGCCTTTTCCACCGATTGCAGGATAATATCGTCATCCTCATGCTTCAGCAAATAATCAGCTACACCGCCATTGCGGATCGCCTGCTTGGCATACTCAAAATCGTCATAGCCCGTCAAAAAAATAACTTTGCAGCGGGGCCATTTGCTGACGATTTGCTTCTGCAGATCCATTCCATTCATGCCTGGCATGCGGATATCGGATAAAACCAGATCAATGCGGTGCTGGTGGAGATAATCAAGAGCCTCCTCGACCGTATAGGCCTTATACATTTCCAATTCTAAATGAACGGCCTCACGGAACAATTGGTACATGCTGTTCACAATAACCGGTTCGTCATCAACAAGTAAAAGTCGGTACATCGCTATTCCCCTTTTCCAATCGGTATATGAATTTGTACAAGCAAGCCGCCAAGACTACTTGGGGCCAAGGTAATACCTCCGGCCATGCCATATTTAAGCTGAAGGCGGCGATGGACATTGATCAGTCCGGTGCTCTCCCCACCAGGCTCTTCCCGGTTCAATTTGCGCTGCAGCTGCTCGGCTTCATCTCCAGTAAGACCCGGGCCATTATCCTCAACCGTCATGCACAGCTGGCCTTCCTGAGTATGAAAGTGGATATGCAGGCAACCTGCCCGCACCTTCTCCCCCAAGCCATGCTGGTAGGCATTCTCGATCACAGGCTGCAGAATAAGCCTCGGAACCATAACGCCCTGAAAAGCTTCCGGCAGCGCATCAAACACAACCTCAATCCGGTTAGAGAACCGGACATTCTGAATTTCAATATAGGACCGGATATGCTTGACCTCTGCTTCAAAAGCAACCTCATCCTGGGCATTGCGCGTAATATAATGAAAATATTCGCCAAAATGCTTGGAAACCAACTGCGCCGTATCATTCTCATAATTTTTGATCAGACGATGAAGAATAAAAAAACTGTTATACAGAAAATGGGGATTAATCTGCGCCTGCAGCTGCTTCAGCTCTGCATGCTGCAGGCTGATTTTCTGAACATAAAGCTCATCGATCAGCACTTTCAAATTTTGCACCATTTTATTGAACTGCCTGAACAAATAGCCGAATTCATCTTGATGCTTATGTGTGGTGGAAAGGTTGAAATTGCCTGCCTCCACATTTTTGAACAGCTTGACCAACGTTCTTAGCGGCCTATGAATCAGCATGTAAATGCCATAAGAAAACAAGATAACAATGATCAAAGAGCAGCCCAGCAGCAGCCAAAACCAGGTGCGATACGACTTCAATGTTCCCAGCATCGTATCCTCCGCAAGATAGAACAACAGGGTTGCGTCCAAAGAAAGCGACTTTTCATAAGTCACTGCATACCTTTTGCTGCCAACCGAAACGGTGCCAGGCCCCTTCGGGGCTGCCTGTTCGACATCAAGCTGCTTTCCAATTTCATTAAACAGCTGTAAATCCTTGCTGCTGCCAATGGCCCAGGTATCGCTGAACAGCACCGTCTCCCCTGCCTGATGAAAGGTGCTCAGCTCGGACCGGAGCGCATCAATGGAAAGCTCAACATTCATCATAAAGAGCGCATCCTTGGTTTCGTCTGGTCCCGCATAATTCGGGAAAGTTAAATGGACATACAGACGGTCCTTCCAATAAATCAAAGGAAACCCTTCACTGTATATCGCTTTTGAAATCTCAACCATCTCTTCCTCAGTCGTAGGCTCCAAGCTCGCATTTGATGTTGTTATCATGTCCGTCAGCGTAGGAATATAGAGATTAATATTTTGAATATACGAGCTCGAGCCTTTAAAACTCTTCAGCTTATTGGACAAATTATCAATCGACTTCGCTTTCTGGTATTCCGACATAATCTCTGCCATACCATACAGCTTTTGCAGGTCTTCATCATTAATCATCTCCTGCTGGGTTTTAATAATTTGCTGAATTTCTTTCTCCAACGATAAAAAATAATAATGGATCTGCGAAGTCATCGTGTTGGAAAGCTGCTTCTGGACCTCTTGCTTGCCTAATTCATTCAAGGTAAGACTGAGCCCAAACATAGGAATAGTGATCACGATAAAAGTAATAATCAGCTTAAGAAAAATGGATGCGCTTCCAAACTTAAACTTCCTCCATATCCGGCCGCTCACGATGATCCACACGGTGAAGCTGTGTACATTTCTTTTCTTATTCTTATAGAGTCCATACCCTTCCCCTGTCCTTCCCACAGCAATTAGCTTAGCTGCCTTAGCTGTCCTTTGTTCTTAGCTGTCCCTGGCTGTCCTTGGCCGTATTTATGAACCCCATTATAGGTTTTAAGTCATTTATTATCAACAGTCTATTGAGAAAACAGCCTTGTGGCGTCCTTTGAGGTGCGTGTTCATGGCTTGGGTGCGTTGCGGAGGGAATGGCTGTGGGCTCCAGCCGCTGTTAAAGATTTGTTCCCTGAAGTGGAAAGGATGAGGAGGTGACGAGAACACTTGTCATTACTTATGCCTCCTTAATAATCCAGCCCAATTATACCGGATTGAAATAGTGCTTCTCTATCCAAAAGATGCTGCTCAGGCAAACGAAAGAGCCTGCCTATTGGCTGGCTCTAATGTATTCGCATCCTTCTAGTTTCTTTCTTAGTAATCAATTCAGCTAGAGCTTTAACTAGATTCTCCAACTATTGTAATCACACTTTTCGCAATGCTTGATCCAGATCCTCCAGTAATGTATCCATGTGCTCTAATCCAACCGAAAGCCGACATTGTGTAGGAATGAAGCCTTCCAACAATTTCTCCTCTACATTAGCAGACATAGCAGTTGTATAAATAATACTATCGAAACCGCCCCAGCTCCCGCCAATGGAGACATGCCGCAAGCCATTAATGAAGCGTTCCACACCTGCCAGATCCGTATCCAGCTCAAACGATAATAATCCGCTGCAGCCATGCATTTGCTGGCGAGCAAGTTCATATTGACTGAAGTCAGGGAGTCCTGGATAACGCACTTCATGAATGGTTGCATTGCGGTTCAGATAGTCCGCTATCTTCATTGCACTTTTCTCATGACGCTCCATACGAATTGGCAGTGTTCGCAATCCTTTCATCAGCTTCGCACTTTCATGAGGGGACAGCACCGCTCCAAGCTGCGGCAGCTGTGCGATCCTCTCTCTGGAACTAATAATAGCACCCGCAACAAGATCACTATGTCCTCCCAAATATTTGGATGCAGAATGTATGACAAGATCGACACCAAGCCCGATCGGATTCTGAAAGACGGGTGTTGCCCACGTGTTGTCGATCATCGTTGTAATGTTATGCTTGCGGGCGAGATCAGCTATAGCTTGAATAGGCTGCAGCTCGAACTGCCAAGAGGTAGGGCTTTCCAAATAGATAACTTTGGTATCGGAACGAATCGCATCTTTGACAGCTTGTAGCCCCGTACCATCTACGTACGTAGTCGTGACACCAAGAGGATGGAATAGCTGCTTTAGAAAACCAGAGGTTCGTCCATATACATTTGCAACGACAACTATATGTCCACCATGCTTAAGGCTAGCCATTAAAGCTGTGAAGATCGCTGCGGTTCCGGAGCTGTAGCATTGTGCTGCTTCCCCGCCCTCTAACAGAGCAAGCTTATGAGCCAATGCATCTGTGGTCGGATTCGCATTTTTCCCATACATATAGCGATCGACTTCTCCTTTATTCAATAACTTGGCCGTAGCAAAGTCAGGCAAGCGATAGATCGAGTTCTCATAAATTGGCGGAGCAACGGCCCCCATGAACCGATCATCCTTCTCGTCAATTTCAGTGACAATATCGTTGACACGCCTAAAAGGACAGTCTTCTGGCTTACGTTCGATTCCTATTCCTTCCACTGTACGCCACATGCGTCTTTACCTCCCCGTAAAGCATTTGGTTCATGCTCTGCTGCAGCATTTGCATCCATACATGACCTGGCAATCGGTATGATAGATGTCAAATCGCCGATTAAGTCACGCTTGTCGTTTCTTCACGCTGCTCAATATCATGCTTGAGCGGATTGAGACAAGATATTTCACGGAAGGACCAATACGGCTCATCCACGGTTCCGTTCGGGAAGAAGAAGGAATACAGCTTCGTATTCACGGACCTAAGCTTCACACGAATCACTGCCCGCTCTGCCAGCGTCCAATCCGGACTTCCCCTCCAAGTCATCTCAGCCTTCAAACTACTGCCAGTGAATGGAACACACTCTTCGAAGCTAAAGCCTTGCAAGGCCTTGCCTTCCGTATCGGTTAGCTCAGCAACAATGGAACCACCTTCCGCACTTGCATCCGCATTGACGAACAACCCGCCGTGCTCCACTGCGAAAGGACGCGTCATCAGCTCACATGTCTCTTCTCCTGAATCCATATAGACAAAGCCATCTGGTCGCAGCGTTGCAAAGCCAATCCTCTCTTCATCGATCTCTTCATAGGGGATGGTGATGGGACCGGAATGATCGAAGGAATTCGCCGCATAAAAAATAACAATTTCCTCAGGACGATAGATTAGTGTGCTCGACGGGCAGATACAGCCGGAATCCCAACTGCCTTTCTCTCCAAGGGCAACCAACTTCTGTCCTTGCATCGAACGATGCCAACAGAAACCATCTCGACTGTACGCCAACTCAATATCCATCGTCCCGGCCATTTTATGATATTGCGGAAACACAGTGTAGTCGAACGTATTATACGTATTAATCATGCCAAGGGCATAGGCGCCATAAGATGTGATTTGCATGCCGTAGAACTGTGTTTCACAGAAATCATATTGGTCAGGCTCGATACTCATCACAGGCCGTGACCAGTTTTTCAAATCCATGCTTTCCGAAACCCATACACGACGATCCGGAATCGCTACTCGGAAGCTTAATCGATAATGCAGCGTTTTCGGATCACGGTAGAAGCCAATATGACAATCACTATGCACATCTAGTACAGGACCATCGAACATCGGTTTCCAATGTATACCATCCGGCGAAGAATAAAGATGGACCGCACAGCCTTTCGTATAAGGTCCCATTGCACACTTGAAACGGTGCTGAGGATCTGGGTCAAGATCGTCAATAATCACTGTCGGCCCATGTACACGCTGATCGTTATCCATCACAATGTTCGTGCCCTGCACAACATCAAGCTTGGGCTTATCGAAGTGAATGCCATCATGCGATGTGGCATAGCACAAGTAAGAGTAAGCCTTGGGGTCATTCTCCTGCACCGAAGGCCCATAATAATGAGTCGAGTACCAGGTTTTATACAGCTGATCCTTGGAATCAAAAGCGGCGGATCCGTAATAATGTACACGCTTGTATTCATGTGCCAGCTCAGGCTTTATGACGGGGTTCGCTTCCGATTTGAATGCTTTCCCGCTCTTCCTTTGATAACCTTTCAAGTATTCATACGTACGATTGTCAAAAAAACTGAACTTGACTTGCTCCTCTTGTCTCATAACCAAACTCCTCGCTTATTGTGTTTTTCCGCCAGATGCAAACTGTAGCGCATAGAGATCTGCATCCTTGAGCTCTATACGCAATCGGATCGGAATACCTGATAATTCTGCGACAGAACGGCCGCTTTTCCATTCCACTTCATAATCCAGCTCGTCCCCGTACAATGATCCGAAATCTGCAAAAGTAAATCCGTTCCACGGCTGTCCAGTGTCATCTTCCAGCTGGATCTGAATGGAACCGGCGCCAGACGTGCTGTAATTTAGCACCAATCGCTCGCCTTCCATAGTGAATGGCTTCGTTAATACATTCCCACCCGCATAATCCGCATAAATAGAGCCGAAACGATGCCGCGGCAATGCATAACGACGCAGATAGGCATCCTCCCACTCATAATGCTCTACAACATAGATCGAGAACTCGTCAGGCGTTGTAGACACTATGCCATGAGCAACCATCAAGCTTCGCGCCGTCCAATTACGCTGATCGGTTCCTGGATGGATCCACGATGACATGAAGGGACGACTCCAATGAACACCATCTCGACTGGACATCAAAACACTATCTGATATCCCTGATTTCGGAAAACCGTCCACTTTGTAGCGTTCAGGCATAAAGCGCATAGGGAAGGATAAATACATATGCTCCGCTCCCGGGCAAGGTATCGTAGCATTCGTATAAAAATGCTCCAGTGGAACCTCGTCATCATATTGATGAGGCGTTTGCCTGCTCCATTGAACAAAATCCTTCGACTTACAGCTTTGGATGGCGCGAATGCCGTCCCAGAACTTTGATATATCGAAGGAGCGGTCGAAATAGCGGGAATAGCAGCGATACTGAGCAGTTTCACGATCCCAGAAAACCAGATTCTGGGAGTCAAAGGCACCGTCGGTAATGACAGCAGCTTCCCGCATTTTCGTCCAGTTCACGCCATTCTCGGACTTGAACGCCACTAATCCTTCCGGCCAATTGCCAGCTAATGCCTTGAACCGTTCTTGAGGAGGAATCCCAGGCTTCAGATCAAGAAATGGACTGAACGTATGAGCCATACTTCCTTGCAATATAATATTGTTGTTGGTGGAGCCATGGAAATCCATTAAGCCCAAGTTGGGGCGAAACCACTCCACCCCATCCTTGCTTTCGGCATAACAAGTGCATTGCGCCTGATCTTTGCCGTACGCTTCTGTTATGACAGCATTAGAACGGTAATACAAACGATAGACTTCACCATCTTGTATGACAGTCGGATAAGCTGCGCTGCTGTTTCCTTCCCAAGGCTGATTCATTGTAAGTGTAATTTCCTTGGGTGTTGGTACATTGGGTTTTAAGGAAGCCTGATCCATTTTCTCCAATAAAAAATCATCGATAAACAGTTCTAATCGACTCCCTATGGCGATTGCTTCTGACATTCCGATCGCCTCCTTCACTTAGTCCGTAAATTGCAGCGCATACAAGTCTGCATCCTTTAATTCGAATTTCAGGCGAATCGCATTGCCGCGGAATTGAGACAAATCCGAGCTGCCTCTCCAACTCACTTGCTGTTTTAACTTATCCCCATAAATCACCTCACAATCTTCTGTACTGAAATGCGGAATTGGCCAGCCATCCTGATCAATCAAACCAACACGAATGGATCCTGGCGCAGAAGTGCTATAATTCAGAACGAGGTGATTACCTTCTACGACGATGCGCTTTGTCGTCATGACACCGCCCTTGTAATTTGCATTCACTGAAGCAAAGCGGAATCGCGGAACTGTTACCCTTGTAACGAAGGAATCATCCCATTGGTAATGTTCGTTAATGTACAAAGAAAACTCATCACCTTCTGTTTCGAGAATACCCCATGCCGGCATTAGCGAGCGTTGCGTCCAATTGCGCTGATCGAGTCCAGGACGCATCCAGGCTTCCATGAACGTGCGATCCCAATGCTCACCATCACGACTGGACATCATAACATTATCTGAGACACCTACTTTGAAGTAGCCTTCCACTTTCTGACGCTCAGGCATGAAGCGCATCGGGAACGACATATACATATGCTCTGCACCCGGGCATGGAATGGTAGCATTCGTGTAGAAATGCTCTAAGGGTACGTTATGCTTGTATTGGTTTGGCTGCGGTAAAGACCAGTTTACGAAATCTTCTGATACACTGAGTTGAATCGCCCGAACTCCCATGAAGATCGCAGAATCTTCTGGCGCCTGAATATTCGGTTCTGTCGCAGAGGCAAAGTAGCGGGAATAACATTTGTAATGATTCGCTTCAGTATCCCAGAATACAAGATTATGGGAATCGAAAGCTCCCTTTTTAATAATGGGTTCTTCCTGATATGGTGTGAAGTGAATGCCATCCGGCGATTTGAAGGCGAACAAACCTTCAGGAGCATAGCCGGCTACCGCCTTATATCTTTCGTCCGGCGGACAATTCGGATTCGTATCCATGAATGGACTGAAGTTATGGGCAATAGATCCAACCATGACGATATTGTTGTCCTTGGAGCCTTCAAATTCATGCAAACCGACACGGGGGCGTTCCCAATGAATTCCATCCGTACTCTCGGCATAACAGCAAGCCTGTCCTTCCGATTTATCTGTTAACGTATTAGGAAACGTAGCACGGTAATACATCCGATACTTGTCCTCTGCTTTGAATACACAGGAATAAATACCACTTGCCAAGCCCTCCCATGGCTGATCATTACTCAGTACTACTCCTCGCTTCTGCGGGGGATTCATTTTCAGAGAAACATCATTCATGGCTCCAATTAAGAAATCATCTACGAACATTTCTACCCGTTGTCCAATCATAAGCGGTGCTGGTCTTTTATTACTCATGTTTATCCCTCCAGAATGATCTCTCAAATTGTTGTTCTGTTTCCTGATACAACTGCTGATGTAACTTTTATATTTTTCTTTCTTCGTTCTTATTCCTCGAAATTACTATGTCGCATCTTCCGTCTCTACCAAATGACAGGATACAAAGTGATCGTCCGTGCCTTTAACTTTACGCAAGGTAGGCATTTCAGTTCGGCATATGTCTTGGCACAAGTGGCAGCGTGTATGGAAGCGACAGCCACTAGGCGGATTCACTGGGCTCGGCACGTCCCCCTTAAGTACGATGCGATCCTTCTTCTTGTTCAAATCAGGCGTTGGCACGGCGGACAGCAATGCCTCGGTATAAGGATGCTTCGGTGTCAAGTACAACGCACTTGATTCTGCAAGCTCTACTACTTGCCCAAGATACATGACCGCAATGCGGTCGCTCATGTATTCCACGACGCTTAAGTCATGCGCAATGAAAATATACGTCAGCTTAAATTCCTGCTGCAGATCCTTCATCAGGTTAAGCACTTGTGCTTGAATGGATACATCTAGCGCAGAAACGGGTTCGTCACAAACAATGACATCTGGATTAATACATAGCGCTCTTGCGATACAAATTCTTTGACGCTGCCCCCCTGAGAATTCATTCGGATAGCGATACATATATTCAGGTCGCAGATTCACAGATTCAAGCAAGCGGGATATAATCGCTTTGCGCTCTGCTATATTCCCCATATTATGCTTGCGAAGCGGTTCATCGAAAGATTCATAGATCGTTTTGATCGGATTCAATGATGAATAGGGATCCTGAAACACGATTTGAATCTTCTTACGAATTTGGAAGCTCTCCTCGCGATTCAGCTTTAGAATGTCTCGCATCTCACCATTCTTGAAACGATAGCGTAACTCACCTGCTGTAGGCTGATGCAGCCGCACAATCGTTTTACCTAGTGTTGTTTTCCCGCACCCGCTCTCGCCAACGAGACCAAGCGTTTCTCCTTTACGTACGATCAAGCTAACATCATCAACCGCTTTAACATATCCAACTACTTTTTTCAGGAAACCTTTGTAGACCGGATAGTATTTCTTCAAATTGCGAATATCGAGTATGATTCCATCTTGCTTGGACGTCTCAGGATCCGATTGGTTTTTCTGTTCGGTGTGCTTTGATTGTTCAGTTGTCATCCTTTACGCACCTCCTCCAAGTTCCAGCAGCGAACGAGATGACCCTGACCCTCATCCGTTTGCGAAGGAGCTGTGCGGCATTGATCGGTTGCAAAATCACAGCGTGGAGCAAAGGCGCAGCCTTCCGGTATCTCGGATGGATCAGGTGTGTTGCCGCGAATCGTTTCCAGTCGATTACTCCTTCCAATGCCCAATACAGGTACAGAGCGAAGCAAAGCACGGGTATAGGGATGCTGAGGACAACTCAATACCTGTTCAACCGTACCGAACTCTACAATTTTCCCCATATACATAACCACAACCTCATCCGCCATATCGGATACGACGCCCATATTATGGGTAATTAATATGACGGACGTATTGAATTGCTTTTGTACATTCTTCATCAACTCCAGAATTTGCGCTTGAATGGTTACATCCAAAGCGGTCGTCGGCTCATCTGCAATTAACAGCTTGGGATTACAAACCATCGCCATGGCGATCATGACACGCTGCTTCATCCCCCCACTGAATTGATGGGGATAATCCTTCAATCGAGTGAGTGCACTTGGAATACCAAGTAATGACAACATCTCAACAGCGCGATCTACCGCTTCTTTCTTGCTGATCGACTCATGGTGCAATAATGGTTCACATAGTTGATTGCCAATTGTATAAACAGGATTCAATGACGCCATCGGATCTTGGAAGATCATGCTGATTTCTTTACCCCGAATGCTGCGCATCTTGCGCCCATTGCGTTCTAATTGATTCAAGACGACAGCTTTCTCTTCGCCATAATACGTAATTTGGCCTGCATTAATTTTACCGAGACGCGGTAATAGCTGCAGAATAGAATGAGCGGTTACGCTTTTGCCACAACCACTCTCCCCAACTACACCAAGGGTTTTTCCTTTTTTCACTGTGAAGGAAACGCCATTAACGGCATTAACGACACGACTGCCAAGGTCAAACGATGTCTTTAGCTCTTCTACTTTTAATATCAAATCATGCTGTTCACTCACAATTGCATCCCCCTCGCTGTATGCCTTATTGGTTCGGATCTAGTGCGTCACGAAGACCATCTCCGAAGAAATTAACCCCAAGAACGAACAGAGAGATCGCAAGACCTGGGGGAAGCCATAGCCAAGGGTTATTCTGTATCACATCAACAGACTTTGCTGCATTAATGATGTTGCCCCAAGTTGGAATACCAGAAGGTACACCCAAACCAAGGAAGCTAAGTCCTGATTCTGCTAGAATAAATCCAGCTGTAGCTAACGTGACCGATACAATAACAGGGCTCATTGTATTAGGTAGAATATGACGGAACATAATCGACATCTCTCCGATTCCAAATGCCCTGCAGGCTTCAACGTAGCTTTCTTCTCTAAGGGAAAAGAAACGCCCTCGCACTAACCGGTATGTTCCGGTCCATCCTGTAATTGCAAAAATAAAAATTAAATTAAACAAACCTTGTCCTAAAAAGACAACCAAGATCAAAATTAAAACAATTTGGGGGAATGTCATGAAAATCTCTGACACTCGCAGCATAATCTTATCGAACCACCCACCGAAGTAACCGCTAAAGCAGCCAAGGATACAGCCGATTACTGCTCCGCCCAAGGCACCGCTGAGTCCGATCAAAATCGAAATTCTAGCGCCGTACAGTAAACGAGCAAAAACATCTCGGCCAATTTTGTCTGTTCCCATCCAATGCTCCCACGAAGGAGCCTTGGCGCGATTCGCAAGATCGATATCGTTCGGATTATAGCTCGTTAACAATGGTGCCAGGATGGCAGCCAATGACATCATCACAACAATAGAGAAACCAACCATGGCCAGTTTGTTCCGGCGCAGTTTGTTCCAGCTTCGAAGTGCAAGACTAGATTTTTGCTTTCTCAATTGCACAACCTGTTCCATTGCTTTCCTCCTTTTCATCAGTCTCCAAAGCGAACGCGTGGATCAATTATGGCCGTAATTAAATCAACCAAAAAGCTGGCTAACAAAACCATGCATGCAACCAACATTGTGCTGATCATTACGACAGGATAATCCTTTGCTGATACTGCATTCAGGATCATACCTCCCATGCCAGGCCAGCCGAATACACTTTCAATGATTACGGTGCCACCAATAAGCATTGGCAATCGGAAGACAAGCAGCAGAACAACAGGCATCAACGCATTACGAAAGGCGTGCTTGATAATGACTTTGTACTCTGGTATTCCTTTGCTTCTTGCTGTTTTCACATAATCTTTATTCAGTACATCCAGCATTGTGCCTCTCGTATACCGCATAAGCGCCGCTGTTAAGGAAATGCCAAGTACCAATGCCGGCATGATCATGTATTTGATCCGGTCGATGAACGTGACATCTCCGTATCCAATTCGACCACTAACTGGAAGCCAGCCAAGCTTTATAGCAAAGATTTGGATCGCCAGGATACCAATGAAAAATTCTGGAATCGATATGCCCAGGATTCCGAAGGTCGTGTTCCCATAATCCAACATGGAGTTTTGACGAATGGACGACAATAGGCCAAGCACAATTCCTAACACCGAAGAAATAATCAATGCCGCAACGGCTAACTCGAACGTTGCAGGCAGACGGTTCCCGATCATCTTTGCAATATTCGTTCCATCCACTAAGCTATATCCCAGTTCACCCTTCATTAAATCGGTGAACCAATTGTAAAATTGCACATAAACCGGAGCATCCAGTCCCATTGCTTTCTTGTAGCCTTCGATGTCAAATTCAGCTGAGCTAAGCAGTTCAGGCGGGATCATATAAGAAAGCGGATCTCCTGGTGTAAGCTGCAGGCCGGCAAAAATAATAACAGTTACAAGCAGGAGCATTGGGATAATGGATAAAAACCGGAACGTAAAGTACTTCATCATCAGTCAATCATCTCCTCGGCCATAATTCAAATTCCGGCGCGAATATCCCGCTTATCCATTGCGAGCATTCTCTCATCGATATAAATACGGCAAGGCGTGGGCATACCCGCGCCTTGCCGTATCGGGCTTAATCACTTCATTTTCCAATCCCCTAATTTTCGATCATAGTTCGTCCATTCGTTACCGTAGACACCGGCTGTCTCCAGACGGTTTTTGTTCACGACCGTATATTGCTTCATGGCGAACAACGGCAGCTGCCACAAGTATTCCGCTTCCATTTCTTGCAGTTTATTTAGCGCTTCCTGACGCTTGGCAGGGTCGGACTCACGACGCAAAGCATCCACTGCCGAATCCCATGCCTCCTTGTTGTTGCCCATTACGCCTGCAGCCGCAGCATTGTCCGAGTGGAAAATCCCATAAACTTCTTCCATCGCCATTGCGGACAGACCAGCATAGATAAAGTCATAATCACGTTTGGCGTAAATAAGCTCTACCAAGTTGCCTTGCAGCAGGGTCGTCTCTATCTTCAAGCCGATTTGCTCCCAGTAGTATTTTATTGTATCAATCAAATCGATCGTTGCTTGGTCCGTATAAAAGTAAGCTAAACTAAGGGGGACCTTCACATCGTAACCGGAATCCTTGAGAAGCTGTTTCGCTTTTTCCGGATCATAGTCATAAGGCTGCGTGTTCTTATTGAATTCCGGCAATGCATTCGGAACTTTGGTTTGAATGGCTGTTGCCTGCCCGGGATATAATTGATCCGCCATGGACTTGCGATCAATGGCGTACAGCAAGGCTTGTCTCAAACGAAGATCGGCGATCTTCTCATTCTTCTTGCCGCTTTCGGCAGGGCCTTGCAGATTCGCCATCAAATAACGAATGTACAAAACATCCACTTCATGAATATCGTAATTGCCTGTTTTCTTGATTTCGTTCATTTGAGCCAAGTCCATAACGGAATAGTAGTCAAGCTCTTGTGCTTGCGCTTTCGTCACGATCTGATCCTCGGTTAACGTTTGAAGCATGATTTTCTCGATTTGCGGCTTGTCGCCATAGAAATCGGGATTAATTTCCATAATCGCATAATTGTTTGGAACGACTTCTGTCAGCTTGTAAGGCCCATTACCAATCGGCTTCTCCCAGAATGCTGCCAGATGCAAGGTCAGCGGATCTTCTTTCTCAAGCAAATGCTTCGGGTATGGCGGCCATTGAGCCATCGTCAACAGGAATGCCCCTACGGGCTCTGTCAGCTTAATGGTAACAACGTTACCTTCCGCCGAAAGACCTGGCACTTCATTCGATGTGCCTTCTTTGAATTCCTTTGCTCCGACAATTTTACCAAATGCACCGGCAAATACGGAGTTGATCGAAACCGATTTTATCGCTGTCTGAATGCTCCAGCGAACATCTTCAGCAGTGAAGGGCTCTCCGTCGTGCCATTTGACACCGTCATGAATTGTGAAGGTATACGTCATTTGATCATCGGATATGGTGTAATCCGCTGCCAAATCCTTGTGAACCGGCTGCATATTTGTATCAAGCATCAATAATCTGCGGAAAAGACTCGTACGTACAAATCCGCCATAGTCACCCCAAGCAGATTGGAACTTCTCTTGTGGGCCGCCTCCAATTCGCAAAATGCCATCGGATGCTTTCCCTCCATCAGGACTATCACTTGGCTTCACAGAAGCATCAGGAGATGGACTCTGATTAGTGTTAGGCTTAGAAGAACAAGATATAAGTAATGTAGCTACCATAACAACGGATAACATGGTCATCATCCAACGTTTCATGGAAGTGCCTCCCTTTTTTGTAATCGTTATCATTTATGTTGTGGACGAACTGCCTCGAACTGTTTGTTCTTGTCTGCAATCCATTGATTTCCACCGATCTTAAGCCAATTCTCCACAACTTGGTCCCATGCATCAATTGGAAGCTCACCCACTAAAATACGTACCTTTTGTTCCCAAAAATATCGTTTCATCTCTGGCAGCCGATCCAAAGCCTTCCACTGTAATACGTCATAGTGGACCTCTGCATCAACTGGCTCGAAGGAGGGCCAAGACTCGATAATGTTCACGATATTAGTGTACGTTCGGTGTACCCAAGAACTAAATGGCCATCGCTTCTCTTTCTTATAGTGAATATCAAACAAGGAATAGTCACCATAATAGAGTACGTTCTTCAGCTCGTCCTTCTCTTTTCCTAGAAATTGATAGCTGCCATCCGGCAGCTTCTCGAAGGTTTCTCCCTCAATTCCGAAGCTCATTAACTCATGCCCTTGCAGAGTCGCATGATAATCCAATAGCTTAATCGCGGCAATGGCATCCTTCGTATGTGAAGAAATCGGCGTCACCGTGGCTAGCGGCCTGCCTTTGGGAGCACGGTTGATTCCTTCTCCTTTCAGCATGATGGGCAGATAATTCGCACTGGGTCTAGTCAAGTGTAATAATTCTCCTGCGCCAAAGATCATATCGGAGAACCACCCTGCAGTTGCACCCACTTGATTTTTCCCCAGCCTTTCTTTCTTCTGGTCTAGTTTAGAAATGAGCTCGTAGGGATATATATACCCCTTGTCGTACCAGCGCTGTAATGTTAAGAGCAGCTGTTTATAGCTTGGATGCAGCTCAGGAGGAAGCAATGTCCCATCCTCGTCTACCCACCATTCCATTGCTTGCGGCATGAAATAAGGAGCGAAGACCGCTTCCAAATCCGTAATCTCGGATTTGCCGGCCATTAAAGCCACTGTATCCCGAACACCATTGCCATCCGGATCTTTGTTGATGAAGGCATCCAACACGGCTTCGAATTCATCGATTGTTTCAGGCACGTCCATTCCGAGGTTGTCCAGCCAGTCCTTGCGAATTTGTAGAATACGCGGAGATGATACCGGAGCATCTCCCGGAATACCGATAATCTGTCCATTCACTGTCACTTCTTCCCACAGACGCGGATCCAGATTTTTTTTCAGATTCGGCCCATTTTCCTCAATCAAGTCATTCAAACCGAGAATACCTCCGCTGCGATACCACTCTACTGCCTCATCAATCGTCATTTGATAAAGAATATCCAATTGCTCACCCTTGGACATAATTTGCTTTGCCCGATTCGCTGCTTGTGCACGCGGTGCATAAACCATCTGAAGATCTATACCCGTTTCCTTCATAATGCGCTTATGGACTTGATCGGTATATTCTTTGTTGGCAATAAATTCATGCGCCACTGCCATTGCTACAACGGTAGATTCGCCATATTGCGATGGACTCATAATTGGGCCAGTTGCTGCAGGCAACCCTCCCTTTACTCCTTTACCAATTTGACAACCGGATAAAGTGATAAGCAATAACAACAAAAGGATGATGCTAAAAGCTTTGCTTTTCATATTCGTTTCACCGTCCTTTGCAATAACCTAAAACCTCTGCAGAATGAAACGGATAACGGTGCGACATAACTTTTACAATGCCTTATACGCCTCAATCTTTCAACAACACAATGTTAAAATCATCAACACTATATTAAAAAACGTTGATATGACGCGGGTTTCTGGTTACATTGCAGGTTATCGTCAGCTCGTTGTCCGTTCCCGACTCATGGATAATTCACGATATTCACTCGGAACCAAGCCTGTATACTGCTTAAAAACTTTGGAAAAATAACTGTAACTATTAAATCCGACCTTCGCATATACCTCTGATATTTTCATTGGACCCCTTTCCAAAATAAGTTTGGCTTGATCGATCCGGTATTGATTTAAGTAATCAATAAAGGTGATGTTGTACTGTTGCTTAACAAGCTGACAAATGTACTGCTTCGAGATGCCAACATCACATGATATATCGTCCAATGAGAAGTTCACCGGATAATTCACTTCTACATAATGCTCAATTCGTTTCATATATTGATCTTTCTCGGAAGCTGCAGATTTAGAATCTTGAGCAAACAGCTTGAACTGATCCATAAAGAAGCTTTTTAAAGTGACATTATTCATGATGCTATTATTTGCAATTAGCTCATTCACTTCATGAAGGAAGCTGACCTCTTCTTGATCATGCATCCTGCGCAGCATGGATAGCACCATATAGAAGTTCGTATTGTATTCCATGATTCCCGTATCATCCCGGAATAAGCGATTCAACATCGCTGCATAGGCATCCATCTGTTGCTGACGGATGGCATGCTCCAGAACATCCATCGATAGCTCTTCCATAACCGGCTTATGATAATCCATCGGCAATTTATTAAAACAATAAAAATGCTCCTCAGTGTCGTACATCCGCCCAACCTGATAAGCATATTTGGCTTCTGTGTATGACTCATGCAGCTGTGAAAGGTCTTGATAAACATTCCCTACGCTAATGGAAGTTCGTTGCAGCATTTCATCATCCATCAGTAGTAGTACGCGTACCAATAGCCCATTCAAGTCCTCATCCGGCAGTTGGATAACCGCGAAGCACTCCTGTTCATCACTGAAAATCTCACAATGCTCCGAAATAGCAAAACGCTTTTCTAAATCTTCACGAAGCATTTCATGCGACCATTCCGCTTTTACATTCAATTTAAAGATGAAAACAACAAAAGAGCCTTCCAATTGAAAAGCTTTTCCGATACCTGCATAATCTGCTGTTTGATTCCGACTTTTAATTATGTAGTAGAGCTGTGTCCGGTTCAGCAAGTTCTGGCTATTCGCAAGCCGCTGGTTCAATTCCGTGTACGTATCGACCATATGATCGAATGTAGAGTGAAGAAATTCAAATTCATCCTCCCTTACCGCCTGTCTGACATCCACCAACTCTTGCTGCCAGCCTTGTCTGAATCTCTTCGTCAAATATAGGATCGGTTTGTATAACTGTCTCGAGCCTATAAATACAAGTCCTGCCAGAGCAACGACAATGACGACCGTTAAGAAATACATCCGTTTCTTGAATGTATCGACACCTTGGTATAACGCTCGCGTATCGACTTCACCAACTAAAGTCCATTGCAATCCTGGCAGCCGATATCTTGTCGTAGAAACATAACGCTCTGACTTCATTTTCACATATTGAATAGACTGGTCTGATGCATAACTGTCACTTGCTTCAGGCGGTAGTGGGAAAATCACTTCGTCCTGTTGGTTCACAATATAATAATTGTAGATCGTGGAATCAACATTCAAGCGACTGAAAAAATCACGGTATAACTTTTCAATATCGATGTTGTAGATCAAGTACTGATGCCTTTGCTTAATTGCATGAATATTCAGTACTAACGATACGGTGTATGTATTTTCTTTTTTGTTCATACGGGTATTCGTCATCTGTAAATCCTTGTTGATCGCCATGTTCTGAATATGCTGCTTAATCCATCGGTATCCCGACCGGTCGAGCTGAAACACAATGCCATAATCCGAAGCCAGCATGGACCCATCTAACGCATTGTATAGATAAACCGATTGCAAATATTCATTACTTGCGACGAGCTTGGAAAGCTTATCCATTGTATTCAAACGATCCACAATAGAAGGATCGCTTGGGTCGCCCACAATATCGACATTCAGCCCCGATATAGCCATTTCCTTGATCTGATTAATGGTACGATTCATAAGAAATCCCGTTCGATTCAATTCATTCTCATTCTTCTCATTGATCAGTGAAGTCGATTGTGTCGCAAAGGATTTCGTCGCATAGATATTCCATAGCATTAATGGAGGGATTGAAATCAACAAAATAATAAGAAACAATTGATAAAAATAGCGGCTTTTCACGAGAATAACCCCCTCTCTGACCTTGATTTGTAAGTGCTCTCAGTATAGCATTATCGCTGTTTTCGGACAATGTTATAAGCAGCATACAAGGTATAAGAAAGACGCCTTGTGGCGTCCTTTGAGGTGCGTGTTCATGGCTTGGGTGCGTTGCGGAGGGAATGGCTGTGGGCTCCAGCCGCTGTTAAAGATTTGTTCCCTGAAGTGGAAAGGATGAGGAGGTAGGAACAAATCTTTAAAGGCGGACGCTATCGCTCTTCCTCCCACAGCCATTCCCTCTGCTCAGCTACAATCGTACGAATCACACGAACACCAAGCTCAAACGGACAGCCAGCAAGGGTTTTTCTCTGGATTGTTGGAGATTTCCCCTTGGGCCAAGCCGCTGGGGATGAAGAACGCGTGCAGCTGAGAAGGACCTGCTACTTTAACGATGAAAAAGAGGCTGTCGATTAACTGGGTACAACGTAAGCTCCCACTGAAATCGATCCAAACTCGCCTATCAGCAGCCTTGGAGGCTCCCCCTGCCTTGGAGGCCAAAGCCTTGGACTCTACACATAGTAAATGCTGCAAAAGTGCAGGATTTTTCACCTGAAATCGGATATTGGCCAAGAATTGATGCAAAAGCGAAAGTGCAGGAAAATAGTCACTTGGAGCGCTCAAACGGACAAGAGACGCCTAAAATCCTGTACTTTTGCAGCAATTTCCTTGTACGGGTGCATTCAGGTCCAAAAATGATGTACTTTTGCATCTTTTTGTCCCCTATGGTTGGTTCTTATTGGCATGTATGCTATAGGTAGGGAAAGAGAGTAGTGGAAATAAACATTTATGTTAATCAACAGGGCTTGGCACATCTATTTTTTGGCCACAGTTAATCGACAGCCACAAAAACATCGTTAAGTAGAGCACACGCTCATTTCGGCGAAACGAAAGAGTCTGCCTTTTGGCAGACTCCCGTGTAAGTGCATGATGAAATAGAGCAGAAGTGGAGGAAAATTGGAGTTGGAGTGAGTACACAGAGCAGCTCTGGCCGAAGCCCGATGATGAAATAGAGCTGAGACAGGTCATTGAAAGTTGAGCGAAATCGTTGTGGACATGAGATCCGCTATTTCGCCGAAATGTGGCCTTTTCTAAAACATACGGACATGAGGCCCTGAATACGGCTAAAACAGGAGAAAACAACCTAATTAGGGGCTTCTGTGTCCGTAAGCATTTCAAATTATATCATTTTGCCCCTAATAGCGTCTGTGATGTCCGTAAGCATCTCGCTGAGCTTTCCAGCTAAATGTTTTTGCTAACATGTTACCCCTACTTTTTCGATAAACGAGTTAATTATCACTACTATTACTATCATTGATGACAGCAGCCAGGCTTTGTTGGCGTTTCTCCTCCCGGTGCCGTTCAGTAATGCGCAGCATCGCATCACCGACTGTTTTCCAGGTCATATCGGGATTCTCCGCCCTGTAGTCGTTCGATTCACTGCCCCGGTATCCCCATACGAGTATTGTCCGCGCTCCAGCATCATACGCCGCATCTGTCGCCGACACAATTTCCTCCTCCCTGCCGCTTGGAGTTGCATATCCTTGAATCCAAATATTATGTCTTTTGTTGTATTGTTCGCAGATCCGCAGATTCTTCGCAGTTGCTTTATAAACAAACTCATACGGACTAACTTTCTCTTCACCAAGCCAGTAAGGGTCCGAGCCAATGTTATCAACTGTATCCAGGCTGGCAATTTCATCGATCGTGGCCAGATTGATACCAAATGTAGCACCTAGCATCACGCAGACGATATTTTCCATGTGCTTATCTTTGCTGTATTTCGTAACTTCCCGGAAGTAATCGACAACGGACCATACACGGAAAGACTCAACCTCCTTTGTAAACTGTGTGGGCATTGGTTTGCCATATTGCTCCAAGAACAACAGCTTGCAGCGTTCACAGAAGCAGGTCCAATCCTTCGGTTTGCCATTGTCCAGCGATTTCGCCGCCAGATGCGGCTCATCCCAAAAAATACTTTTGCCGCCAATCTCTTTCACGGCATCGATCCATTCCCGGGTAAATTTACGGAAATCCGGGCTGTTCAAGCAGGAGCGGACGGGATCAACCGTTCCATCGGAATATACCTGATGGCTGCCTGGCGAATAGGCCAGAAAGTGGGATTTATCACCCGGAGGCCCACCCAGCCCCCAATTATCAATCCATACATCTAGTCCATGCCCCTCGGTAATCTGAACGATTTCCTTCATGATCTTCAGATGACGATCCCAGTCATTGTGCGAGAACATGTGGACGACCAGGTTGAAATGGTGCTTTACAATACCCCTCATATCTGTCTCCACATGCCGCAATATACGGTTCCCGTGGTAGGCCACGCCTTTTACCAATTTACTTTCGTTTTGTTTAATCACTTTTTCCCTCTCTTCCGGGCAGCGTTCCCCTGTATAATTTTATTAAGTGAAGAGCTTGCTAGATATAATGTACCCATTCAGCCTTATGAAGGGAATGTCACATATATTTATGCGCTTGGACTATATATTCAGGTCAGCGTATAATGAAGACAGCAGATTTTTGTTTTTCTTTTTATTGTGCAGGTAACGCAAGTAGCCCAAGAAACCCAATCTTGCACAGACACACGGAGGTGCTTTATCATGGCCAAGTTTACGGATTTTATGATTAGCCCCCTTCCCATTCGGGTCATAGATTTGAAGATTGAGCGCTCCAAATTAAAGCTTAAAGGCTTTACCGTCCTGCAGTTCGGCCACTTACCCGGGAGAATATCCAAACGGAAAGGAGCCTCTTACGAGTGTTGGGCCTTCAGCTACATCGTCCGTGGAAAGGGTAGTTTCCAGGTAGATGGCCAGCAGCTTCAGAGATTGGAAGCCGGAAGTTTGTATTGGGAATGGCCGGGGGCCTCCTTCGACTATGGTCCTGATCCCAATGAGAGCTGGGATGAATATTATGTCAGCTTTGAAGGGACCCGCGTGAATGAATGGCTGGAAGCTGGCATCATATCGCCAGACTCCGTTATGCAGATTGGCTTGGACAACAGGTGGATTCACAAAATTGAAACTATCGGCGCTTTGCTGGAGAGCGGTATTCCGGACAATGCCGACCGTGCGGCCTTGATGGTGGAGTCGCTTATCTTTGAATTCTATGCTGTGAATGCCAGCCGCTCAAGCTTTTATCCTAGTCAAAAGCCGGAATATGTCCTCCATGTTCTCGATGATATCGCCAATTCCCTTTATCAGCCGTGGAATGAACAGCAGGTTTGGGAAAGAAACCACCTCTCCCGGTCCTCCCTGCGCCGGATCGTCCATCAAAATACCGGCTACTCCTTAAACGAATACGTAAACAGGCTTAAAATCTCCGAGGCGAAGAAGCTTCTCACCTATACGTCCCTGCAAATTAAAGACATTGCATATAAGCTCGGGTTCGATGACGCCGCTTATTTCTCCCGCCTCTTCAAAAAATTCACAGGCATTTCGCCCAATAAGTTTCGGGAGAAATTATGAAGCATTTTGAGCTTGTGAGGGAGCTTGGCATAATCTTGGCATAACAAACGAAAGAGCCTGCCTATTGGCAGACTCTCAAACTTTCCAAAAGATTATTTGTTATGCTCACGTTATGCTCGCATTAAGCCGCTTTTCATACTAGCGCTCTAGTGCATCATACCTGCAAGGTTTACTGCCTCAGTTATCTAAATGGTTTCAGAACCTTGTTGACAAGCTTGAATAAATCTACGGAACAGCTTCAATGAAAATTCATCATCTTTTTGTGCCAGATTTTCAGGATGCCACTGGACAGCCAGAACAAAACGGTGAAGCTTGCTTTCGTAGCCCTCAATGATGCCGTCACTGGCCAAGGCACTGACTTCAAACCCATCAGCTATTCTTTTTACCGCTTGATGGTGAAAGCTGTTTACTTTGAATCGAGTGGATTGAACAGCCTCATACAGTAAGGAATTTGCTTTCACTTCCACAAAGTGGGACGGATGAGAGCGCGGTGCTTTCTGGGTGTGCTGCAGAAGCGGTTTATCAATCTGTGCATAAATGTCCTGAAACAATTCGCCACCAGCAGTGATGTTAATCATCTGGCATCCCCGGCAAATGCCCAGAATGGGCTTGTTCTTTTCCAAAAATTTGGCTATTAGGGTCGTTTCAAAGTAATCCCTTTCCGGACAAACCTCACCTAGGTTAGGATGGGGCTCCTCGCCGTAAAGAGCCGGGTCAGCATCATTGCCACCGGTTACCAATAAACCGTCGATCGACGCTGCCAGTTGTTCTATCGATGATTCATCCGCCAGATTAGGCAATACGATAGGCACGCCGCCCCCTTTGACAATAGCCTGGATATTGCTTAAGCCTGTCGTGAGCAGCCGCTCTTCACTGATGTTAGAGGTAATACCGATAATAGGCCTCAAACCATACACTCCTTCTGGCATTTCCATGGATATCAATCAGGCTCCAAGCCCACCCTTACCTGTTAAGGTATAATTATTATGAACCACCTCAAACGATTGCGGAATTCATATTTTCGTTCTTTCATATGAGGAATGTATAGGGATAGCAGTTGCCTCGTTTATTCAGAAAAATGGGAAGCTCGTCTTCCATTACGCCCCTCACCTGCCGGATTTTCCAGCGCAGATGTGCCTCGTCACCAATGTATTCATAATATGTCACCCAACCAAGCCGCGAGTCCGCCCGCACCAGCGGTATAGCCGCTTCGGTGTTGGCAATCTCATCTGCTGCTATTTCCTGCAGCGCCTTTATAGCCGCTGCATATTCCTCTTGTGTTTCCGCAGCCATCAAGCGTGTCTTCTGGAGCCACCACAGCTTCACATGGATTGTAGTCCGCGTGCAGCATGCTATGTAGCGACCCAGATTCATCAGTGAGACCGCATTATCATGAGCAAAGCTGTCATCCGCCAGGAACGGAAGAGACTTTTCCAGAATGTCCGCCCCCTTGGCAAATGAAGCTTCCATAGACTCCAGAAGCCGAACATGCGCTTTCAGCCTAATTGGGAACGGCTGAGCGGCGACGAGCCACGGCATATCCGGCATATACGCAGCCTGGCCAAAACCGGCAAGAGCATCGGGCGATGTCGGTACTGTAACTTTACGGAATAGAACAAGCGGGTATGTCGGACCGATCCGGAACGGTCCGTACTGGTCAGCGTCAGTACAGACATAGTTGGCTATGCCTTCGTTGTACGATGCGAGGGCTTCCAGCGCAGCTTCCGCACCGGCTGTACCAAACTCGCGAGCCGCGATCATCCGCAGAGATTCCTCCATGCCCGGTGCGCCTTTTGTAAAGGCAGCCTTTGCAAGGTCAGCGATGAAGGAAGGATAGAAACCATAGTCGTGGTTTTCCATCAAGCCGCACAACCCGTACCGTTCCCGCGCCTCAAGGATACCTTTGTAACGCTTCATCCATTGGCCCGGCACCGGCTCATAAGGAATGACGCCTATGTCCCACGTCAAGCCGGCCGTATTGGTCATGGAGTACAACCGGATCCCGCGCCGAGCTGCTGCCTTCGCCTCACTCAGAAAGTAGCTTCCGGGTCCTTCACACATCAATGTATAGTCAGTGCAGAACTCCTCCATACCACCGCGCTGCACCTTCTCCGACATCTCGAAGGTCGCCAGCAGGGATATGTCGGTAGGTAGGCTGTCGATTAGCTCGATGCGTTCCTTCTCAGGCGCATAACCCCAGTTGTAGGTCCAAAAAACAATGTCCGCGTCAGGCCTGAATTTCTGCACACTGGCTTTAATAATGCCAACCAATTCGGGGTAGTCGCGGCACGGCCACCAGCCGGGTGCCGGCTTGCTATCCTGAAACCCGTCCGGGTTCGGTGCAAATAAAGGCCTGCCGGTCGTCCGTTCATCTTTTGAAGGGAACGAGTCCAACGTCTCTCCAACCAGCACAATCCCCTTGAAAGCAGGGCAAGCTTTAAAGATTGAGCCGTATGTTTGGTCGTAATATTCCTCAGCACCCGGATCGGACGGATGTATACTGCTGCCAAGGTGGCTGTACGCATAGACTGACAAGCCCCACTGTGCAGCACGTTGGCAGATATCATTAAAATCCAGGGGTCCGGCGTGCGTGATGTCTACATCCTTTACGGTCACCAGTATCGAATCAAAACCGGCGTGTGCAATGACACCCAGATAAGCGTCCGGGTATTGCTGCTGGCCATATCCGGAATGAACCATGCGCGGTGAAAAAAGCGGGGCACGGGATGTAGTTCCGCTCTCTAGGAAAGGGCTGCGGAACATGCTCATGCACTCTTCCAGATAGAATACCCCCTGAAGAACGCCTTCATCATCATAACCTGTAATCACGGCATTGCATGTACTGCAATCGATGCGGTAGCCACGCGGACAATTGCCGTTGAGCAGATCCACAGGCTGGTGCGTCCGGGTCGTCAGAATAATGCAGTTTTGCCGCTCCGGCTCCGAACCATTTGAACCCCCCGGGTTACCTGGAGGCCCCAGGTTGACTGAGCGCTCCAGCTGAACATCTATTCCCATAGAAACAGAAAGGTATTCTTGCAAGTCCTTGGCTGCACGCAAAATAACTGCAGACGGGTCGCTCGGCAATACAATCCTGGTGTTTTCACTCACTTCAAACCGCTCATCTTTATACACCCTGGCAGACTCGACGCGTAATCCTTCCCGGTGGATTTGGGTAAGGCGCTTCCTGAAATCATATGACTGTTCAACTTTATGAAACATATTTAACCTCCATTATTGACCGGCTATTAATCGGCCTAATCTCTACCCCTTTACACTGCCCAAAGCAATTCCACTTATAAAGAACCGTTGCAGGAATGGATACACAAGCAGAATCGGCAGTGCCCCCAGGAACAACTGCGCGGCACTCATGGTTTTGCTCGAAATCTCCTTCAGCAGCTTCTGATCGATCGACGACAAGGAAGACGGGTCCTTCTGGATGACAGCTTTCTGCAGGTAGCTCTGAAGCGGATATTTATCAAATGAATTCATATAAATAATTCCGTCAAACCAGGCATTCCAATGACTAACAATTGAAAAAAGCGTAAGTGTGGCGATTGCCGGAACAGACAGCGGAACAAAGATTTTCCATAAAATCGTATAATGGCTCGCTCCATCGATGAAAGCTGATTCCTCCAGCTCCTTCGGCAGGTTCCGATAAAAATTCAGCATAAGAATGACACTGAATACAGGAACTGCGCCCGGAATCACCAACGCCCATATCGAATCTATCAAGCCCGTGCTTTGAACAACCATATAGGTCGGAATTAAACCGCCACCAAACAGTATGGTAAGAAAAAAGAGCCAGACATAGACTGTCCGCATTTTAAAGGCACTTACCTCTTTAGACAATGGGTAGGCGGCCATGATGGTCAGCAGCATATTTAACGATGTGCCAAGCAGCACTCTTTTTACAGAAATAAATAGAGAATGAAGAAATTGCTTATTCTGCAATACATATTCGTAAGCACTAACATTGAATTTGACTGGCCAAAGCTTAACGAGTCCCGCATCTGCCACTGAGCTTGAACTCAGTGAAATCGCCAATATATGAATCAAAGGAAGCAAGCATAGGAGCGATATCGCCAATAAAAACGCATAATTCGCTATGATAAACAATTTTCTCGAAAAGTCAGTCTTAACTACCATTCGCTACCCTCCTACATAATCCTGCCACGATGCAAAATTTTAGAAAATACGGTAATTAGCCAACCGGTAAGCCAGCCAGTAGGACACGCTGATGAGAATAAGCGAGATCACTGACTTGAATAAACCAACTGTGGTGGCCAAGCTATACTGAGCTTCCAACAACCCCATCCGGTAAACCATCGTGTCGATAATATCCCCGGTTTCATACACCTGCGGACTGTATAGAACAAATACCTGATCGAAGCCGGCATTAAGCACATTGCCCAGACTAAGCGTCATCAGCAGAACAATCATCGGTCGGATACCCGGAAGGGTAATATGCCAGGTTTGTCGCCAGCGGCTAGCCCCGTCCATAACAGATGCCTCATATAGGGTTGGATTAATGCCGGTTAGCGCCGCCAAATAAATGATGGTGCTGAAGCCAAATTCCTTCCACTCGTTAGACAGCACAAGCACATAACGGAACCAACGGTCGTCCCCAAGAAAATAAATGGGATCAATCCCGATGGATGACAATATCACGTTGACAATTCCCTGTGAGGGGGACAGAACGTCAATCAATATGCCGCCCGTAATAATCCAGGACAGGAAATGGGGCAAATAAATCAGTGTCTGAACGCCCCGTTTAAACACTTTGATCCGAACCTCGTTCAGCAACAAAGCGGTTACAATCGGTACGATAAGACCCAGTACAATCTTCATAAGCGCGATCACCAGGGTATTACGGAACACCTTGGCCGTGTCAGGCAAGCTAAACACATAAGTAAAATTGTCCCAGCCTACCCAATCTGATTTCCAAAGCCCCAGCGTAGGCACATAATCCTGAAAAGCCATCAATATTCCGACCATAGGGCCATACTGATAAATAACCAGGATCACAAAGGCGGGCAAAATCAGAAGATGAAGCGGCAGCTCAGCCTTAAAATTTTTATACATATATAAAATCCTCCGCCCGAAGTGGAAAGGGGAGACAGTCTCCCCCTCCCCCTCTCTCACTTGTTCTTGTACCAGTCATTCACTTCCTTGGTCATCTGATCCCCACCCAGTTTATTCCAATCTTTAACAAAGGTATCAAAGCGGTCCAGCGAATCGCCTAAAATAATTTTCGTAAACACCTCGAGCTCCATTTTGGCCAAAGTCGCGTTCTTCTGTACCATGGCCGGTGTCGAAGAGCCCAAAAATTGGTTAGGCTTAAACTGATTGTTTTTCACATAACCCATTACAATGCTTCCTGAACCCCCGATGTCGCTCCGAGAGGCCCATCCCCACTGGCTGAAATCACCGTTCCTATATTTAAGAATTTTATCGTATTCATCCCGCTCTTCCGGGATTAGCTCAGCCAGTTGGGCTGCAGTTGCTTTGGTGTCGCTCTTGAGCAGCGGCTCCAAGTGGACAGAGATCTCCGCATTCTTGTAAGATTTAAACATTTTGATCGGCGCATTCATCCAGTGAGAAACGTCGTCGCCAAAGTTATACTTTTTGAATATATCGTCGGACATGTTGAGATAGAACAATTTGATCCATGCATCCGCCAGCTTCAACATCGCTTCCGGATGCTTGACTCCTTTTTTGACTACCCAAAATCCGTGAAACGTATTTCTATCATGCTGCAACAGTGTTGGACTAGCATCGATTGAAGGCGCGGGGTAAGGAATCCACCTGGTGTTCTCCTTCTCAGGATCCTGCGACAACGACAGGCCAATCCCGGCAGGAAGCGTGTTATAGTACATGCCTATCTTATTGTTGCTAATGCTTTCATTTACCTTGCCTGTATTTTTGACACCGAATTCTTTATCGATTTGTCCGGTTTTATACATATCCTGCAGCTTGCCAAGGACGGTTTTCATTTCCGGCTGAATGCTGCCGTACACGAGACCTCCGTTCTGATCCTGAACCCAAATGTCCCGGTAAGCGTGAAACCCGTTCATAAAACCGCTCACATACTCCAGATTCATATCCACACCAAGACCAAATGTATCATTCTTTCCGTTATCGTCAGGATCCTGTGTGGTAAACGCTTCAGAAATAGCAAGCAAATCATCCATCGTTTTAGGCTCAGGCAGGTTCAGCTTTTTCATCCAATCTTCCCGTACCCAAACCATAGGCGCATTTTCTTTAGAAACTCCCGTAAAGGGGAGCGCCATCAGCTTGCCGTTGAATGTCGCTGCATCCATAACCTCCTGGCCCGCCTGCTCGATGAAAAGCCTTACATTATCTGGAGCATGCTCTCTATACACATCGGTCAGATCCTCAATCATGCCTGCTTTATTGAGTTGGGCCAGTTGGGCATCTGTCACAAGAAAAAAATCGGGAAGGTCGCGTGAAGCGATCATTAGGTTCGTTTTCTGCTCGAGATCGTCCATCGGCACTTCCCATAATGTTTTCACTTGAATTCCCAGGTTCTCCTTCAAATATTGAGTCCAGGAATTGTTATTCATGTCTTCGCCTTCTCCATAGATGGGAAAGCCGTAAATGTATTTCCCCGTTGTGACCTCAATAGGCGGATCGTAAACCCCGTCTCCATCCCCTTTTCCTGAGTCTGGCGTATCCTTGGGCTGACTTGTTTCAGCCTCAGATGCCGATGGACTAGCCGTTTCACCAGCCGACTTCTCCTTACCTGTACCGCAGCCTGCAAGTACTACTGCCAATAATATGATGATGCTTAATACAAGACCACCCATTCGCTTCATTCTGTTCACACGCTCCCCAATGCTATTTTTTTGCTGCTGACTTCAGCCACCTAAGGGCTGTATGCTGCGGCATGCCTTTATCTTACCCGCCTCCCACCGCCTCCAAAAGCTGCAAATTCACAGAAAACACGCAGCTTTGAAGAATCGCTAAATGAGAATATCTTCGTAGTAATTGCATATCTGCCCTATACAGACAGTCCAATCTCTGCTGTGCTATAATAACCATACATTTTGCCTATTTGCCATAAAAGCACTCGGAGGAAGCTATTTTGAAACCGTTACCTTTTTCACTTCAACGAAACTCCCTGTTCAATAAATTACTTGCCGGCTTTTTAAGCATTATTGTGCTGCTGCTCTCCTTCAACTTCTTTTCGTACTCCTTCTTTAAGAGCAACATCCAGCAGGAGATTATCGATAATAATCAGCAAAACCTGTCCAATACCGTGGAACGGTATGAGAATCATATCCGCATTATTCAGGCCGCGGTGATCCGGCTGTACTTTGATGAACGGGTTATTCTACTTAACGAGCTGGGCAGTGGCCATTTATTTGATCCGGTGAAGCAGGTTATGGAAGAAATCAGGAAAATTACAGATAACGATCTATTGTATGTAGATAATATCATTTTTCAATTTAACAAAAATGCCTTTGTACTCGAAAAAAATGGTCCGAGCAGTACCGATCAATTTTTTTCCAATAATTATGTCAGCACGGATTATGATGTGGAGTTTTGGCGCGACCAGCTGTATGAAGCTTACCCGATGAGAATGTTCAAGCAGTCCGATTTCAAGGAAAAATCAGGGAACAGACGTTTCGGTTCCTTACTTCCTATTATTTTTAAAAATGATATTTATAATCAGTATTATATCGCTGTCCTGCTTAATCCTGTCAAGCTGCACCAAGCCTTCCGGAACTCCAATCAGAGCAAATTCTACATTATAGACAGCACCGGCCAGCAGTTGTTCGGATCAACGGCAGAGCCTTTGCCAGCCATTGCTGTTGCGCAAGCCGAAGACCGGGAAGTTTATGCCCAGCATGACGAGCTATATTACTTTTACAAAAAAGGGACGATGACCGGCCTTACCTATGTAACTGTCATTCCCAAAGGCAACATCGCTGCCCAGGTATCCCGCCTGAATATGATTCTGCTTACTTTATTGGTGGTGGCCGTCTCTTTAAGTATTCTCATCTCCATCATCCTGAGTGTCAAATTTAATCATCCCATTCAGCAAATGAAGCATGCTGTGCAGCGCTACAATCCCCATCTGCCGCTGCAGACCAAAATTGACGAGTACAACTTTATTTATAACCAGATCCACCATATTATGCAGACGAATCAGGAAATTCAAGTCGATCTGGATCAAAAGAAATCGCAGCTCAGGCATCTGGGCTATTTGAACAAGCTGAAAAACATTTACAGTAATCTTCATGACGGAGAAGAACCCAATAAACCTCACTACTTTATTCTTTTCCAGCTGACGATCACCCGGCAATTCCGCCAGCTTATACCCGCGGAGCAGGAGCGCGCCACTTATTTTCTCAGAGAATTTATCAGCATCGCGTTATCCGACAGCTATGCGGACACGATCACGTTCCAGGTGGAGCATGATCAAATATTATCGTTAATTTTTACCGAGAAGGAAGCCGGCGGGCTGATCGATACGCTGCACCGGCTGAAGCGTGTATTCGACCAGGATCGGGACTACTTTTCCTTGACGGTAGCCGTTCAGCCGACGCTGAGGCATCCAGCCGAATTTACCGCTTCCTATCAGCAGGCTCTGGAGATGGCGGGCAGTCGAAAGCTGAATAGTGAGACCCAAATTATTACAGAAATGAACCTAGAGCCTGCGGATTGCGGATTTTCAGCAGCGCAAGAGAAGGAGTTTCTGGCTAATTTACAGGCAGGCAACGGGCTCATTGTTATGGAGATGGTCGTGCGAATACTGGGCAAAATGGAGAAAAAAGAGGCCAGTGTCAGCCAGTTTACGGATTTCGCCAAAGATGTGGTCGCCAAGGTGCTGAAAACAATGATCTCGCTCAACTTGGATATCAGCCTGGTCTTCACCACGGATACCCCTTATCAGCGCATCAAGGAATGCACCTCTTTGCAGCATTATTCGGAATTGTTCGAATGGTTTCTGTCTGAGGCCGTGCAAATGATTGTGGAGAAACGCGAAGGGACCGAACCCGTCAAAAAATTCCTGACCGAGTTTATTCATGCCCACTATAATGAGGATATTTCTTTGGAAATGATGGCCGAGAAAGCCAACATGTCCGCCAATTACTTTTCTAAATATTTCAAAGACAAAACCGGCATGAACTTCTCCGATTATTTATCCGAGCTTCGTATTCAGAAAGCCAAAGAGATGCTTATTCATAGCGACCTGCGAATCCAGGAAATCTCCGAAAAAGTCGGCTATCTCAATACGAATTCCTTCATCCGCATGTTCAAGAAAATTACCGGGACCCCTCCTGGTGAATACAAAAGGATGCATACAATCAAGGAGAAGGATGCCTAGCTCGGTGTCTTTTGAGGAGCGTGTTCAAGACGTAGGTGCATGTGGAGGGAGCTTGCTATGGGTTCCACCGCTGTTAAAGATGTGTTCCCTTGAATGGATTTGACGGTAAGAACACATCTTTAAAGGCGGACGCTGCCGCTTTCCACCCCATAGCAAGCTCCCTCTTTCAGCTGCCAAGCATAGAACACACATAAAAAAGTCTCAAACGGACAGTGAGCCAGGCTTTCCTCCTCCTGGGTCTGGCTTACTTGGTCCACGCCATTACATATTCTTTGGCTTGCGTCTGTTCATCTAGAGCCTCTTCAACAATCTTAAAATCATTTTTTAAATAAAAGCGGACCGCTTGGGCATTTTGCTCGTATACCTTTAATTGAATATTATCCCGCTTTTGCTTGATGTAATCGAGCAGCGCTTTCCCATATCCCTTGCTTTGCTGACCGGGATCTACAAACAGTGCGGCCAAATAGTCGTCCACCATGGAAACGAAGCCTGTTATTTGCTGGTTTGCTTCGGACAGATACGTTTCTGAGTTTGGGATGTAATTGATTTTCATCTCATTTTTATTCGCTTCCCAATACTCACTGTCTATAAAATCATGGGCACGCTTCGAGCCTTCCAGCCAAATGTCTACTAACTGATCCATATCATTAGAATTGCAAGCCCTTATGTTCATGGAAAGTCCAACTTGTCATCAATGACCCTGAAAATATCAGCAACTTTTGAGCCATATTTCTCCTCAAGCTTCACCCAAGTCTCGTTTGGCAGCAGTAAGAAATCATGGGTATCCGACAAATATGAATATTCAAAAAGGCGCATCTCGTATTTATCCTTAATAATTTCCTTGAAAGCTCTGATTGTAATGTAGCGGTCCTTTGGAGAAAAACTCAGCTTAACCGGATAAACTGTATGATCATAAGTGACCGTCAATCCTTCATCCGTGCACTCCACTTCAACTTCCTCAGGTATGCGCTCGCCGAATTGGCTAACAATTTGATCATCGTACTCTCTCCAATCGACAACTACCCCGTATACATAATCAAATATTTGGCGAATCTGCTCTTCAAGCGAATCATCCGCCAGCTCGGCTAAATCATCTTCTTCCAAGCCATTCGATGCCAAGTGAGCATTATGCTCCAATATAAACGCATTCAACTGCAGCTGATCACCTTCAAACAAGAAGGCTAACTCTTTCTCAGTAGGAATATTCATCATTGCTTCTCCTCCAGTATTGTTCAACCTCAGGCTTGAAGAAAACGAACGATCTCCTCATTGATGACCTCAGGCTGCTCATGGTTAATGCCATGTCCGGCGTTCTCTATTATTTTATAGTAGATTTGATGTTTTTCCAAATTTTGAATAGACTTCGGATAATGGCTGAGCTGGTCATATTGGCCAATTAGAAATAAGGCTTTTTCTTTTAATATACCTATTTCCTCATGGGTGAACTTCCTATATGTATGATGCATCATGGACCTGTTATTAAAATATTTCAGCAGATAATTCCAGTGCAGCATGAGCTCCCTATTTTTCTGAAACACATCAGAGCCAGGCGCGGTTAGCTTCTTTAGCAGCCTTGCTGTATTTTTTTCACTGGGAAATAAAGCCTCCGGCATAAAAATCATGAGCATTCTAAGCATATTCAAAGTAATTCCACCGGCCATACTGACGATTTTATTGACCCTGTCCGGCCTTTTTATCGTGTAATGACATGCCAAATAGGAGCCGTTCGATACTCCTGCCAGATGAATTTTACTGTTTATATCCAGCGATTCCAAGATGTCATCCATCCACAAAGATTGCTCGAAATTTTTCATATACTGCTCATTAGGCTCGCTTTTCCCAGGTCCCCCCATCGTATCGACAGCAATTACCCAAAAATGCCTGGCCAGCTCCTGAATATTATAAATCCACATTAGAGCCGAGTTATCGCCAACGCCGTGAAAAAGCAGCAAAGGAGGGCACTCGCGTCTGCCCGCAACAATCACATGGGTTCGCCCATACCTGGTTTCAATATCCAATTCCTCAACGCTTTCGCCCCATGCTGCGACAAGCCTCTCATAGGATTGATAGATAAGCTGCTTTCCCTCTTCCTTTTTAAACCTTTTCATCGTCCCTCCTCTTCCCGTAAAAAGCGCAGCACGATTTCCACCGGCGGGAAAGGAATATGCTTTCCGTTTTGCATCCTTGTGATTCCAAGCCCTTGGATAAATGAAAAATAAGTGATGGCCAGCATCATCGGGTCACCTTGCACGATTTCACCCGCTTGCTGCCCTTCTATTAACATCGGTATAAAATACTCAAAAGGCTTTCTCGCCAGCTCCTTGGATATTCGTTTTGCTTCCTCAGGTATAGCCTCCGAAGTTGTCGCTTGAAGCATAATCAATCTCCAGTGCTGCATCGCTATACTCTCAGGTGACAAGAAAGCTTCTGTAAGCCAATATATTCTCTCATATGGAGTTCCCTGAAGCTCGGCTGCATATTTAACTGAATTTCCGGCGCCTTCTGCTGCCAGTTCAACAATTTTCGTGAAAATATCATCCTTGGATTTAAAATAATTATAAATATACCCTTGGCTAAAACCCGCCTTGGCTGCTATATCTTTGATCTTTGTTCCGACAAGCCCTTTTTTGGCAAAAACCTCTGTCGCATGCAGGATGATTTGTCTCGCTCCCTGGTCCGGAACCATTTCCTCAAAACCTTCATTGAACCTTTTCTCCAGCTCTTTGCTTTCTTTGCTTGCTTTATTTTGCTGAGTCATAATACATGCCTCCATTGAATGAATGAGTGAATTGATTAACTAATATATTGATTGAAAGAATGAATGAGATGTTTATGAATGAACGTTCATTCATAATTTAACTGAACTATGCCTAGTTGTCAATGACAACCAGGCAGTCTGTTATACGCGGCATGCACATGGGATATGGGAATGGACAAGTGAGTATGGTGTGCAGCCCCACACTCATCTAGACAGGACGGATTCCATACTGCTGGGCTTCTCTCGCGTCACTGCCGCAGCCACCCGAAATCACAGTACCCTTAACGTAAACCTCAGCTTCATACGTCCCCCTATCCTTTTGATCCGGAGAAACGTAATCGATTTTGACAACAGCCGTGCTTTCGTCCTTGAGGTCATGGCTAGCAACCTTGTCATAATGAATCCAGTCCCATCCTTTTTGGATAAAAAGCTCACGTTCTGCTACTTGTTCGAAAGCTCCTATTCCCCCCAAGCCGCGGTAGTTGCGGCTCATTTCAGAGAACGTCCCGCTTCTGTGGACCAGATTATCAAGTGCAGCAGAAGTCAATTGCGCCCAGCAGCGCCCTTCCGGAAAATCAATCAAGGTCGGTGCATGCCGATGCCCCCCAAAATGACTGACTCTCCAAGCTCTGACTTGCCCCTCTGACGTGTACTTCTCATCCAATTCCTTGTAGATCGGGTATCCAAACTTGCCGCAGCATAGGTCATGACTTCCGTGTGTACACACGAAGAAATCTCTTATTTGTGAAGTTGGCTGCACATAGCCCTCGAATTGTGACAATTGGCTCCCATTCTGAAGAATGGCCTCGGTGAGGGCAATCAAATCTTGATGCGGAACGATGTATTCGTGTTTCTCAAAAAATGTGCTCGAAGAAGCAGACTTGTACATATGAAAAACCCTGACAAATCCATCAGGGGATCGGTGCGACTCCGAAAAGAAGGCCAGAAAGCGAAACATGCTCCCCTTCTTGCTGTATTCATTCAACACCTCATACAGCCCCGCGGGGATATGTTTGGAGTCCCTCAAATTATCTGCCCAGGGCAGCTGCAATTCAACTAGCAGGTATTGTCCTTGCGGGCTAGCGGATCCTATCGGATCTTCTTCATTTTGCCTAGAAATAACTGCACAATATTGATCTTTAAGAGCTGTATTAGCGTCGCTTGAGGTCATGATAAGTATCTCCAGTGCTCGCGTATTTGCGTTATTTTTGCATCATGTTTGTGTCATAAATTTTTCACAGCATTTTGGACAATGCTACGTAAGATCTTATGTATAATCTTATGTATGATCTTATGTATGATCTTATGTACAATCTTGTATACGATTTACTGCTATTTGTGCCACCCAGCTGATGAGAATTCCTATCAATCTAAACATTATTGTAAACAAAAGCCCGTTAAAAAGATACCCCTGCCGCATATAGCTCCCTTAAGCAAATGATTGATGCACCAAACTCTTCTAAGCAGCTTCGATTTGGCCCGATCAAACGTGAGCCGGCCTCCCTGAGTGAAAGGGATAGTGATGATAATGAAAATCTAGAATCCCTTACAGATTCCCCGATTTTAATGTATTAACACAACAACACCTTACAGCTTTACAGCAATAAATTATAAAACCATAAAAAAAAGCTGCCCCCCGTCATTACGACTTAAGGGGCAACTCTTATTCTAGTATGCTCCAGCTCTGTTTTCCTTGAAATCCATTCCCTATACAAATGCTATCGCCAGCCTAATTATTGTCTGCGTCCTGCGACTTCTCCAGCAAGCGTAGTACCTCTTCCTGTGTATCCAGCCCCAGCGCCTGCTGGGCGATTTCCCGCAGCTTTGCATAATCCATGCCGCGAACCAGATGTCTTGCCTTGAGCACAGAGGATGCACTCATGCTTAGTTCATCGATGCCAAGGCCGACAAGCAGCGGGATCGCTTGCGCATCTCCAGCCATCTCCCCGCATACACCGACCCATTTGTTGGCGCGGTGTGCTGCGTCCGCGGTCATTTGAATCAGCCTGAGCACCGCGGGGTGGAACGGCTGATACAAATGTGAGATTTTCTCATTCATACGGTCGCAAGCAAGCGTATATTGAATCAGATCGTTAGTGCCAATCGAGAAAAAATCGGCTTCTTTGGCCAGCTGATCCGCGATCAAAGCAGAAGACGGGATTTCAACCATGATGCCGATGGGAATATGTGCTGCGAACTGAATCCCTTCCGCTTGCAGCTTGGCTTTCTCCTCTTCAACCAGAGCCTTTGCTTCCCTCAGTTCGGTAACTGAAGCGATCATCGGAAACATCATATGAACGCTGCCATACGCGCTGGCCCGCATAATCGCCCGGATTTGGGGACGAAACAAATCTTGCCGGTCCAAGCAAAGCCGGATCGCACGATGACCGAGAAATGGATTCATTTCCGGATCCATCGGCAGGTAAGGCAGTGATTTGTCTCCGCCAATATCCAGAGTCCGGATGATGACCGGTTTAGGCGACATTCGTTCGGCTGCTTCCCTGTAGGCCTTGAACTGCTCTTCCTCATCAGGCAGCGAGCTGCGGTTCATATATAAAAATTCAGTACGGAACAAACCGATTCCTTCCGCACCAACACCCAAAGCACCTTCCGCCTCTGCAGGAGACCCGATGTTAGCAGCGATTTCGATCTTCCTACCGTCTTTGGTTATGCTTGGTTCATGGATCAGCGCATGAAATGCAGCTTTGTCAGCCAAAAACTGTTCTCGCCTGCGCTCATATTCTATCGTTTCTTCCTCAGTAGGCCGAACGATTACCATACCGTCTATGCCGTCGACAATGATCATATCTCCCGGATTCACCACCTTGGTTAGACCGGTTACCCCGACGACTGACGGGATATCTAATGACCTGGCGATAATAGCCGTATGTGAGGTCTTGCCGCCGATTTCAGTCGCAAACCCGGCTGTGCTACCCGCGGTAAGACTTGAAGTATCTGCTGGTGTCAAATCGTGGGCAACGAGAATGCATGGAGCTTTTTGAGCTTGCTGCAAGAATGACGTCTCTGCGATGCCAAGCATTTTTTTCAATAACCGTTCCTTCACATCACGTACGTCCGCTGCACGTTCCCGCATGTACTCATTTTTCATATTTTCGAACTTGGTGATAATGATGTCGAAATGCTGCTCCAATGCGTATTCAACATTTACCCGCTCACGCTCGATAAGCTGTACTACCTTTTTTCTCAGGGAAGGATCCTGCAGCAGTGCCATATGCCCTTCGAAAATTTTTGCTTCCTCAGGTCCAAGTCTTTTGCTTGCTTCGGTGTGGATTGCCTGCAAATCAGCATGGGATTCGGCGATCGCCTTGTCCAAGCGCTTGTTTTCGGCTTCCACATCCTCGATTTTCCGCTGCGGCACAGTGAGCTCGTCCTTTGTTTGGATCGAGACTGATGCGATGGCAATGCCCTCCGATGCCCCAATGCCCTGCAGGCGAACCGAGCCTGTCTCCACCATCACGACTGTCCGTCCTTCCCATTGAAAAAGGCCGTGACCGCATCCATCGCCGCCTGCTCATCTTCCCCTTCAACCGTCACCTGAAGCTCATGCCCCTGCTCCGCACCCAGCATCATAATTTCCATCACACTTTTGCCATCTGCTGTTTCGTCGTCCCGTTCAAATTGAATGTCGCTCTGGAATTGAGCCGTAATCTGCACTAAATCATTCGCCGGTCTGATATGCATGCCTTCTTCAAATAAAACTGTTACTGTTTGACGAATCATCATGTTCACCTCTCTCTGCTGATTGTTTGCCGGTAAGCTTCTTCCACCAATTGAGTCATTTCCTCTACAAAAAGCCGGAGCATAAGCTCTCCTTTTTCCTTGGAAGCCAACGTCGCATCGCCATACACACCACTTTGGCTTAAATCACCGAGAGACAGGGTCGACTTTCCATACAAATTCGGTTTTTCCGGATATTCACGAACCGCCTTGTCCATCTGGACGCATTCCGGCTTGACCGCCAGCATCAGTGACGTTTCAAATTCACAGGCGTGAATCATGCCGTGCCACATGCCTGAATCGCAATACTTCTCAATGATGGCGGACAGATTAGGATAAAACAAATAAATAACCTGCATATCCAATTCGTCCTCCAGCTCGCGTGCTGCATATTTCATTGAAGTATTGTTGGCATCATGGCCATTAACGAGCACAAGCAGTTTAGTGCCATAACGCGCTACACTATGCGCCACATCCTTAATCACCGCTTCGACATGATGCTGCTGCAAAGATACGGTGCCCGGAATATCCCGCCATACCCATGAATATCCGAAAGGAACCGCCGGGAGCATTGTCGCTCCGGTCTGCTCACATAACCGCCGTGATAAGGCTTCGGCCAGAAATACATCCACCCCATTAGGAAGATGATGACCGTGCTGCTCGGTAGCTCCAAGAGGCAGAACAGCTACGGGATAGTGCTGCAGGGCTTCGGCCGCCTCATCTCTTGTCATATATAACAATTCATTCAGTTTATTCATGATCCGTTCAACCCTTTTTCGTGAAGTATGTTCATGTATTGTTTGGCCCGCTCACGAATGGTTGGAATTTGCTGCTGTGTGGCACCGCGAGGCACCAAGTCGTTACCGATGGCGAAGGAGGAGCAGCCTGCCTCATAGAAAGAGCGGATGTTGCCCAGGTTGATCCCCCCAACAGCCATAATGTGGAGATGCGGAAACGGCCCTTGTAAATTTTTGATAAAGTCGACCCCGGCACTTCCAGCTGGAAACAGCTTGACGATTTGCAGACCTTCTTGTACAGCCTGCATCATGTCAGCCGGGGAATATACGCCTGGGAATATCTCTACGCCAAGGGACTTTACATATCGCACCAGCTCCCGCTCCCAGCCAGGAGTGATCACATATTGGGCTCCAGCTGCAATAGCCCGGTCCGCTTGTTCCTTATGAACTACAGTTCCTACGCCTAACCGCAGCCTGTCGCCGAATGTCTCAGTCAATATTTTTATGTTGTCCAGCCCTTGCTTCTCTTCACTCAAACTAACTTCCAGCCACTCTATGCCTTCGTCCATCAACGCTGCCACGATAGGAACAATCTCATTGGAATCAACGCCACGGACGATACTCATCATAGAACCTTTTTGTAATTGTCTCATAATTCCCACCTACTCAAACTGCGCCAGCCAACGAGCCGGGTTTTTCACAAAAATAGTATCGATCTGTTCCTGTGTAATCCCCTCCGAAAGCAGACGGGGTATAAACTTCTGAATAATAAACTTGAAGCCTGGACCTCCGCCATACCCATGCAGGTAGGATTGACGCCCCATATCTCCTGAAAGCAGCAATTGTTCGATAAAGCCATGATCTATCATGTTTTTGATCAGCATGACACGTGTACTGTCCGGATAATATTTAACTTTGCTTGCACCATCGAATTGAACATAAGCCCCGCGGTTAGCCAGCTGCAAGTGATAGTAAGGATCCGCGTTGCGGTCGCTATGTCCGACAGCCACTTTGGTCAAATCGACGTTTTCTTCCTGCAAAATATCGAGCATTTCCATGCCCATCGTTCCAACTTCTGTGTGCAGCCAGACTGGCGCGTGTGTTTCTTTTTGCGCTAGCGCTAAGGCACGGGTTGTCTTCTCTTCCAAAGGATGAATCATCTGCAGCCATGAACCTGACTTTAAGATACCCGCCTTAGCGTCGCTTCCATCCATTCCCTGCGTTACATCAGACGCCATCCGCTGAGCGATTTGTTCAATCGTTTCCTTCTCCACCCAATCCGGAAAATAAATATGCTTGTTAAAGCCAGTTGTTCCTACAACGTGAACGCCCGTTTCCAGCGCCATCTGTTTCAGCTTACCACCATCTCTGCCATAATCTAACGTCGTTGCGTCGACAAGTGCCTGACCGCCAGCTTCTTTAAAGTTTTGCAGCTCTTGCAGCGAGGCATCGTAATTGGTCAGCTCCAAATCGCGATCCTTTTGCATTGGAGGCGGACAGCACCATAAATGCTCGTGACTATAAGTAAATCCAAGCTCTTCTTGTGTGATATCTCCCAGTACAGTTCTAATTTTTTTTGTCATCTCTACCACTCCTATACCGATTTATTTCTGATCTTAATTCTGATCTTAATTCTGATTAACCCGCACTCACACCAAAAATCATTCCAACCAACCGCATAATAATCACAACAATAATTGCATCAGGGGAAGCGAACCACAAGCCCTGCACACCATATTTACTCATATCGACAAGCGGATAAGCCAAGGCAACTAATAAAGACCATGTAAAGCCTAGGAAAAAGCCGGAGAAAATGGCACCACGTGAGCCACCTGCCGCATTTCCGAACACGCCCGCAGCACCGCCCATAAAAAACAGGCCAATTACAGAAGGCAGCACGACAACCGGGAGGAAACCTGAGATAAAGGTGACAATCAAGCCGCCCACCATAGCTGCGATAAAGCCAAGTGTTACGGCAACCGGAGCAAATGAGTAGAAAACGGGAACATCCAGTGCCGGCTTGGCGCCTGGAACGATTTTTTCACCGATGCCCTTGAATGCAGGGATGATTTCACCCAGAAACATACGAACACCTTGCAGCAATACCAGAACCCCAGCCACAAAAGTCAATGCTGTCATGATCGAGAATTGGTAAGCATTCTGACCCTTTGTAATCTCTGTCATTGTTGCACTGTCCACAAAAGCAGTAGTAATGATAAAAATTGCGATCATCACCAGTCCCATAAGAACGGACATGTCCTTCAAGAAATCGATCGATTTCGGTACTTTAATATCTTCTGTGGATTTCTCCTTGTTCCCAACAAGCCCGCCTAACCAGCCGGACAAGGAAATCCAGGAGCTGCCCCAGAATCCGATGGCAACATGATCATTCCCGGTTACTTTACGTACAAATGGCTGCGAAATGGCCGGGAACAGAACCATACAAATCCCTTGAATGACGGAACCAATGGCGATAGCTGTCCATCCCGTAATTCCCATCTGATCGAGCGTTATAGCCATCGTACCGGCAAAGGAAAACATCATATGCCCTGTCAAAAATATATATTTCCACTTCGTAACCCTAGCAATAATTAAATTAATGATAAACGAGAAAATAAGAATAAAGGCTGTTTCTCTTCCCAATAATGTCTGTACAGCAGCAACCAGTGAGTTGTCCTCTGCCACAATACCCGTTAAATGAAACGCTTCCGTGAACATTGTACTGAATGGAATTAATGTAGATACAATGATATTCGAGCCCTGCTGCAAAATAATAAAGCCTAACAAAACTTTCAACGTTCCTTTGATAATATCAGATACGCTTTTGCGAAGCGCAATCAACCCGACAGCAGCAATAATGCCAAGAATAATGGCCGGGTTGCTCAGAATGGAAGTAATGAAAGTCAGCATCGTTATTTATCCTTTCCAGCTTCAATAGCTTGAAGTGCAGGCAGCACTTTGTCTTGAATTTCTGCCTTGTTCAGTAAATTGTCAATCGATATCACTTGCACACTTTCATCTTGGAGCTCTCCGGCAATTTCGCTTGAGGCTACCATCAAATCGCAGCTTTTGCCTTTGGCTGAACCAAGATCGACGGCTTCCCCATCCACTTTAATCCCATGCTTTGCAGCCATATCCTGAATCTCCATCAGCAGCATCAAGCTTGTCCCAAATCCCATTCCACACACGGTTACCACTTTCATTTTTATCATCCTCTCATTTCAATATATGTTTGGGGTGAATTCTATGACGAATCCAGAATGAATCCGCCAAGAATCATATTTGGTAATATTTGTAATTTTAAATTTAGGACTGCTGCACGACTGACAGCACTTGCCCGGCGTTTTCCGCCTCTAATATTTCTTTCAGCTTCACCTCGTCTGACAAAATAGAAGCAAGGGCTCGCAGCATTTGAATATGGGCTTTCTTGTCCACCCCAGCAATCGCACAAACCAATTTCACAGGATCATTCTTGGCATGTCCAAAAACAATGGGCTCCTTCAACCGGACTAACGACAAACATACTTCTTTAACGGTTTGATCGGGCCGTGCATGAGGCAAAGCTATACCAGGAGCTATAACAAAATACGCTCCCAGCTCATGAAAGGCCTTAACCATCTCTTCAACGTATGCCTGCTCTACCTTGCCTTCCTTCACTAACAGATCGCCTGCGATCCGGATCGCATCAATCGGTGATTCCACATCAACGTCCAGTTGAATGACCTTTTCACTTAACGGCAGCATGACTAGTTCCTCCCTTCATTCATACTTCATACCTCATACCTCATACCTCATACCTCATACTTAATGTTACAAGTTGTTAACTATATTAAAGACTGCGGGAACGGCTATTTCCGGAAAGGCGAATAGAGTATTGATAACGGTCCGCTCTGGCAACCAAATCCACGACCTCGATAGGCTTCCCATCCGCCAAATAGGACGTACGGACCACATGCATAACTGGAGAATATTGCTCTATACGAAGAGCCAGCGCTTCAAGATCCGTGGCTTCACGAGCACTGACAATCTCCTCGGCGTCCGAGAAACGGATTCCATACTTTTTTTCGAGATCATCATATAAGGACTCTGACTCCAAACCTGTTTCCACAAACCCAGGTATATAGGATGCCCTGAGGTAATTAATCATAACCGCAATAGGTTCCCCATTGGCATAACGAATACGTTTAATGGATACTAATTTTTCATTAGCCGCCAATTGAAGCTGCTGCACTAGCTTACGTGAGGGTCTCACCTCTTGGATTTCCAATCCTCTGGTTTCGGTTTGTTTCCCCAACTGCTGCATTTCTTCAGTCCAGCTAAAAATCCGGCTCATATCCTGCGTTATTTTGGGGGATTGCACGAATGTGCCACGACCTTGCTGCTTCATGACGATTTGTTCATCAACCAATTCATCAATCGCCTTGCGAACAGTCATACGGCTAACTTGATACATCTCTTCGATTTCGGATTCAATGGGGATCATATCCCCTGGACTAAAATTGGCTTTGATGTAATCCTTCAAATTCTCCTTTAACTGAAGATATAGCGGCATCCCCGATTCCCTGTCTAATTGCTTCACCATTCCACCCCCATGTATTCATTATGATCTATGACGTTTGAATTCGTTTTCTTGAGTTTATATTATATCATTATACCCTTTATGTAAATAAATATTTATTCATTATAATGAAAATATTATTTCCAGTTGACTTCCCCATACTTGATACAAAAAGAAAATACGGATAGTTCACTCTCCGTTCATAACTTTTTGATAAGCTTACCAAAGATCGAGACAACAGCTGGATCAAAAATATACGCTGAAATGTGGGGGCTCCTAATGCTGACAACTAAGAAAATGAAACATGATCGTACAAGACATGCCAAAACCGGGATGTTTACAATGGCAGCAGCTATGAAAAAGAAACTTGTCGCCGGGTTGATTTTACTGGCGTTTCTGGTAACGGGAACGGGATCAAGCTTGTTCTGGGTGCAGGGATCTGTCTTTGCGGCAGTTGGCGAAACATCCTCGCAAGCTGCTGAGCCGGATGCAGCACCTGCAGATCTGAACGACCCTGCCGCAGTTGCAGCGTTTATCGACAAAGTGATGAAATCGAACATGAATACGTTCAAAATTCCAGGGGCGGTCATATCGATCGTAAAGGATGGCAAGCTCCTGTTCACCCAAGGTTATGGACATTCCAACATTGAAGAAGGAAGCCCGATCGACCCTGAGACCAGCCTATTCCGGATCGCATCGACAACGAAGCTGTTCACTTGGACAGCGGTGATGCAATTGGTCGAGCAGGGCAAAATTGACCTCGATACCGACATCAACAGTTACCTGAAAACAGTAAAGATACCAGATACCTATGAGCAGCCCATTACGATGCGCCATCTTTTGACCCATACTGCAGGGTTCGAAGAAGGGGGCGTTGGCTATCAAATCACCACAGATCCTAAGAAATTGCCCGTGTCGATTTCCGAGACTCTTGACAAACATATGCTGGCGAGGGTGAGGCCGCCCGGCGAAATAGTCTCTTATTCCAATTATGGCGCTGCCTTGGCAGGATTGATTGTGGAAGAGGTTAGCGGCCTGCCTTTCGACGACTATATTCAAAAACATATTTTCGACCCACTCGACATGAAATATGCGACCGTACAGGAGCCTGTACCAGCGTCATTAGAACCTTATTCAGTCCTTGGCTACGCAAGTAAGAACGATAGCTTTGTCAACGAGCCACCTACGTTCGAAGGCGGATTCCGTCCCGCCGGATCAGGATCGGTCTCTGCAATCGACATGGCCCATTTCATGATTGCCCATCTCAATAAAGGAAGCTACAAAAACAAGCAAATTCTGAATCCGGAAACCGCGAAATTAATGCATTCGACGGCTTTCCAGCTTCATAAACAATTACCGGGCATGGCTCTTGGCTTTTACGAGCTAAATATGAACGGACAGCGTGTGATTTCTCATGGCGGCGCCGACACGCTGTTCAATACTCAGCTTTATCTTGTTCCAGATAAGCAAATCGGCATTTTTGTATCGTATAGCGGCGGTGAAGGCGGAGGGGCTGCGGAAAATCTGGCAAAAGCCTTTTTCGATCACTATTTCCCGGCACCGGAAATCCAAATCCCGCCTTTGCCTTCCAACATCGCGGAAACCTTACAGAAATATGCCGGTTCCTATAAATTCACCCGCCGCAACTTCAGTGATATAGATAAATTTTTTAGTTTTATGGTAGAGATGAAAGTAACCATTTCCGATGACCAGCTGTCTATTGGAGAGGGAGAGGAACGCATGCTGTTCGCGTTGATCGAACCGAATTTGTTCCAACAAGTTGGAGGACCGCACCAGCTTGGCTTCCGCACCAATGCATCGGGAGAAATCACTCAAATGGGCTTTGACTTTATGCCAGACTTGCCACTCGAGCGCGCAAAGCTGATGGATCAAACCAAGTTATGGTTTCCCCTGCTCGGTGCAGCGGTTGTCTTATTTATTTCCGTTTTGATCGGATTTGCCATCCGTATCCGCACTGTTAACAAGATGGATGGGCCTCAAAAGCGGGCAGTCTGGCTCTCTGTGGCCACCGCTGGTTGGGTACTGTTAACCTGCATTTTGACAGTTACTTTGCTAATGAACATGGACACATTGGAACGGCTGAGCAGTACCTCCACTTCCGTGAACATCTATCTGATCATGCCGATTATTTTTCTCGGATTGACTGTCGCCTTACTTGTTTCTGCAATCATGGCCTGGAAAGATAAGTATTGGACTGTTTTCATGCGCGTGTATTACACCCTTGTGGTGCTAGCCGCAATAGCTTTGAGCCTGTTTTTCTATCACTGGAACTTAATAGGATGGCAGTTTGGTTAACTCCAAACCGCTCGCAGATCAGAGGATGGTCATTCTTTATCGGGATGGCCATCTTCCGCTGCCGGGCAACTCACTATTCACAACTCGCTATTCACAACTCACAGTGAGAGTTTTCAAGGCAGCGCAATTAACGGTATAATTATATCCATCGAAAGGGGTAACGTTCTCATGGCCAAAATACTTATAGCGGATGATGATGCTCGCATTCGTGAGCTGATGTCCTTGTTTCTGCGTAATGAAGGCTTTGAACTCGTAGAAGCCAACAACGGTGCCGAAGCCCTCTCCATCGTGGAGAATTCCCGGGTAGACCTCGTAATCCTTGACATTATGATGCCGGAAATGAACGGTTGGGATTTGTGCAAAGAGATCCGTCAGAGGGATTCGAATATCCCACTATTGATGGTGACCGTCAAAGCAGAAGCCGCTCAGAAGGTGAAGGGCTTTCAGCTTGGAACCGATGATTACCTGACTAAGCCGTTCGACCCGATGGAGCTTGTAATGAGAGTCAGGGCGCTGTTGAAGCGTTCCATGATCGTTTCCTCCCAGACCATACAATTGGGCGGGTTACTGCTGGATCGCCGTGCTTATAAAGTCACTCGCGGGGACGAATTGCTGAATCTGCCCTTAAAGGAATTCGAGCTGCTGTTTTTGCTGGCCAGCCAGCCGGGTCAAATATTCACGCGGGAACAGCTCATCACACAAATATGGGGAATGAATTATGAAGGCGATGACCGGACCGTCGATGTCCATATCAAACGGATAAGGGAAAAGTTCGCCGATGATGGGCAGCATTTTCATATTGAATCAGCCCGCAGCCTTGGGTACAGGTTAGTAACCCATGATACCCATGATTAAAACCTTGTATGCCCGTATAATTCTAACGTTTCTGGCCGTTATTATCTTTAGCCTGCTTGCATCCTCTCTGATCGGACTCGGTTTATTCAAGAAAAAAATAAACGAATTAGGGCATATTGAAATGATTGCAGTGGGCGAGGAAATCGTTCAACTTTATGAACAGACGAAGCCTGAGGATACAGATAGGTTCATCAAACGTATGGTTAAGCTGTCTGCTTATCCGATTCATTTATTCGATGAAGCTGGAGCAGCCACGTTCTACGGTCTAAATAATAATAGTATCGTTCAAATTTCACAGGAAGCGATTCAAGAAGTACTGCAAGGCCAATATTACCGCTCGTCTGTCAAGGAAGGAGAGACGTTCATCGGTATCCCCTTTCAATTCGAAGGGAAGCGGCATGCTATGTTTCTGCAGTATTCCTCTGAAAACGAAGATTTGATCAATCGTATGCTGCTGATTATTCTGCTGCTCGCACTATTGATGGGAAGCTTGTGCATTCTCATTGCCGCCAGATATTTGGTGAACCCGCTCAAGATGTTGAAGCAAGCGACCAAACGGCTGGCGAAGGGCGACTTTGATGTCGAATTAAAAATGAAACGCAAGGATGAAATGGGAGAATTGGCTCAGAGCTTTAATGAGATGGCCAGTGAGCTTAAGCAGCTGGAGCTGATGAGGCAGGATTTTGTTTCAAATGTATCTCACGAAATTCAAACACCGTTAACGTCCATTTCCGGTTTTGCAAAAGCTTTAAAGTACAACAATCTGGTTGCAGAGGGCGACCGTATGTATTACCTGGACATCATTATTGCCGAAAGCGTACGACTGTCCAGGCTTGGCGACAATTTACTTAAACTCGCTTCTCTGGATTCGGAACATCATCCTTTTGAAGCAGTCACCTTTAACCTCGTCGAGCAAATCAGACAAATTGTTGTCACATGCGAACCTCAATTGTTGGACAGAAACATTCACATTGACCTGAAGCAGCCTGCTGCTTTCAAAATAACCGCCGATGCGGACCTGCTTAATCAAATATGGATGAATTTAATTGGGAATAGTATTAAATTCACGCCAGAAGGCGGAATGATCCAAATCGGTATCAGTCACACTTCGAATGAAGTTGAGGTTTCAATAACCGATACCGGGATCGGCATTTCACCAGAGGAAATTGACCACATTTTCGAACGGTTCTATAAAGCAGACAAGTCGCGAAATCGCAGCAACAACGGCAACGGCTTGGGACTTGCTATCGTCAAGAAAATGGTCTCGCTTCATCAAGGAAGCATCCAGGCGAAAAGCACGCTTGGGCAAGGCACCACAATAATCGTGAAACTGCCGATTGTTCCTCCTGTTGGTTGATTAATGTTGTTAAGCTTATTTCTTTTGTTCATAACGTTGGTGCATAGAGAGGGAATGGCTGTGGGCTCCAGCCGCTGTTAAAGATTTGTTCCCTGAATGGAATATATAAGGTTGGAACAAATCTTTAAATGCGGACGCTAACGCTCTTCCACCCACACCCCTTCCCTCTTCCCTCTTCCAGCTGTAATCGTACAAACACCAAACATAAATGGACAAATAGCTAGGATTTTCTCTTTGCTGGAGGATATCCCCTAAGAGGAATACTCTAGGAACACAGCGAGCGCAGCTGAGAAGGATTTGCTACTTTAGCGATGTTTTTCATCGCTAAAGGCACCAGGTCCTCTCCACAACCTTACTTTAACGATGAAAAACATCGTTAAAGTGAAGTACACGCCCCATTCGGGGGAGGCAATCTGATATGAGATTGGTATGAGGTTGGTATGAGACTGGTATGAGGTCTGATGAGATTGATACGGTGATTGCTCACCCCAAAAAACTTAGCAGAAGGGAAGATATTCTATGGTAAAGTTGGCTCCATATATTTTTTCTGAGAATGCCAGGGAACAGGGCGAATTCTATGTAAAAGCGCTTCGCGGCGAGATTGTAAGTGTTCAGACCTTCGGAGATGCACCAAAGGCACCTGAGGAAATGAAGGAAAAGGTGATGCATCTTGTGCTTCAGGTCGGCGGGCTGCAAATTTTCTTGGCTGACTCCACATCCATTGTTTCGGGTAATCAGCTTGATCTGACGCTTGAATATGGGACAGAAGAAGAAGCCCGGGCAGTATTTGCAGGGCTTGCTGAGGGTGGAAATGTGATAATGGCATTTGAACGCATGTTCTGGGGCACTATGTTCGGCCGTATTCAAGACCCTTACGGCGTCCGCTGGCAAATCGTAACGGCCAAATAAGATAGAAACGAAAAAAAACCTTCAATCCACTAGTCTGTGGTTATGGAGGTTTTTTTGTTCAAATTGCTCTGTAATAAGCCCTTACTCCCTGAGCTCTCAGAATGATCCGTTTGAAGGATGCTCCTCGGACAGTTGGATAATTGGACTGTAAGAAGTAAATATTATTACAGTTATACATAAAATACATAAACCATTATAAAGCCAAAAGGATCACCTATAGCCTTACACTAGCATTATCACTAAATCATTGCAGGAGGATCAACTTGGAAAGCTCAAAAAAATGGGACCTGCTCGTTTTATCCTCCATTCCTCTCGTTATGACACTCGGTAATTCCATGCTTATTCCCATTTTGCCACAAATACGCAATGAGCTGCATATTAGCAACCTCCAGGTTAGCCTCTTGATCACGGTATATTCGGTTATGGCCATCCTATTGATTCCGATTGCCGGGTATTTGTCAGACCGTTACGGCCGGAAGGTAATTATTATACCAAGCCTCATTATTACCGGCATCGGTGGTGCCATTTGTGGATTTGCCGCTATTGGCATGGAAAACTCCTACGGGCTGATCTTGACAGGTAGGCTCATACAGGGAATAGGCGCCGCAGGAGCCATGCCTATCGTCCTTCCCCTTGTAGCTGACATGCTCAAAAGCGATGATCAAATCAGCTATGGCTTGGGTTTAATCGAAACATCCAACACTTTCGGGAAAGTATTAAGTCCTATTGCCGGCTCAGCTTTAGCCTTGATCGCATGGTATGCTCCCTTTCTAGCCATCCCTGTTATCTCACTGGTGTCCCTTCTACTTGTCATATTAAGGATTAAAGCTCCCCAGAACGGGAAATCGCCGATTCGACTGGGCAAATTTCTCAAAGACACTTTACAGCTTTATAAACAAAAGGCACTGTGGCTTACTGCTGTATTTATTAGCGGGGGAATTACTATGTTTGTCTTGTTTGGGCTCTTGTTTTATTTATCTGAAAAGCTGGAAGACACATTACAGATCAAAGGAATCGTGAAAGGCTTTATTCTCGCTATTCCTTTAGCCATACTTTGCCTTGCTTCATTTATCACTGGAAAAATGATCGGCAAACATAAGAAATTAATGAAGTGGCTGCTTGTTTCCAGCTTTTGCATTGCAGTAGTTGCAATTGGGGGCAGTATTTTTTTCGATAAAATGTATGTACAAATAAGCTGTCTAAGTACTGCTGGACTAGGCATCGGCATGGCTTTACCTTGTTTGGATGCATTTATTACGGAGGGTATCGACAAAGAACAGCGTGGAACTATCAGCTCCCTTTACAGCAGCATGCGATTCGTTGGAGTGGCCCTTGGCCCCCCGCTCGCCTCTGTGATCATGGCACGATCCGAACATTTATTGTTTATCCTCATGACAATCTGTAGTGCTGCTGGAGGCTTACTAGCTTTGTTGGCGATCAAACCAGGTGAGGCAACTTCACTAAATAAAAAAGACGCATGATCAAAAAGAAACGGGCCCAGTCAAACAATCACTGGGTGTCCCTCAGGCTTACTACCAATATTGCTGGATTCGATCGAGTTATTTTTTTTCGTGCGCAATCCGTTCGACCTCTTGAAGCGGCAATTTTGTCAAGCGGGCTACATCCTCGATCTTCATACCTTCTTGCAGCATTTCTCTCGCCACTTCAGCTTTTCCTTCTGCTTTTCCTTCTGCTTTTCCCTCTGCTTTTCCTACTTCTTTTCCTCGAGCGATGCCATCTGAAATCAGACTGTTGCGTTCAATGATTGAATTCTCCCGCGCTTCATAAAGCCTCAGAGTTTCTTCGTCACTGCTAAGCCATTCCAAACGTTCTTCCGCCATTTTGATATCACGATCCATTTCCATCAACTCCTTCAGCGTATCATCTGAAATTTTTTCATCCATAAATAAAAGCCATCTGTGCAGAGGATCATTAAAATTCTTTTTAACTTTGAAAAATTTTGTTAGTTCAATGAAATGTATCTCGACATCTTCTGTCAGCATAAAATGCTCTTCGTGATCCTCGTATAAATGAAAAGTGCTATGAAACCGTTCTATAGATAGCATGTTGAAATTCAAGATATTAATTAAAATGGTTTTCTTTAAGTCTTGATAATCTCCACCTGATTTGATCGTCTCGAGGTACATTTTGCTAAAATAAAACAAAGTACGTTTCGCCATATTTCGTTGATCTGTAAGCTGTATTTCTATATCAATTTGCATGCCATCCATTGTTTTCGCTCGAACATCTAATCTTCCCGTTTTATCATCGATTCTTTCTTTGGTAAGTTGTTTATTTTCTATGACTTCCAAATCCGCCAGTCGTTCTGAGCCCTCTAAGCGCAAAATAGCATTAAGTAAAGCAATCAGACTTTGCTTTGATTCAGAATCTCCAAACAGCTTTTGGAAAATAAAATCATTGATGGGTTTAAGTCTTTTCAGAAAAGTCACCCCTTAATCTTTTGTAATAATTATACCATTTTTCCGTCTTTTTCACACGTACAAAACCCATGATCTGCAGCACAAAAAAAGCAGCCCCGCCTGTACTCCGAAAAGTTCAATCGATGAGCCTGCTTTACTTTTTTACTTTTTTTACTTTTCCACTTTTTTCTCGTTTTTAATTAAACCTCTATGATAATAGGCAAAATGACTGGTCTTCTCCCCGTATTCTCATAGAGAAATTTGCCCAGAACCGTTTTCACACTAATTTTTAGCGTGCTCCACTGGTTGATATTTTCTTCCTGTAGGGTGTTAACCGTGTTCGTTACGATAATAGTCGCTTCATTAAAGAGGCTTTCGGAGTCCCGCACATATACGAATCCTCGGGATATAATATCCGGGCCAGCCAAAATCTTGCCTTCAACTTTACACAGTGTAATGACAACAACTAGGATGCCGTCCTCGGAAAGATGCTTCCGGTCTCGCAAAACGACAGTTCCAACATCACCTATCCCCCAACCATCGACAAGTGTGTTGCCCGCCGGTACTTTTCTATGCTGAAGCGCCACCTTGTCCTCTATGTCCACAACATCCCCAATATTCACAATGAAGATATTATCCTTCTCCACACCCACTGATTCTGCCAATAAACCATGCTGATGCAGCATGCGGAACTCCCCATGGATAGGAATAAAATATTTAGGCTTCATTAACGTAAGCATTAATTTCAGCTCTTCCTGGCTGGCATGTCCCGAAACATGCATACCGAAAACAACCTTAGCCCCCAGCCGGAATAAATTGTCTACGACACGAGCGACATTCCGTTCATTCCCGGGTATCGGAGTCGATGAAAGAATAACCGTATCCCCCCGTAAAATTTCCAGCTGGCGAAAGTTTGAACTGGCCAAGCGGGCCAGCGCAGCCATAGGCTCTCCCTGGCTTCCAGTACAGAGAATAGCAATCTTGTCAGGAGCTATATCGTTTGCTTCTTTTGCTTCAACCAGCATGCCTTCAGGAATATGAATATAACCAAGATCTGAAGCGATTTTCACCACATTTATCATGCTCCGGCCCACTAAGGCCAGCTTCCTATTTGTCGCAAATGCAGCGTCAACCACTTGTTGAAGGCGGTGAACATTGGAAGCGAAGGTGGATATAAATACTCTTTGCTTCGCTTTTCCGAATAACTCTTCAATATGCTCCCCTACACTGCGTTCGGATGGGGTAAAGCCCGGGCGCCCGGCATTAGTGCTTTCTGACAATAAGGCTAATACGCCGTTTTTTCCAATATCAGCCATTCTATGGAGATCTGGAAATTGATCATTCACAGGAGTTAGATCGAACTTGAAATCTCCAGTATGCACAACCGTACCTTCTGGTGTTTCAAAAACAACTCCCAAGCAATCTGGTATACTGTGATTGGTTTTGAAAAAGGTCGAAGTGATATCGCCCAGTTGAATGCTGGATTCAGAGTTAATTTCAATCAGCTTTGTTTCCCCGTGAAGTCCGGCCTCTTTAAGCTTGCCCTCAATGAGTCCTAAAGTTAAACGCGTCGCATAAATAGGCATATTCAATTGTTTTAAAATATACGGTATGCCTCCGATATGATCCTCATGTCCATGTGTAACGATTAAAGCCCGGACCTTGTCGCTGTTTTCCAATAAATAAGTAATATCCGGAATAATCAAATCAATGCCTAATAAGCTTTCGTCGGGAAACTTGGATCCACAATCGATAACAACAATATCCTGGTCGTATTGGATCACATACATATTTTTTCCAATTTCATTAACGCCTCCTAGGGCGAAAATGGATAGTTTATGTTTTGCAGCGCTCAAGTCAGGAGTCCCCCTATCGATGACAAACTTTTATTAATTTTTCCATAAGTAGAGAATTTTATGCTTGCTTCGAAATCAGCTGACTGCAACACCACAAATCGTGAGCACAAAAAAAAAGCGAAGTCACAGCATGACTCGCTTCCGTTAGGTGCGGCTTTCAGCGCCGCGGATCATTATTTTTGAATGCTTCAATCTAAAATGACAGCTTTTTCCGGATTTCGCAGAAATTCAAACATGGTTTTGACCTGGGCCACCGTATTTCGTTCAGCAGAAAGCACAGGCAAATGCTCCTCCTCAAAAAAACCAACCTCGCTCGTTTCCAAGCCGCCCGCAGCCTCTCCACCAGTGATCTGACACAAAATAAACAATTTGTATATATGGTAAGGCTCCGGCGGGTGACCGTGAAATTTCTTGTCCAGTATGGCCAGCAGCCTGATGGGGATAGCTTGATAGCCCGATTCTTCCATGATTTCTTTAACAACAATTTCTGAAGGTGAATAGCCGATATCGGCCCAGCCTCCGGGAAGCGCCCAAGCCCCATCCAGCTTCTCACGAACAAGCAGAATCTTGTCGTCCTGGAAGACAACTCCACGAATGTCCACTTTGGGTGTTGCATAGCCGGTCTCTCCTGCAAAAGCAAGAGTAAGGATTTCCTTATCCACTTGTGTGTAAGAAGCCAGAATATCTACACTGATTTGCCTTAGTTCCTCATAGCGTTCAAGATCATAGGCGTCCTTGGTATATGTAATCCCCGTCTGAGCTATAGCCTGTATACGCTTGGCCCATTCCAGCCAATTACTGTTCATAAGTCTCCCCCTTGCCATGTAAAAATAAAGGATAGCCTGATTTTCAAACTATACCGCAGCTATTTATACTTTGCAATGAGGAAGACTATCCGGCAATCAATAATGTCTGCTTTCCATTTGGTCCAGGCTTTTGAATTCATAGCCCTGTTTCCTGGCATCGTCGATTATTTGTCCCAACGCCTCCGTGTTGTCCTTGGACACCGAATGCAGTAAAATCACCGCACCTGGATGAAGCTGTGACATCACCTGTTGATAAGCATACTGCGAGCCTTTTTGCTGCTTGGTCTCCCAGTCTCTATAGGCAATCGACCAGAATACATTCGTATATCCCTGTTCCCTGCTGAAGGCAAGCGTCTTTTCACTAAAAACACCCTGTGGGGTACGCATATATCGCATATCCAGCTGCCCTGTAACATTGGCCACTTCTTCCTTCACCTTATCCAATTCGGTCCTGATAGCTGCTTGATCCAAGCGCGACATATCCGGATGGCTCCATGAGTGATTGCCGATCAGATGCCCCTCGTTCACCATCCGCTTCATCAGCTCCGGCTGCTCCTTCGCATAAGGACCTGTTACAAAAAAAATAGCCGGAACCTTTTTATCCCGCAAAGTGTCCAATATTCGGCCAGTAAACCCATTCTCATAGCCATTGTCAAATGTCAGAAACAGCTCTTTCTTCTCCGGATTGCCTAGAAAAATAGCGTCATGCTTTTGCAGAATCTGCTTGAAGCCTTCTTCATTAATGGAGGGAAGCGCTCCGTTTTTGCTTTTTTTGAACCCGAAGTGATACGGCTTCCCTCCTTGTGCAGCAACGATACCAGGCGATAGGACCATACTGGATGCCAGTCCGAATAAAGCCAGCATAACGGTTACTAGTACTATTCTTTTTATTCTTACAGGGGCTAATCGCTTCATGTTCCTAGTCTCCTTTTAGACAATGGATGGTAAGACATTTTAGCTTTCGCTTACCGTACACGGATTATTCTCAATGAGAAAAACGCCCTTCTTGGGCGTCCTTTGAGGAGCGTATTTGTGACTTGGGTGCGTTGTGGAGGGAATGGCTGTGGGCTCCAGCCGCTGTTAAAGATTTGTTCCCTTGAATGGAATAGATATGGGGGTGGAACAAATCTTTAAAGGCGGACGCTATCGCTCTTCCGCCCACAGCCCTTCCCTCTTCTCAGCTACAATCGCACGAATCACACGAACACCAAGCTCAAACGGACAGCCAAGCTAGGGTTTTTCTCTTGGTTAGAGGAGATTTCCCAGCTGACGCAGGCGCTGGGGATGAAGAGAGCGCGCAACTGAGAAGGAACTGCTACTTTAACGATGTTTTTCATCGTTAAAAGCACCAGTTCCTCTCCATAATCTTACTTAACGATGAAAAATATCGTTAAAATCTCTTTTTACCGACCAAAGGGGCCATCCGACCTCTTTTAACGATGAAAATCATCATTAAAGTGATGATTGGCCTGGAAACATTTGGTTTAACGTTGAAAAACATCGTTAAGTGAAGCACTCTCAAACGGACTGCCAGCAGAGGCTGCTTTCCTGAGGGAAAGGGATAGTGACGACAATGAAAATTTGGATTTACTTACAACTTTCATTAATCAAACATCTTACCCTCATAACACTCTCCTAAAGATAGCTGCCCACATTTAAACATCACTTTTTATCCTGCGATTGTACCGCAATATAAATGTCAACCTGGGCATCCTCCGGATTCGAGCTGCGCTCATCATACAATTCAAAATCACCAGTAAAAGTACGCTCCAAGTCTGTAACGGCCGCCGACCACTGCCAAATTGCTTGCCAAGCCTCGATTACAACCTTATTCATCGGACCCTTCGCTGTTGTAAACACTGCATACCTTGCTGCTGGTAATGTAGTAACTGCCATTCCTTCTGGTATGTTGGCAAGCGAACTGACACTCGCTCCTAAAAGGATTGTATACTCCCCAAAAGCTCCATTCTCATAATCCGTGTAGCACCCGAAGATCGCATTTCCATTCGTATCCGCATTCGTATTTCCATTTGTATTTGCATCCGCATTCGCATTCGTATTCGCATTTCCATCAGTACTACCTTCCGAACCCACTTGAACTGCAGCCCCGCTCCGCCCAGGAATGTTCTCTAGTACAGATTCTTGCCAGAAGCGTTCCCAAAGCTTTGGAATCTGTGCCTCTGCCGAGGCCGAAAGCTCATTAGCATTTGTAGTCCTTGCGGCTATGCCCATTAAGTGAATTTCCGCTTTTTCTACAAAATAATCGGGCTGGGCATGCTTGCGTTCACCCTCTCCATCCTCTCCGTCCCCAGGAGAAGACCATCTTTTCAGATTGGGCAGGTAACTCTGCATCATCGTTCTTGCCGCCTGCTCCTCCATGCCCTCCTTAACCATAATCGGGACGCAAACCTCAATCATCTCACCAAGCGTGAGCTCTGGCTGTGTAAAAGCACCGTCCTCATAGCAATACTTGCAGTATTCGGTCACTTTATTATTTTCTTTATCGGTTCCGTATAAAGCCTCATCAGGCATTGGCATTCCGCAGCTTTGGCATACGTATGAGTTCATCGTGTATTCCTCCTAATTGGTTATAGCTTCAGTATACAAGCAGTAACCTGACAGCTCTCTGTCAGGTTTAGCATGTACGCTCATATTTATTTACGATGCCTTCTGCGATCTTTTTTATTTTTTCACGTATATGAGCGGGTTCCAGCACTTCTACTCCTTCTCCAAAGCTGAGAATAAAGCCGTACAGCCAATTGTCCTCTGGAAAAGCGACCGAAACCGTATACCTGCCTTCGCCATCCTCCAGCAAACTCTCCACTCCGAACCACTCTTCCGCCAAATGCCGCACCTTTGCATGAAAACGAAGCTGCAGCGGGGTCCCCTGCTCAGGTGGCTGCCACGATTTTGCCCAGGGCATATCTTCCATTGAAATGGGCTGACGGACAAAATAAAGCTCATGAATCACAACGTCCTTCATCCGAAACAGCTTGAATAAACGGAACTGCTCCCGCTGGCGGCAATAGGCGTACAGGTACCATCTTTGTTTTTTCAATACTAATGTATATGGCTCCACACTGCGCTCCGTTACATCTCCATCAGCATTGCAATAGGTAAAAGCTACAACCTGGAGCTGCTCTATCGCCTGCTTTAGCTTATTTAGCTTCTCCTCCATCAGCCCTTGGTCACCCCAGGACGAGAAATCTACAATGAACTGCTTGGTTTTGAATTCGAAGTCATCGCTCTTTGAAGCCGGAATAATACTGTTGATTTTCTCCAAAAGCATTTGATTTTCATGGCTGCTGTACGAGGTGGAGATGCTCCGAAGAGCCGTAACGATAGCTGCCAGATCATTATGCGTCAACAAATTGCGGTCTAATCGATACCCCTCCACAAGACCAATACCACCACCCGCTCCCGGGTAGGTCATGACCGGAATTCCCGCATGATCAATAACATCTATATCCCGATAAATTGTGCGCACCGATACTTCAAATAGATCGGCCAATTCTTTGGCCTGAATTCTTTTCCGGTTCATCAATAAAATAACGATGGAAAGCAAGCGATCAATTTTCATAAATAATTCTCTTTTCTATACATAATTACGAACCAGGATAGCTGCATTGAACTTATCATGCGGATTATTGCAGTGTCAATAAAGCAAAAATGGAGCAGCAAAATTGTACAACAAATTGACATATCACCGCGCATAGTGTATATACTTAATATATACACTATGCGCAGATAAATCTGAAAATGAGTGGTGAGTTATGAACATTATTTTATCCAACGCTTCTGTCGATCCACTTTACGTGCAAATTTGCAAGCAAATCCGGGAAAGCATCCTTAACGGGGAGCTTACTGCCGGCCAAAGTCTGCCTTCAATTCGCCAGTTGGCCAAGGATTTGCAAATCAGCGTAATCACCACAAAACGCGCCTATGAGGAATTGGAAAAAGAAGGGCTCATTGATTCCGTAGTTGGCAAGGGCTCCTTCGTATCCGGCGCCAATCAGCAGTTTATCCGCGAGCAGCGGCTAAGACTGTTAGAAAATAAAACGATCGAGATTGTTATGGAAAGCAAATCACTGCAAATTACCTTGGAAGAGCTGCTCGAGCAGGTCAAGATACTCTATGAAGATGGGGAGGATAACGGATGAATGTCATTGAAATACGCGGAGTAACGAAGAAATATTCGCAGTTTGCGTTAGATCAAGTTTCTTTTGGTATTAAACAGGGCTTCATAACCGGTCTGATTGGACCAAATGGAGCCGGAAAAAGTACATTGATTAAGCTCTTAATGGGTATGGCCGTACCTGAGCAAGGTGAAATCAGCATCTTTGGCAAGCCCATGCCACAGCAGGAAGGACAAATCAAAGAACAGATAGGCTTCGTTTCAGACGAGAGCCACTTCTATGAGCATTTAACCATTGCAGCCATGAAAAATGTTATAGCTCCCTTCTATAAACAATGGAATGAAGCCTTATTTAAAAATTATTTGGACCGCTTCGAATTATCACAGAAAACCAAGATCAAGAACTTGTCCAAAGGAATGAAAATGAAGTTTTCGTTGGCATGCGCCTTATCCCACCAGGCCGATTTGCTCATTATGGATGAGCCGACAGCAGGACTTGATCCCGTATTCCGCCGCGAGCTGCTGGACATTCTGGGCGAGCTGATGCTCGATGAAAAGAAAACGATCTTATTTTCCACCCATATTACTACTGATTTGGATCGTATTGCGGATTTTATAACCTTTGTGAACCGCGGCAAGCTTGTGTTCAGTGATTCGAAGGAACAAATTCTGGATCGCTACGTGCTGGTGAAAGGTGATACCGCTTTGTTAGATCGCGATCTCCGCAATGCTTTTATCGGCATTCGTGAAACGTCCATAGGCTTCGAGGGCTTGTCTGCTAATCGGTCCGAAGCTGAGCGGTTGTTCGGTTCCTATGCAAAAATGGTGTCGCCGACACTTGAGGATATCATGTACTTCACTGCAAAAGGAGGGCGCACCCATGCTTAATTTAATTCGTAAGGACATCCTTATCCTCCGCTATTATTTTCTTTTCGTTGTGCTCTATATTGCTTTCTTCGGATTCTTGCTGCCTACAGAGAGGTCTTCCCTTCTGCTTGGCATACTGCCTACGGTCATGCTCACCATGTTCTCCTGCTCCCTGGAAAGAAAAAATAAAAATTTATTGTTTGTTGGAAGCCTCCCTATTTCCAGAAAACAAATCGTATCCGCGAAATACAGCACTCTTTTTGTTTATTTGCTTATTGGTCTAGCCTCCGGCCTGCTTATGATGTTGATTAACCGCTATGTGCTGCAAAGGGAAGCTTCGTTTACCGGGACAGATATTGGATTAACCCTAGGTATTTGTTTTCTCTTCGGATCCCTGTTTTTTCCGATCTATTATTGGTTGGGTGCAAAAGGATCCCAGATTGTTATATTCATTTTCGTTTTCCTCACTATTGCTGCTTCTAACCTTCCTAAACGGGAAATAGACTGGCTGCCAGAGTCGCAGCTTGCAACTGCTTGGCTTTTTCCGGTCGTAGGACTCCTTCTGCTTGGATTATCCTTTCGGTTATCACTAGCAATATTCCGCCGTAAAGATATGGCCACTTGAATGCTGTAACGAGCCGTTTACTTTAACCTACAACAAAGGAAGACCCCAATAGCTTATTGAAGGTCTTTCTTTTTATGTATGCAGGGTATCAATGTCAATGGCTTTAATGAATGCTCTTTTTGGTCATGCTGCCTCCAAGAACATCGGCTACATTTGAAATCGAAATAAAGGCGTTACGATCAATTTCCTGAATGATGGTCTTCAGCTTGGCTAATTCCAAACGGGTAACCACACAGTAGATCATTTGCGTATCTTCTTTGGTTCTCCCTTGTTTGGCGTAAATATAGGTCGTAGGCCTCCCCAGACGGTTAGCAATAGCTTCGGAAATCTCCTCGTAATCTTTGGAAATTACGGTTACAGACTTCGACTCATCCAAACCTTCAACTACAATATCCATAACTTTAGAAGCGATATAGTATGTAAATATGGAGTACATGGCGGAATCCCATCCAAAAACAAAACCGGCAAATATGAAAATAAAGAAGTTAATGATCATAATCAGCTGGCCGACCGGCATTCTTGTTCTTTTGGATAAAAGAATGGCTACGATTTCCGTACCATCCAGGGAACCCCCATAGCGGATGACTAAGCCTACACCAAGTCCCAGAATAAGACCTCCGAACAGAACAGCAAGAATCGTTTCGTTCGTAAACGGCACAGAATGATGCAGATATACGGTTGTTAAGGATAGCAGGATGATACCGTAGAGCGTCGAGATGGCAAAGGTTTTGCCGATTTGCTTGTATCCGATGTACAGAAAAGGGATGTTGAGAATAAAAATGAACACGCCCAGAGGAAGTGGCGTCAGTTCGGATAGCATAATTGAAATACCTGTAATCCCACCGTCGATGATGTTATTAGGAACCAAAAATATTTCAAGTGCCACACCCATCATGATAGAACCTAGTGTGATAAAAATAAACCTTTTGAAAATATCCGCTTTCGATAGCTTTTTACTTACTCTTTCCATGGTTGATCTCCTTCTTTTAATTAGACTATGAACTCAAGTTCTGAACTGCACCCGGTGCAATTTGCTGTAAACGCCTTCTGCCGCGAGGAGAACCTGATGTTTGCCTTGCTCGGATATGCCTTCTTCCGTAACGATAACGATCCGGTCAGCATTCTTGAGGGTGGCCAGCCTATGAGCAATAACCAAGGTGGTGCGTCCCACCGACAGCTCGGCCTGGGACTGAATGGCTGACTCTGTCTCCGTATCCAGTGATGAGGCAGCCTCGTCCAGGATTAGAATCGACGGATTTTTGAGAAACAATATCTGTTGATTCATAATGCAATATTAAAGTTTTTCACTTGAAAACCAATACCGTGTTAGTATTTTAACACAAACAATGTAAAAATTTCGCCTTTTTTCAACATAAAATTCATTGCGAATTCTGTTATTTACAAGAAGGAAAAAATGGATTATTATATATGTATACATCGGTGTACATAAGTGTACATATACCAATAAAAATTGGAGGTGCTTTCTTTTGACAGAAGATTTTCGCAAAAAAAATTTCCGCGGCGCTAAAATTGAAGATATGATCGATTATTTGGAAGCTATGATCCAGGACAGCGAGAAGCACATCGTCAAAACCGACGATCCCTTGCGGCAAAGATTCTTTGAGGGTATGACTATTGCCTACACCATGATTGCCATGAAATTAAAGAATGACTTCGACTATAAAGAGTTTACAGATAAAAACGTCTCGGAGCACATCTATCAAGCCGTTATCCAGATGGACATGAAGGAAGGGCTGCAAGCTTACACTGCGGAAGCGACAACAGGCGCAATAGCTGCTGAGATTAATGCTGACGCTGCCCGCTCATGCTCCTTCTGCAGCAAAACCGAAGATGAAGTACAAAAGCTTGTTCACGGTCCAAACGTTGCGATTTGTAACCATTGTCTGGATTTCGGCAAACAGCTTTTGGAAGTGCCTGATGAACAGAAGTAGCAGTAAAACTTTTCACTGCTTTCATAAATACACTGACAGTAAGTGACAGTGATTATCTGTTATGCTGGATTCAGATAGCAAATAAGGGTTGTGGAGGGAATTGTACATGAAGAAAGTACTGGTGTTTCTTACAGATGGCTTTGCAGATTGGGAAGCAAGCTATGTTAGCGCAGAGTTGAATAAGCCTGGGACCGGGTATGAAGTTAAGACCATTGCGATTGATAAAGCTCCCAAGGTATCAATGGGCGGTTTCAAAGTGCTTCCCGATTATGACCTGAAGGATCATTGCAGCCATACAGAAATAGCAATGCTCATTATTCCAGGTGGCACCGCATGGAGAAATGCTGACAATCAGCAGGCCAAAACGATCGTAACCTATTGTGTGCAGCACGATATTCCGGTTGCAGCCATTTGTGACGCGACTACTTTTTTAGGCAATCATGGATTCCTTGATGCAAATAAGCATACAGGAAACACCTTGCCGTATCTGAAGCAGGGCGCACCCGATTATCGGGGCGATGATTACTATGTAGACGCCCAGTCTGTCTGGGATGGTAATCTTATCACTGCCAATGGCAGTGGTGCTGTAGAATTTTCAAGGCATATTCTTGAGAAGTTAAATGTTCTAAAAGGCGAAGCCCTTGATGAATGGTACGGCATATTTAAACATGGATATTTTCCGGCATAAGACGCCGGCTCTTGTGTTCCCGCTGCTTATGCCCTGTGTCTTCTCTGCCTAGTCGCCGGTTTTGCAGGCTTTGCTGCAGGCCAAAGCCTAATTCAAAAGGACTGACCCAGCATTAATCATGCAGCCTGGGTCAGTCCTTTCGTTTGATTAATGGAGTTGAAGAATTGCCGCAGCCGCTCTCTCACGACGCTCGCAATCGTCTGATTGCATTGCTTCTTTGAGGATCTGAATGGCCTGTTCTTTTAGCTGGCGAAGTTCTTCTTCACTTGTTGTTTGCAGTCCATTGGGATCATCGACAACAATGCGATCCATGTTAATGATAGTGTCTAGTCCAGCTACGGAAGTTGGATGCTTAAACTTGGTTACTGCACCACGGTTACGCAGCAGTTCCTGGATTTCTTGGTTGAGTTCGTCTTTCGGTATAATTGCATTTATTCAAAAAACAAGGTAAGCTCTGTCTGCTCTTCTTCGATATGAATAAGGACAGCTTCTTCGCTTTCGATATAGGCTCCACCGACTGCATGGCTGGCTTTCTTCCCTGCGGGATGCGGCAGCCGCAATTTGACTGAGGCCGGCCTTCTTTCTGGCCCGCATGTGAACTTAGCTGTGATACGGCCATCGTTCAGTTCGGACTTTACAGTCAGCGAGAACTTGCCGAAGTAGCTGTTCAAATCGGTCAGCTCGATCACTTCGCCATGCTCAAGCCATTTGCGTGGAATCGCTGGAAGCAGGCGCAGCACATCTCCCTCTTCCATATAAAGCATCCAGCGGCTTTGCATAAGGAACCAGGCCTCCTCATGTGTTTTATGAGGACTGACCTGATAATAATGCTCCCAGAACGAGTAGGTCTCCCTGTCCGCCAAGCCCGCAAACGAATTATAGTAAGCTTTGAGGAAAGGTTTTACTTCCCCCCGCTTAATATGTGCCCAAGGATGTATACAATAGTACGGTTGGCTAAAGCCGACGTTGCGGGTAAGCATCAATTCATTGTGGTAATTCATCATGAAATCGGCCACGGATTCATCCAGTGCGATGACTTCATGAAACAAAAGATAAAGCGGGCCCAGCATCGAATCGCGGCCCATAAAGGTAGCGTGAGTGAAGCAGTTTTCCCCTTCTTCATACAGCGCAAGAGGGGCATTGGCTTCTACCCAAGGTGGTGCCGTAGGGACCCAGCTGCCGTCGCCAAGCGGAACAACCGGAGAGGAAGCAACGGATTGGAAAAAAGCAGTGCGAATATCCGCCTTTAACAGAAGTGCGTGTTCGCCAATTTGACTGGAAAGATCAGGGTCCGATTCCGCAAGGATTTCTGCCAACCGGCTTAACCCAAGATAGGCATATCCGTTCAGCATATAGGAATGAAACGGATCTTCCGGATCGGCTGTTTTGCCTTCTATCATGCCGTATCCACGTCCGCGCAGCTCTTCCCTTTCATTGCGTTCGCGCCAGCTTAGCAAATATTGATAGGACTTCAACAGCTTTGGCTTGATTGCTGCGAGCCACGAATCGTCGCGCGTATAACGATAATGCTCCCCAATGCACCAAAGCGCAGCGCCAGTTTCCAGCATGTATCCGCCAAAGTTTTGAATAAATCCGTCCTCATGCTGCTTGTCCAGGAAAAAAGCCAGCGCCCTGGCGGACATATCTCCCCAACCCATCGAATCCATAAACTGAATGATAGGTGAGCTTTCCGAGCCGATAGCCGTATAAATGCCAATAGCAGGAACGATCGTTCCTTCAGGATCTTTGCCATATGAAACCAAATCCAAATGAAGCAGGCCAGCTTGAATCATTTCTTCAATTCGTTTTTCAGGCAGCTTTATTTGTCCGCCTTTTGCACATCTTTGTTTCCAGAAGCTGCGGCATTCCTCAAAACGAGCTTGAAACTTTTGTTCACCTAACCGCTCAGCCCGTTCCCTGCTAATAGGCTCATGAGGCAAATAAAATTCAATCTTAACCGTCTCTCCAGGCTTTAGAAGGATAGCCGTTTCTTCCGTTCTCAGTGGTTTACCGTTGCAAAAAGTGACACAGAAAACACGATCCTCCGCATACTGGGCAAATCCAGTTCTTCCGTCGAAGGAATAGGAAATGCCTCCAATGTTAGGGATAAGATTTTTAAACCAGGCATACCTGGGAACCATCGCTGTATTCTCAATGTCAATACTGCAATAAAAGACCGTGTTTTCAGCTCCACTCGTTTCTGCTTCCAGCAGCTTTGCCCGCTCTTGCGCCTGTTCCTCGGTGAACATATGCCCAAATCCATAACCATCAGCAAGCAAATAATGTGTGCCCCGCGCTGCTCCAGCTACCAGTGGAGTGGATTCATAGGATACGAAGGAGCGGGAATGATAGCGGATATCGTCGTCAACAAAAGTGGTATGTAAAATAGGAAGTATCCCGTCCTCCAGCCTGCGCGTCACGTTGTCTGCACAGCCCATGCCCCTTCCGCTCATATAGTAGTACCTTACTGGCCGGCCTTCATTTTCTGGCAATCCCCGTTCTATGCTGTGCTGCCTCGGCTGAATCCAATCCCACTGCAGATCTGATCCACCAACTGGAGGTGACCAGAAATTGTTACTCGCACGGCCTCTAGCCTGAGCTTCAAAAATGCGGGTATCCCTACCCGTTCCAAGCCATATGGGACTAGGCTGATTACGCGTTGCTGCAGCAGCATTATCGTAGGATTCTTCAGGCTCCGCTTCCAGCTTCGTCAAGTTCGTCAGGAGCCCTCTATCCGTAATAGCCTGCTGAAGCTGATTGTAAGAACGTAGATCCCCAGACTCTGTAACGGCAGCACCGTAAGCAGGAATGTATATAGGATAATCCTGACTAACATCCTGAACAAAAAAACTAAATGGATGCGTTACGGATTGAACCGTCACAACGGTTCTCACTTTGCCAAGCGGATCTGACTCTTCAACCTCCAGCTCAATGCGCAGATCTCCATTTGCCTGGAACGACCACGCTTCACCAGACCATTCTCCTTCCTGTGATATAACTTTCGCAGAAATTAAGACTCCATGGCGAACAAGAATGCTGCCGCTAGAAGGTCCATTTGCCCATAATATAGCTAACTTTTGCAAGACGATTCCCTCCCTAAAGTTTTGCATTTACACGACTTTCTTTCTTAGCATACCTCTGAGCTTTCTTCGTAGCTTTCTTCGAAGCTTTCTTCGAAGCTTTCTCCATAGTTTTCTTCGTATCTTTCTTCGGATAAATTCCCTTCACCAGCTTAACCTGTAACACAATTTATCCTTTCAAAATAAAGCCATGGCTTCATTTTGATTCGATTATACGACCACCCAGAACGATTGTCAACAATCGATTATCATTTGTTTTCTTCATAAAATAAAAGATGAAAAACGGGCTCATCACGCCTTATTCTTACATAAAACCCATTATAAGTTTCTGCTTAATCTGGTAATTCCTACGGAGGGAGGGGATGGCTGTGGGCTTGACTATGGGCTCCAGCCGCTGTTAAGGATTTGTTCCTCTAAATACATTGGCTGTGGGGGTGAGAACAAATCTTTAAAGGCGGGCAAAGGTACTGAGGAGGAGGAGTGCCCGCGGTAACTGCGATCCACCGTGACCACCAGCCATCTGCAGCTGAAAAGGAACTGAGACTTTAACGATGTTTTTCATCATTAAAAACACCAGTTCCTCTCCACATCCCTACTTTAATGATGAAAAACATCATTAAAGTAACTTTTAAGACCCAGACAGGCCAAGAAACCTCTTTTAGCGATGAAAAACATCGTTAACGTGGCTGATTGACCTGGAACACTTACTTTAACGATGAAAAACATCGTTAAGTGGAGTACACGCTCATTTTGGCGGAGGGAGTTCTCCTACAAGGCTGCTACTAATACTCATCCTTCCCACATCCCTTCAATCTCAGTTACAAAGTAACGTGCCGAACGCCCACGCTCAAACGGACTGCCAGCAGAACTTTCTAATAAAACCATAACAAAAAGACCACTGCATCATTTAGCCAGTGGTCTTGTCAGTTCAAACTCTTATTTCAAAAAATCCTTCAACCGTTTGCTCCGGCTTGGATGTCTCAGCTTGCGCAGTGCCTTCGCTTCGATCTGTCTAATCCGTTCGCGGGTGACGCCAAACACCTGGCCAACTTCCTCAAGCGTCCGGGTACGGCCGTCATCAAGTCCAAAACGAAGTCGCAGCACGTTCTCTTCCCGCTCCGTAAGTGTATCCAGCACATCCTCAAGCTGCTCCTTGAGCAGCTCATAAGCAGCAGCATCGGCCGGTGCCAGAGCCTCCTGATCCTCAATAAAGTCGCCCAAATTCGAATCGTTCTCTTCGCCGATCGGCGTTTCGAGGGAAACGGGCTCCTGCGAAATTTTCATGATTTCACGCACTTTATCGGTTGTCAGATCCATTTCCTTGGCAATTTCTTCAGGAGTAGGCTCTCGTCCAAGCTCCTGCAGCAGCTGCCTGGAAACCCGGATGAGCTTATTAATCGTCTCGATCATATGCACAGGCACACGGATCGTCCGGGCTTGGTCAGCTATAGCGCGAGTAATCGCCTGACGAATCCACCATGTGGCATACGTACTGAATTTGAACCCCTTGGAGTGATTAAACTTCTCAACAGCTTTCATTAGACCCATGTTGCCTTCCTGAATTAAATCGAGGAACAGCATGCCGCGGCCGACGTATCTTCTAGCTATACTCACAACAAGGCGCAAATTCGCTTCAGCTAATCTCCGCTTTGCTTCTTCGTCACCTTGCTCGATTGCTCTTGCCAAATCTACTTCATCTACGGCTGAAAGGAGCCCGACACGCCCTATTTCCTTCAAGTACATCCGCACAGAATCGTTAATTTTCAAATCTGGAGTCATGAGGAGATCATCGTCATAATTCAGCTCACCGTGCTTCTGATCGTCCGGTACAAGTGAGGGGTCGATATCCGATTCATTCTCGTTATCTACTTCAATGCCAAGCTCGGAAATCTGTTCGAAAAATTCTTCGAGCTGTTCCGGATCCTGGTCGAATGGGGCGAGCTTTTCCATAATATCCTTGTAGGTAAGCGAAGCGCTTTTTTTACCTTGTTCCAATATAAGGTCCTTAACCTGCTCAAGCGTTAGCTCTATCTCTATTTCCGCACGTTGATCATCCACTACCATCCGCCCCCTCCTCCCTGAAAAAATGGAATAAACTAGGTGTTATAAAAATTTTTCCAAGGATTCTTTGTTGACAACTATATTATTACTGTGTTATGATGAATATGATTATTTTTTTCAAATTTTCCTCTTAACAATTTTATCATAATACCTATATGAATGCAACTCTTTTTCATACATTGTTGTCCCTTTTAACCAGCGCACATCCCGATTTTAATAAGCAGTATTGTACAAGCTGTCACCTATCCAGGTGACGGCTTTTTTTATTGCTTTTATATCTCATAGAATGTTGATTATATCAGGTTCCTGCTTCATCTGCCAAGGCTTGATTTTTAAAATAATTTTTAAATTGATTTATATATCTTGAAGATATATAATCATCAACATTGAATATATCTTCAAGATATATGAAAGGGATGATTGAAATTTACGAGCTATACATCGTTGGCGAATTGCTTGCCGGTCCTAAGCATGGCTACCTGCTCCATTCTATTCTTAAAGCAGTGCTCGGGCCGTTCCGGCAAATTAGCTGGGGCGTATTGTATCCATTAATGAACAAGCTCGTGAAAGCTGGCATGCTTCAGGAAATGAAAGATGAGACAGCTGCGAAAGGCCGGCGTAAACGTGTATTTGCATTGACTCCTGAAGGTAGAGAGAGGTTCCTTGAGCTTATGGAAACACCTCTCGAGTACAACCTTGAAACGGAAATTACCTTCAAGCTGAAGATGATGTACTTTTTACATGTACCTGTTAGTATCCGCATCTCCTGCATCCAGCAATATCTAGGCTACATTCAGCAAATTCTCGATTTTCAAAAAGCAAACGAACAGCACGTGGCTCAACATCCTAATATTGCTACAGATGAGAAAGAACAGAATCAAATTTACTTTAATTACTGCTTCCATGTGATGGAGGCTGAGAAGGAATGGCTGCTTCAGGAGATGGATAGACTGATTTCATTGAAATAAGCTCAAATTGTAGACAAAAAAGAAAGAGGTTGTTAACCGGCAATGGATAAAAGCAGAACAAATATTAAATGGACGGTATTGGGACTTTTACTCGGCCTGTTTATGGCGGCATTGGACCAGACGATCGTTTCCACAGCGATGCCTACCATCGTAGGCGAATTCGGCGGATTTGAACAACTCGTATGGGTTTTCTCGGCTTATATGATCGCGACAGTTGTAGCAACACCAGTTTTCGGAAAATTGTCCGATATGTACGGCCGCAAACGTTTTTTTATGCTTGGACTAGGCATTTTCCTGCTCGGCTCCATTCTGTGCGGTCTAGCCCAGGGAATGACTGAGCTGATCCTTTTCCGTGCACTTCAAGGGATTGGTGGCGGTGCGATAATGCCGCTTTGCTTTGCCGTTATCTTCGATATTTTCCCTCCGGAAAAACGCGGTAAAATGAACGGACTATTCGGCGCCGTATTTGGGATGTCCAGTGTTTTTGGACCGATGGCAGGCGCTTTTTTTACCGACAAAATCGACTGGCGCTGGGTATTTTACATCAACGTTCCTATCGGGATTGTCTCACTTATTCTGCTGGCCCTTTTCTACAAGGAATCCAATCAAAAGGTAAAACAGATCATCGACTGGGGCGGTGTTGTCCTTTTAGCTACGACAGTTCTTACGCTCATGTTCGCTCTGGAGATGGGTGGTAAGACATATGCTTGGAGCTCCTGGCAGATTCTTGGCTTATTCGCAGCATTTGTAGTCTCTTTCATCATCTTCTTGACGGTAGAACGAAAAGTGAAAAACCCAATCATAGCCCTTCAACTGTTCAAAAACAGAGTATTTACAGCCAGCCAGCTGGCCAGCTTTCTATATGGAGCCATTATGATTTCCGGTGCTACTTATATTCCCATTTTCGTGCAAGGTGTATACGGGGGTTCCGCCAGTTCTGCCGGTCAGACACTAACCCCAATGATGCTTGGAGTCGTAGCCAGCAGTATGCTCGGCGGAAGATTTGTCGGAAAATTTGTGTTTCGCAACATTATGATCGTGTCAGCATGCATTCTAATAGTCGCCCTTGCGCTGCTCGGCACCATTACCGCAGATACTTCACGCGCTATCGTAACTGTATACATGGTTTTTGTTGGTCTTGGCATCGGTGTATCGTTTGTCGTCTTCAACATTTCTACCTTACACGGAGTAAGCAATCAATATAAAGGCGCGGCTGTATCCATGATCAGCTTTTTCCGGACAATCGGCTCCGCCCTTGGCGTCACTATATTCGGAGTGATCCAGACTCGCCGCCTGACGAATAACATTACCGAGATTCTGCCTGATCCGGAGCAAGCTAAGCAATTTGGAGATCCACAAGCACTGCTGCAGCCAGAAGTACGCAAGCTATTCCCGCCAGATGTGCTGCAAAAAATGATCGACGGCTTAGCAGACTCCATTGCCTTTGTGTTCCAGTGGAGTATTGTCCTGCCTATCCTGGCTTTTCTGCTGATTCTGCTTATGGGAAGAGCTAACATTGAGAAGAGCAAGCCTGGAGAGAATGCGGGAGGTTAGAAAAGGAAGGCTTGTAACGTTGCAGCAGCGAAACTGAATTGAAGATTGTTTGGAGCTGCTTTGAAGGTGTTTTGAAAATGATTAAAAGGTCTAATTGAAGGTCCGGCTGATGCCGGGCTTTTTTTAATACCCATTCATTTAATTGCTTTACAGCGATAAATTATAAAAAAACAGTCGACCGCCCTCAAATTGAGCGTGTGCTTGACTTAACGATGTTTTTCATCGTTAAAGGTAGTGTTTCCAGGTCAACCAGCCACTTTAATGATGATTTTCATCGCTATATGAGCGCGTATGGTACTTCGCGGTGGATAAAAGGGATTTTAACGATGATTTTCATTGTTAAAGTAAGAATGTGGAGACGCAACGTGCTTTTAACGATGAAAATCATCGTTAAAGCAGCAGCACTTCATCCCCAGCGCCTGTGCCCGCTAGGAAATCACCTCCAGCCAAGAGAAAACCCTTGCTGGCTGTCCGTTTGAGCTTGGTGTTCGTGCCATTCGTACGATTGTAGCTGAAAAGAGGGAATGGCTGTGGGTGGAAGAGCGTTAGCGCCCGCCTTTAAAGATTTGTTCCTACCTCCTCATCAATTCCATTCAAGGGAACAAATCTTTAACCGCGGCTGGAGCCCACAGCCATTCCCTCCGTCATACACCAACGCTATGAACACGCTCATCAAAGGACGCCGCAAGGCTTTTGTCCCATTCAGGGGAATTATGGATAAATTTCTAGTTTTCAGTAAAGTAAGTTATGATAATAGGATATCCTTCAAAAAAAACCAAAACCATTTATGCAGAGGAGCGAACTGAAATGTTACAAAACAAAGTAGCGATCGTTACAGGTGCAGGATCTGGAATGGGAAGAGCCATTGCTGTTCTGTTTGCCGCCAAAGGTGCAAAAGTGATAGTCACGGACATTAATCAAGGAAACATCGACAAGGTAGTCACTGAAATCAAGGAAGCTGGCGGGACAGCAATAGGACTAACACTTGACGTCTCCAAAGAATCAGAAGTGCAAGAAATCATCAACAAAGCCGTAGAGACTTACGGTACTCTCGATATTGCAGTTAATAATGCGGGGATTATGGATAATTTCGTACCTGCTGCTGAGCTTACTAATGAGCATTGGGATCGCGTGATTGGGATCAACCTGAACGGACCTATGTATGTATCACGGGCTTCCCTGCAGGTTATGCTTAAGCAAGGAAAAGGAGTAATCGTCAACATCGCTTCCGTCGGCGGCTTATTCGGGGCAAGAGGCGGAGCTGCCTATGTAGCCTCCAAGCACGGACTCATTGGGCTAACTAAAAACATTGCAGCCACTTACGGATTAAAGGGCATACGAGCAAATGTGGTTGCCCCTGGAGCAGTCAAAACCAACATTGGCTCCACAATTACGGAGCCTAATGCCATAGGTTTGGAAGCTATTCAAAGAGCAGGACAAGGTCCCGCTGGAGAAGCGGAAGAAATTGCAAATGTAGCTTTGTTCCTGGCCTCTGATGCCTCCAGCTTTGTTAATGGAGCTGTTGTTACTGCGGACGGTGGCTGGACCGCCCATTAATATGCCAAAAAAATCGGGAGGCTTCAGCGATGAGCTCCCGATTTTTCTCTGGATTTTTTTGAAGGCTCTATGCGTATAATCGATATACTTATCGCTTAAAATAGGGCTTAGCTGCATTCATCCCAGTGTTCATAAGCTTCACGTCCACCTCTACAGTAAAGTTGATATGAGAAAACCGCTCCTCCCAATCCGGCTTCCATTTCTTCCATAATTGATTGTGAGTCCGGTACATATGGATGCCAATTCCCAGTACGTCTGTTTTCTGCTGCTGCAGCAGCGTTATTGTTTTTCGAAGACGTTCCTCAGTTACTCGTTTGATTTTAGTCCTGAATTTATTTACTTCTTCTTTAGTAACAACCTCAGAACAGTTCAACTCGCCTACAGCTCCTTCCACAGTAATGATAAACTTTACAGCAAGCGAATCTCCATTGATTATAGGATTCACTTTGGTTTGTACCTGAATGACTTCAAAAGAATCACTTGTTTCGACTTTTTTATCGCTCTCTTTACTACAGGGAATATCGATAATTCCACCTTTGAATTTATTCATTAGCATCAACAAGTAAGGAGTATGAGCAGGAGGAATAAGACTAGACATTTTCCTTTCGGGAAAATTTAAGACAGCCAGTCCGGCAATGCTAACCCCTTCTTTGGGCATAAGGCTTATGGTCGCATAAGGAACAACAATTCCACTCGGTCCCTCTTCATGAGCCTGTATCGTTAAGTCGGTGATCGACATCTCCAGCGTCTTTGCGGATAGCTTGGATGCGTGTTCCTCAATCTTTTTCAGCTGCTGCCCCATCGTATTTTCAATTAATGGTTGAATATGCAAATAATCGCCTGCCCTGCCTTCTGTAATCAGGATGGAGATGGAACCACGCGGCTCATGGTCACGGGAGAAAAAATCAAGAATTTTGTGAATTTCTCTAGACTTTGCGATTTCTTCACTGATGAGAAGCACCTGCATATGGCTCCACTGCAGCTTCCTGCCCAGCTCCGTCGTTGCATCCCGGGAAGCTCCCAATAGTGTATTGCTGTTCGTTACAATATCAATATAGGATTTCCCCGGGCTGCCCTGCCCGCTCGAATCTCCATTAGGCTTATAAATATGGGTAGTCAGCGATATTTTACCGTCATCAGTCTGATCAATTGCAGCTGCTTGAACAAAACCCCAGTCGGTTAGCTCAACCCTATTCCAACATCCGGTTAAAGTAAATGCTGTGATTGCGATAACGATGGCAGCCATAAACAATCTCATAGTGTCCTCCAGGTATGCTGTTATGGCGAGCTTTTCCCCCGTGATTTATGTAGATGACGGTTCCGCGGCGAGCGCAGAAGGCGCTTTAAAGGTGCCCGGATAAACACATCCCGCATATCCTTCAGCTGCAGCGGAGCTAACGAGGATAAATACGGCTGGCCGAGTGTATGCAGACTGGTCAGATGCAGAAACGTAAGCAGAAAAACAATCATAAGCCCAAAGCCGCCTAACATTCCGGCAGCAACCATAAACGGAAACCGCAGCACCCTGACTGCAATAGCCATGTCATAATGGGGAATCGCAAAGGATGCGATCCCAGTCAGAGCTACGACGATAACCATAGTCGGTGAAGCGATCTTCGCCTGAATGGCTGCCTGCCCAATAACAAGCGCTCCTACGATACTAACTGCTGATCCAACCGGACGCGGCAAGCGAATCCCCGCTTCTCTCAACAATTCGAAACAAACCTCCATAATTAAAGCTTCCAGAAAGGCAGGGAATGGAATACCCTCCCGAGTGCCCAATATAGCCAGCAAAAGAACCGTGGGGATTAACTCAGGATGGAAGGTGGAGAAGGCTACATAAATGCTTGGCAAAGTAAGTGCTATAAAAAAGGCCAATACTCTCAGCAAGCGGATTAGCGTCGAATAAACTGTACGGACATAGTAATCTTCACTAGTTCCAAAAAAGTCCACAAACAGGGAAGGACAGATCAGAATCATAGGTGAGTTTTCCACTAGAACGAGTATTTTACCATCAAGCACAGCAGCGGCAGCTGTGTCTGTTCGTTCTGTATATCGATGCTGGGGGAATGGCGAGTAAGTGGAATCTTCAATCCACTCTTCAATATAGGAGGTACCCTGCACCTCATAGGGTTCGATATTTTGAAGCCGGTTTCTAAATTCCTTTAGCACCTCAGGATTGACGGCTTGCTCTAAGTAAGCGAAAGCGACCTTTGTTTTCATAATTGTCCCTGCGATAAAAAATTCAATTTTGAACAGGGGAGATTTGACCCGCTGACGCAGCATCCCCAGATTGGTATCCAAGTTCTCTACCGTTCCTTCTCGTGGCCCCTGCACAACAGGCTCGCTGGTAGGCTCCGTTACCGCTCTTTTATTAATTTTATTCATTTTGTAGCTGATCGCCTGGTTCCATTGATCAAAAAAAATGAGGACAAAGCCTTCCAATAGGTGCCGCTGAACTTCTTCATAGGTGCTGAGCAAAACTCTGGACTGTGACGAGACACCGGTATGTGTGTAATAATACCGCACTTGCTCAGGAGAAATAGGCTCTGTCATCCCTGCTTCATGCTGGACCAGGTCCTGTAGCGTCGATTTCATATACTCATTGTGGTCATCTTCAACCAGAGACTGACAACATACAGAAAAAGCCGCATATTTCAAAGCAGGTCCATAACTCCAAGATTCAATCATCATATCCTGGCAGTTAGCGAATATTTGCTCGAACCATTTACGATTAAGATTCAAGTCCCATGAAATCTCCTGACCTATTGACATGTTTTCCAGCATCTCACCCATTCAGCATCCCCCCTATACTCCCGCTTTTACCCTTCTCTTGAATATAGATTTACATATAGTAATGATAGTAAGCAGAAAAACCACCGAACAGCCGATAGTCACTACAACAAAGGGCCAAATCCTATACACTTGGTCATTGAAATCTGAAGGGTCTTTGAACATAGTGAGTGACAGAAAGATGCAGACTAGTGTAATGGGGTAAATCAGCACGCTCTTTTTCTCAAGGTTAAACAGCTTACTTAAGATTGTATCGAGAATGAACAAATACACAGTAGCCTTCATATAAGAGCCAACAATTAAAGCAATACCGATAACAGATTCGATTCGTTGAATCACTTCGGCGATTTGAATTTCACCGGCAAGCCTGTATAGAGAATACTTGAAAAATCCGGCGGCCGGACCGAAAGCCATCAGAGTGCTTAAAGTCGAGAGGGTCAGTAAAATACCTGTGACCGTAAGAGCTGCATACAAATGCTTGCCCAAAGTAGCTTCTTTATCCAACCGAACGAACGGAAGTATCATAGAAAAAAAGACAACTTCGCCAAAAGGAAAACCGGAAACAATAAAAGCACCATGCAGGATGGGCTTGATCCCCTCAGGAAAAAGTGGCAGCAAAAACTCCGGCTTGTACAAAGGAACAGCCATAATGATAACAGCAGCAGAAAATAAGATCATAATGAATACCAAAAGCACGAACATTCGCGCAATAACCTTCACACCTGCCCTTACCGTCAACGCCGCTGTCAATAAACTCATCGCATTAAATACATAGCTGGGTGTATCCCTCATCATTACACTTGTAAAAAAGTCTCCTATTCCCGCATCAACCGCTGATATAGAAAATAAAAGCATCATTACAAAGCAAACCGCAATGAAAAAAGCCAAAAACCTCCCAAGTAGAAGCCGGCTGTATCCGATCAGGTCAAGACCGTTATGCACGCGGTTCAAATAAAGGATACAAGCTAAAACCAGCATACCGAAACCGTAAGCAATGATTAGCGACAGCCAGGCTCCATTCTGTGCGACATCCGCCAGCGGATTTGGAATAAACACGATGGCCGAGCCAGTCAAGCAGGCAATTAACAAGGAAGCTAATTGAATGGAGGAAATAGTAGTTGGTTCATTCATTCAAAGTCCCTCCCCTCCCTTCTACCATGTAGATGATGGTCTTACTCAATGAGCTCCACTAGTTGCCCGGCAGGCTGTCCATACATCATACGGAGCAAGTCCGTTAAATTGGGCCACGTTGTGTTGAATAAAAAAATGAGAGCGAGATATACAGCAGGCAGTATCACCACAGCGTACCCTGCAACTTCTTTCCTGCTCATATGCTTAAGCCTGCGACCGTCACCTGCGAGCATACATGCAAACAAGAGGAGCACAACAATGATTTTCTCAAGCATAAAAAAGCCTCCTCGCTCAGCCAATCAAAAGCAGCTTACGAACCGCTTGCTAACACTGGATTACACTGGATTACACTGGATACACTGGATACACTGGATTACACTGGATACACTGGATCCGTGATTCGCCAATTTGATTATTTTTTCATTAAAATGCATATTTTATGCAAAATGGCATGATACGCTGCTTTCTATGGCGAAATCATATGGCCGCTCAAACGGACTGCCAACAGAGATTTCTCTCCTGAGGGAAAGGGATAGTGGCAATAGCGAAAAACTGTGCCTCCTTTCCACAACTTTCTATTAAGTTAAAAAAAGGATGCATCAGCTTCACTGACACACCCCCAAAAAAAACAATCTTATATTTTCATACTTACTATTAGCACAACGGATACAATCAGAACCATAAAGCTGACTAATGCAGTCAAATAGCCGGATAACCTTACATCTACGCCCTGTCCGGCGCTCAAGCTTTTTTTGGCCTTGCTGCCCAGGATGCCCGTCAGGATAAGTGCAAGGAGAATGATCGTGCCGCCTCCTCTTTCCATCAATATGAGCCAAAGAGGCCTATCTGATCCCAAGTCCATCTCCAACAGCATCAAAACGCCACTTATCAAAACAACGACTGCACTAGGATGAGCAAGCATACTAAAGACGCGGATGATCCTTTTCGCTAGCGTATTAGTTTCCTGGGAACCAAGCTGCTTTTTTAACATGGATAGCATGACGATAATAGCAAGTAAAGCACCGAGCCAAATAAATAAACCTGTCAGGTGTAAAAATAGCATTATTCCAAACATGGTATGAACCTCCTGCTAAAAAGTGATGGTTTCTCCTGTAGTTGCTACTTGCGAATGATAGATATAGAATCAGCTTGCTGCTTCGCATGACTTCTTTTTCCCATATAGGTCATAATTGCAGGCAGCAGCATGCCTCGAACGAGGAATGTATCCATTAGAATCCCTATTGCCATCATCAGCCCGAACAAGAATAGCTCTTGGAGCGGCTGCGTAATTAGCACACAAAATGTCGCAGCAAGAATAATGCCCGCCGATGAAATGACTCCCCCGGTTAAAGCCACTCCCCTGCTTATCGCTTCTTTCCAGGCATATTTCCGGGCTTCCTCCTTGATCCGTGAAACCAGCATGATGTTATAATCAACGCCCAGCGCTATGAGAAATACAAAGGTATATAAAGGAAGTCGATAGCTGATCGCATCGTAGCCTAGTAGTGTATGAAACACCAGCCAGCTTATACCTAGAGTTGCTGTGTACGATAGCAGCATCGTGGCCAGCATCGTAAGTGCGAGCGCTATAGACCTGGCCTGGAAGGCGAGCATAATAGCAATGAATATAGCAATCAGTGAAAAAGTCATAACTGTATCACGTTGATTCATGCTTCGCACATCCAGCTTTTCTGCAGTCTGTCCTGCATATTGCAGCGTATATCGGGATGGATCGAACCCGCTTTGCTGCAGCAGAGACTTTTCACTGCTCCGGAAAACTTCCATTACATCTAGAGCCGCTTGATCGTAAGGATTATCCTGCAAGGTCATTTGAAGCTTGATCGCATTCTTTTGCTCAGACAGGAAGTTTCTTGGCAGGGCTGCATCCTCTGCAGCTAGCTCTGGTGTAATTTCAGGCGAAATCCCGCTTACTCCTGCCTGCTTCTTGATGGACTCTGTTAATGCGATCAGCTTGGCCGTAAAGGAGGAATCCAGCACGATCTCGTCGTCTGATTGCAGAATAACAGTAGCAGGCGCCAGCTGTCCTTGCGGGAAGCGCTGCTCCAAAATTTCAAAGCCCTGGCGTGATGAAATATCGTCCGGAAATGACTTCAGGAGATTAAACGAATATTTCACTGTTACAACATTCATTGAGGCACTAATCAGTACCAGGAGCAGCACACCTGCTGTGACTGCCGGCTTTTTCGTTACGAAAGCGCCTGTTCGCGTCCAAAACCCGGTCGGCTTCATCTCTTTATCCTCCAGCTTCGGAACGAAGGGCCAGAACGCTTTGCGTCCAATCAGCGTAAATACGGCGGGAATCAGCGTAAGTCCTCCGAGCAGAATCACCACCAAAGCAACAGAAAACACAGGGGCAAAGTGATGATAAGGCTTGAATACAGCCGTGAACAAGGTCAGCATAGCTGCAAGCACGGTGCCGCCACTGAATAATATAGGCTCCGCTACTTGAGATAGCGCGATTTTCATCGCATCGTTTTTCGAGCCGATTTTCTTCAGCTCCTCCCGATAACGGGAGAAAATGAACAAGCAATAGTCCGTCAGCACGGCAAACAGCAGGATCATCATAATGGAAAGAGCTTGCTTGTCTACGATAAACCATCCGTTTTTGGCCGCTAATCCCAAAACCCGGTCGACTACCTGATAGACCATCCCTGCGATAACTAGTGGAATAATGGCCAGCAAGGGGGACCTGTAAATAATCATCAGAAGGATTAGAATCAAACCGATCGTCGCGAACATCAGAACCAAATCGGCATTTTTGAAAAGCGAAATAGTATCTGCGCCGATGCCGGCAGGTCCCGTAATTTCAAACTGGATATTTCCGAGACCTGTGTGTTCAACCTTGCTTCGGATCTGTTCCAGCGTTTTGAATATTTGATCAGATTCTAAATCCTTCCTCAAGGATGCGTTCAGCAAAACTGTCGTTTGGTCATCAGAAAACAATTGATCTTGTAAAGCTTCTGGAAACTGGTGAAAAGGCATGGCGCTGGCTATATTCTCAGGCTTATCAGCGGATGAAAGCCATTCGCTAATCCCAGAGATTTTGGCCCTTTCATCATCGGTGATCGCTTGCTGTCCATGAAACACCAGCAGCGCAGGCAGCCCATCTTCTGATGGGAACTGTTCTTCCAGCAGCGACTGGGCCACAGCCGACGGGGTATTCTCATGAATACTCTGCTCGTCGCTGCTGATTGCATGCTTCTTGGCCCCTGGTGCAATTCCACTCAAAACGATAATGATCAGAAGCCAACAGATGACAACAATTTTGGCTCCTTTCGGGCTGCTTATAAAGCGGGCCCATGTATGCAAGGATCGATTCATGCTCACATAACCTCCTGTCCTCACTCTCCCTAGATCTTAGAGCAGGATTATGAACGGAGGATGAACGGCTCATTACACATGAGGCAGCCGGACGATGAAGGTTGTACCTTTGCCCAATTCGCTATGTACTTCGATGCTTCCATGATGAAGCTCAATAATTTTTTTCGCTATCGACAATCCCAGCCCGCTGCCGGAGAGCGAACGATTCCTCGCTTTGTCCGCTTTATAAAACCGTTGAAAGATAGAGTCCAGCTCCGCTTCCGGTATACCTATGCCTGTATCGCTAATTTTCACCACAATATCATGCTCCACCAAAATTTCTACCTGGATTGTATCTCCTGGATGAGAAAATTTAATGCTGTTCGTAATCAGATTGAACCATACTTGATATAAAAGCTGGGAATCTGCTGAAATGACGATTTCAGGTAAATCCGGCTCCACCAGCAGCGCCTTCTCCGTCCAGTGCCACTCCGTTGCGATCAAAACCTGGCGAATTTGTTCATCTAACCGGAAAGCAGTCAGTTTCATTACATTCACTTCTTTATCTAATGCTGCCAACGTTAACAGCTGTTTGCTTAAAGACGATAGGCGGCTGCTTTCTTCTTCAATGATGTGGAGATATCGCTCTGCTTCTTCGGGGGTCGTTTCTTTATCCAGAATGGATTGGGCAAAGCCCTGAATCGACGTTAAAGGGGATTGAATTTCGTGGGATACGTTGGCCACAAACTCCTGCCTCATATCATCGAGCTGCTTGAGCGACTGCGCCATAAGTGTGAAATCCCGCGCTAAATTGCCGATTTCATCCCGCCGCGAGACATCCATCTCAATCTGATAGTTGCCGCCAACGATTTTATGGGTCGCTTCCGTCAATTTTTTGACCGGCTTAACAATATCACGTGTAAAAATGACGATCAAAATCATGCTGAACAAAAAGGTGTACACTAAGAGAATAGCGAGCAAAATCCGCACCTCGCCGATCTGCTGCTCCAAATTAGGGCGCACAAACAAAGCGTAAGCTTCGCCATTTACTTGCAGAGGAAGCCCAACGCTATTGCGGATACTGTTCTCAAAAAAGCCGGTAACCATTAACAAATGCCGTTCTTCCAATATGCCGTGGTAGGTATCTCCCATTAAAACGCGGCGGATTTGCTCCGGGTCCATTTCCTGGTGCTTGAAAGGACTGCCATAAAACTTGCCTTCGAGCTTTTCATTTACGGCATAAATCTGAAATCCCATATTCCCTATGTGTGTCAGGTAGTCATCCTTATCCAGATCCGGCATTTGTTCATATAAATCACGGATTTCTTTGCCGATATTCAATATTTTTTGTTCGTTATATCCTCTTAATTGGGTCAGATAATAAATATTGGACACCAATAACGCCAAAATGCTGCTCACCATAATAATCACGAAAAAAGTAAGCACAATTCGTATGTATAATGTCTTCATCAGCTGCCCACCTCAAACTTATAGCCGATGCCCCGCACCGTCGTGATAACAAAGTCATCCGTGATGTCATAGAAGCGCTCCCGCAACCGCTTGATATGCACATCGATGGTCCGGCTGTCCCCCTCATAATCGTTGCCCCAAATCAACTGCAGAAGCTGCTCCCGTGTGAAAATACGCCCCGGCTGACTGGCTAATTGGGCTAGCAATTCAAATTCCTTCAACGGAATAATCAGCGTCTCGCCATCAATTTTCACCTCGTAGCTCCTGCGGTCGATCGTGGTACTGTTGATCTGAATCAACTCCGAAGAAACCATCTGATAGCGGCGAAGCAGCGCTTTAATCCGGAACAGCAGTTCCTTCGGTTCAAACGGTTTGACCATATAATCATCCGTGCCTGATAAATAGCCCTGCTCCTTATCCTCAATCTGGCCTTTAGCCGTCAGCATAATGACCGGAATATCATAAAACTTGCGTATTTCTTCGCAGAGCTCCCAGCCATTTTTCGCTGGCATCATCACATCCACAACGGCTAAATGAACTTGTTCATTTTCCATCACACGTGAAGCTTCCTCCCCATTTTCCGCCTCCATCACCACATATCCATCCTTCTTCAAAATAAAACGCAGCAGCTCCCGGATATGAGGATCATCATCAGCCACCAGAATATGAATTCGCAAACCAAACCACCTTCTCCAGTTGAAGTTCGTTCGTACCCATGCATGGCCCATTTTATCGGTAATGGCACGATATATCAAGCTGGCAAGTTCAGATGTTCTTAAATTCATATGTTGGTAAGTTCAGACAGGGAAGCAGCCTTCGATCAGGCAGCCGGTACTTTGTTATTCTCCTTAAAATTAAATTTAAGACTCGACAAGGCTGCAATAAAAATGATGCCTGCCGCTAAACAATAAGTGGGAATCAACGTAATGCTGTTCATCAGCACGCCAGACATTGACGATCCAAGCAGCATACCTGCCATGATGATGGGCGTTATCGTTCCACTCACCCGCCCGACGTAAGCTTCGTCCACCGACTTAATCATAATTGAACTCAGCACAATTTGCATAAATGCCATCATCACGCCTACCAATAACCGCATTGTAGCGGTTAAAGCAACCCAGACGGATAAAACCTCAACGACAATAGAGATGGACAGAAAGGCAATACCGATAAAGGTGACCACTTTCGGATTTAATTTGTGAGCAAACATAGCCGCGGCGCCTCCCCCCACCAGCATACCGATACCCGATAGCACGTAAAACCATTGGATATCTTCTTTCGCCAGTTGAAGCCGATCGATGACAATGTACACATCCAGCGGCTGAATAATTCCTGATCCCAAACCGATAAAGGCAAAGGATACAGCAATGACAAGCAAATTACGGCTGCGTCTTACATATGATAGCCCCTCTTTCATTTCACCCAAAATCGATCTTTGAATTGGATCCGCTTTTATTTTTGAACTATTCGGCAAAGCCAATTGAATCAGTGAAGATATCAAGAAAAGTGCAATAAGAAGGATCAGAGAAGTCTCAATACCAAGCATGGTATATACTAAGGTTCCTATCATGGGACCCACGATTACAAATAAAGACATCAAGCTTTGCGTAATGCCAATGGCAGTCGAGACTTGTTCGTCAGGAATATGCCGTTTAAACATAATAGCGGACGATGGCTGGGAGAACTGGCTCACAACTGCTGAAACAATTGTTGCTGCAAACACCGCCTGCCACCAGCCAAAAGCTACGAACAGAAGAATGACAGCAATCGAGACTGAGCTCAGGAAATCGCCGATAATCATCGTTTTTTTCGGATTCCAGCGGTCTGCCAGCGTCCCTCCGATAAATGAGAACAGAAAAATAGGCAAATATTCGAATACGGTTAAAAGTGAAACTGCGACCGGGTCATTACCGGTCTGTTCCATAATGTAAAACAATAAAGCAATATTGCGTATCCATATCGCTGCCTGCTGCAGCAGATCTGCCGCTGCTACAATTCGAAAAACCTTATTACGCATCAATTCTTTCATCTTCACACCCCCATTAAACCGACTATCCGGTTTATTAATTAACCAAAAAAATTTACAGCTATTTCACCTGAACACCTTGCAACAGCAAATCAATCGCTTTACGATAAAGCTCTTCCATCTGTTCATATTCATAATCAAAGTAAGAGATCCCCAGCCCCGCCAAAAGTCCAAGAACTATGAATGTAAACTCATCCAACGGGACATCACGAAACTCACCATGTTCTATTCCTTCCTTCAATAATTGTTGAAACAAAGGATAATGTAATCTAGATAGTTCCAGCAGCCTCGTTTTGACTTCAGGATCAGCACTTTCACTGCCTGCGAATTCTTCCGATGCCTTGAGCAGCGGGTTCTGAAAATCCGTTGCGAAATGGTTCGCAAGCTTGTAAAGCTTTTCCGTAGAAGTATGCACCGTGGCTTCTATTTCCACCCATTTATCCACCCACTCCTGCGTCGAAAGCTCCAAAATATAGATGAACAAGGCAGCTTTATTTTTAAAATGGTAGTAAATACTGCCCTTGCTAGAACCAGTGATCGAGCAAATTTCATCCATGGTGGCTGCTGAGTAGCCCTTCTGCTCGAATAAGGCTTTGGCTTTAGCTGCGATCAGCTTTTTCGTCTGTTCCCCTTGCCCTGCAGGTCTTGCCATGATTGAACTCCTCCTCCGTCACAATTAACTGACTATGCGGTCTAGTAACTAAAGTATACAGGGCAGGTTATGATTTTACAAGCTGAATTATCCAAAGTGAGTTACGAAAATCTGATTTGTGTTGGAGGAAATGTCGAAGCATCCAGCGTCCGGTGTTTGACAGGCCTTACAATTACTATAGATGCGCTCGCCTCCAGCTCACGAAGATAATCGGCGAGCGCCTCGTAAGCCTGGTAATAGGGAAGCAAGCGGGACATCTCCTGGTGATCTGGGTTCGCTTCGCGTGAAGGAGCCATGGCACGAAGCAGCATGGACAGCGGAAATGATTTGTCATCAAGCTTCATGCGTTCCTGCCCGCGGATAACCATATCTATAGCCCGAATGAGACGGGCAGATTCCGCATGCGTCACATCCGCTTTTTGCAGCGCTTTGACGAGATCCCGAATTCGTTCCACCATCGTTTCATAGGTGCGGAACATTTCTCCAGCCCCGGTATTTTTGCCTCTACTTAACCACCGGTCTTCCCGGATGAGCTGTGAGATCCCTTTCCCCTTTTCGATATAACCTCTAACCTCTTCGATCTGCAGGCGCATTTCCGACTTATACGGCGTCATCCGCTTTGCCTCCAAATCGAGCCTAATGAAATGCAGCAGCACTCGCAGCATACTTTCCGACTTCTCCAGAAGTACTTCTTCGCGTTCATGATGCCTTGGCTTCCGGACCACATTGACTACAGTTCCGACCGTCATGCCAATCAATACAAGCAAAAACTGATTATACGCCGCGGCACTTCCAGCTAAATCGTCCGAGGTTCCCATTGTATTAATTGCAACTATTACCGCAAGCGTTAATGAGGCAGTCTGCCTCAGCTTTACATGCAGTGTCATGACGAGCAAAGCAACGACAGCAATAACGAACGATCCATTGCCAAAGACGAGAGCAGCCGTAATGCCGATAACCGATGCAAGCAAGGCGCTGGCCATATGTGACAAAGTATGATGAAGAGAGCGATAAACAGAAGGTTGAATAGCCAGCATAGATACAATTCCTGCGAAATGATCCGGTTCCAGGTGGAGCAAACGAGCGATTGAAATGCTAATCGCGATAGATATGATTGTTTTGATAACTCGGAGACCTACAATCATGATTCGCAACCCCATTCTCATTGATTTATGTTATGTATATTAACATAAAAATAACGAAAAGAGAAGATTTATTTGTTTTTCGTTGCTTTTTTCGAGTTTAATGTTATATTAACTTACATATAGATAACATCGAACACCTGCCCTCATAGGCACATATACTATTTTATACATTTATTTCTTACAGGGACTTATATAGATCTTAAATGGATCTTATATGGAGTTTTTACGGAGTGGAAGGAGTAGAGCTTTAATGGCCGTTGTACATGAAACACATGTCATATATAAGGTTCAATCCGGGGATACCTTGTATTCGATCGCTGCCAGATTCGGAAGCACTGAAAATGCGCTGAGACAGGCAAATGCTATATACCCGCCAATCACCGACGTGAACCTGATTTATCCCGGATGGACGCTCGCCGTACCCACACCCTCAATCCTGCCAAATCGCACCATTTATATAGTAGCGCAGGGGGATACTCTCTATTCGATCGCCTATCGCTTTGCCGCGCATCCAGATTTGCTAATCGGAATCAACAAACGCATTCAAAATCCCAATTTGATATTCCCCGGACAATCACTTTGGGTACCAGCTTTTATGTATGAAGTCGTTCAGGGCGATACGTTAACCCGGATTTCTCAGCATTTAGGTGTTCCAATCAATACCATTTTGGTCGCTAATCAAAGCCGTCCCGGTTTATCCGGCGATTTAATTTATCCAGGCTATCGGCTGATCATACCGCTGCCATCATCAAGGAACATCGTAGTTACCCGCCCTTTTCCCGGAGATACAGTATGCAGTGGACAGCAAGTCGAAGGATTCGCCCGTGTATTCGAGGCCAATGTGATGATGCAGCTGGTGGATGCTAACAATGAAATCATTTCTAACGAACGCTTTACAACCGCAACTGAAGGGGCCCCCGCCTATGGATATTTTTCTGCAGCCCTCCCCTTCGACAAATCCCCTACCGCCCGCAGCGGCGAACTATGGGTATACGACCGCAGCGCCAAGGATGGCAGCATCACCGACCTGGTCCAGGTACAGGTTTATTTCAACATTAATTCCTCCACCTAAAAAAATCGTTCAATGATAACGGATTGCATCATGTATTTATTGAACGACAAAAAAACAAGATCCTACTAAGTTAGGCAAAAGCTTAACAAAGTGGGATCTTGCTTAATATCGCAGAAACACAGAGAGAGGAGTCAAGAAACAAGATACAGGAAACAAACAATTCAACAGCATAAAAGACCTCCAAAACCGTTCTGGTTTCACAAGGCCTTATATTTTGCATTCAAATCAACATCAAGCAATAACGAATTTTCTACAGCCACGAATAAATTACTCCGCCTATAATAATCGCCCAAATAAGGGAACCAAGCACTAAGCCCACTATCAAACCTCTGCCCACTGCTGCATGCTCATCCTGGTAAGCGTCGTCATGATCGATCAAACCAAAAACCTCCCCTGCTGCTAGTCTATGCCAGTAGTATGGGAAGGATGATGGTAAATTATGCGGATTTTTTCGAATATAGATGATACAAATCATTTTATTCCAAGGTTAATATGCATTTTTATTAAGGAAACCATTCACGACCGTCTTCCAAATAATTTTGATATCGAACAGAAACGACCAATTTTCAATATAGAAAATATCATGCTTAATCCGATCCTCAATCGACGTATCCCCGCGCAGCCCGTTACTCTGAGCCCAGCCCGTAATACCCGGACGAATATGATGCTTCACCATATACTTGGGAATCTCTTCTTTAAATTGCTCCACAAAATACGGCCGTTCAGGGCGAGGCCCAACCACACTCATGTGACCAAACAGCACATTAAAAAACTGAGGCAGCTCATCCAGACTCGTTTTCCGCAAAAAAGTCCCAAACCCCGTGCGCCGCGGATCATTTTCCGTAGTCCACTGGGTATCTGAACTATGACCGGAAAGCACCTTCATCGAGCGGAACTTATACATCATGAACTTACGCCGGTTAAGTCCAACCCGTTCTTGCTTAAAAATAATAGGCCCAGGCGATGTCAGCTTAATCCCAACAGCTATGATTAGCAACAGCGGCAGCGTAATCAAAATCGCACTAAGTGAAAAAAGCAGATCAAACCCTCTTTTCAAAGTACGGTTAGACATCTCATCCAAAGGAATATCACGAACATTAATCAATGGAATTCCAGCAAAATTATCAAAATACGGCTTCGAAGGCAAAATATCAAAATAGTCCGGAATAATCAAAGTGCGAGCGCCCGCTTTTTCACAGGTTCTCACAATGTCCCCATACTTCAAATGAGCCTCCAATGGCAGCGCAATAATAACTTCATCAATAAGCGTTTTCTGCAAAATCTCTTCCAGCTCATCCACCGTTCCAAGGATCGGCTTATAATGAATATGCTTCCGCTCATGCTCCACCGCATAATCATCGAGAAACCCCACAACATCAAAACCAAGCTCCGGATGCTGCTTCAGATTCTCATAAAACCTCCGCCCCAGCGTCCCCGCACCGAGAATCAGCACAAACTGTTTGTTATACCCCTTCTCCCTAAACTGCTTAAGAAAACTCTTCACCATATAACGATAAATAGAAATAAAACAAACACTGCCCACAAAAAACATAAATAAATACATCCGCGAAATATCAACAGCCTTGAAAAAGAACAGCAAGCTCAGCAAAACAAAAGCACTAATTAAATGAACCTGCACAGCCTTAAAAATCTCATCAGCGAACCTTTTCTTCCGCTTAGGCACATAAAGCCCAATATTAAAACCTATCCCCAGCGCCACTGCCCCGTAGACAAAACTCCAGATTGCATAATCACTTAAAGGCAGCGGCGCAACATGAGGAATCAAATCACTCTCAAACTTCAACCACCACGCAAGGAGAAAAGCGGCCTGAATCGTCAGGAAATCAGCTAAGGCATAAATCTGAGTAAGGAATCTTTCATTCTTGCGAATCATTTATTTCACCTCAAAGCTTGGACATACTTAATTCAATAACTGTTGTTACTAACCATCTATATCATCTATACGATTAATTGTACATAATATTCATTATTCGCAACACTAATATAACGGATATAAAGCATGAAATGTTTTAAAATTAGCTCATTTTTCTTCTAACCAGCTTATTCATTACCAAAGATATCAAAAATTTCACACCTATCCCCGCATAGACCAAACCGTTCACAAGCATTGGATACTTATTTCGGTAATGCTTCTGATGAAACAGATACATGGCTCTATGAAACTCGTAAATGATCTTATAGGGCTTTCTTCTGCTGCTTGCTCCTTTATGATGAACAATAGAAGTGCGGGGGTAATAGTAAATTCCCCAACCGTTTTGCTTAATGCGATAACACCAGTCGATGTCCTCACCGTACATAAAAAATTCCTCATCCAGCATACCAACTTGATCAATCGCTTCTCTCCGTACCAACATAAAGGCACCAACGAGACAGTCAACTGGATACTCCTGATCAGGATCAAGATACCCAAGCTGATATTGATTAAAACGTGGATTCCTTGGAAACAGCTTAGAGAAGCCAAAAGCATAATAAAATGACGCAGATGGCGTCGGAAACCCTCGCTTACATGCCTTATCCAGAGTACCATCTGGCAGAACCAACTTGCAGCCACTGGCTCCTATGTTTGGATGGTCATCCATGAAACGCAGCATAATGTCTAATGTGTCCGGTTTAATAACCGTATCCGAATTCAGCAGCAGCACATATCTGCCCTCTGCAGCTCTCATACCTTGGTTATTCGCCTTCGCAAAGCCCACATTTTCATTATTTGCAATGATTTTCGCCGCTGGAAACTGTTTCTTGAATTCTGTAACGGAATCGTCTTTGGATGCATTATCGATCAAGATAATTTCATAACTGTACTCCGTATTTGAATTATATATAGAATGAAGACAAGCTAAAGTTAGTTCTTGGGTGTTGTAATTTACAATCAGTATGCTTAAATCCATTGGATTTCTCCACATCTTTGGTTTCTTATGATTATACCACTGTCTTAGGGAAAGAGTATTAAGGCTGGATTAATTTGTGAAATAATATGAAAAGACTAGAAAATTACATTCTAGTCACTATCCGTTAAATATTGTTTAAGTGCCTCTTTCCAATGCCGAAGATCGCTGAATTGATTAGTACGAATAGCCGTATGCTCTAAGATGGAGTTAGAAGGTCTTGGTGCAGGGCGTGGAAATTCACTTGTTTTAATCGGATTGACTTGGATGTGTCGTTTTCCTGTTAGATCGAAGATTGTTTTAGCAAACTCATACCAAGAACAACTGCCAGTATTAGAAACATGATAAAGACCATAATATGTCGTATTTATTAGCTGAGATAAGAATTCCACTAAATCTACTGTTAACGTAGGAGATCCTACTTGATCATCTACAACAGAAATCTCCGTGCGACTCTCCGCCAACTTAAGCATGGTCTTCACAAAATTATTTCCATACCGTCCAAACACCCATGAGGTTCTTACAATAAAATAACGTGTGGAAAGAGACTTAACAAACTCTTCACCCGCAAGCTTAGTCTTCCCATATACGCTTCTCGGGTTTGGTAAATCATACTCACGATAAGGCTGAAGCCCTTCACCATCGAAAACATAGTCTGTGCTTATATAGACCAGTTTGGCGCCTACTCGCTCCGCAGCCATAGCTACATTACGTGTACCAAGAGAATTTACTGCATAGGCTCGATCTTGCTCAGTCTCAGCTAAGTCAACTTTAGTATAGGCAGCGGCATGAATGACCACATCAGGTAAATCTTGCGTTATAACATCCCATACCAATCTTTGATTCGTAATATCAAGCTCTTGACTTGAATAGGAGAACACCTGGTGCTTCTCCCCTAACATTCTCGTAAGATCAGTCCCCAATTGTCCAGAGCCACCGGTTATTAATATTTTCATATGTCCCTCTTAACGGTTAGCATATTGCTGATTGTAATATTTTTGATAATCACCGCTGATGATACGTTTCCACCAATCTTGATTGTCCAAATACCAATCAATCGTTTCTACGATACCTGTTTCGAACGTATATTTCGGCTTCCATCCAAGCTCACTAACAATTTTAGAAGCATCTATAGCATATCTACGATCATGACCAGGACGATCAGTCACGTACCTAATCAAGCTCTCAGGTTTACCCAAATGCGCCAAAACCTTCTGCACAATTTGAATATTAGTCCTCTCATTATTGCCACCTATATTATAAACTTCACCATTGATGCCCCGATGAAGAACAAGATCAATCGCAGAACAGTGATCTTCAACATGAAGCCAATCCCGAATATTCAATCCATCCCCATATACAGGAAGATCTCTGTCATGTAGAGCATTAATGATCATTAACGGAATAAGCTTTTCAGGGAATTGAAAAGGTCCGTAGTTATTAGAACAACGTGTTATATTTACGGGTAAATCAAATGTCTCATGATAAGCACGAACTAGAAGGTCAGCACCAGCTTTACTCGAGGAGTAAGGACTATTAGGTGCAAGCGGAGTGTTCTCAGTGAAGTATCCTTCTGAACCCAAGCTTCCGTATACCTCATCTGTGGATACTTGAATAAATTTCTTAACCTGATATTTCTTCGCAGCGTCCAATAGCACTTGAGTTCCCATAATATTGGTCATGACAAAAATTTCAGGATTTGTTATACTTCTATCCACATGCGACTCCGCGGCGAAATTAATAATGGCATCAACACCATTATTGGCAATGCGATCTATTAATTCTCTATTCGTAATATCACCTTTTATAAACTGATAATTGGCAAATTCCTCAAGCTGCTTTAAATTTTCCAAATTACCGGCATATGTCAGAGCATCTATATGAATGAAGCTATATTGTGGGTATTTATTAGTCATATACAGCAGAAAGTTACTTCCGATAAAGCCTGCACAACCTGTGACTAGTATGTTCAAAATGCTCACTCCAAACTAAAAATTGATTTCGGCATCTTTAAGCAGTGGGTGCTTCTGATCTTTATCCGATAATAATGGGCTTGTTACAGGCCATTGAATGCCAATGTCAGGATCATTCCATAAAATCCCTCTGTCATGCTCGGGTGAGTAGTATTCATCTACTTTGTATAGTACCTCAGTATTTGGCTCTAATGTACAAAAACCGTGTGCAAACCCATTAGGGACTAAAAGTTGTTTTTTATTTACACTACTTAATGTTATTCCAAACCATTCTCCAAATGTGGATGAATCTTGACGAATGTCAACGACAACATCATATATCGAACCTGCTGTGACCCTTACAAGTTTTGCTTGCGATTTAGGATGCAATTGATAATGAAGCCCTCTGAGTACGCCCTGAGTGATGGAAAGGGAGTGATTATCCTGGATAAAATCATAATCAATACCAAAGTTTTGATATTTATCTTTATTGTAGCTCTCCATAAAAAAACCGCGTTGATCTTCATTGATCTTAGGAGTTATAACAAGAACTCCATCTAGATCTATCTGGATAATCTCCACGAATCAATCTCCTTTCAAAGCTTAAGAATACCGAACTCTTCTCCAAAAACAAGATCTTTAGCCAATTCGTTTGCTTTCACAAGAGAAGCATGCGTTCCAGCATCCGTCCACCAACCTTTTAAAACATCAAAAGTGAGCTCTTCTTTATTAATGTACGCATTATTCACATCGGTTATTTCTAATTCACCGCGTCCAGATGGCTTTAATGTTCTGATAATATCAAATACTTTACTATCGTACATATAGATACCTGTAACTGCATAATTGCTTTTGGCAACCTTCGGCTTCTCTTCTACAGATAATATTTTGCTACCTGCAAGTTCAGGCACACCGAATCTCTGAGGATCATGAACTTCTTGAATTAATATTTTTGCGCCGCGCCCCTGCGCTCTAAAATTCTGAACATAAGTAGATATTTCATCATTAAAAACATTATCTCCAAGAATAACAACCATCTTATCATCGCCAACAAAATGCTCTGCTAAACCAAGAGCTTCAGCAATTCCACCAGCTTCATCTTGAACTTTATAGGTAAATGTCACTCCCATTTCTCTACCACTACCAAGTAAATTAACAACGTCTCCCATGTGTTCCTTACCAGTAACGATCAAAATATCTTGTATATCTGCTTGTTTAAGCTTATGAACAGAGTGAAAAATCATCGGATATTTCCCAACTGGCAATAAGTGCTTATTAGTAACCTTTGTTAAGGGAAACAATCGGGAGCCTGTTCCACCTGCTAGAATTATTCCTTTCATGTCGGATGTCCTACCCCTTCGTTAATTATTTTGAAAGAAAGTATACACAATATCCACTATTTTGTTTATATCGCTTTCAGAAAGATTATAATACATCGGTAATCGTATCAACTTCTCACTTTCGGATGTTGTGAAAAGATCCTCTCCAGAAAAAGTACCAAATCTTACCCCAGCCTCTGAAGTATGTAGAGGCACATAATGAAATACACCCGCTACTTCATAGGATTTCAAAAATTTAATTAGCTCTGTCCGTTGCTCCAAATTTCGTGTTTTGATATAAAACATATGAGCGTTATGCTTGCAATTATCTGGTACAATAGGTAGATTAACCTTTTCTTTTAATGCCAATGATTCAAACAAATGATAATATAAGTTCCAACTTTTCAATCGATTCTCATTAATTTGCTCAGCAGCTTCTAGCTGTGCATATAAAAAGGCAGCGTTGATTTCACTAGGCAGATAAGAAGAACCTATATCTACCCAAGTATACTTATCAACCTGCCCTCGAAAAAATCTTGATCGGTTGGTGCCCTTCTCCCTGATAACTTCAGCACGTTCAGTATATTGGCCATCATTAATTAGCAGAGAGCCTCCCTCACCACAGCTATAGTTTTTTGTTTCATGGAAGCTGTAACAACCAAGATGACCAATTTGACCCAGAAATTTGCCTTTGTATTGACTCATTACCCCTTGTGCTGCATCTTCAATAACTTTTAAATTATATTTAGATGCTATATTCATTATCATATCCATTTCACAAGCAACTCCAGCATAATGGACAGGAACTATACCTACAGTCCTAGGAGTAATTGCTTGTTCTATTATCAGTTCGTTCATGTTCATCGTGTCTGGGCGTATATCTATAAACACTATCTTCGCTCCGCGTAATACAAAAGCATTAGCAGTCGAAACAAAAGTAAAAGATGGCATAATGACTTCATCGCCAGGTTGAATATCTGATAATATTGCAGACATCTCCAAAGCATGTGTGCAAGATGTTGTTAGCAATGCTTTTTCAATGCTGAATTTTGTTTCAATCCATTCATGGCATTTTTTTGTAAAATAACCATCACCTGAAAGCTTCCGACTGTTTAATGCTTCAGATATATATATAGCTTCATTCCCTATAACAGCAGGGATATTAAAAGGAATCATATCCAGCCCCCAATTAAACGTTATATACTAATACACCAATTATAATTATAAAAGTCCCAACTAATTTATTTTTCGTTACTTTTTCTTTTAGAATAATAATTGCCAGCAAAATTGTAACCACATAATTAAAAGACATAATGATTGTCATAGTTTTTAATGGAAGAAACTTTAGAATGTAGGTTGTTAAAATAGTTATACTTATAAAGCCGCTATAACCTAATAGCATTAATGAGTATACATGTAATATTTTAATTCGCATACTGCTTTTGCTATACAATTTACTTTTATTTGCACTTATTTTTAATACAATTTGACACATGCCATTTAATATAACCACAAAAATTGATATAATAATTATCCACATTAACTACACCTATTTATTGATTATAATAATACCTACCATCATAATCAATATTCCTATTACATTATTAATACTAATACTTTCATTAAAAAAATAGTAGCTTATTAGAATAATAAAAATGAAAAGAATTGCTGTCGAAGGGTACGCAATTGATAATTCCAATCTTTTTAATGTTAAATGCCAAAAAAATGCCTGAATCATTAAGCATACTAAAGACATAATATAATACGAATTAAATAATACATCAAAAACATCCATGCCCTGTAATTGAGTCGCTGCTAGCTTCCCAAAATAAACAGCTATTGCTTGCGACAAAATACTACCTAACAAAAAATTATAGGCAACTAAACTTCCTGTTTTTTTATTCATTTTACTTATCAATTTCTCTCCATCCCCAAATAAAATAGGGTGCATCTTCACCTGTATTGAATAACAAATCAATAATGGATACATAATGATCAAAGGGATCAAATAATTGCTTATATTGGGGATATCCCTGATAATTTTTATAACATAATTCAATACTTCTATCACTGAAATAGCTTTCTATAATATAATCCTTTGCTGCTGGGCCAGAGACATATTTTTCTGCTCTCACATTTACTAGCAAATTTATTAACCTATCTAATTTAGTGTCACTCGTATTGAAATTACGCGAATCTACAAACTCAGTCTTAATCCCTAAAAATTCAGAAGAAATCGTTTTAATCACGTACTGATTAAATTCAGAAAGGGATTCCCAATTTTTATCCAAATATATAAATTGAAAAAAATCATTATATTTTTTATAATAAGGGGATCTTGAATAGTTAGCCTGCAGGGTTGTATAATGCTTTTTCCCCCATTGTAGATTACTAAATCCCACTTCACATATTAATTTTTCGTTGTGAGAACCGACTGGGATTGTAAGCCATTGTGTACCATTTGATGTCTTTATCCTATTTCGATTTCTCCAATCATTTTTGGTATACTGTACGTCATCATAGAAAATGAAAATATCTACATCGTTGATTATATCAAAGTAGCCCTTCCATGGGATATAATTCGATTGGAGAACTGCTACTGTATTCATGTTAAATACTCCTTAACTGATCACTAGTTATACCTAATAGAGATCCCTCGCTTGATTTGTAAACACTTTTATCATTAGTATTATTCAAAATCACAACCCCTGCACCAATAACATTTTCTTTACCTACAATCACACTATCACGAATAATGGCGCCATTCCCAATAAAACTAAGTTCATTGATGGTCACATAGCCTGACAATGAAGTAGAAGGTGCTAAGAAACAATAATTGTTAACTGTGGAGTGATGTCCAACATGACATCCACTCCACAAAATAACTGCATCACCAATACATACGAAAGGTTGAATAATAACTCCTTCGAGTATAAAACTATTCGCACCTATTGTAGCATTCTCAGCAACAATAGCATTACTACTAATAAATGAAGCTAGATTGTATCCCTTCTGTTTGGCTTCTAAAAATTTATCTCTACGAATCTTATTTACTTTTGAATATCCGATTGCAATAAACATATCATTTTCTTCAACTGGATATTTTTTTTCGATATCTTCAAAAGCCACTATTGGAACGCCAAGATACTTTTCAGTATTTATATATAATTTATTAACTGTAAAAGCTACAACATTGTAGTCACTACAATTCTTAAAATAGTAATATACAAGTTCTGCAAAGTCCCCAATACCAAATATGATTATATTACGAATCAATAGGTCATCCTCATTTCACAAGAATGAATCTTAAATACTTAAATAAATGGTTACTTAATGGTCTGATTTCTTTTAAATAGTTATTAATTACTTCAGAATCTTCAAAAGATTGTCTATGCATTACTGTGCCTTGTCCAAGAAACCATTGAAAATCTATTTCACATTTTGAAAACCCAATTTCTAAACTATCTTGTCTAAATATATAGGGTTCAATTCCACCTAATATATTTTTAATATATTCAGCTTGGTTAAATACTTCCTTTTCGATACCAAATTGTGCTTGTACATTCTCATCCGTATGCAGCACTGAATTAATTTCTTTAAGTACGATATCTGAATATTTTTCCTTATTAATATTATTTTCTATGTTAGACATTGCCTGCCAAAAAAGTTTATTAGGTTCAAGATCAACATAAAAAATTGCTCCTGGTTTTAAAACTCTAAATATCTCTTTTAACACAAGAGTATAATCATGAACATGATGAATAAAAGAGTAGGCAGTAGCCATGTCAAAAGAATCATCATTAAAAGGTAGTGTCTCAGCAGGTGAATTATATAAAGTTATATTCCCATTTGATATGTCTACCTGATCCAACATAGCTTGAGTAACATCAATACCATGGATTTCATCGAACAAATCTTTTGCTAAATCAATAATAAAGCCAGTACCACACCCCACATCGAGTAATTTGGGGCCTGATGCTTCTCTCAATTCTATTAACTTTTCTTTTACTTTCTGTCTATTTTCCGGTTTGAAATGTGGCTCTTGGTTATAAGAAGCAGCCATAATGGTATGTACTTCAATATTTGCTTTGATAATATCTTTATTCATTTCATCACTCCCATGTTTATCCTTGGTTAGGTTTATATAATCTTTGATCGTCTTCCACAAAAAATTCCTCGAGTTTAGTAGGTAAGCGTGTATCAAAACCTATGATTCTCCTAGCCTGATCATTAAGTTTATTAGAAATCTCTTCTGGAATCAACCTCACCCAATCCAAACGTTGCTTCATATAAGGTCTACACGCATTCATAGTTAATGAATGCCGCCAATGCTCGGTTTTATTTTCTCCTGCCCTATGCCAAACTCTTGCATTAAAAACTATAAAAGTACCTTTTTTACAAATAATTTGATGACAATTTTGTTCAAAGTAATTATTGTCAGGTACAATTGAACTATTGTGAGAACCTGGCAGTAATTTAGTACCACCGTTTTCCAAAGTAAAATCATCTAATGCCCACATTACGCCAATGTTAAAAGCATAGTCTGGAATTAATCTTGGGCTGTCGACATGCAATCGACTACCATAATTAACTCCCCTTGGTGGTAGAGAAGAAGATGTGAATGCATACATTATCCAATATGGATCCAACGATACAGAAAGTATTGCCTGCAATCTTGGATCTTCTAAAAGCTTCGCGAAAATCACATCCTGTGCAACAAGATCATGTAATAAATACTTATCGAGAACACTTCTCTCCGACCCTATGGGTTTGTAGTTTTCAATTGCAACCATTAACTTTTCTCTTAAATAATCACTTAACTGATCATCAATAAAATCCTGAAACATTGTAAATCCGCGTATTTGCATATTGTATGAATGTTCTTCTAGTTCTAAATCTGATATCTTCCGAAACTTCAAAAAATCAATCATATCCATCCACCTATTCATATATTTTTTTGATAATTGTATAAGGCCTCTGCTTAACTTCTGTAAAAATTTTCGAAATATAAATTCCCACAATGCCTAAACAGAAAATAATCATACCTCCCATCAGCCAAATAGAAACAACAATTGATGTCCATCCTTGCATGCTAATCCCAAAGATTAATTGCCTTAAGACTAAGAAGATAACAAAAGCAAAAGCTACTAAAGAAATGATAGAACCAAAACTAAAAATAAATTCCAAGGGTCTATTGGAAAAAGCAGTGATTGCATTTACCATTAAAGCTAGCTTTTTTTGAAATGAATATGTCGTAGGGCTAGAGCTGTATTTTTTTACAGAAATAGCTTGTTGATTATAGCCTGTTATAGCCCATAAACCCGCTAAGAATATCTCTCTTTCATGATGAGACACAAGAGCACTTACATAGTTAGAATTCATCAAACGACACATTGCTGAATTATTAACGATTTTATCATTAGAGAGATAATTATAAATTTTATAAAATAACCCTCCAGTAATTCTTTCCTTTAAATTCCCTCTTCTTTTTTCTTGAACACCATATATCACATCAATATTATCATGTTTCTCCATTTCCATCCAAAAATCATAAAGTAACTCAGGAGGTTCCTCTAAGTCAACATCAATTAAGAATACATAATCTCCATTAGCGTAGCTTAGACCAGTCATAATAGCCTTATGGTGACCGAAATTACGCGATAGATCAATAACCTTAACTCTATGATCCTTCTCTCTTAATGAAAGAGCAACATCCAAGGAATTGTCAGGAGATCCATCATTGACAAAAATCACTTCAAAATTTTCCGTGATCATTTCTGCTGTTTTCTTCACTCTTTGATAGAATTCTTCTATATAAATAGAGGATCTATATAAAGTGCATACTACCGATATCTTTAACACTTCCTACCTCCCACTATAATATATTTAGAAGCCCAAATTTAGCATTTTCAATGATGCCCTCTGGCTAGAGGTCTAGTTTGCTATTATGTCATAGACAACAAACGCTAACTCCCGAGTATCATTATTTATCCCTAAATTACTGGGAATAAAACTTTTATCCGAATCAAATCGAAGTTCAACATCAGCATTTTTTTCAACACTAATTACGATATTCAATGGCCCTTTACTAAAAGTCTTATTAACAACAAGATCGTCATTAGAATATATTTTTAAATTCAAGTTATCATTTTGATCAGGTATAGAACCTTTTATAAGTACTTCACCTTGATTTCTACTCTTTAGCAATAATTGTGATTCTTTATTTACCCAATAGTAGTCTTTCTCTTTTTGATACCACCCATTAATACGTACTCCATTTTCCAAATTGGATCCTAATTCATATTTAGACTTTGACAAATCAATAAGAAAATATTTTTCAGTTGTTATTTTAATATTATGTGAATTATTCTCTAAGCTACTAATTAGATTTTTTATAGCATCGAAACCCTCATACTCATTAGGTAGTATTATATACTCAATATTTGCCCAATGAATAAACTCATCAAATTTTTCTACTGAACTGATAAGATCATTATTTCCTAATAAAGGTGAAGAAAGTGTATTAATACTTTCAAATCTGCATGAAAGTCTGTTAAATACATTGTCATCTCCAAAACCGCCTATGCACCGCTTACCTTCCCCATTGTGTTCCAGTATATATTTTTCTATTTCATCTAACTGATGATATTGAAAAAAGGTGGTGTTGTTATCAGTTTTGATAGATTTAGTAAGATTATACTCTATTTTTGATGTACCCCATATCCATGATGGATGAGAGACTAATGTAATTAAGTTTTGAAAAATCACAAACAAAACCAAACTTGCAAATATTATTTTCTTGTAGTTAAACTGAAATTCTTGCAATAAACAGAAGCCTAATACTAAAAAGGCAATAATAGGTGCTTGATAAATATTTCCGTCTCCACCTGATGGAAATATCGTACCGTAATATATACCAATTAAACATATTGGTGTTGTAAACATTAGAAACAATTTATTGTTCAGATTTATTTTGACTTTATTGTTTATGACAATTAAAGATAAAATAATTATAAATAAAAATAACATTACATTACCAGTCCAAAGCATTATTATGTGTGGGTATTTATCTGGGTCAAAGAATAAATGAAACCATCGTGCTATAATACTTTCTGCTTCTTGGGATGCTATATTTTCAACATTTTTTGTTGAAAAGGGATATTTCAAGACAAAACCCATACGACTCCATATACTTCCTAAAACCGGATAAAAAGGTACCCCTGTCAATAAAAATGTTCTGAGACATAGTCCTATAAGAACAACTACTGCACCTATAATAATTATTAAATTTTTAATAGAAATAATCTTATTTGTTGGTGGTTGTATCGATGAAGAATTTACTTTTGAAAATTTATTATAGATAAGTATTATTAACAAACCTAAAATAATCATTGACGAAAAAGCAAAACTTGTCAGCTTCCCTCCAAAAGAAAGAATAAGTGAGGATAACCCTAAATATAAGTATAAATGTTTTTTTTCAAGGAGCCAATTCCATAAAAAATACATTCCCATTGTAATTAAAAACGATGTAAAAATATCCGGTTTTGCAGTGGAAGCCATATTGGAAATTGCAGGAAGAGAACATATTACACAAGCATAAAAAATTGCATTATTAACATTTATATTTGATATTATCAAAAAAGAAATAATTAAAACAACTAATAGAATATAAGTTATTATATTTCCAGCATAAATAAAACTATAGTCTCCAAGGTTACTTAATGGCAAAAAAAACAATTCAACCAATTTAGGATAATAATAAACAAAGCTAACCATTCCTAGGTTATCAAAGAAGGAGTGGGAACCAACTAAAACATATTCAGGTCGTAGCCCATACCATAAAGAATCATAATCAAAAGCACTGTTTGATTTATTAAATTGCATTAATATTAATATAGTAAGAAAAGATATGCTGATTTTTCCAAACATAGAAATTTTATTTTCTATTAAATTATAAAAATGAACAATCATAGGTTTGTGAAAACCACGCATTAAACTTAACAGACCAAGGATTACGGTTAAGAACCTTAAATGCTCAAAACGGCCGTATCCAAGTAAAGAAATTACTAACGCAAAAACTAACCAAATGATATGTCCAACTAAAAATGAGGCAAGATATCGTTTCGCATTATTTGGTTTATAATTCAAGAAGCTTCTTCCAATGGAAACGATAATTTCAAAATATATATAAGCATATAAAGCAATTTCTAACACTTGATAGATTCTTAAGTAAAGTACAACTACTGCAGTTAAAACAAAATTAAAAACTCTACCATTAAATTTCAATGAAACTAATACAAGGGTAAAAAATATTATAAATAGGAAAAGCCCCCCTTGATATGTTTCAGGTTGAATAACATGCCATTTATATACATCAAATAATATATTTTTAAAAGGAACAGCTTGAAATAAAACGGCTAATACAACTATTAAAACAAAAAAAAGTTTATTAATGCCTACTTTTTTATTCATGTCGGGCTCCTAGAAACAACTTTAATCAAATCTTTTAAATGGGTTATTTTAAAAATTGAATCCGTTCTTGAAGAAAAGTTATTAAATAGAAAATTGTTCTTTATTCCAGCTCTGAATCCTGCCTCGATATCACTTTCTTTATCCCCAATTAACAAAGACTCAGATAAATCAATTTTAAAATCTTGTGCTGCCTGGAGAATCATCCCTGGCTCGGGTTTCCTACAGTTTGACTGTTTCTTGTATTCTCCCAAACCTTCCGGATGAAAAGGACAATAATATACACCAGAAATAGTGATGTCTCGTTTATTAAATTCTTCAATCATCCAAATTGTTAAAATACTTAGATCTTTTTCTGAATAAAAACCTTTTGCAATACCAGCTTGGTTAGTAATTACTATTAATAAATACCCCATATCTTGAAAATATTTCGTCAACTCAAATATACCCTCAACAAATTCAAAAGCCTCAATTTTATGAACATAATTCTTCTCGACATTAATTACCCCATCACGATCCAAAAACAGCGCTTTATTCTTCTTCATTGTATCACTTCAATTCTTTTTGTGCTTTATAGTAATCCTCAGGGATTCCTATATCAATAAAATATCCGTCAGATATATAACCAAAAAACTCAAGTTTATCATAATATACTTGCATAAAATCGGATTCGAACGAAAATTTTTCTGGCAGATCCAATTGCTTAAAAATGTAACGCTTTAATAAGTATATACCGCCATTTATTTTACCCGTAGCCGCTGGTTGTTTTTCATTAAATTTTACCACACGACTTCCTTCTGTCACTACAGTACCATATCTATCGATATTTTTCATTTCCTTCAAAACAATTGTTAAATCAGCTTTTGATTCAATTTGCTGTTTCATTAATGATTTATAATCAACATCAAAATAAGTATCGCCATTCAATACAAATAAGTTAGCTTCTGACGTGAGCTCCAGAGCTTTTTTAATGGCCCCGCCTGTCCCTAATGGTTCAAATTCCTCAGCATACTGTATCTTCAAATTCCGATAATCTTCGCCAAAATAATCAATAATTAATTCTTTTTTATACCCTACAGATATAATCACTTTAGAAAATCCCTGATGACTTAGTTCATCTAAAATATAACAAAGAAATGGCTTGCCTTTAATGAGCGCCATAGGCTTGGGAACATCAGAAATAACGGTTTGTAATCTCGTGCCTTTTCCACCAGCTAGAACAATGGCCTCCATGTTAAAAACAACCCTTCCCGGAATACTATCTTTTGTCTCACACATATAATGCCGCTCAAATGCAACGACGTTTGTTGATTATAATGCTAAAGCTACGCTTTCCAACCTTCAGCACCGACTGAAGTGAAATGGAAATTAATAACTTCACCAGGCAGCCTCTTTAGTTCTTTAATTAATTGTAACCTTCGGACGGGATCAACCATAAAGATCATAAATCCCCCACCACCGGCTCCTGATACCTTGCCAGCATAAGCCCCTGCTTCCATCGCAATATCATATATATGGTCAATGTCATGATTTGAAATGGAACTGGCCATTCTTTTTTTAGCTTCCCACGACTTACCCAAGAATTCTGCAAATTTTTGCAATTCACCTTTTAAAATAGCCTCTTTCATAATTAAAGCATCTGCTTTTAATTCGTGCATCGCCTGCAAAGACTTTTCGTTTTTATTTTCCGCATTTTTCACTTGTTCATTAATGATGTTAGCAGATTCTCTGGAAGCACCTGTGTAGTAAAGTACAATGGAATTTTCAAGCTCATTTACGACCCAGCTTTTAATTCTCAATGGATTTACAATAACTCGATCTTCTGAGTAAAATTCAATAAAATTGAAGCCCCCAAAAGTAGCAGCATACTGATCCTGACGCCCCCCGTTCAACCCCACATCTACTCGTTCAATTTCATAAGCAAGATGTGCAATATCATACTCTCCAAGCGGCAGATTCAACCATTCAACATACGCTTGTATAATAGCTACAACCATAGTTGATGATGATCCCAATCCTGAGCCTGCTGGGGCATCGGAATAAGTTGTTATCTTTAATGATAGTGGTGTGAAATGATTAAACTCTCGAACAATTCTGTTATAAATGCCTTTATGAAGATCCAGATGACCATCTAACACCAGTTGCTCACAAGCCTTTGATTCAAAATACTCATCTCGATCAGCGGCGAAGAATGAAACCGTATGAACATTTGTCGTTTCAATCGTGCAATAGGCATACATGTCTAATGTGGCATTTAGAACATAACCCCCAAATTCATCACAATAAGGAGATACATCAGTCCCTCCGCCAGCAAGTCCTAACCTTAATGGTGCTTTTGAGCGTATAATCATTTATAGATTCCTTTCAATATTTAAATCAGTACGATTCAATATTTGTCTCTGATTTGAAACATAAGCTTCACTCGGATCAGCCGCATGAAACAAAATACAATTATTATCACATTCCAATAATGAGAAATATCTGATCTGTTCCCCATCGGCAAGTTCTTTTCTTAAAGGGTCTTATTGATCTAATAATCATTATTATCTCTCCAATAAGTTATCATATCAGTTAGAGTTTGTTTTAATGTATATTCTTGCTTCCAGCCTGTTTCCTTTATGAGCTTAGTGGAGTCACCAAATATAATCGGTTCATCTGTTGGTCTAAGCAATCTAGAATCTACCTCAAGTTGAAAATCTATATCTATTATATCCTTAATAATCTGCAACACTTCTCTTATCTGATAAACTTTGGCTCCGCTTATATTATAAACTTCTCCATGCTTCCCTTTCTTAGAAAGAAGAACTAATGCCTTAACAAGATCCCTAACATCTGTTATAGCTCGTTTAGTTTCAATATTGCCAACTCTAAAATTAGTTGTTAAGCCTCTTTCAATTTCAACCGCTCTTTGACAAAAATCTGAAGAAGCATCATTAGTTTTTCGTGGACCCGTTGTATTAAATATTCTTGCCCTAATAGATTTCAGCCCATCACTTTGATAGTATTGATATGCCAAAAGATCTTGTGCAACCTTGCTTACGCCATAAGGATGAAGAGGCATCAATGCTGCTTCTTCCTTAATGGGAACATTCTCTGGAGTTAGAGAATTTCCATATTCCGCACTTGAGCAAGCCACTACTATTACTGGATCATAATTTGAATCATATTTTTTAACTTGCTTTACTGCCTCAAATACATTTATTGTTCCATTCACATTAGTCTCTATAGTTTCTTGAGGACGTTCCCATGAAACAGTTGGATAACTTTGGGCAGCAAGATGGAATATTCTGTTGGGTTTATATTTAGATATAATATTATATAGTTGTAAATAGTAACGCACATCACATTCGTGTAAGTCAGCTTTATTTTTGATTTCTTTAATATTGGTTGTTGGTTTATAATATGTACCGACAACATGAACATTTGTTTCATAAAAATAATCGCACATGTGGGATCCTACCATTCCACAGATTCCTGTTATTAAAACAGTCATATTTATCCCTCCAATATATTTCCCATGATCTCTTTGGCACTCTTTTTAGTAAAATATTTGTTAATATAGTCATAATATTTCCTTTGTACTTCTTCTAATAATAGAGTGTTAGAATACATGTCAATAATGTTTTGTGCAAACTCGACCGGATCATCTACAGATGGAATTATTGATTCAATATTGGTCAGACCTTCCGTTCCAAATGACGTAGATACTATGGGAACTTGATGAAACATAGCTTCAATTGTTTTACCTTTTACTCCCGCTCCATATCTTAATGGGACAATAATAACTTTGGATTTAGAGTATAGCTCATTGAGAACGTCATCACTTACAAACCCCTTAATGTCTATAGATGAGGACTGCAGATTAAGTATTTCTTGCGGTGGATTAGACCCGACAACAGAAAGCTTGATACTCGGGATCTGCTTTATCACTAAAGGAAAAACCCTCGAACAGAACCACTTTATACCATCAACATTTGGTGAATGTGAAAATCCTCCTACAAATAGAAGACCTTCTCGTTGTCCAGATATATATGAAAGCATTTCTACCTTATCAAAATAGAACACAGGAAATACATTCACTTTTTTATTTGGAAAGTTAAGTGAAATCAATTTCTCTTCAGCTTCACTCAAAGTAATTATTTTATCTGATTTGCTAAACAAATCAAATTCGATATTTTTCCAATGATCCGAGGATTTCAGATATTCAATTTTTCCTTCTAGTTCATAACGTTTTTTCTCACGAACATAGTGTAAGTCATGACCGTAATAAATGATCTTCGCTTTTGTGTGCTTCTTTAAAAAATCAATATACTTGATAGAAATATGAGGTCGATTTAAGTAAACATAATGTATTTTATCAGCATTATTTTTCATCCATTTTTCATAGTTATCCCTATAATACTTTCCGTAAAGAACTTCAACGCCAAATTGTTCAAGCTCCGATGTATACGGTTCATGCTTGAAAAAATTATCTCCTAAAAACTTTACATTCAGTCCCATTTCGATAAACAATTTTAAATAAAGGAATGTTGTTCGGCTACCTGCATCCTTATCATAATGTGGGACATAATGATCTATAAATAAAATAGTTTTCTTATCTTTGCTTCTATCTCTTGCTGAAAAAACATTAACCGCATTCTCAAAATGCTCATGTTCCAGTATATTAGACCACTTTTCAATAAACTTTGCTCTATTATTAACTTGATAGCTCTTAATCCCAGAACCTGTATCAGTCCCATGAGAAACACCTTCAAAATGAACAACCACTGATTTAGGTTGAAGAACTACCTTATAGCCATGCTTACGAACTTCAAAGGCCAGATCTGAGTCCTCATAATAAGCTGGAACATATCTCTCATCAAACCCACCTATTTCATTCCATAAATCTGTTCTAATCATAATAGCCGCGCCAGAAATATAGTCTACTTCCTTCACATAGTTGTACTCAGGTTTATTAGGGTCATCTAACCTACCATAATTCCATCCACTGGCATCATTCCAAATGATTCCGCCTGCTTCCTGCAGTTTTCCATCAGGATATACCAATTTAGAACCTACCATGCCAATTGTAACATCATTTTCGACTAAATCCACCAAATATTTCAACCAGTTTTCTTGAACATTTGTATCATTATTTAAAAACAATACATATTTACCCTTGGCATACTGGGCTGCATTGTTACAATTTAATAGAAACCCTCTGTTGCTCCCATCTCTTATAACTCGAATATTTTCTACATATTTCGCTATATTTCCGGTTTCGTCAGTTGACATGTCATCAGCGATAATGATCTCATAAGGAGTATCTGTCGTATGTTTCAAGATAGACTTTAAACAAGAGTAAGTATATGCCCACTGATTATAAGCAGGAATGATTACAGAAACGAGTGGGTTTTCGACATTTTTAAATATCAGTTTTTCACTATAATCTTCTACAATGGCTAATTCGATTTTACGTTCTTGGGAGTTATCAAACTTTTGTAAGTAACTTTCTACACGATCTCCCAATAAAGAGCTGCTGTCTGTTTTTAGATACTTAAAAAACTTTTTAAAATTTTCTACTCGAAGCCTTTGAGTAAATTGCTTTGGCTTTCTAACAAGCATAACTAACAATTTAAGAAACAATCTTCTTCTTGAGTTAACGGGTATTACAGAATCTCTTAGTTTGTAGTACTTCAACAAAAACCTGTATCCACCGGATCCTTCAATTCGCTGCAGCTTTCTTTCCTGATCCAATAATGTTTCGATATGTGCTTTATGATTTTGCACTTCTTCTTGCAATTTGGCGTTTACCTTTTTGGTTTCACTAGACAAATCTTTATTTTCCATTTGCAGCTCTTGAAAAGCGGCATTTATTTCTATAACCTGCGCTTGCAACTTGCTATTATCAATTTTCAAAAACTCAATAGCTTCACTCATTTGTCTAGTTTGAACCTGCATATCTACGAAGCTAGTAGATTTTTTGAGATATTTATTTGCAATTTGATATTCTCTTTCTTCTCCAAATACATATTTTTGAAAGCCTTGCTCAAGATTGTTATACAATTCAACTTTTTCTTTTGTAATTCCAACATATTCGAATATGAATTCAATAGAAAATTCACCATTCAAATAATCATAGTATTTTGCATTAAGCTCATTGATACTTCTAAATAAAATAAATTCAGCAGGAATAGCAAACTCAAACACCCATTCATAGTCAATGACTACAATGCTATGGTCAGCGTCATAAACCAGGTTATCAAAGGTTAAATCGATGTTTGCAATGTTAAGTACCTTGGTTTCTTGCAGTGAAAGGGATGTGGCAAAAACCTTTTCAAATGCTTCATCTGAAATGAAGATGTCCTTCTTAACAGATAAACGGTCAAGAAATGCTACAAAAAGATCCAGTAATGCATGCAAAGATGTGCGATCCTCATTTATAATACTTTCTATTACCAGATTATCATAATAACTTCCAGTAATATAAGATAAAAAGAGACTATCCCCCTCAAGCTTTGCTTCCGACAGATTCAGCGTAGGGTAAGTTTCTCTAAGAAGACTATAGTTTATATATATCTGATTAATGTGAGCGATTGAGACCGGTGTTAGCGCCTTTTTACGAGCTATTAGTCCATTATCGGATGAGATAATTGCCGTTTCAATTTGATATTGCGGCAGCCTCTCCCTATTATATTTAGCAAAAAGCACATTCATGATCCTTACTCTCCTAGCCCTCGCAAATTACGAGAAAAGAATTTGCAAAAAAATCAAATTGCTTATTTTTTATAAGAGTATCCAAGGCTAATTTTTCATTAAACAAGGAATATCTCTCTCTATCATAATTGGGTGACATGCTTTGAAGCTGTCCACGATGGGGTAAATAATCATCCGAATAGATTGCGGAAGGCATCTTATAATCGGGCATTGGATAATAAAATCTCAACTCACCAAACTCCGTTTTTTTCAGCAAATCGATGAGCTCAGTCTTTCCAAAGGTTTCAGCCTTAGAGGCTGCAGGGTAATTTTCAATGCTTTCAAATATCTTTCCAGAGTGATCTTCTGCTGCACCCGACCAATATTTAATTCCAAATTTATTTTCGATGGCGATGATCAGCTTACCACCCGGCTTTAGAAATTTTTTAATATTCTTAAGAAAATTTTCGTAAGGACTGCTGCTTTCGCTGAAATGCTTCGCGTACTCCAGAACACCAATTAGAGAAATATAGTCAAATGTTTTATCAATGACCATATCATTAAGGTTACCAACCATAATCTCAAGATTATCGTGACTACAGCAGCGATTTGAGATGATTTGTGATCGTTTAAGAGAAAGCTCTACTGCTGTAACATGCTTGACTTTCTCACAAAACAAACCTGTCAGCGCACCACACCCGGCGCCAATTTCTAATAAACTTGCAGATTTATCAAAAGGGTACCACTCCAATAAATTCCTTCTAATCGGAGAGAGATGGTAAAGGAGTGCCCACTCACTCTGTGGAAGGTTCAACACTTCATTGATAGATTGTTTATTTTGTACAATGTTTAATAAAACATCCTCAACTTCTCCATCACTGTATAGATCAGTACCTGAATAGTAATCAAGATTCAAAGGTATATTTTGCTGTTCCACGTCTTATCATTCACCCTTCTCACTCTCAATAAGCACATTTGAGCTTAAATCATAGTATCCAACAGATTGTTTGGAGTTTAAGCATTGAAAAATAATGATGTCATACAACCTATGATATACTACGAACTCATCTTGCTCATACCCCGTACAACCTAAAGATAACGTATAATTTCCATTGTGGAATGGAATTCTTTGTGTGAAACTTATAATAATCTCTTGATTTACTCCATACTCTGCTGGTTCATACTGTTCATATAACGTATTGGTGCCTGCTAATTCAAGTCCTTTTAAATCCTTAATAGTGAAAGCGAATATAGGATTACTAATTGGAATGTTAAATTTGACTCTCATTTTAATCGAAATAAGTTCATCACTTAGTACGTTCTCTGTAATACAATCCTTAGCATCAAATATACCAAAATCTATAATTTCAGCACGGCGATCACCATATAAAGTCGGGTCTATATTTAATTTATATGAAGATTTCCATAGTGCATTTTGTGCATGTATGGTGTTACCAGTAGTCGTTGGCTTGATTGTTCCATCCATCTTCACAAGTAATTTTTTATATTCATCAACAATTTGTTTAGGTGATCCATCGGCAATAAAATTACCTTTATTTATTAAAATTGCTCGAGTGCAATACTGAATTATGGTATCCAGGGAATGTGATACAAAGAGTATAGTTTTTCCCTCTTCTCTAAATTCATTAAATTTCTTATAGCATTTCGCTTGGAAAGCCACATCTCCTACTGCAAGAGCTTCATCAACTATGAGAATGTCAGGATCAACATTAATAGCAACTGCAAACGCCAGCCTTGCAAACATACCACTAGAATATATCTTCACAGGCTGATGGATAAAATCACCAATATCTGCAAATGACAAAATATCGTCCAGCTTCTGATTCATTTCCTCTTTGGAGTACCCCATAATAGTGCCGTTCAAATATATATTTTCAAGGCCTGTGTAATCAACATTAAAGCCCGCTCCCAGTTCCAACAACGCTGATATTTTGCCATTAACCGTAATTTTCCCTGCAGACGGAGTTAGTACACCTGTGATCATTTTGAGTAAGGTAGATTTACCTGAACCATTCTTACCAAGAATACCAAGCGTTTCACCTTTGTTCACTTGAAAAGAAATATCCCTAACAGCATGGAACTCCTTGTGAAATTTTTTCCCAAGCAGATGCAGGGACTCTTTTAACCGATCGGCAGGTTTGTCATATAGTTTGTACACTTTGCTAATATGATCTAAATGAATGGCAATATCCGATGTCATCTTTACTCTCCTTACAATACATCTGCAAAATGCGGCTTAAGTTTTTTAAAGAGAAACATGCCTATTGCAAGTATCAACAAAGTTACTATCCAAAAATTAAGCGTTAAGCTAGGGTGCTCCCAAAACCATTTATTATAAATAAACGTTTCTCTATACCCTTCTACTATATAAAACATCGGGTTTAGCTTAAGAAAAAATGCGAACCGTTCAGGAACTATTTGCAAGGAATAAAATATAGGTGTTAACCAGAACCCAAACTGAACGAGCATAGCTACAATTTGCCCAACATCCTTAAGAAAAACAGATAGAGAGGCTGTAAGCCAAGAAAGTCCTAATACTAACACAATCATGCAACCAAGATAATAAGGAAGCTGTAAGTAATAAATAGACGGTCGATAGCCATAAATCATGAACATAATAAAAAGAAATATAATAAAGAAGAAATGAACGAAAAACGCTGAGTATATTTTAACAATCGGTAAAATACTTACTCTAAACACCATTTTTTTTACCAAATAGCTATATTCAACAATAGAATTAGAAGAGGATTGTACGCACTCAGCGAAAAAATTCCATGGAATCATCGCCGCGGCTAACCAAAGTATAAAGGGAACATTGTCAACTGGTGTCGATTTAAATCCAACCTGAAAAACAAACCAAAAAATTAAAATGGTTACCGTTGGCTGTACAAACGCCCAAGTGATCCCTAAGTAAGAACCCAGATATCTTTTTTTAAAATCATTTTTAGATAATTCCCACATAAATCGTTGATTTTTGAGAAAATCCTTGCCATAACTCATGATTGAGCTCATCTCTGAATGCAAACTCCTTTGTAAATCATCACCTATATTCACCACATATATATGAAAGTTGATTTTTAGTGTACGGATGTATTCTACCAAACTTACCTCACAAACACCACCCCAGCAACCATCTTCCATATCTTCCAAATTAATGAATTGGAATCACACCTCGAATATGGTAAGATATTGTCGTAATTCCGAAAGGAAGGGAAATGTTCACATGGTAAAAAAAGAAAAATTGGATGCTTCGGCTTTGGCAGAGAAGAGTTCGCTGATCTATTGGTTGCTTATAAGCTTCGTGGTTATGTTTTTGTTTTGGTCGCCCTTTAAGAGAGCGCTGTTTAATGGAAACTCGTACTCCTTTGAAAGGTCGGTTTATTCCTCGTTCATATGGTCGTCTATTATTTTACTGCTGGTAGCTGTCTTCTTTTTCTACGTGTGGAAGTGGCAGACACAGCGGGATGCTTTAACTGTTATTGTTTGGCTGCTGCCTATTTCGTATATTATATCATTAATAACGGCGGTTTCGCATTATTATGCGATGAATATGGTATACATACAAATCATGTACGCTTGTTTTTTCATAGTGGGCATTTATTTAGCCAAAAATAAGCAGGGGAATTCTATCCTCTCAGCCGCGCTTTTAACTTCTGGTTATGTGATTGTTCTGTTCGGCATGCTGAATTGGATTGGCAATGGCAAGCTGGCAGGCAGCCTTGTTTCCTGGTTTGTGGAATTGGAAAACGGGGTTTATCGCGATGCTGTGATGACAGACTCTAATGGTCTCCGGCTTACCGCTGTGTTTCAATACGCAAACTCTTATGCGGCCTATTTAATTGCACTATTGTTTGCCTCACTATTTATCATCGCTAAATCACGCAAATGGTACATTGTCGGCCTAAATGCCTTCATGCTAGTGCCGATTATTATTTCATTCTTTCTTACGCTTTCCCGCGGAGCTATTGTAGTGATCCCGGTTATCTTGTTAATCATCTTGTTCTTCCAAAAATTAAACAGACAAATTCTGTATTTGGTACATATGGCTGTAGCTTTCATAGCCTCATTCCTGATCTTGCAAAAGCTAACAGATGCAGGCATCCAATTGCACACCCAGTTCTCAGCATCCGTGGCTGGTTCAAACTGGCTGGTGCTTATCCTAGTATCTCTGGTTGTAGCTGGAATTAGCATTCTAATTCAGAAATTTGCCGCACCTTATTTGGAAAGCAAGCTTGAGCGATTTGATGGCCGTAAATTGACGAATTTTGTAGTGCCTTTCGCGGCTATCATACTCGGAATTGTAGGAGCAATCCTGCTCTTCGCCGATACTGGCGCATCCAAGCTGCTTCCGGAAAACATTAAAACTAGGATAGAAAACATTAACTTTGCCCAGCACAGTGTTCTGGAAAGAGGAACCTTTTACAAAGATGCGGTCAAGGTGTTTAAGGATTATCCGATAATCGGGGCCGGGGGCGGTGCATGGTCTGAGCTTTTTGAAAAATACCAAAACAACCCTTACATCAGTCGTCAGGCTCATAACTTTTTCCTGCAATATTTGGTTGAGGTTGGGCTTGTGGGGCTACTCATTTTCCTTGCGTTTCTTGGTCTAGTATTTTTTCTTTTCATTCGCTCCCACATCCGTAATAAATCGGGGACGAAGGACTCGACAGATTCTCATTTTCTCTTTTTCATCATAGCTATTTCATTGCTAGTTCATAGTATCATCGACTTTGATTTGAGCTTTGTGTACTTGGGCATTATTCTTTTCCTTTGCCTTGGGGCTATGGTTGCCAATTCGGGGAACGCTCCTTTTAGATGGAACTGGAATCGTCCGCTCATCAATAAAGGGTATCCTGCTCTGCTTTTTGCATTGTCGATTACGATATTTTTCATTTCAATTAGACTGCTCAGCGCCAACAGTTCCTTTATGGAGACACTAGATGTGATTCAAAAAAGCAAGGACTACAATGAAATCACGACTCCGCTGAACAAGGCGTTAGAACTTCATCCGAACCATCCTGACTATTTGATGCCGACAGAATTTTTCCCGGGCAAGATTGGCCTGCTCTTTCAGGTTTATAATCAAACCAAGGACGATGTTTACTTCGATGAAGCCCAGAAGCTTCTGACCGATGTAGCGAAGAAGGAAAAATTCAATCGCAGAGTACTCTACCAGCAGATCACTGCTTACAAGCTGAAAAATCAACTATCTGAAGCATCTGATCTAGTTAATAAAGAGTTGGTAAATTTCCCTTGGATCATTTCGCTTTATGAAGAAAGCATTAATTTAAGCTTTGATTTAGGGAGTAAAGCATTACAGGAGAAAGATGACAACGCTCGAGAACAGCATTGGAATAAATCTCTTGAGGTCTATGACTCTATTCTTGCCAAAAAGAAGATATTGGAGAACTTGCCGAAAGAGCAAGGACAAGGAGAAGCATTCGATATTTCCGCCAATACAGCATTGAGCCTTGCCCAGATTAAATATGCCTATGGTGATTATGCCGCCGCTTCCAGCTTTTTGCAGCCTTTTGTGCAGGCAGACAAATTAAGTGATCCGTCTAATCCAGAATTAGCCCAATTCAATCGAAACGTGGCTAGATGGTATTATGCGGCAGGCAGCAAGCAAAATGCACCTGATCAGGCGCTGTACGATAAACTTCTAGCGGCAGATCCTGGTGAGCAGCAGCAGATCGAATTATTGTTGGGCAGTGAACCTATAAAATAAATGGTGAGGAGCTGATACCTGGTATCGGCTCCTTTTGTGTATCCTCTCGAACAAGAAGCAACTATAGATAACTATAGTACTGGGTGTTTCAAATATCGTACATTAGTTTAAGTATATTAAAACTCTGTGCATTTGGGATGAATGCCTGTAACCTGCAGCTATCCAGCTCACTATCGAATCTCTCCATAATACGGACCCAAATGTAATTCTATCAACGAATACTATATACGAGCCTAACAACCAAATAGTTCTATGCCTTTTCTATTACTCCCATGGAACTGTTTTGTGGATGGGCTATTTCTATATCAAAATTTCCATTTATTATATATTTATGATAGGATTGTATTTTACAAACTAATTTTAGGAGGTGAAAACTGTTTTTTATATTATATCCAAAAAGCGTTAATAGTTTTATCAATTTCTTTTAAAAAGGAGTACTCCCAGCATGCTAAGAAAGACACTTTTAAAAAAGACGGCGCAAATTACGGCCGTACTCTTGCTGTTTTCTGCCTTAACGCCTATTCTTGCTTTTGCCGCGGTCCACTTCTCATCCTATTCCTACGATAAAGTGAATGGCAAAGTCACGGCTACGGTGTACAGCGATGTGTATCACAGTGGTAAAAATATGAATCTGCGAATTTTTAAACCTGATGGTTTATCGCTTGTGGATTCAGTATACAAAGCAGTCTATGACAGAGTCGACTCTGTAACAGGTGTTACTTATTTCACTTTCAACGTATCGGTTACTCCCGCCGTTTATGATTCTGTCTACCTGAAAGCCTACTATGAACTGGCGGACACCGGATCATTGCTTCAGGTAAACAACTCCAACACCAGTAATCCTAATCCAGGAGGAGGCTGCTGTGGCGGTGGCGGTGGATATCCACCTGCAACTGGTGACGTGCTGGATGTTCCGGCTAGCGGTGAAGTCAATGCCGACGGCCTGAAGGCTGCTCTTGCCAAGAACACGCATATCCAGATGAAATTGGCAGGCGATTTCGCCCTATTACCAGCATCCGCTCTAGTGGACGCGAAGAGCAAGCCAGAAGCCATGATAACTCTGGGTTCCGCGAATGGTAGTTACATGCTTCCTCTGTCTGCATTGGATTTGGAAGCTCTTGCTGCATCTCTGGATATTAAAGTGAGTGATCTGAAAATTAAGGTTTCGATTACAAAACTTACTGGTGATCAGGAAACAGCTATCTTGGAGGCTATCAAAGCACTTGGCGGCACTTCCGCTTCAGCTGCTGTCGATTTCAAGGTTGAAGCTGTAGGCAAGGATGGGAAGACGATTGCAGTTAATTTAGACAATGCTTACATTTCCCGCACGATTCCTGTGAACAAAACGATTGATACGAAGAAGACAACCGGCCTTCTATTTAACGAAACAACAAAGAAGCTTAGCTTTGTACCTGCAACCTTCGAGACAAAAGACGATAAAACTGTAGCTACGTTGAAGCGTCAGGGAAACAGTATTTACACAGTAGCTGAGTTCGATAAAAGCTTTAACGATATTACAACTCATTGGTCTAAAAATGATGTTCAACTTCTGGCTAACAAGCTAGTAGTCGACGGTGTGACTGATACCACATTCCAGCCAGAGCGCAATATCACGCGTGCGGAATTCGCCGCTTTGGTAGTTCGTTCCTTAGGGCTTGACGGCACTACTGGTACCGCAAATCCGTTTAACGATGTTAATTCTTCCGCGTGGTATGCAAGCGTAGTTGCAACTGCAGCGCAGGCTAAAATCATCGATGGATACGAAGACGGTACTTTCCGTCCAAACGCACAAATAACACGCGAAGAGCTGTCTGCAATGGTCATACGGGCATTAAAATACGCTGGTGTGAATACAGACATTACAGCTGCACAGCAAAGTGAGCTGCTAGGAAAGTTCACTGATTCTAATAGGATAGTCTGGGCCCAACAAGAAATTGCTGCCGCTATTCACGCAGGAATTATTGATGGGATGACCGATACTACAATCGGATCCAATCAGCAAGCCACACGCGCACAATCAGCAACCATGTTGAAGCGTTTCTTGACGAAAGCCGTATTTATTAATTAATTTCATGCAGTAGTCAAAAAAAAAAAAGCAAAAAGAAAGGATATCCCGAAGTCTCTGGACTTTTGGGGTATCCTTTTTTTGTGTGTTTATATGGGTACGCCACTTCCCACTTATTTCAGCCTCCAAGCTTATAAGCCACCAGAGCTGCTCCCTGTCTTCACAGCTGCATAGAAGCGCTGCCAGGCCGGAGTCATACCTTGCTGCATAAGAGGCAGTGCGGCCAGGGCCTCCTCGGCGGCGGCTATTTGCGCCAGTTCTTTTCGGCTTTTCTTTGGGGTTACCTTTTTCTCTGGCTTACTCCCTGCCTTATTGCCTGCCTTATTGTCTGACTGTTTCCCTGGCTCCTGCTCTTTCCTTTGCTTTGGCTCTTGCTCTTTCCTTTGCTCTGGCTCCTGCTCTTTCCTTTGCCCTTGCGCCTGCTCCGGATCCTGCTTTAACTGTGCCATAGGCTTGTTCACCCTCACTTATCGATCCATTCTTTGCGCAAGGCGAAAAGCTCCCGCAGCTCGCTAGTCGACATCTCGGTTACCCAGCCCTCGCCGCCGCCGACAATTTGCTCACTAAGCCCCTGCTTGCGTTCGATCATCTCATCGATGCGCTCTTCAAGTGTGCCCAGGCTGATAAATTTATGCACCTGGACATCACGGGTTTGACCGATGCGGAATGCCCGGTCCGTCGCCTGGTTCTCCACCGCAGGGTTCCACCAGCGATCAAAATGGAAAACATGATTGGCCGCTGTCAGGTTCAGCCCCGTTCCCCCTGCCTTTAGCGAAAGGATGAAAATACTGCACTGCTCTTCCTGTGGCAAGGTTCTGTCCTGAAAGCGTGTGATCAGCTCATCCCTCTTGTTTTTCGTGAGTCCTCCGTGCAGAAACTGCACAGGCTCGTTCCGTTCTTCCGTAATTGCCGCCTGCAGCAGATGCCCCATTTCCACAAACTGCGTGAAAATCAGACAGCTGTCCCCTTCCGCGCGCAGCTCATCTATCATTTCCAGCAGCCGTGACATTTTGTTGGAACGTTCCTTCTCACAGATTCTGCCTGTTTCCTTCAGAAACAATGCAGGATGATCACAGAGCTGCTTCAGCTTCGTCAAAGTGGCAAGAATCAGCCCCTTCTTCTCCATCCCGGTGAGCGAATCAATCCGCTCCATCAGGCTCTGCACGATATTCTCATACAAAGTTCCTTGTTCCACCGTCAAAGGCACATAGGCCTTGGCCTCGTTCTTGTCCGGCAGATCAAGCTGAATGGCTGGGTCCTTCTTCACCCTGCGCAGCAAAAAGGGCTTGATAAGCTTCTGTACCTGGCTGGTCAACTCGGCGTCACCGGTCTTTTCGATGGCCCCGACAAAGTTATGGGTGAATTGCCGCAGGCTTCCCAAATATCCAGGATTAATGAAATCAAAGATCGACCACAGCTCGGTTAATCGATTCTCAATCGGTGTGCCCGTTAAAGCGATGCGCTGACCCGCATTCAGCTTACGAATGGCTGAGGCTTGCTTCGTATAAGCGTTCTTGATGTTCTGAGCCTCGTCCAGGCAAACCACATCCCATTCGACAGCAGATAGCTCTTCCTCATCAATTTGGGCGAGGTTGTAGGAGGTCATGACAAGGTCCGCATCGCCGATAGCTTCAGCGAAAGCGAACTGCTCCCCTCTGGCACGCTGGGCACCGTAGTGCAGGTGCAGCTTTAGGGATGGAGCAAAACGCTCCAGTTCTTTTTGCCAATTGCCAAGAACAGAGGTTGGACAAATAAGAAGCGCAGGAGACTGCTTTGCCCTGGCAGAAGCACTGGCACTCGCATCAACCGCAACCTTCCCCTTAATCGCATCACCCCGAGAATGCAGCAGGTACGCTATGAACTGGATCGTTTTGCCGAGGCCCATATCATCAGCCAGACATCCTCCTAGGCCGAATTTGCGCAGGTATAGCAGCCATGAGACGCCTTCCAGCTGGTATTTCCGCAGCTCGGCATGAAGCAGCTCCGGGGGATCAACCACCGTAATTCCACTCGTTTGCTGAAGCTGCTTCATCATACTTCGGAGATGGCCGTTCAGCTCAACCTGAATGCGCAGGCTTGCTGCAATATCCGGGGCATCTTGCCCAAGCGTATCAGCTTCCGTTCCGCCCGAAAGAGTGCCAGCTTCACCCAGCAAATGAGCTTCGAGCACATCGCGGAAGGAGAGCCCCTTTTTGCGCTGAAATTGCTTCATAGCCGCTTGAATTTGCGCAAGAAAAGCCGGATCCAGCTGGATCCATTTGCCGCGAATGTACATAAGCCGCTTCTTTTCATCGGCCATCCGCATGAACTCTTCCTCTGTCAGATCCATATCGCCTATGGCAATCTTCCAATCGAATTCCATCAGCTGCTGCATACCAAACAAGGTACGACCGCTGGCTGAGCCTACTGCAGATTTGATTTTGGCCTTTAATTGCGGCCTCATCAGCTTCAGCTCTTCCCACCACGTTGGCAGAAACACAGAAATCCCCGCCTGTAGTAGGCCCAAGCTTCCTTGATCCATAAACTCCCACGCTTCATCATCACTCAGCTCCATGCGAATGCTGCCTGACTGCCCCGCACTTTCTAGCGAAGGTAGGACACGGATGCACTTGTCCAGATCTTTGCTGATTCGCTCCTGGATATGCTCCCGCCAATGCTGCGGAAAAGTTCCCGATCGCAGCGCCAGCGAATCATTCGAATCAAATTCAACAAGCTGATTGGGATTTTGTTTATCCTGCAAAATAAGCCGCAGTCCCCACTCCTCCTGCTCTTCCGGCTCCACCAGCTGCAGACAGGTACGGAAGGGTACTCCGTCCGTCTTCCACCCGATCGCCATGAGCCAATCCTCTTCATCCCACCATAGCCGTTCCTCCATGCTGCTTTCTTGCCCCGGTACTAACACTGGCTGCTCTACCAGAAGCTGATTCCAGGCTGACATTACCTCTTCCTGCTGCACAGTCATTTCGGCAATAATTTCAGCGAACCACTCCTTTGCATAAGCGGCCCCTTGATTCTCCGCCTGCATAAGCAGGGCTTCATAGGCCTGAGCCATTTCCCCGGGAAGCATTAGCTTCCAGCCTACGGTTCCTTTTTGCCAGTCTGTAAAAGAAGGAGCAAACCAGCCCTCCGAAAGGGCTGCTGCATAAATGACAGCCAATTCCTTTAGCAGTAGGGATTCAGCACTCCAATTCAGTGTTCCATGCAGTAAAGAAGCAGGCTGAGAAAAGTAATCCAAAGCCATTGAAGGAGTCAAGATCAGGGCTTGTCCACCGTCAACTTCCGTAATATCCAGCAGCATCGTTCCGAAAAAAGATTTCCAATGCCAGGCAAAACCCTGCTTTTTCAGTTCATGGATGGAAACAACTTCACCTTGCTCCGTCGTCGCCCAAATGCCAAAGCTCCCAGAAGGGAGCCTTGTAGACTGTAAAGTTATGGTAGATAAAGCGCTCATACGATTAGCTTCCCTTTCCGCAGCTCTTCCTGAAATGCGCGAAGTCGCGAATGCTGCTTGCTCAGCTCTGTGATGTAAAGCGACCAACGAACCGGCTCTTTCAGCTTTTTATAGGCCACGGCCAGCTTTTTGAGCAGCCTGACGGCCATCTTGTACGAATTTCTATTCTTCTCCTGAATATACCGCTCTACAGCACGATGATACAGGGGCAATAGATACTTCCGGTCGTTCACTTCTACAATTTTGAGCTCAGCAGGGTTGACTTCATTCGGTGACAGCTCCAGCAGCAAGCACAAATCTACCCATTCCTTGTAGCTTTCATTCTCGATAAGATGGTCTGCATAGTAAGAATAGCTGCCAGGGAGAAGATAGATAATGGACTGCGCGTACTCTGCTTGCATATCTTTATTGGCACATAACATTTTCCAAAATTTAAAATATTCCGAATGAAGTCCATAGGACTTAAATTTCATATTAGGCAGTAACCATTTGAGCCAAAGAGCCAGCCTGTCCCATTGCCCCAAATTCTTAAAGATCTGTAAATAAGCAAATAACCCCGTCAAATCAGGATTCATAATATCCCTATCTATCCGCTCCAAAGCCATTTGATCCTGCCCCGCCATAATATCAAAATGAACAATCGCCATGATAACAGCCTCCCGTCTGACCTGCTCTACATCAGCAGTATCGTCGAGAAAAGCCTGCAGCCTGACTTGCTCACTATGCTTCCATTCTTCCAGATTTAATAAATTCCACCAGAGCAGCCGATAAGCTGAATTCCAGTCTATGGCTGTTGTTCTTGGCTCTGGAAAAACCTGAGCAGCCAAAAAATCAGCAACAGCCTTAAGCTGTTGCGGAAATTCGCGCTGAGCGTTAACAGGATCGATCTCACTTACAACCTGATCAAGCTGTTCCATACAATTTTGAGATACTGGTTTAAAGAATGAATAATCATAGTAATAATAGGTGCGCATGCTTTCCCTATAATGGGCATCTGCCTGCTTCATCATAAACAACTGCAAGTGGACCAGATATATACCACGGATCAAAGGGGGCCAGCTTTCGGCTATTAGACCAAGCTTGTTCATCACTTCACTATAAAGAGTACCCCAGTCGGTCCCTCTGCGGAAAAGCTGCTTATACTGATCTTCAAAATACGAATGCCATTGCTCAGCTGTCCCTGTATCCTTTGGCTTATCAAAGCTTTTTTTGATTAATTTCTTGTATATATCCAGGCCAGTCAACCCCGAATTGGGAGAGAACTCTAGATCATCACTTAAGGCAGTTAAATGAGTTGGATTCAAAAGCGGCTCGGGGTTCTCCCCCAGCATTTCGCACGCCTCAAATAAAACCGCCGCCAAATGCCGGCAATACGGCCCACGTGCACAAGTGCAAGAACTGGTAGAAAACCGCTTAAGATCGATATGCACACTATTGGCGCCGTTCTCCCAGACAATAGACTTCAAAACCGTGCGCTCTTCAACCCTAATCTCATCCACTAGACCTTCTATATAGCAATTCCAGCCTCTGTACAATACTTTGGTGTCAAATCTGGTTTGCATTTGAGTAGATAACACATTCATATCCAATTTAAAATCCAGCATGCATGTGCTCCTCCATTAACATGTATCCACACTTCTATCTATATGCTCTATCGATCCTCGAAATCCAAGCTATTTCCAAGCAGAAGCTCATAGTGATCTTTGCACAGGTAATTATTCATTTCCTGCTGCTCACAGCCCGATATCCTGCACACCGTTCGTGGAATTTGCATCGATAACTCTTTCTTCACTCCGCTTTGAACGACCTTCTTTTGTCTATAATACCAAGTTGCATAATGATTCCTGCATAATCCTCTAGATGAGGCCACCTTGGTGCATCCGCTTTCCTGACATATATCTGTCTGTGTCTTCATAAAATCCTCCCTGTTGTATCGATATATAACTGTCATAATAGACATTATAAGATTATCGCTTCCGAACAGGGTAGTCAACGTTTTGCATAGTTTCACCTAAAAATTTGTGCTTATAAGCAGAAAAACTGGAGAATTTACGCAAAAAAAACAACCTTCCCCTATAATATTATAGCAGGAAAGCTGTAAAACGACGCATATTTCATCTGATTTATATAGAAAATTTACCTAGTAGAGGCATAATAAACCTGAGCATTCCCATTCCAATCCTCATAAAACCACCGATATTTCCTAGAAATCCGCTTCCTGAAGCACCGCCCGGCCCATCTCCACCACGTGATGCTCCCTGGCCTCCCCCTCCGAGCAAGCCACCTAAACCACCCAAGCCACCGCCACCCAGCAGCCCGAGCATACCGCCCAAGCCCCCTAATGCGGCAACCTGTGCCTTTGCTTTTTTGCGATTCTTTGATAGCTTCTTCTTCCCTTTAAAACCCTCCATTATGAGCTGATCCCCTTGAATGTCTCTGATCACTCCATATCGATAAGTACCATCCCTCAACACAGCGCATACTGGCATTCCGATCAAAGCGCACGCATCATACATTATTCTCACTTCCCTTCTACAAGCTTGCCATCCCACAATATATGTAGAAAAAAAGAGATTTGACTATGCTCATATGGAGGTGAACTATAATATGAGCAAAACGCCTTGCGGCGTCCTTTGATGAGCGTGTTCTTGATGTGAGTGCATGGCGGAGGGAATGGCTGTGGGCTCCAGCCGCTGTTAAAGATTTGTTCCCTTGAATGGTATACATGAGGAGGTAGGATCAAATCTTTAAAGGCGGACGCTACCGCTCTTCCGCCCACAGCCACTCCCTCTCTTTAGCTACAATCGCACGAACACCAAGCTCAAACGGACAGCCAGCAAGAGATTTTCTCTTGTTTAGAAGGAGATTTCCTAGCGGACGCAGGCGCTGGGGATGAAGAGCGCGTTCGACTGAGAAGGAGATGCCCTATTAAGCGCCCAGTGAGGCCTCTGTCCTCTTTTAGAGATGAAAATCATCGTTAACGTGACGCATTGGCCTGGAACACCTACTTTAGCGATGAAAAACATCGCTAAGTGGAGTACACGCTCATTTCGGCAGAGGCGGGCTGCTGCTAACACTCAAAAGGACTGCCAATAGAGGTTGCTTCCTGAGGCAAGGGGATAGTGATTACAATGAAAATTTTGATTTTATTTACAGCTTCCTTTGAGGAGCGCAATGGAGAGGAAGGCCTATTTCTCCAATAAATTCCCACCATTACAGTACTAGGTTGTTTACAGATACATCAGTGCATCATCGGTAATTTTGGTTCTTTTTTTCTTCAATGTAGATATCAAGCGCCTTAATTCCTCTATGTGCCAATCTAATAAAAAGCACTAAACAATAAATAGCAATGACAATAACAAATAAATAAATCAACACTCCAAAAAGTCCAAACCATCCAGAAACAATCCCTGAATTACCCAACATGGCTGCCCCCTTTCCATTTGATTCCATTTTTATAACTTTACGTTTGTTATCGGAAGAAGTTTCAATTTCATTGTTACGACAAAAAGAAGCAGCAGCCGCGGTGTTTGCTTCTTTTATCATTAGATGCAGGTTGGACTGGAAGCCTCTATTATTTAGCCATATGCTTTTGAATTTTATCGAATAGCCGTTTTTTCACTTTCCCATTTTCTTCACCTTGACTAGGATGCATAAATAAAACAAAAGATTCCTCTGCTAAAATATGATTATCAATTGCAAATTCCAATACGTCATACGCTTTAGCTTGAAGCAATTCTCCAACAAATTCTTTATCCAAAAAAATCCTGCTGCGAATCAAATTTTTAGCCTTGAAAGAAATGGCTTCTTTATGAAAGGCCTTACTATGAAATTCCGATTTCAGACTATCCACTTGTTTCAGCGATAGCCTTTCATTTTTCATTAAGTTAAGAATGATACTTTCTAAAGCAATGTACTTAACACGTCTATACTCGTCGATTATTTCATTCAACATCTTATCCGGTATCATTGGTGGGATAGTGTCTACCATCTGTCGAAAATACCACCAAGTGATATGTTCTTTGGCATGATCATTAATATTTATTTCATTTCTGTATGTATAAATACCTTTCAGAGACACTTCGGACAAATCTGAATGTATCCGTAATTGTTCGTCAGTATCTAAAAAACTAATAATTTTATTTATCTTATCAATCACTTGTTTATCATGATCCGATGCTTCAAATAGGGAATTGATTTTCTTTACCCATTCGTAGTACATTTCCCCACCCTTTCATTCCTTATTGATCTCGGATATTATAAAAAAGCCGTTCCAACAATCTCTTCTGAGGATTGGAACGACTTTCCTGTATTTTTAAATCAGCGGCCACGTTCTTTGCAGCTTGTAATTCATTCTGCCAGCTAATAATCGGGACTGTTCGTTAAATATTGGCTCCATCTCTTCGATGTTAACTCTTGTAATACGGCCGCCCTTTACTACGAACTCTCCGTCTACCAGAACGCTATCCACGCTTTTTCCATGACTGGAGTAGATCAAATTATTTACCCTGTCGTACGCAGGTAATGTCTCAGGGCGCAAAATGCCATGAATGACAATATCAGCCGCCTTGCCAACCTCCAGACTTCCACATTCATCTTCAACGCCTAGAGCTTTAGCTCCGTTGATCGTCCCCATAACGAGAACGTCTTCACGCGTAAAGATAGGAGCCTTGCGCTTGCATTCGCGATGTCCAACAGCGGCCAAATACATTTGTAAGAACATATCCAGCGAATCGCTCCAATTACCGGCGTCTGTACCGAGGGAGACTGCGAGTCCCATTTCGCTCATTTCCGGAAAATATCCAGATAACGCACCCAAGCCATATTTGGCTGATGCTCCAGGGCAATGAATAATGCGAGGGTTCGTTCTGGCCAGGATCGGCAGCTCATCTTCCTGCGCATGGATAACATGGACAAGTGCCGTACCTTCGTCAAGCACACCCAAGCTGTCAAATAATTTAATTGGAGTCATCCCATATTCTTTCACAAAGTATTGAACTTCTTCCTCATATACAGCAAGATGAATTTGCATCTGTACGCCATATTTTCTGGCCAAATCCTTAGCGCCTACAATTAGATCCGGTGAGCAATGCTCCATCCCGGCTAAACCAACATGGGCACCTACTGGCCTTTTGCGCGTACGCGGGTAATCAAGCATTTGTTTTTCCAGAATATCCAGACAAGTATTAGTCGAGAACTGCATAATAGCAAGCTCCGGAATGTAATTATCGCCAATTCCCGCACCGGTATAACCTTTGATGCCCACGATATTGCCTCCGTTGAACATTCCATCAATGTGCCTGGAGCTGCCCGTATCTCCGAAGAAGGTAGTGCCGTTCAAAGCCATTTCCATAGTAGCAAGCAGCATGCTTAAATGCTCGTCATTGCTTGAAATATTGCGCACCAGCGGATCTTCGTAATTTTCCCATATTTCCCGAACCGAAAAGGTGTCTGCCACCCAGCCTCTGACCAAATGCCATACCGCATGCTCGTGAGCATCAATCAAGCCAGGATGTACGACCCCGCCTTGGCAATCATGCTGGTCACCTTCATACTCCTTCAGCACGTCTGCATTTTTGCCAATTGCGGCAATTTTACCATCAACAATGGCAATGGCGCCATTTTCAATCATCCGTCTGCTCGGGTCAATAGTAAGAATATATCCGTTTATAAGGATTAGGTCCGCTTTTTTCTTGTCATTCATTGCTACGCCACCTCTACTTTTTTTGTAATAACGTTCTCGCAAATACGAAGTAAGAACCACGTGAACTGGCTCCTTACTTTTTGTCTGCTTGTTTGCTGTATCCGCACGATTCTTTAATCTCCAGCTGCGGCTCAAGCATAATTCGCTCAAAAACCTTCATTTTGGTCTGATTCATTTTTCTTAAAATGATTTCCCCTGCTATGGTTCCTATATCCTCAGCAGGCTGAATAACTGAAGTAAGCTGCGGCTTGATAAGTCCTATAAAGTCAATCGCGTCAAAGCAAACAACGGCTATATCCTCCGGAATCCGAAGTCCGGCTTCCATAATAGCTTGCATGGCACCATAGGCCAGCAGGTTGTTGGCAGCCACGATCGCAGTGGGAAGCTCGGCTTGCTGCAAAAATCCCTGCATGATCCGATAACCGCTTTCTTGTTTAAAATCTCCGATGCCGACCCATTTCTTATTGATGGGGATACCATTTTCTGTGAGCGCCTTTTTCCATCCCTCCAGCCTTTCGTCGGATACGCTTTCATGCAAAGAGCCAGTAATCATGGCAATCTTCTGATGTCCGATATGGATGAGATGGTTGGTCAGCTCCCTGCTTGCTTTTACATTGTCGATCACAACATAATCAAAATTATCATCAATATCCGGTAAATTATCTATAAACACAACAGGAATACCCAGATTTTTATATTTTTGAAAAAAACCAGCCTCTCTCCCGACAATCGCCACAACCAAGCCAGAAATTTGCCTTTGCAGCAAAAAATCGGTATATTCCCCCTCCCTCTCCTTATCCTCATCGCTCATGCACAGAATCAAGTGATAGCCGTGCTGTCTTGCAATAGCTTCGACCCCTTTAATTACCGTGGCAAAGAAATAGTTGGAAATGCCGGGTACAATCAGCCCAATTGCCTTCGTGGTCTTGCTTTTCAAGCTTCTGGCTACTTCATTCGGACGGTACTGGAATTCTTCGAGCGCTTCCAAAATCCGCTTCCTCGTCTTCTCATCCACACGATCCCTATTATTAATAACTCTGGACACCGTAGAGACCGAAACATTCAGATGCTTGGCTATGTCTTTCAGTTTGACCGTCATAAATAATTCCTCAATTCCACTTGTAAACACTTTGTAAAAACGTTATTACACTTTCATATTATATACAACTGTATTTAATGTCAAGAACCTAAAAATGCCCTTCGCCTCTTAACATCGTTAAGTGCACTGTATAGCACTTAAACTTTCTCAGAAATTGAAAAAGGCTCCCAGAGGGAGCCTTTAAACATTTGGATATCAGGGTTTTGGCGATGGTTACATCATGCCGCCCATGAGACAAATAAGTTTCTATAGGTTTTATGAGTCTCTTTGTGGGTTATTTATCCAACATTCTTTAAAAATCAGTTCGATAAATCCATGTGAGTATGATGTGTAGGTAGAGTTTGTGGCCAAAATGTGGGCAGGTGGTGAACACGAAATTATTCAAGTATAGGTTCTGTATGGCGGAGCATAGGGTATTTGGGTTCCATCTGCCACAACGCCATTGTCAATCCAAGAATTCGATCATAACCATTAATCGGTGCAACATGACAGCTGCTTGTGCACGTGTTGCCGATGCAGTCGGCGCTAGCCGGTCTGTACTCATACCTTGAATGAGTTTACTAGCGACAGCTTCCGACATCGCAGCTCGAGCCCAAGCTGACACTTCCGAAGCATCAGTAAACAAAGTGAGCGAATTTGGGATCTGCTCGATAGAATTGAATTCCTCTTTCACGAGTGCATGCGCATTCATGAGCATTAATGCGATTTGCTCCCGCGTAATCTGTGCCTCCGGTGCAAAATGTGTTGAACTGATCCCATTCACTAATCCAGCCCTGAAGGCTGCTTCAACTTCGGTGGAATACCAAGAAGTGATAGCTACATCCTTGAATACATCTCCTGCACCAGTACGATCAGTCTTGATCCCTAGTGCACGCACCAGTAATGATGCAAATTCAGCACGAGTAATGTTGCGATTCGGTGCATAGTCATTGATCGTTATCCCTTTGACAAACCGTTTGGATCCTAGTTGCTCAACCTCGGACTCCGCCCAATGTCCCTGCATGTCAGCGAATTCGATCCGGTCCGTCTCCACTACCGCATAGATACTATTGTGCGGCATCTGTATCACTGAATCTTGTTGACCATTACTTCGGCTAGCCATGATCGCTGGTACATACGTGAATGTTCGGCCATCTGGATCGTATAGGACGGCCATGTAATTTCGATTGGCGAATTGTTCGTCCAGCATGATCGACTTGGTCATATACGTGCCGCCAAAATCAGTTATCTCAACCCATTCATCGCCACCTGATACAAACAATTGAAATTCAATCACTTGGCTGAGCAATGTCATCCCTTGCTCGTCCGCAGCTAATATGAAATCTTCCTTAGTCTCGCCAGTTAAGGCAGAGATTTTAATAATCACATTCATTTCGTCAACAGCAATACCTAATCGTGTGGCCAGTTGTTCTAAATCCAGTACGTTTACTTTCAATTGAAAGCTGGATCCGTTCAGTTGCATGTCGAACTCGACATTCGGATTAATATCCCACAATTCTGCTAGCCGTTTACCTGGTAGATGCAATTCCACATCGGGCAGATGGTCATCAATGATAACACGAATCACTGGATGATCATCATCCAGTAACTTGGGAATTCCATCCCACACATCATCAGGCAGATTCACAACTTTTTTATTCCCACCGTTGTCCTTCGGCAACTCCTTGATATCTCGTGGAGCCACCTCTATAATGATGACGCCAGGACCAATCGATATGATTGTACGAGGATCGGAATCTTCAGGAGAGTCCGGCGGTGTAGAGTCACCTGAAGATGTACTTCGTACAATGTTGCTGATTGTGATCGTTTCGACCGCTTCATTGCCGGCATTATCCCTTGCATAGACGGTATAAGTACCATTCGCAGTAACGGTAAATTCATTGCCGACAATTGCTTCTCCGCCGGTTGCGAAGAATGCTGTTCCTTCATTGCCTGCTGCCCATCTCAGCTCGCTGATCCCACTGCTT